>NZ_JADEWM010000005.1:0-292929 GCF_015207615.1 Cyanobium sp. LEGE 06113 | reverse complement strand
TGGTGGCAGGAGCAGGTGGGTGCCAGCCAGGGACCGGTGGAGATCGGCGTTGAGGTGAGCACGGCCAGCGGTGATTGGCGCACTTTGCGCTACCCGGGCGGCAGCGCCTGATCGCCAACCCCTTCGGGTTCAGCGCCAGTCCGGCTGATAGCTGCAGCTGCACGGCCCACCACCGCTCAGGGCCGCCCTGGCCAGTGTCCGGAGGCCCGGAAGGGGTGAGGCCCAGCCACTGCTGGAGGTGGCGATCGCGGCTGGCCCGGGCCTGGCGGCGGGCGGCTCTCCAGACGGGCTCAGCCTGCTCGAACACCTCCGGGATCGCCGTGCCCGGCAGGATGTCGTGGAACTGCTGAAACAGAAGGGGCTGCCAGTCGGGCTGCTGGCGCCCCCCCGCCAGCACGGCGGCCAGCCCGGCTTCCCGCAGCAGCCGCTCCAGGGTGCGGTTGTGGCGTTTCTGGTCGGGCCGGGTGGTGGCGCAGCCCCGGTGCAGCTCGAGATAGAGCTCATCGCGCCACACCGGCAGCTGGGGGCGCAGGGGCTCGAGGCCCGCCAGGAAGGACCGCAGGCTGCCGTGGGTCTGGGGCGCCGCCTCGGGCTGGTGCCGCCACAGCTCCAGCTGCTCCAGCATCTCGGCGGTGGGACCGCCGCCGTGGTCGCCGACCCCCGGCAGCCAGAGGGCCTGGGGCAACCCGGTGGCCCCCTGCCACTCCAGCCGGTGCCGCTCCATGGCGAGGGGATCCCCATCGGTGCCGATCGGCGCGCTCATCAGCGCCAGCAGCTCGCTGCCGCAGCGGCTGCGCCAGCGAAACAGCCGGTGCGGGAAGGGGTTGGTGGCGTTCCAGAACAGTTTGTGGGTGCAGAACCAGCGCACATCGGTGGCCGCGGCCGCGGCCGGCAGACCCGCCCCGAAGCCGAAACTGTCGGGCAGCCAGGCCAGCTGATGGCTCAGGCCCGGGAAGCGGCGGCGGCTGTCGTGCTGGCCCTCCTGGAACTGGCGCAGCAGCGAGGCGGTGCTGATCAGCACGCAGTCGCTTTCCACCCAGGGGCCGTTGATCGGCTCAAAGCGGCCGGCGCGCACGGCCGCCTGGAGGCGGCGCAGCAGGGCAGGGCGCTGGCGCTCCAGCCAGGCGTAGAGGGCCGGGGTGGAGTGGGCGAAGTGGAGGTCGGGGAAGCGATCGATCAGGTCCAGGGCGGAGCTGAAGGTGCGTTCAGCCGCCCGCCAGGTGTCGGCCACCGGCCACAGCCAGGCCAGATCGAGGTGGGCGTGGCCCAGCACATGCAGCCCCGCGCCAGGGGGCAGCGCCTCGGGCTGGCCGGCCTGCTGACGCAGGGCCAGCAGGGCCTGGCGGGCCGGCTGCAGCACCCCGAGGGGATCCTCCAGATCCAGGGGTTCGAGTTCGATGCTGCTGTGGATCAGGGCACCGTCGTCGTGCAGGGGGCTGCGCAGCCGCAGCTCCAGCCGCAGCGCCTCCCCCCGCCACCAGCGCTGGGGCAGGGGCCAGCGGCAGGAGGTATCAAAGAGGTCGCCGCAGTGCACCCTGGCGCCATCGACCCAGAGCTCGGCCTGATCGGCCCACCAGCGCAGGGCCAGCCGGGCCCGCAGGCCGGCAGTCTCCGCCTGGGCCGCCTGCCACGTCCCGGGGCAGGGCAGCTGCAGGGTGAGGCAGGTCCAGTGACATCCCCGGGGCCAGATCACCAGACCTCGGGCCTGCCAATCCGGCCGGTGCAGCGCTCCCCAGGGATGCTCCAGGGCCGGACCGGCGCCACCGCCTGGCTGGGGACAGTGCCAGCGGGCCTGCAGATCGAGCGGAGCGGGAACGGGGCTGATTCGTTTCAAAGTGAGGCTTGTGAGGCTGCAGGCCTGCGGTCCGGGCCCTGGGCGTCGTTGGATGGCGGGCCAGGTCCCATAGGATGATGCCGCTGGCAGAGGGTCGATGAGGTCCTCAGAGCTGGCCGTCACTCCCTGTTACCTGCCCGCTCCGCACAAGACCGAACCATGCTCGCTCTCAAGATCTCGGTTTATTCGGTCGTCTTCTTTTTCATCGGCGTTTTCGTCTTCGGCTTCCTGGCCAGCGACCCCAGCCGCACCCCAAGCCGCAAAGACCTCGAAGAGTGACCTCCAGCCTCAGCGCTGCGCTCAGCAGATGGAGCCAGGGCTGAGCGAACCCTCTGGGCTACGGATCTGAGCCGGAGCAGGGAGGCCTCGGATCGGGGTTTCTGAAGGTTGTGTCTGGGGAGCCACGGGTTGCGTCGGGCCTCCAACCCCCAGAGGGTTGAGCAGCGCATGGGGCCTGCTCGGCGACCGGACGGCCCGTCGGCGGGCGATCAGTTGAATGCCCGTCCCCCGACAGGCCCTGCTCCGCCCATGAGCCAGCACTGTGGGTCCTGCCGATGCCCCGTCCCCCCGGCCCTGATGCCCGTCGTCTGCCAGCCATCATCCTGATGAGCATGAGGCCCCACCCAGGGCGTCTGCGCCAGCGGCGCGGGACCTTGCTGGCGGCCCTGGCGGTGCTGAGTGCTCTGGCCCCTGCCGTGGGGACCGCCGCCCCAACCCCGATCGACTCACCGCGTGACCCGAGCGAAGCGGAGAAGGCCGCCGACGTTCTGCCCCCAGCCAGCGCGGAGGCCCCGGCCGACGCCGGCCAGCAACCCGCCGAGCCAAGGCTGCTGGTGGTTCGCTCGGATCGGCAGAGCTACGACCGCGCTTCCGGCACCCTGACGGTGAGCGGCAACGTGGAGGCCCGCTTTGACGGCTGGCGGCTGCTGGCCGACCGCATCGAGCTGCGCGACGACCGGCGCAGCGTGCTGGCCACGGGCCAGTTGCGGCTGATCCGCGGCGACCAGATGCTGCAGGCCGGCAGCCTCCGCTACAACGACTGGGAGGGCTCCGGCAGCATCACCGACGTCTACGGGGTGGTGGATCAGGAGACCCTCGCCCGCGACTTCGAGGCCTTGCGGCCAATGGGCGTGGGGCTGCAGGGACTGCCCGAGGCCCCGGCGACCGAACCTGGGGCTGCCGCGCCGGCACCGGATCCCGGCGAAGTGGCCGTGGCCCTCGACGACAGCTTCGCCTGCCCGGAGCTGACCGCCGATCCGCAGGCCCGCCCGCTGCTGGAGCTCCTGCCCCCGCGGCGACGCCCGCAGCCCACCATGCCCGCACCGGTGGGCTGCCCCGGGGGTGATGCCAGCCCGCGCAACAGCTCCCTGGGCCAGATCCTCAACGACGTGGCGCTGGAGCCCCGCGCCCCCGGCGAGAGCCTCGGCACGGGCGACCTGCCTGCCGCGGACCAGACGGCGGGCGAGCAATCGGCGGGCGAGCAGGGCCAACAGCCGGGCCGCCGCAGCGGGCCAGCAGTGCCCGACGTTCCGATCGACCAGCGGGTGAGCGGCGTGCGCTACCGCCAGAGCCAGGACACCACGATCAAGCTCGACCTGGCCCCCCTGATCGAGCAGCAGAACGACGCCCCCGGGGGCGTCGGCAGCTACCGGCCCCGGCCCCCGAAGGAAGGCCCGCTGACGCGACTGCGCTTCCAGGCCACCAGCATCCGCATCCAGCGCGATGGCTGGTTCGCCGATGCGGTGGCCTTCACCAACGACCCCTTCACCCCCGCCAAGGCCTGGATCTATGCGCGGGGGGTGGAGGCCCGGATTCGCCCCGACGGGGTGACCAGCATCAGCAGTCGCGACAGCCGCATCCTGCTTGGGGATCGCTTCTCGGTGCGAGGCCTGCGCGACGCCCAGATCGGCCAGCAGCAGAGCGCCTTCAGCCTGGATTCCGACCGCCGGGACCGGGACGGCGTCTACCTGGGCTACAACCTGCCGCCGCTGCGGCTGGGTCGGGAAGGGGTGCTGCGGCTGCAGCCCCAGCTGATGATCCAGCGCGCCATCGAAGATCGCACCGAGAGCTATGTGCGCCCCGGCACCTCCCTGGCGGGGCCTGACGTGCTGCAGCAAGCCCGCTTCGGTGACCTCTTCGGGATGGCCGCCCTGCTGGATGTGCCCGTGGGGCGCTTCCGCCTGCTCGGGGATGCCAGCCTGTCCACCTTCAATCCCGATAACTTCCGCGCCGGCACCCGCAGCAACGCCCAGCTGAGCACCCCTCTGGCCCTGCCGGGCCACAGCAGCTCCCAGGGGGCGCTGTTCGGCAGTTACCGGGAGCGCATCTACAACGGCAGCCTTGGACTGCAGACCCTGGTGTATTCCTATGGGGCCGAGCTCCAGGGCGAGGCTCAGCTGACCGGCAGCCGAGCCGATGACGAGCCCCCTCAGGGCACCCCCTATTTCACCCCGCTGCGCCTCAACTGGCGGGCCCTGAGCGGCAACTACCAGGCGGCCCTGTTCGACACTGACAACCTCGACACCCAGTGGCGCAGCGTGTTGCGGGGGGGCGTGAACGGCTCCCTGCGGTTATGGGAAAACCGCGATGGCGCCAACCCCGACACCATGGCCCAGTTGCGCTACGCGCCGATCCCGGTGATTCCCGGCCTCGGGCTGGATTTCGGCATCAACGGCAGCACGGCCTTCTACCAGGACGGGGCCCAGCAGAACACCCTCACCCTGGCGGCGGGCCCCTCGTTCACCATTGGGCGCTTCGAGCGGCCGGTGCTCGACTACACCCGTTTCTCCGCCTCCCTGGCGGGCACCCTGCTCGATGGCGGCAGTCCCTTCGGCTTCGATCGGGCCGTGGACCTGCGCACGGTGAGCTTCAACGCCGCCCAGCAGATCTACGGCCCCCTGGTGCTGGAGGCCGGCGCCACGATCAACATCGACAGCCGCTCCCGCTTCAACGGCGATGTGAGCTACTCCTACGTGGAGCTGAAGCTGCAGCAGCGGGCCTACGAGGTGGGCATCTTCTACAGCCCCTATGACGGCATCGGCGGCATTCGCATCCGCCTCAACGACTTCGACTTCACCGGCAGCGGGACCCCGTTCGTGCCTCGCCCCCAGCACCGCGGCGGCTGAAGCCGTTGGCATAGGGCAGGGCTGCCAGGGTGCGGCTGAGCGCCTCGTGGTGGGAGAGCAGCTGGCCGGTGGCATCCCACTGGCCGGTGCTGAGCATCTGGCGGGGGCCGGCGTCCAGTTCCAGGGACCAGCTCTGGCCTGGAGCCCGCAGCGTGGCCTCCGCCACATCCAGGCTGAAGAGGGTGGCAGGGGCTGTGGCGGCGGCTTCCTGGATGGTCAGCATCAGCCCATGGGGTGCGGTGAGGCAGGGAAGGCCCAGGGCGAGGCAGTTGCCATGGAAGATCTCGGCGAAGCTCTCGCCCACCAGGGCGCGGATGCCCCAGCGCATCAGGGCCTGGGGGGCGTGCTCGCGGCTGGAGCCACAGCCGAAGTTGCGGTTCACCAGCAGCAGCCTGGCGCCGCGGTGCTCGGGCCGGTCCAGGGGATGGGCCCCCTGCAGTTCGGCCCGGTCGTCGGCGAAGACCTGCTCACCGAGACCCTCGAAGGTGACGCACTTGAGAAAGCGGGCCGGGATGATCCGGTCGGTGTCGATGTCATCGCCGCGCAGCACCACGGCAGTGCCGGCCACCTGGCTGATCGGACCGCTGGGGAAGGGGGCAGTGGTCATGGCGCTGGTCACGGTGATGGGGGGGGATTCAGGCGGCGGGTACGGGGGTGGCTGGTGCGGCAGCCAGCAGCTGCCGCACGTCGCACACCCGGCCGGTGACGGCGGCGGCGGCCACCATGGCGGGGCTCATCAGCAGGGTGCGGCCCGAGGCCGAGCCCTGGCGGCCCTTGAAGTTGCGGTTGCTGGAGCTGGCGCTGATCTGACGGCCTTCGAGCCGGTCGGGGTTCATCGCCAGGCACATCGAACAGCCCGGCTCGCGCCATTCGAAGCCGGCGGCCGTGAACAGCGCGTCAAGGCCCTCAGCTTCGGCGGCGGCCGCCACCTGCTCGGAGCCCGGCACCACGAAGGCCTTGAGGCCGGGGGCCACCCGGCGGCCGCGGGCCACGGCGGCCGCTGCCTGCAGATCACTGAGCCGGCCGTTGGTGCAGCTGCCGATGAAGCACACATCCACCGGGGTGCCGGCGATCGGGGCACCGGGCAGCAGATCCATGTAGCGGTAGGCCTCCTCGGCGAGGGGGCGCTCATCGGCGGGGGTCTGCTCCAGGGTGGGAATCGCCTCGTCCACACCGATGCCCTGGCCCGGCGTGATGCCCCAGGTCACGGTGGGGGCGATGGCGGCGGCATCGAAGCGCACCTCGTCGTCAAACAGCGCCTCTGGGCCGCTGGCCAGGCTGCTCCACCAGGCCACAGCCCGCTCCCAGGACTCGCCCTCAGGGGCATAGGGGCGGCCCTTGAGGTAAGCAAAGGTGGTGGCGTCGGGATTGACATAGCCACAGCGCGCACCGCCCTCGATCGCCATGTTGCAGAGGGTCATGCGCTCCTCCATCGAGAGGGCGGCGATGGCCGGACCGGCGAATTCATAGGCGTGACCCACACCGCCCTTCACGCCGAGGCTGCGGATGATGTGCAGCACCAGATCCTTGGCGTAGACGCCAGGCTGCAGACGGCCGTCCACCCAGATGCGGCGCACCTTGAGCTTGCCCATCGCCAGGCTCTGGCTGGCCAGCACATCGCGCACCTGGCTGGTGCCGATGCCGAAGGCGATGGCCCCGAAGGCGCCGTGGGTGGAGGTGTGGGAGTCGCCGCAGGCGACGGTCATGCCCGGCTGGGTGAGGCCCAGCTCGGGGGCGATCACGTGGACGATGCCCTGGCGGCCGCTGCCGAGGCCGTGAAGGGTGATGCCGTACTGGGCGCAGTTGCGCTCCAGGGTGGCGAGCATCGCTTCCGCGAGGGGATCGGCAAAGGGCCGCGCCTGGGACGTGGTGGGCACGATGTGATCCACCGTGGCCACCGTGCGCTCGGGGTGGCGCACAGCCAGGCCCAGGTCGTGCAGCGCGGCGAAGGCCTGGGGGCTGGTCACCTCGTGGATCAGGTGCAGACCGATGAAGAGCTGGGTGGCCCCCCCGGGCAGTTCGGCCACCCGATGCAGGTCCCAGACCTTGTCGTACAGCGTGGCGGCGCTCACCGGATCCCTCTTGAGGCGCAATGGGCCAGGGTAGTCAATGGCTTTCCTCCACCTGGGGGGCGGGCCCGCCCTTGCGCGGGTTCCCTGTTCAGCGGATGCCGGGGCAGACCTGGCTCATGGCCACCACCTGGCCGGCGGTGATGGCATCGATCTGGACCTCCGTGATGCCATCCCGGGCCAGGGGAGCGTTGAGCTGGCGCACCAACCCCGGCTCCCAGAGCGAGTGTCCCTGGGCGTTGGCGTCGCGCCAGACGTCGCAGAAGAGCAGCAGCTGGGGGCGGCCTTCGCCGAGGTAGAAGTCGCGGTAGCGCTGCCAGTCCGTGGCAGAGGCCCTGGCCTGACCCTGCACCGCAGTCAGCAACGCGGCAGCCAGCAGCAGCGACAGCCGCATCAGTGCTTCAAAGGCCCCAGGATGCCACCTGGAGGTCAAGGTCGCCAAGGCGCTCCTCATGGCGCCCGTCAGGGGGCCACCCTCTGGGTAGCGAGCGCCGCATCCGGCAGCGCGTTCGTCACCACCCTGCTCAGCGGCAGCCGGCCCAGAAGTTGCGCCAGGAAAGGATTTTGCGCGTAGCGCACCAGGAGCTCTGCTCGAAGCGCGCCCACTTGCGGGCCACTTTGCGGCGGGCGAACCAGCCGCTGTGGGTGGCGATCGGGATGAAGTCGGTGTTGCCGATGCTGTCCACGATGTAGAGCCGGAAGGCCTGGGGGCCCAGGCGCTGGCACACCACATTCTTGGGGCGCAGGGCCAGGGTCACGATGCCGTCGCTCAGCATGGTGCGCCTCAGGGCCAGAAGCCCATCGCGCAGGCCACGACAGTGAAGACCTGAGGCCTCATTGGACTCGAGGTAATGCTGCAACGTGTGCGCCACCACGCCCGGCGTGTCCTGGATGAGTTCGAAACACGACCCCTCTCCCAGGTTGGTGGGCACCGTGCCGTTCCAGCGCGGCACCGCATCCCAGCTGATGCCGCGGCGCTGCAGGTGGCGGTAGAAGCGCTGCTCTCGACGGCTGTCGTGGGGGTCGCCGCCGATGTCCACCTTGACGCAGAGGCTCGGATCCTCTGGATGGCGGTGGCATTCGCGGTGCAGACCCCTGCCCACATAGGTGGAGGCGTCGAGATGGAGCATGCGGGTGTCGTCGGGAGAACAGGCCTTAACCGGTTCTTAGCCGTTCGATGGTATCCCTAGTCACATCGATTCGTTATCCCGCTCGACCTCCTCTTCATCCAGGCGCTGGCACGCGGGTCGTCCCCTGCAGGGAGGCAGATCGTTCAGCTGGCTGACAAACGCCGCCGCAGCCGATCGAGCGCCTCACCGGTGCTGAGGGTCTGGATCCAGGCGCGGCCACGGCTGCTGCCGAAGCGCACCGCGGCGCTGTGGGTGCCATCGGGGCCCGCCACGGCGATGTGCACCAGCCCCACGGGCTTGTCGGGGCTGCCGCCCCCCGGACCGGCAATCCCGCTCACGGCCACGCCCCAGTGGGCTCCGGTGAGCCTGCAGGCCCCCTCCGCCATCGCCGCCGCCACCGGATCACTCACCGCCCCGTGGCGCTCAAGCAACTCCTCCGGCACCCCCAGCACCCCCTGCTTCACCGCGTTGGCGTAGGCGATCACCCCGCCGAGGAACACCGCGGAGGCTCCGGGGATCGCCGCCAGGGCAGCGCCGATGCCGCCCCCCGTGCAGCTCTCCGCCACGGCAAGGCTCTCGCCCCGGCGCAGCAGAGCCGCCAGCACCACCGAGGCCAGGCTGTCGTCGTCGGCACCGAAGCAGGCCTCGGCGGCGCGCCGGCGGATCTCCGCCTCCACGGGCGCCAGCAGGGTGGAGGCCTGCTCGGGTGAAGCCGCCCGGGCCGTGATCCGCAGCTTCACCTCGCCGGCGTCGGCGTAGGGGGCCACGGTGGGGTTGCTGGCCGCCAGCAGGTCGCCCACCTGCTCGGCGAGGGCTGATTCGGCCACGCCCCAGAAGCGCAGCAAGCGGCTGGCGAACACCCCCTGGGAGAGGCCCGCCTGCCGTAGCCAGGGGGCCGCCGTGGCCTGCCACATCGCCTTCATTTCACTCGGCACCCCGGGAAAGGTGAGCAACGTGAAGCCGGGCAGGGGGCTCCAGATCATTCCAGCCGCTGTGCCGGTGGGGTTGGGGAGCACCACCGCACCCTGCGGCAGCAGGGCCTGGCGGCGCAGGCTGGGCGAGAGCTCCCGGCCGCGGCTGCGGGCCTTCGCGGTGATGTCGGCCCACACCTCCGGCCGCTCCTGCAGGGGAGTGGCGAAGGCCGCGGCGATGGCCTCAGTGGTGAGGTCGTCGGGGGTGGGCCCAAGGCCGCCGGTGGTGATCAGCAGGCGGCAGCGGCGCGAGGCCTGCTGCACGGCGGCGATCAGCCGCGCGCGGTTGTCTCCCACCACCTCCTGACGCAGGTGGGGCACCCCGAGCACGGCCAGCTGTTCGGCGATCCAGCGGGCATTGCCATTGGTGATCGTGCCGAGCAGCAGTTCGGTGCCGACGCAGAGGATCTCGGCGCTGCCCGGCTGTGGGCTGCCGGAAAGGTCGGAGGTCATCGCAGCCGCGCCACGGGCCTGTCCTGGCGCTGCAGGGCGCGGCGGGTGCTCACCAGCACCCAGATCAGCACCGCCGTGGCCAGGGCGAGCCAGAGGAAGCGCATCTCGGCATTCACCAGCACCAGGGCCAGGGAGGCCAGCCACTGGGTGAAGGCATAGATCAACAGCACCGTGCGGCGGTGGCTCAGCCCCGTGCGCAGCAGGCGGTGGTGCAGGTGGCGGCGATCGGGATAGAAGGGCGAATGGCCCTCACTGAGGCGGCCCATGATCACCGCTGACATGTCGGCCAGGGGCAGCGAGAGGATCAGCAGCGGCAGCAGCAGACTGACGCTGGTGAGCCCCTTGGCCGGCCCCACGATGCTGATCGCGGCCAGGGCAAAGCCCAGGAAGTAGGAGCCGCCATCCCCCATGAAGATGCGGGCGGGGTTGAAGTTGTGGCGCAGAAAGCCCAGGCAGCTGCCGGCCAGGGCCGCGGCCAGCAGGCCTGCGGCAGGTTGATCCAGGCTGAAGCTCACCGAGAGCAGACCCACAGCCGCGATGCCGCTCACGCCGGCGGCCAGACCATCGAGGCCATCGAGCCAGTTGATCGCATTGGTGATGCCCACCAGCCACACCAGGGTGGCCAGCAGGCTCAGCCAGTCAGGCAGCTGCAGCACGGCGGAGGGTGCCCCCATCCAGCCGAAGGGCAGATCGATGCTGCCGATCCGCACCCCCTCCAGCCACACCGCCGTCGACACCAGCAGCTGGCCCAGCAGCCTCGGCAAGGGGGGCAGGGCGAACAGATCGTCCGCCAGGCCGATCACGAAGAAGCACAGCGAGCCGCCGAGGGTGGTCCAGATCAGGGCATCCTTGCTGGCCTCCAGCTGGGCGAAGCCACCGAGCTGCCAGGTGAGGGCGAGAGCCAGGCTGAAGGCGATCACGATGCCGATCCCCCCCAGCCGCACCATCGGGGTGGTGTGCTGCTTGCGGGCGTCGGGGGCGTCGATCAGCCCCCAGCTCAGGCCGAGCCGCCGCACCACTGGCACCACCAGGGCGGTGAGCACGGCAGCCACGGCAAAGGTGAGCAGCGCTGCAGCGTTGGGGCTGTAGGCAAGGGTCACGACAGCGGGCCGACGCAGGCGCCTGGGGGCAGGGCGTAGGCCGCCACATTACGGTCAGGTGAGGGGCTCAGACCGGCTGCAGCTCACGGGTGGGGGCGTAGAGCGGGAAGCGCTCGCAGAGCCCGGCCACGCGCTGCCGGCAGCGCTCCTCGATCGCCCCATCTTCAGGGTTGAGCAGGCGGTCGGCGATCACGTCGGCCACCTCGGCAAAGGCCTCGGCATCAAAGCCGCGGGTGGTGCAGGCGGCGGTGCCGAGGCGCAGACCACTGGTGACGAAGGGGGACTCGGGATCGAAGGGCACCGTGTTCTTGTTGGCGGTGATGTGCACGTCGCTCACCAGCAGATCCGCCACCTTGCCGGTCATGCCGATGCTGCGCAGATCCAGCAGCACCAGGTGGTTGTCGGTGCCACCGCTGACCACGGCGATGCCCCGCTCCTGGATGCGCTGCGCCAGGGCCTGGGCATTGCGCACCACCTGCTCGCTGTAGGCCCGGAAGGAAGGCAGCAGGGCTTCGCCGAAGGCACCGCCTTGGCGGCGATCACGTGCTCCAGCGGGCCGCCCTGGCTGCCGGGGAACACCGCCTTGTCAAAGCGCTTGCCGAACTCGGCATCGCGGCAGAGGATCAGGCCGCCGCGGGGACCGCGCAGCGTCTTGTGGGTGGTGGTGGTGACCACATCGCACACGGGCACGGGGTTGGCGTGCACGCCGGCGGCCACCAGGCCGGCGATGTGGGCCATGTCCGCGAGCAGGAAGGCGCCCACCTCATCGGCGATGGCGCGGAAGGCCTGGAAGTCGATGCTGCGGGGGTAGGCCGAGTAGCCGCACACGATCAGCTTGGGCCGGTGCTGCAGCGCCAGCTGGCGCACGCTGTCGAAGTTGAGCTGCTGGGTTTCGGGGTCCACGCCGTAGTGCACGGCCTTGAACCACTTGCCGCTCACGTTCACCGGCGAGCCATGGGTGAGGTGGCCGCCGTGGCTGAGGTCCATGCCCAGGATCGTGTCGCCGGGCTGCAGCAGGGCCAGGAACACCGCGAAGTTGGCCTGGGCGCCGCTGTGGGGCTGCACATTGGCCCAGGCTGCTCCGAACAGCTGCCTGGCCCGCTCGATCGCCAGCTCCTCGATGGCGTCCACGTGCTCGCAGCCGCCGTAGTAGCGCTTGGAGGGCAGGCCCTCGGCGTACTTGTTGGTGAGCACCGAGCCCTGGGCCTCCATCACGGCGCGGGAGGTGAAGTTCTCCGAGGCGATCAGCTCGAGGTGGGTCTGCTGGCGCTCCAGCTCCCTGCCGATCAGGGCGGCGATGGCGGGGTCGGCGGCCGCCAGGGGTTGGTCGTGGCTGGCGCAAGCAGCCATCACAGAGGCAGCCATCGCGGGGTCGGCCATCGAAGCAGTTCTGGGTCCTGCATCGATCGTAAAGACACGTCAGCCGAGGCCGCCCGCCGCCCAGGACAGCACCAAAAAAACAGCTCCAGGCGGAGCCGGAGCAGGGTGGTTTGAAAGCGCGCCTGGAGAGATTCGAACTCCCGACCCTCTGATCCGTAGTCAGATGCTCTAATCCGCTGAGCTACAAGCGCATGGCACCATTCTCAGCGCACGGAGGGCCCATCCGTCAATCGGTCCGCCCCTGATCCCCCAGAGCTCTCCCATGCCCATCCGCTGGTACGGCCCCTCCAACCCGGAAGACCCCACCTTCCGGCACTTCGAGCGGATCGTGAACCTCACCCTGCACGCCGCCCTGTTTGCTGCCATCAACAGCGGCCTCTGGGTGGTGCAGGAGCTGCGTCACCCCTGGACCCACCTCAACCTGGTGAGCCTGCTGTGGCTGACGGGCCTGCTGATGCACGCTGGGGTGGTCATCGCCATGCGCCCGGCCCCCGAAGCATGAGTCTCTCCGCCAGTGAACTGAAGGACCTGGAACTCGCCCTGGCCGACCGGCTCTACCTGCAGGTGGCCGGCTGGCACCTGTACCTGGGCGATGCCGGCCTGGCCCAGACCCTGGCCATCGAGTGCGCGGCCCGGCTCGACGCCGGCAGTGGGGTGTGTGCCCGCCAGGCCCTGGAGGCCGTGCAGGTGCCGATCGGCGGGGGCAGCACCCGCCTGCCCCTGGCCCGGCTGGTGCCTCCCGGGCAGCTGCGGGATCTGGAAGACGTGATCGAACCCTTCTGCCGCTGAGCGCTTGTTGTTGCCGAGTCGACCGATTTTGTGGTGAAGGCCGATAAGGTTGCGCCCCATGCCCTTGGGCCGTGCTGCTGATTGAGGTCACCAATGCCCGCGATGTCGTCGGCAAACGGATCGGCAAGCTCGGCAGCCGCCTGATCGGCAAGGTGGTGGATGCGGAGGCCCAGGTTGAGAAGGCCCTGATCCAGGAGCTGGAAACCGCCTTCCGCGACTTCGGCATCGAGGCCCGCATCGTGTCGGTGCAGGGCCCCCAGTTGCTGGGCCGCTCCCATCTGGAGCTGCCACTGCAGGTGCGCGAGGAGCGTCAGGTGGGGCCCAGGCCCTGATTCAGGCCCTGACCGGCCAAGCCTGTCAGCGACGGCCGGGCCAGGCCAGGCGGCGGCTCAGCTGGCTGACCACCTGCTGGGCCTCAGGCACCCTGGCCCAGTGGGAGAGGCTGGCGTACACCAGCATTCCCAGTCCGCTGCTGAGACCCACCTGCAGGGCCCTGCCGATCAGGCTGTCGGGCCAGCCCACCAGCAGCGCCAGGGCCCGCGCCGCCGCGGCTCCGGCCACGGCGGCGGCCAGCAGCAGGGCGGTGTCGCGCCCCCAGCGCCATAGCGGCAGGCCGTTGAGCCGCAGCTGCAAGGCCAGCAGCAGGGCAGCGCAGGTGATCAGGTTCACCGCCACGGTGGCCAGCACCAGCCCGGCGGCACCGGCATAGAGCCCCGGCAGCAACTGGCCGCCCCCGGGGACAGGGCCTCCCACAAAGGTCCAGCAGAAGATGGCATTGAGCCCGATCCCCGCCAGGGACCAGCGGAAAGGGGTGACGCCGTCGCCGAGGGCATAGAACACCCTCACGAGCACATCGCGGGCCAGGTAGGCCGGCATGCCGATGCCGTAGGCCATCAGCAGCTGGCCCACCAGCGTGGCCGCACCGGCATCGAAGGCTCCCCGCTCGTAGACGAGCGCCACGATCGGCACCGCCAGGGCGGTCATCAGGGCCCCGAGCGGCAGCATCGAGGCATTGGAGAGCATCAGGCCCTGGCGGATCCGCGCCACCAGCTCGGGGCGGTCCTCGGGAGCGGTGAGCCGGGCATAGACCGGCAGCAGCGGCACCAGCAGGGCGTTGGAGATCAGCCCCAGGGGGGTCTGCACCAGCAGGTTGGCGTAGCCAGCCCCGCCGCCGCCGCCGGAATTCCCGAGGCGAAGAACAGCGACACGAACACATTGATCTGCAACATGCCGGAGGAGAGGGTGGCCGGGCCCATCACCTGCATCACCTCGCGCACGCCGGGATCCTTCCAGTCCCACACCAGCCGGAAGCGGTGCAGCCCCTGGCGCGCCAGCGCCGGCAGCTGGATCAGCCACTGCAGCACGGCTCCCAGGGTGGTGCTGCCCGCCAGCACCACGCCGCCGATCAGGGCGTTTTCCGGCAGGGTGATGGCCGGCCCCAGCTGCCACCAGAGCAGCCCCAGGCCGGCGATCACCGCCACGCTCGAGAGCAACGGGCTCACTGACGGCAGCCAGAACTCATCGGCGGCGTTGAGCGCCCCGAAGCCGAGGCCGATCAGGCCGGCGAACAGGGCCATCGGCGCCATCCAGCGCAGCTCCACCACAGCGATGGCGTGGCGCTCGGCATCGAGGCCCGGCCCCACCAGGCTGATCAGCGGGCCAGCCGCCACCAGCAGCAGCACGGTCACCACCAGCAGGCCCGCCCCCACCAGGGTGTTCATCGCCGCGAGCACGTGGGCCCCCTCCTGCCGCGGCCGCCGCGCCAGCACACTCACCATGGCGCTGTGGAACGGACCGTTGATGCCGCCCAGCAGGATCAGCAGGAAGCCCGGCAGCACATAGGCGTAGTTGTAGGCGTCGTAGGCCATGCCCACCCCGAAGGAGGCGGCGATCACCTGCTGGCGCACCAGGCCGGCCACCTTGCTGATCGCCGTGGCAGCGGCCACGATCAGGGCAATGCGACGCAGGGACTGGGGCATGGATCCGGGCCCCTGGGCCCGTTGGCTTGAGCGGCAGTATGGCGGGCGTCCCTTCGCCGCCCCGGCTGCTGCGCCATGGCCCCGCTGATCCTGGAGCTGGGCCCCCTGGTGGAGGGGGTGCTGCTCAAGCGCTACAAGCGTTTCCTGGCCGACGTGCAGCTGCAGGACGGCAGCGTGGTGACGGCCCACTGCCCCAACACCGGGCCCATGACCGGGGTGCTGCAGCCCGGCGGGCGGGTGCTGCTGCGGCACGCCCCCTCACCCAGCCGCAAACTGGCCTGGACCTGGGAGCAGGCCGAGGTGGAGGGCGCCGATGGCCAGCCGGTCTGGGTGGGCATCAACACGGCCCTGCCCAACCGGCTGGTGCGGGCGGCGATCGAGGCGGGCTGCCTGGAGCCCCAGCTGGGCCCGATCGGCGCCATCAGGGCCGAGGTGCCCTACGGGCAGAACCGCCGCAGCCGCATCGACCTGCTGCTGACGCCAGCGGCAGGGGCCGCCGATCAGCGCCCCATCTACGTGGAGGTGAAGAACACCACCTGGACCCAGGGCCGGCTGGCCCTCTTTCCGGACACCGTGACCGAGCGGGGGCAGAAGCACCTGGTGGAGCTCACGGCCCTGCTGCCGGAGGCCCGCGCCGTGCTGCTGCCCTGCCTGAGCCGGGGCGACGTGGAGCGCTTTGCCCCTGGGGATGCCGCCGATCCCCGCTACGGAGAGCTGTTTCGGGCCGCCCTGGCGGCGGGCGTGGAGGTGCTGCCCTGCGTGTTCCGCTTCACGGCCAGCGGCGTCCACTGGCAGGGGCTGGCCGGTGTGGAGCCGCGCCAGCCAGATCTTTAGCCAGGTGAACGGCCCTGCTGCGGCGATTCGGCAGCCGTGCGCGAAGGCCCATAGAGTTCGGCCACTGCTGTGGGCCGCCGTGGATACCCGTGCTTTCAAGCGATCCCTGCACCACTCGGAGCGCTACAACCGCCGCGGCTTCGGCCTGGGCGAAGAGGTGGCCGGCAGCCTCGAGCAGGCCTACCAGAGCGATCTGGTGGCCAAGCTGCGGGGCAACGGCTACGCGCTGCAGCGCGGCCGGCTGAATGTGCGCCTGGCCGAGGCCTTCGGCTTCTGCTGGGGTGTGGAGCGCGCCGTGGCCATGGCCTACGAGACCCGCCGCCACTACCCCAGTGAGCGGATCTGGATCACCAACGAGATCATCCACAACCCCTCGGTGAATGACCATCTGCGCGAGATGAACGTGCAGTTCATCGCCGTGGAGGGGGGTGTGAAGGACTTCTCCGACGTGGCCGGTGGCGACGTGGTGATCCTGCCGGCCTTCGGCGCCACGGTGCAGGAGATGCAGCTGCTCAATGAGCGCGGCTGCCACATCGTGGACACCACCTGCCCGTGGGTGTCGAAGGTGTGGAACACCGTGGAGAAGCACAAGAAGCATGCCTTCACCTCGATCATCCACGGCAAGGTGAAGCATGAGGAAACGCTGGCCACCAGCTCCTTTGCCGGCACCTACCTGGTGGTGCTCGACCTGGCCGAGGCCCAGCTGGTTTGCGACTACGTGCTGCTCGGCAACCAGAACCTCAGCGCCGAGCAGCGGACCGCCGCCCGGGAGGCCTTCATGGCCCGCTTCGCCAAGGCCTGCTCACCGGGCTTCGATCCCGACCGTGACCTGATCCGGGTCGGGGTGGCCAACCAGACCACCATGCTCAAGAGCGAAACCGAGGAGATCGGCCGGCTGGTGGAGCGCACGATGCTGCAGCGCCATGGTCCCGCCGAGCTCAACGAGCACTTCCTGGCCTTCAACACGATCTGCGATGCCACCCAGGAGCGCCAGGACGCCATGTTCGCCCTGGTGGATGAGCCCCTCGACCTGATGGTGGTGATCGGCGGCTACAACTCCTCCAACACCACCCACCTGCAGGAGATCGCCGTGAGCCGCGGCATCCGCTCCTTCCACATCGACACCCCCGAACGCATCGGTCCGGGCAACCGCATCGAGCACATGCCCCTTGGCGGTGAGCTCACCGAGGAGTCGCCCTTCCTGCCGGAGGGACCGATCCGGGTGGGGATCACCTCCGGGGCCTCCACTCCGGATCGCATCGTGGAGGCGGTGATCGAGCGGCTGATCGAGCTGAGCGAGGCCTGAGGCTGGGCCTCTAGATTGGTTCCTGTGGAACTGTGAGCACAGCGATCCCTGGGCTGGAGCCATGCGCTCGTGACCTGGGTCCGCCGAGCCGGTTCCGGTTGAACCTGTCGTTGCGTCCGTCGCTGTTGTCGTCCACCCCCCTGTCGACAGCGCCACTCGGGTCGGCCCAGCGGGACGACATTCCGCCGCTGCGCCAGTCTGACGACTCCCGGGTGCGCCTGTACCAGAGCAGCTTCGCCGATCTCATGGAGATGCGGGCCCCCACGGAGGCGGTGGCCCACTATCTGGATCGCCACGAGGGCTGGTTCAGCCGCTGCGCCGCGCCGATGGCCGTGGAGCCCCTCGGCGCCAATGGCTACAGCCTCACCCTGGGGCGCTTCGGCAACTTCGGCTTCGAGGTGGAGCCCACCATCGCCCTGGAGCTGCTGCCCCAGAGCGAGGGGGTCTACCGGATTCTCACGGTGCCCATCCCGGCGGGGGACACTGGCCTGGAAGGTCTCTACGACGTGGACTTCCTGGCGTCCCTGCGGCTCGACAACACTGCCGAGCTGGAGGCGCCCCTCACTCTGGTGCGCTGGGATCTGGCCCTCAGCGTCTGGATCCGTCTGCCCGGGGTGATCACGCTGCTGCCGGATGGCCTGGTGCAGAGCAGTGGCGAGCGGCTGCTGCGCCAGATCGTGCGCCAGGTGTCCCGCAAGCTCACATGGAAGGTGCAGGACGATTTCCACAACAGCCACGGCCTGGAGCCTCCCCCCAGGCGGCGGGCGCAGTTCTGAACGGCCAGCTCAGGCTGGGCGGTTCTCCCAGATCTTGTTGAGAATCTGCATCCCGCTCACCGCCTGCCACAGAAACAGCGTGACCATCAGCATGTTCAGCCCCACGTGGGCCTTGCGGGCGATCAGGTTGCCCTGCTGCATCAAGGGAGTGAGCGAGGCGGCCAGGGCCACCATCGAGGTCATGCCGATCCCCACCAGCAGGTGCGGGCCCACGAACAGCTTGCCGTTGTTGAGGTAGGTGACGGCCATGCCGCCGAAGCAGCCGATCACCACCAGGGCCAGCAGCACACTGCCCACCTGGAAATGGCGCTTGGCGTACTGGCCCTTGATCAGCAGCTTGCGGGTTTCGGCATCGGGTGCCGTGCGCAGTTTTTTGGCCTTGATGCCCAGGAACAGCCCGTAGCCGGACAGCCCGAGCAGGCTCCACATCATCAGCGGATGCAGGAAGTTGAGGCCGTAGGCGAGCGACTCAGGCATGGCGTGGCCGGGGCGGAGACGATGCAGCGAAACTACAACTGAGCCCCGCCCCCTCGCTGTCCAGCCCAGCCTGGGGCTCAGTGCAGGAAGTGGCGTCGGCCGGTGAGCAGCATCGCCAGCCCCAGCTCATCGCAGGCTCTGATCGAGTCCTTGTCCCGCACGCTGCCGCCTGGCTGGATCACCGCGCGGATGCCCAGGCCGGCCGCCAGCCGCACCGTGTCGTCGAAGGGGAAGAAGCCGTCACTGGCCAGCACGGCCCCGCGCACCCGCTCCCCGGCGGCCTCCAGGGCGAGCCGGGCCGACCCCACCCGGTTCATCTGGCCCGCCCCCACCCCCAGGCTCTGGCCGTCCCGGGCCACCACGATGGCGTTGGAGCGCACGTGGCGCACCAGCTTCCAGGCGAAGCGCAGGTCGGCGAGCTCCTGGGGCGTGGGCTGGCGCTGGCTCAACACCTGCCAGCTGCTCTGCTCGGCAGGCTGATCGTCGAGCTCCTGGGCCAGCACCCCGCCCAGCACCGTGCGCAGCTGCTGGCGCGGCGCCCGCTCGATCGCCTCGGCGTCCAGCTCCAGCAGGCGCAGGTTGGCCTTCGCGGCCAGCAGCTCCCTGGCCTCAGGCTCGAAGGCCGGGGCCACCACGCACTCCAGGAAGAGGCTGGTGAGATGGGACGCTGCGGCACCATCCACCGGCGTGTTGAGGGCCACGATGCCGCCGAAGGCCGACACGCGATCGGCCTCCAGGGCGCGGTGCAGGGCATCGGCGCAGCCACTGCCCGTGGCCACACCGCAGGGGTTGGTGTGCTTGACCACCACCGCCGCGGGCTGGGCGGCCAAGCCGTAGCCGAACTCCCGCACCGTGGCCAGGGCGGCATCGAGGTCAATCAGGTTGTTGTAGCTGAGCTCCTTGCCCTGCAGTTGCCGCGCCGCGCCCCAGCCGGCGCTGGCGGCGCTGTACCAGGTGGCCGGCTGGTGGGGATTTTCGCCGTAGCGCAGCGCCTGGCGGGCCGGCAGCTCCAGCTGCAGGGGCTCCGCTGTGGCTTCAGGCCCTGGCTGAGCCGCTGGTGGAGCCCCTGGCTCCGCGGCCAGGCGCTCGGCCAGCCAGCGACTGATCGCCGCGTCATAGGCGGCCGTGTGGGCAAAGGCCTCCAGGGCGAGGCGCCGGCGCAGATCGTGGCGGAGGGGCCCGGCGGCCAGGGCCTCGAGAAAGGCGCCGTACTGCTGGGGGCTGGTCAGCACCGCCACATCGGCATGGTTCTTGGCCGCAGCCCGCACCATGGCCGGCCCTCCGATGTCGATGGTCTCGATGGCGGTGTCGAACGGCACGGCTGGGTCGGCCACGGTTTCGCGGAAGGGGTAGAGGTTCACCACCACCACGTCGATCGGGTCGATGGCCTGGGCGTCCAGATCCGCCTGGTGGGAGGGGTCCTGGCGCCGCGCCAGGATGCCGCCATGGATGCGGGGATGGAGGGTCTTGACCCGGCCCCCCAGGATTTCCGGAGCGCCGGTGTGCTCGGCCACCCGGGTCACCGCCAGGCCCGCGGTCTGCAGCGCCGCCGCGGTGCCACCGCTGGAGATCAACCGGTAGCCCGCCGCGATCAGGCCCTGGGCCAGGGGCACCAGACCATCCTTGTTGGAGACGCTCAGGAGAGCCGTGGGGGCCATGGTGGCAGCTGGGCAGGGGCAGAAGGCCAACCTACGCAGCGGCCCGTGGCCCAGACTGCTGCCGCCAGCCCTGCTCCACGCCGTGCCCGCACCCCAACCGCCACCGGCCGAGGCGCTGCTGCGTCGGGGGCCCAGCAGCGGCGATCGGCGGCTGGTGCTGCTGCACGGCTGGGGCGCCGACGCCGACGACCTGCTCGATCTGGCCGACCTGCTGGTGAACGCAGACACCAGCGTGGTGGCCCTGCGGGCCCCTGGCCTGCACCCCAGCGGTGCGGGGCGGCAGTGGTACGACCTGCAGCAGAGCGGCTGGCCCGAACTGCCTGGGGCCCTGGAGGGCCTACGCCAGCGGCTGGAGGCCCTGGGTCAGGAGGTGCCGCTGCGGCGCACGGTGCTGCTGGGCTTCTCCCAGGGTGCCGCCATGGCGCTGGACGTGGCCAGCGGCGGGGCCGGCCTGCCCGTGGCTGGGGTGGTGGGCTGCAGCGGCTACCCCCACCCTGACTGGCAACTCTGCGGCGGAGACCACCAGAGCTTCCCTGTGCTGCTCACCCACGGCCAGCAGGATCCGGTGGTGCCCTTCGCCGCCAGCGTCGAACTGTCCGAGCGGCTGCGGGCCGGCGGCCATGGCGTGGAACTGCTGGGCTTCCCGGGCGGCCACACGATCGACATGGCCCTGATTCCCTCCATCCGCAGCGCCATCACGGACGCCTGGATGGAGGCCTGAGCTGACTCAGAAGCGGTGTGGATCAGACGAAGGCGTACTCGTACTCTTCCATCTCCTCCCAGTCGTCGGAGGCGAGGGCCTCGATGCCCTCGAACAGCACCTCTTCACCGATGCTGTCGACGATGGAGCGCAGCGATGGGAACAGGAAGTGGTTCTCCTCGGCGTACTGGGCGCTGAACAGGCCCTTCTCACCCCAGAAGAAGCGGTCGGTGGTGTGCTCGTTGCGGCGCACGTTGAGCAGGGCCGGCGGCACCAGGGCCTGTTCGGCGATGTAACGGCGGGCAGCCGTCACGGGCTTGTGGGAGCCGGTCTCCAGGTTGAACGTGGAGACATGGGCCAGGACGCGCTGACCGGCAAGACGACGGCGGCTGATCCGCTTGCGCTTCTTCGACATGGAGGCAGCTCCCGCGGCGGGGAGAGAGAGGGGACTGGAGAGGCCGGGCGGGGAGGACCCGATGGCCATGGACCGGCGGCGTGGAACCGAGGGAAGGGAACCGGCGCATGGAGGCCGGAAGGGGTGAACCCGGAAGCCCTGGGGCTGGCGGACTGGATGGACGCTGGGCAGCATCCAAAGGGTGGCGCAACCGACCGTGGCCGCAGAACTGGCAGAGCAGCGTCGGCAGATTCCGCAAAGCCCTTAAGGCGCGGAACCCAGCAGGAGGGACGGCCCGTTGGACGGACTGCCCTGCCACTGCTGTAGCTTCGTTTGAGCAAAAGCGCAACTGAAGCGGACCAGACGCTGCTCCAGGCCCAGGACGGCTCAGGGAGTAGTGGTCGATACCGAGATATTAAGCTTCTTTTCTCGGTTTGCTTCACGTTCCGCCAAATTTGTTTCTGGATTGCTGCCCGGGGCCGAGGTGATGGCTGTCTCCAAGCGCTTTCTCAGCCTGCTGCAGTTCCAGCTCGCCCAGTTCGCCGACCGGCCCGACGTGACCTCGCTGGTGGTGTACGTGGCAGACGTGGGTGAGGGCAAGAGCCCGCAGCTACTGCCAGTAGGCCAGTGGCCGATGGCGAATCGCACACTTGCGGCGGTGGCCCTCGACAATCCGCTGACCGCCGTGGCCGATCTGCGCCGCTGGCTGCCGCTGCGTCACGGCGGTGTGCTGCTGGGTGCCCTGCAGGTCGACACCGCGGCGCTGCCCTGGCCCGAGCCGCTGCGCCAGCGCCTGCAGGCCGTGGCCCTCTGCCTCACCGAGGGGCTCTGCCTCGACCTGGAGCAACAGCGCCTGCAACAGCAGCTGCTCGCCCAGCACGAGCAACTCACCGTGCTGCTGCATCAACTGCGCAATCCCCTCGCCGCCCTGCGCACCTTCGGTCAGCTGCTGCTGCGGCGGCTGGACGGGGATGAGCGCAACCGCCCTCTGGTGGAGGGATTGCTGCAGGAGGAGCGGCAGCTGCAGCGCTACGTGGACGCCATCGATCGCCTCGGCGGTGGCAACCTCGAGCCGGCCCAGGAGCCTGGACCGGGGCCGCTGCTGCTGCCGCCCAGCCTCGGCGGGGCCGCCAGCCAGCCCCTGGCGGACCTGTTGGAGCGCCTGGTGCAGCGGGCCTGCGCCACCGCGGCCCTGCAGGGGCGCCCCTGGCAGGGGCCCCAGGCCCTGCCCCAGTGGCAGGGCGACAGCGGGGCGGTGGCTGAAATCGTGGCCAACCTGCTCGAGAACGCCTTTCGCTACAGCTCCTCCGGCTCGGCGGTGGGGCTGCAGTGCCGGCCCACGCCAGCAGGGGGCTGGCAGCTGGTGGTGTGGGACGGGGGGCCACCGATCCCTGCACCGGAGCGCCAGCGGATTTTTCGCAGGGGGGAGCGGGGCACGGCGGGCGCCGCCCAGCCCGGCAGCGGCCTCGGCCTGGCGCTGGCCGCCGATCTGGCCCGCCACCTCGGCGGCGAGCTGGTGCTGTGCAACGCCCCGGCAGACCTTGACCCTGCCCTGCCGGCGCACGGCAATGCCTTCTGCCTCAGCCTGCCAGCGCCCGCAGCACCAGCCCCATGAGCAGCAGGGCCAGGGCTTCGCTCCACTCCACGCAGGCGCCGTAACTGTCGCCGCTGTGGCCGCCGAGGCGGCGCCCCAGCCAGAACGGCACCAGCACGGCGGGCACGAGCCCCAGCAGCGGCAGCCAGCCGAAGCTCCCCGCTGCCTGGGCCCGGGGCGGATCCAGCATCAGCGCCAGGCCAGCCACCAGGGGCCCGGCCAGCAGGGCAGGCAGCAGCTCCCGGCGCAGGCCTCGCCAGTGACGGCGGTGGAACCCGGCGCTGCCGCCGGCGGCGGGATCCTGGCGCAGGTAGGGGAAGCGGGCCATCGCCAGCAGCGGCGACAGCCGCCCCCAGAAGCCCGTCCACAGCAGGGCCATGGGGGCCGCGCCCGCCAGGCACACCAGGCCGGCCCCCCGCAGCAGAGCCAGCAGCAGGGCCGCCTGCACGGCGGCGGCGCCCACGCGGCTGTCAGCCATGGCCTCCAGGGCCCGGGGGCCGGCCCCCAGACCGTCGGCGGTGTCGAGGGCGCCGTCGTGGTGGAGCCCACCGCTGAGCCCCAGGGCGAGGGCGATCACCAGGAGCACCTGCGCCCCCAGCGGCAGCCAGCCGGCGGTGCCCAGCCAGACCAGGGCCTGCAGACCGCCCAGCACCAGGCCGATGAGCGGCGCGAAGCGGGCGATGCGCTCGAAGCGCGGGCGGATCCAGGGCCAGCCCGGCAGCACGGTGTAGAAGATCCAGGCCCCAGCCAGGTCCCGCAACCAGTCGGGCGCAGAGCGGGCAGCGTGGCGGGGTTCCCTGGACACAGGCAGACGACCTCTAGCGTCGGAGCAGCGCCGGCGCGGCCCCATCAGCTTCACACCGCCACCCTTCAGCTTCACGGCCACAGCCCGCTGTCCCCGCACCCGGGCCCGCTGTGGCTGCTTCCAGACCCCCCACGGTCCGGTGACCACGCCCCGCTTCATGCCGGTGGGCACCCTGGCCACGGTGAAGGGGGTCATGGCCCCCCAGCTGGCCGCCACCGGGGCGGAGATGGTGCTGGCCAACACCTACCACCTGCACCTGCAGCCCGGTGAGGCGATCGTGGCCGAAGCAGGCGGGCTGCACCGGTTCATGGGCTGGTCCGGACCCCTGCTCACCGACTCCGGCGGCTACCAGGTGTTCAGCCTCGCCGGCATCAACCGCATCGACGACGACGGCGTGACCTTCCGCTCGCCCCGGGACGGCAGCCGCATCGTGCTCACGCCGGAGCGGGCGATGGCGATCCAGATGGCCCTCGGCGCCGACGTGGCCATGGCCTTCGACCAGTGCCCCCCCTACCCGGCCAGCGAGGCCGAGGTGGAGTCCGCCTGCCGCCGCACCCACACCTGGCTGGAGCGCTGCCTGGCCAGCCATCAGCAGCCCGGCCAGGCCCTGTTCGGCATCGTGCAGGGCGGCTGCTACCCGCGGCTGCGGGCCGAGTCAGCCCGGGTGGTGGCCTCGATGAACCTGCCCGGCATCGCCGTGGGTGGGGTGAGCGTGGGTGAACCGGTGGAGGAGATGCATCGGATCGTGCGCCAGGTGGGCCCGCTCCTGCCCGAGCACACGCCCCACTACCTGATGGGGGTGGGCAGCCTGCGGGAGATGGCCGTGGCCGTGGCCCATGGCTTCGATCTGTTCGACTGCGTGCTGCCCACCCGGCTGGGCCGGCACGGCACGGCGCTGGTGGGTGGCGAACGCTGGAATCTGCGCAATGCCCGCTTCCGCCACGACCACACCCCCCTCGACAGCGGCTGCCCCTGCCCCGCCTGCCGCAGCCACACCCGGGCCTACCTGCACCACCTGATCCGCGCTGGCGAGATGCTGGCCCGCATCCTGCTCAGCCTCCACAACATCACCCAGCTGCAGCGGTTCAGCAACGCCATGGCCCAGGCGATCCGCGAGGGCTGTTTTGCAGAGGATTTCGCTCCCTGGGAACCGCACTCTGAGGCCGCCCACACGTGGTAGCGTCCGCCTCTCGCTGATGGATCTGCAGGGATGGTCGTCTCCGCGCTGCTGGCTCACGCTTCAATGCACCACCTTTCGGGCTCCAGCCTGGCCCAGCTGCCTGAGGCCTACCAGGCCTTCGGTCCCCTGGTGGACATCCTGCCGATCATCCCCTTCTTCTTTCTGCTGCTCGCCTTCGTGTGGCAGGCCTCCGTGGGCTTCCGCTGATCCTCAGCCCTGGCGCAGCACCTTCCACACGAAGTGGGGCAGGGCGAGCATGCGACGCCAGCGGCTCGGCTCCTGAATCAGCCGGTAGAGCCACTCCAGGTGCAGCCTGCCCATCCAGCCGGGTGCCCGGGTCTTGACTCCGGCCCACACGTCAAAGCTGCCGCCCACCCCCATCCACAGGCCCGTGCGCTGCCCCGCCAGCCGCCGGATCCAGAGTTCCTGCCGGGGAACCCCCAGAGCCACCAGCACCAGATCCGCAGGAGCAGCCAGCAGCTGGCGCTCCAGGCCAGGCCAGGCCTCGGCGGGTTGGTAGCCATCCACAGCCAGCACCAGCTGCAGAGCGGGCAGCGTGGCCTCAAGTTTCCGGCGCAGTAAGCCCATCACCTGGGGCGAGCCGCCCACCAGGGCCACCCGCCAGCCGGCCCCGGCGGCATGCTCCAGCAGGGCATGGGCCAGTTCGATGCCGGGAGCGCGAGGCACCCGCAGCCCCTGGCGCCCAAGGGCCCACACCACGCCGGCCCCGTCGGGAATCACCAGGTCGGCGGCGGCGATGGCGGCGCCCAGGGCCGGGTCGGCCAGGGCGGCCATGGTCATCTCGGCATTGAGCGTGACGATCTGACCGCCGCCGCGGGCGTGCAGGGCCAGGGCGGCCGCCCGCACATCCGGGCAGGCGTCGATGGGCACGCCGAGCACCCGGGTGCGACGGCCCGGGGATGGGGCTGCCGTTGCCATTGCTGCCATGGAGCGTGCCGCTGCGCGAGAGAATCTATGGCCACCCCTTGCCCTGGCCCTCCCCGCTGCCCCGCATGCCCCAGTCCGAGATGGCCCCCAAGCCGCCCAGTCCGGTGGCGATGGTTGACCAGCCTGCCGCCGAGCTGCTGGCGGAGCTGGACCAGCAGATCTCTGCGGTGGTGCTCAACCGGCAGGACCCGATCAGCGGGCTGCTGCCGGCCAGCACCGCCAACACCGTGCACGGCAACTACGGCGATGCCTGGGTGCGCGATGGCGTGTACTCGATCCAGTGCGTGTGGGGGCTGGCCCTGGCCCACCGGCGGCTGCGCGGTCCCTGCCGGCGGGCCTTCGAGCTCGAGCAGCGGGTGCTGCTGCTGATGCGGGGCCTGCTCAATGCCATGGAGCGTCAGGCCACCAAGGTGGAGCGCTTCAAGCACAGCCTCGACCGCCGCGACGCCCTGCACGCCAAGTTCGACACCAGCAGCGGCTCCCCCGTGGTGCCTGACGACGGCTGGGGCCACCTGCAACTCGACGCCACCGCCCTGTTCCTGCTGCAGCTCGCCCAGCTCACCCGCAGCGGCCTCGTGGTGGTGCGCAGCAGCCACGAGAGAGATTTCGTGCAGAACCTGGTGTACTACGTGGCCCGGGCCTACCGGGTGGCCGACTACGGCATCTGGGAGCGCGGCGACAAGGGCAACCACGGCCTGCCGGAGCGCAATGCCAGCTCGATCGGACTGGTGAAGGCGGCCCTTGAAGCCCTCGACGACCTCGACCTCTACGGGCCCCACGGCGACGGCAGCTGCTGCCTGGTGATCCCCCACGACGCCATCGTGCGACTGCGCCGGGCCCTCGATGGCATGCTGCCGCGGGAATCCGGCAGCAAGGAGGCCGATGCCGCCTGTCTGGCCGTGATCGGCTACCCCGCCTGGGCCGTGGAAGACCGCGAGCTGGCCGAGCGCACCCGCAACAAGATCCGCGCCGAGCTGGGCGGCGCCTACGGCTACAAGCGCTTCCGCCGTGACGGTCACCAGACCGTGGTGGAAGACCACACCCGCCTCCACTACGAGCGCGAGGAGCTGGCCCAGTTCGAGCACATCGAGTGCGAATGGCCGCTGTTCTGGGCCTACGAGCTGGTCACGGCCTGCTGCGAGGAGCGCTGGAGCGAGGCCCGCCAGTGGCGCGGCCGCCTGGCCAGCGTGAGCGTGCTGCAGGGCGACGTGCCGCTGCTGCCGGAGCTCTACCTGGTGCCAGCGGAGGCGGTGGAGCGGGAGCGGCGCCAGCCGGGCAGCCAGCCGCGCCAGCCGAACGCCAACGTGCCGCTGCTCTGGACCCAGAGCCTCACCTGGCTGGGGGACCTGCTGCTGGCGGGGCTGATCACCCCCGCCGACCTCGACCCCTGCGGCCGCCGCAGGCCGGAACCGGCAGGAGCGGAGCAGGTGCTGGTGGCCCTGGTGCCCGGCAGCGCCTCCGTGGCCGCTGTGCTGGCGCAGCACGGCCTGCCCAGCAGTGGCGGGGCGGCTGAGCAAGCCAGCCGGATCGCAGTCCAGGGATCGTCGGCCCTTGGCAGGCGCCTGGCTCAGGTGGGGGCCAACGCCCGCCTGAGCCTCACCGGGCACCCCCCCGTGCGGATGGAAACCCTCGCCACGGCCCGGCTCTACCGCTGCCCACGGCCAGGTGCAGCGGGCGAAGAGGATGCCCTGGCCTTCGTGCCGGCCGTACTGGAGGAGGGCACCTTCTACCTGGCCGACGATGCCGAGCAGCTGGTCGACACAGTGCAGGCCGAGCTGCGCATGCTGCAGCGCCAGTGGCGCGGCACGGGCGCCCCACTGCTGCTGATCCCCGTGGCCGAGGCCGTCTTCGGGCGGGAGCCGGAGGCGTTTCTGGCCCTGGGGGCCCAGCTGCAGGCAGGAGAAGTGGGGGGCGTGCCGGTACAGCTGGCCCGCCTTGAGGACCTGGCCGACCAGGCCCACTGGGTGTCGTTGCCCGCCGAGGCGGCCACGGGCGCCGCAGCGGCAGGCCCTGAGCCAGCGGCGGACCTGCCGCTGCAGGCCAGCCGGCGCCAGGCACCGCTCTCGGCCGCAGAGGAACAGGACCTCGAACGCGACGATCTCTCCATCGGCGAGCTGGGCGAGCGGCTCTGGCAGAGCACCTCCCTCGAGGAGCAGGCGGAGGTGCTGGAACAGCTGGTGCGCCGTCTCGGGCTGGGGGCGCAGCTGCACGGACCGCAAGGCAGCGAGCCGGTGGCCGTGCGCAGGCTGCTGGAGGAGGTGTACCACCGGGCCCTGGTGGAGGCCGACTGGGACGTGGTGCGCCGCACGGCCGGCTGGCTGGAGCTGGTGCACCCCCAGCTGGAGGATGCCCTCACGGACCTGCTGGTGCGGCAGCGCCAGGTGGTGGTGGGCCGCAACTACACCGGCGATTCGCTGCTGAGTGAGCCCCAGGGCAGCGCCGCGATCGCGGCGATGATCCGGCGCTTCAGTGGTGAGGACAGCCGCGAGTGGATGCTGCAGCAGGAACTGTTGCTGGCCCTCGACGGCCTGGCCCGCCACGAGCCCCGGCTGCTCAGCGGCAGCCTCACCCTGCAGCTCGGCCAGCTGGTGCTGCTGCTCACCAGTGAGCTGGCCGCCGAGGCCGACCTCAGCCCCAGCGAGGCCTTCGAGGCCCTCTGCGCCCAGCCACCCCACGCCGTGCGGCGACGGCTGCAGACCCTGCTGGCCGATGTGGAGCACGCCAAGGCCTCGCTGATGCGCAAGGAGCAGCTGCACCTGAGCGGGCGGGTGCGCTGGAGTGTGCCGCCACCGCTGGAGGAGCTGCCCAAGGCCGGAAACTGGCTGCAGCACCGCATCCGCCTGGGGGCCCTCAGCCAGGTGCCACGCCACTTCTATGCCGGGGTCTGGGAGTTGCTGCACCACTGCCGCGGCATCGTGATCGGCGACAAGCTGGAGCGCCGCAACCGCCTGGCCAGCGGGCCGTTGCTGAGTGAGAAAACGCCCGGGGAGAAGAACTTCGCCGCTCTGATCGAGCACCTGCTCAGCAAGATCGAGGCCCCGGAATACCGGCAGCTCTGCACCGAAACCCTGATGACCCTGATGGCCTTCGTGGGGGCGAACCCGCAGGTGCGTTTCGACGACGACCTCGCCCTCGACGTGGTGATCGGCCATGCCGTGCGGGTCGGCTGGCAACAGCGCCATCCCGAGGTGCCACCCGAGGACTACGGCCAGTTCAAGGCCGGAGCCTGGGAGGCCTTCTACCAGGCCTCTCCAGCCGACTGCCGCGCCTGGCAGCTCGAAGCTCTGCGCCAGCTCACCCTGGAGGCCTGAGCAGGCGGTTCAGATCGGCTGCTCCAGGGTCATCGAGAGGCTGGGCTGCTCGACGCAGTCCTCGATCAGATCGGCCAGCAGCAGCGCCCGCGACGCCTGCAGACCATCCACCGCCGGCACCTCCCGGCCCCTCACGCACTGCAGAAAGTGCTCGAGTTCGGCGTAGAGCGGCTCGATCGAGGTGGTGCTCACCTCCTCGATCACACCATCGGAGCGGTACACGAGCTCACCGTGCTCGGCGCTCACGGTCTCATGGGCACGGCGGTGAATGTGCAGGGTGCGGTTGAGGAAGTCGGTCTCCACCAGGGAGGAGCGGCAGTGGGCGCTGAGGCTGCGGATCTTGCGGTGGGCCATCTTGCTGGCGGTGAGGCTGGCCACCACCCCGTTGGCGAAGGCCAGGGTGGCGTTGACGTAGTCGATCGGGCCCTCGGCGGAGCGTCCCCCCGCCGCCGCCAGGCGCACCACGGGCGCACCGGCCAGCTCCAGCACCAGGTCGATGTCGTGGATCATCAGGTCCAGCACCACGGACACGTCGTTGGCCCGGTCGGGGTGGGGGCTGTGGCGCCGGGCCTCCAGCACCACCACCTCCTCGCTGGCCACCACCTTCATCAGTTCGCGGAAGGCGGGATTGAAGCGCTCAATGTGGCCCACCTGAAGCAGCACACCCGCGGCCTCGGCAGCCTGGATCAGGGCAGCGGCCTCCTCGCGGCTGGCGGCAATCGGCTTCTCGATCAGCACGTGCTTGCCGGCCTCCAGGCAGCGCATCCCCACGGCGTGGTGCTGCAGGGTGGGCACGGCGATGCAGACCGCATCCACCAGGGGCAGGAGCTGCTCGAAGCCGGCGTGCCAGGGACAGCCGAACTGGTCGGTGGCCAGGGCGCCGCGGCGGGGATCCGGGTCGGCCACCCCCACCAGGTGGGCATCCTTGATCAGGCTCAGCACCCGGGCGTGGTGCCAGCCCATGTTGCCGATGCCGATGACACCCACGCGCACAGGGTTCATGGCAGGGGCGTGCAAACCGCGTGAATTATCAATGATCGCCGCTCCCCTGCTGCCGCTCTGAGCCATCGGCCTCCTGGGCTGCCGCCAATGGGCTGCTGTCGGGACGCCGCTCGATCTCCACCTGGGCGATCCGCGGACCCTCCATGGCCAGGATGCGGAAGTGGTAGCCCTTCCAGCGCAGGCTCTCGCCAGCGGCGGGGATGTGCTGCAGCCGCTCCAGGAGGAAGCCCGCCAGGGTGTGGTGGCCCTCCGCTTCAGGCAGGGGCACAGGCAACTGCCGGTTCAGTTCCACGATCTCGAGATCGCCCACCGCCAACCAGCAGCCTTCCCTGAGCTGCTGCAGCTCGTCGAGCCGCTCCCGGGGGTCGTCGTCATCTCCGACGATCTCGCTGGTGAGGTCAGCCACGGTGACCAGGCCCTCGGTGCCGCCGTGCTCATCCACCACCACCAGCAGCGGCTGGCCGCTGCGGATCAGGGGCAGCAGCTCGGCCAGGGGGGTGCTCTCCTGCACCTGGGCCACCGGCACCACAAAGGGGGCCAGGGGGGTGTCGGGACTGAGCAATCCTCGGGCGATCGGATCGGCCAGGCGCCGCAGATCCAGCAGGCCTTTCACATCATCGAGGGAGCTGCCCAGCACGGGGAAGCGGGCGTGGGCTGTGTCATGCACCGCCCGCATCAGCTCCGCGAAGGTCACGTCGATGGGGAGGGTGACCATGCCCGAGCGGGGCACCATCACCTCCCGCACCAGGGTGTCGCGCAGCGAGAACACACCTTCGAGGATGTTGCGCTCATCGGGCATCAGCCCGGTGACACTGCCCGATTCGATCAGGGTTTCCAGCTCACCGGCGGACAGCATCGGCACCAGCTCATCCCAGTTGCGGGGCAGGCCCAGCAGCCGCAGCACGATGGCCGAGATCCGCTCGATCAGGCCGATCACCGGGGCGAGGCTCCTGCTCACCGCCACCAGCAGGGGCGAGAGGCGCAGGGCCGAACTCTCGGGGCTGTGCAGCACCCAGGCTTTGGGGGCCAGGCCGCCGAGCACGGTGGCCGCCAGCACCAGGGCCAGAAACACCCCTCCATCCAGCCAGGCTGAGGGAAGCCCGAGGGCCGCCCAGGCCTCGGTGAACCGATCGGCCACCGCGCGGCCAGCCCAGCCGATCGCCACCAGGGCGAGCACGGCGCCGAGCTGGGTGGCCACCAGAACCCGCCGCAGCCGCCGCTGCAGCGCGGCCACGGCCCTGGCCCCGGGTTCGCCACTCTCGAGCAACTGGCTCACACGGCTGGGGCGGAGCTTGATCACCGCCAGCTCGCCGGCCGAGAAGAAGGCCTGCAGCAGCAGCAGAACGGGCAGGGCAAGCAGCAGGATCACCAGGCGTGCAGCCGGGCCGGCCGAGGCGGAGGAAACAGCGGGTGGGGCACGCGGAGAGGGCGTCCTGGGGGGGTGTCGTCTGCTGACGCTAAGGCCGGTCGCCGGCGTAGGTCGCCAGCCATGATGGGGGTCGCGAGGATCGAACTCGCCTAAGGCGGATTATGAGCCCGCTGCATTCACCAGATTGCTAGGCCCCCGGGGAGTGGCTTGAGACGGTGGATCGTTCGCTGCCAACCGGGCTCACCAGAGACCACGAACCGGCGGCGGCGGCGACCAGGTTGGGCCGGGGTCCTGCCATGCGGTGGGCAGGGCCTGCTCGGAGCCGAGGTGGCCGTTGAAGCCACTCGAGACATCCGCCGTACGCAGGGGCATGGGGTCGCTCTGACGCTCGTTCAGGGCCCGGAAGGTGTTTTCGATCGCCGTGCTGTCCCAGACGATCGCCTGGTCGGAAAAGCCCAGGCCCATCACCCGGGTGCCATCACCACCGCCCATGGCGATGCCGAAAAGCTCAGTGATCTGATTGCCGAGGCTCACGGCCTGGGCGAAGGGGGCGGTGTAGCTGTAGTAGCGCCGTTGCACCAGATCAGGCACCGTCTGCAGGGCGTTGCAACGGGTGACTTCAACCGGAGCCGAGGGAAGGCCTGGCCTGGAGGGCTGGTCGAGAGGAGCCTCCAGGGTGGTGGTGCAGATCATCGGGCCGGCCTGGGTTGGCCCTGCCCCCACCAGAACGCCAGCCAGCAGGCCCAGCGAAGCGGCCAGTCCGGCGGATACGGCCCGTCCAGCAGGCGCACTGAGGTGGTCGGAACCTAGCCGTCCACCCCGAAGTTGGATCACCAGCCTTGCGCGCGCATTCATTTACATGCCCATGCCAGTTACAACGCAGACTACCCACCGAGATTCGTTGCTTCCACAGCGAACCGCCTGTTCATCGCCAAGCCGTGCTCTTGCCCTCTCCCCCCACCTGTCTGGCCCCGTCCGCAACGCCGTCGGCCATGCGGCAGGAACTGCTGCAGCGCCTGGCCCGCCAGGCCTACAGGCGCGGCAGTTTCACCCTGGCCTCGGGTCGCAGCAGCGATCACTACGTGAACTGCAAGCCCGTGAGCCTCAGCGGCGTGGGGCTGGCCCTGCTCGGATCGCTGCTGCTGGCCGAGGTGGAAGCCGAGGCGGCGGCCGTGGCCGGACTCACCCTGGGGGCGGATCCCCTCGTGAGCGCCGTGGCCCTGCGGGCGGCCCTGGAGGGCCGGGACCTGGCAGCCCTGATCGTGCGCAAACAGGCCAAGGGCCATGGCACGGGCGCCTGGCTGGAGGGTCCCCTGCCGGCGGCCGGCAACCGGATCACCGTGCTGGAGGACGTGGTGACGACAGGCGGCTCCTCACTCCTGGCGGTGAACCAGCTCCGGCAGGCGGGCTATGCGGTGGAGCGGGTGGTGACCATCGTGGACCGGCAGGAGGGTGGCCTTGAGGCCATGACGGCCGCCGGCCTGGAGCTGCGCAGCCTGTTTCTGCTCGACGAGCTGGCGGCCACGGCCAGCGCTCTGCCCTGAACTCCACCATGCACGATCCCTGGACCTGGCAACCCGCCCCCGCGGCACGGCTGCAGCAAGCCGTGACCCTGCTGCACCTGCGCGGGCCCGACACCCTGCGGTTTCTGCATGGACAGACCAGCGCTGATCTGGAACGCGCCCCAGCGGGGGCCTGGATCCGCACCTGCTGCATTTCCCCCACCGGCCGTATGCGGGCCCTGGCGGAGGTGCTCGTGGAGCGCGATGGCGCCTGGCTGGTGGTGACCCACGGGGATGCCGCCGCCGTCCGCGCCGGCCTCGACCGGGTGCTCTTCCCCGCCGATCAGGTGGAGCTGGGCGCGTTGCAGCCCGCCTGGCTGCTGACGCCGCTCCCCCAGCTCAGCCCCGCCATCGCCACACCCACCCCGGCCGGCCCGCCAGCAGCGCTGCAGTGGCAGGCCCTGCCCGCGGATCAGGGCTGGCGGCTGGGGCCAGGCTGGCTGCTCCACCAGCTCACGGCTCTGCCCGCGGAACTGGAGGCCCTGCCGCCCCTGGGCGCCGACGAGCAGGAGCGCTGGCGGCTGCAACACGGCCTGCCGGCGGCACCGGCGGAACTCAACGACGGCACCAACCCGTTTGAGCTGGGCCTGGCGGATCGGGTGAGCCTCTCGAAGGGCTGCTACGTGGGCCAGGAAACCCTGGCCAAGCTGGCCACCTACGACGGCGTCAAACAACAGCTGCGCCGCTGGCATCTGCCCCAGCCTGAGGAGGGCTCCGGGGCGGAGCAGCCCACGCCACTGGCGGCAGCTCCGATCGGCGCGGTGCTGCTCAGTGCCGAGGAATCCGATGGCGGCCGCTGCGGCAGCGTCACCTCCGCCCTGCGGCTCGCTTCGGGCGCCTGGATCGGCCTGGCCCTGGTGCGCCGCCAGGCCCTCGCCGCCGGCGAACTGCGGCTTGGCCCTGACGGACCCTGCGTGCAGATGTCCACCCCGGCTGGGTTCATGGCCCCGCCGGTGGGGGCCGGCTCCGGGACCGCCTCCGGGGCCAGCTGAGTCAGCCTGGGCCGTCGAGCAGCCAGCGCACCACCGCCCAGGTGGCCAGGTTGTCGTCGCGGTTGTAGGTGAAGATCCGCTGCAGGCGCTGGCTGCCGCCGTCGCGGCGCCACTGGCGCCACCACAGCAGACAGCGGGCGCCATCCACGCCGCTCTGGCTCCAGCGAAAGCCGAGCCAGCTGGCCACGGCCTTCAAGCCGTAGCTGTTCACCGGCAGGCGCCAGTGGCGCCGCACCCTGGCATGCACGTCCACCAGCCGCTGCCGCAGAGCCGTGAGTTCGGCCTCCCCAGCCCCCTGGCGTCGGGCCAGGCGCAGCAGCGCGATCGACTCGGTTTCGCCGTAGTGGAGCAGCGGCCAGGCCGGGTAGCGCCCGAGCAGCCGCCGCAGCCGCTGCCACAGCAGGGCCTCGCCGTGGTCATACAGGGCCAGCAGGGGCTGATAGCGCCAGCTGCCCTGGGTGGGCACAGGGCCTGCCGGCCAGGCGCCGTCAGCGCCGCGGGGCACGATCACGAACCCGTGCAGGAAGTCGTCGCGGGCATCGGGATCCGATTCGATGTCGTAGAGCAGCACGCCGGGGCAGTGGCGCAGTTCGGGCAGCGGATCGAGGCCGCCTGCCCCCTCGGCCGCAGGGGGCTCCGGCTCCAGCCGCTCAGGCCGTCCCAGGGCCTGCACCCGGGCCTGGGCCACCAGCACCGCGGCGTTGTGGCGATGTTGCTCGCCGTGCACGGCCAGGGCCTCCCCCAGCCAGGCCGGATCGGCGGCCGCCAGCTCCTTGAGATTGGTGATGCCCAGCCCCAGCAGCATCTCGCGCCGCTTGCCGCCGATGCCGCTCACCTCGCTGAGATGGCCCTCGGCCGCCGCCTCCTGATCGCACTGGCCGCGCCAGCTGCAGAGCACACACTTCTTGCGGTCGGCCACCAGGGGCGGTGGCTCTGGGCTCTCCATGGTGTCGGCGAGGCGCACAAGGGCGTCATCGAGCTGGCGCTGCAGGCCAGCGCTGAGGCTGAGGGTGTCGCGCTGCAGGTTCCGGCCCGAGCCCGCCACCACCAGGGCCTGGGGCACAGGGGCTCGCTGGTACTCGGCCAGCAGCCGACCCCACAGAGCCAGCAGCAAGCGGTGCTCGCGGGTGAGGTTACGGCCCTGGCGCCCCAGCACCGGGCGGTAGGCATGGTCGCCCCAGCGGCTGGGGCCCGGCAGCCGCTCCAGCAGGGAGGGATGGGCCTGCAGCTGCAGACCCGCGGGCCCCTCCCCCTGCAGCCGCAGCCCCACCACCCCCGGGGCAGCGGCTGCACAGGCCGCCTCGCCATGGCCGGGTTTCTGGGCCAGAAGGCTCTGGAAACTGGCCAGCTGGTCGCTGAGGGCCAGGCTGCGATGGGCCGTCCAGCGCCTGGCCTCCGGATCGCCATGGCGATCCAGCCAGGCCCGGCGCTTGCAGCGCAGCCAGCTGCGCAACAGCCGGTCGGTGAGCACCACCTGGGTCATCGGCGGATCGTCAGCTGGGGGAGGGGGCTGAGGCGTGGAGGGGCCCGGCACCAGGGCCCAACGGCCTGGCAACGCTAGTCAGCTGGGGGATCCGGCAAGCTGGCGGGCACCACACCCAAGGTTCATGGTTTCAGCCCCGCTGCCCCTGGACGCGGCCCCGATCAGCTTCGGCACCGATGGCTGGCGGGGCATCCTCGGCGTGGACATCACCGTGGAGCGGCTGTTGCCGGTGGCGGCGGCCGCCGCCCGCGAACTGGCCGCCTCGGCGCCGGCGGAGCTGCGCAGCCGCGAAGTGGTGATCGGCTACGACCGCCGCTTCCTGGCGCCTGAGCTGGCCGAGGCCATCTGCGCCGCCGTGAGGGGCGCCGAACTGGAGCCCGTGCTCGCCGACACCCCCACCCCCACACCCACCAGCAGCTGGGCGGTGGTGGAGCGCGGCGCCCTCGGTGCCCTGGTGATCACCGCCAGCCACAACCCGCCCGAATGGCTCGGCCTCAAGATCAAGGGGCCCTTCGGTGGCTCGGTGGAGGGGGACTTCACCCAGCGGGTGGAAACACGCCTGGCCGCCGGCGGCATCACCGTGCCGCGGTCGGCCGACACGCCCCGGTTCGATGCCCTCGGCCCCTACCTGGCCGGCCTGCGGGCCAAGGTGGACACCGACGCCCTGGCGGCGGGGCTGGAACGGCTCGGCCTCAGCGTGATCGTGGATCCGATGCACGGCTCCGCCGCCGGCGTGCTGCCTGCCCTGCTGGGCCCCCAGGCCCTGGCCAGCGGGGCCATCCAGGAGATCCGCAGCCAGCGGGACCCCCTGTTCGGCGGCCATCCCCCCGAGCCCCTGGCGCCCTACCTGCAGGAGCTCATTGCCGCGGTGCGCGCCAGCACGGCGGCCGGCAAACCGGCCATGGGAATCGTGTTCGACGGCGATGGCGACCGCATCGCGGCGGTGGATGAGCTGGGCCGCTTCTGCAGCACCCAGCTGCTGATGCCCCTGTTCATCGACCACCTGGCCCGGGCCCGCCAGCTGCCGGGGCTGGTGATCAAGACCGTGAGCGGCTCCGACCTGATGCGGCAGGTGGCGGAGGGGCTGGGGCGCACCGTGCTGGAAAAACCGGTGGGCTTCAAGTACATCGCCGCCGAGATGCTGGCTGGCGAGGTGCTGGTGGGGGGCGAGGAATCGGGCGGCGTGGGGTTCGGCATGCACCTGCCGGAACGGGACGCCCCCTTTGCCGCCCTGCTGCTGATCGAGGCGCTGGTGGAGGGTGGCGTGCCCCTGGGCCAGCGCCTCGATGCCCTGCAGCAGCGCTGTGGCGGAGCCGCGGCCTACGACCGACTCGATCTGCGCCTGCCGGACATGGCCGCCCGGGGGCGGCTGGAGGCCCTGCTGGCCGCCCAGCCGCCGGCCGAGGTGGCCGGAGTACCGGTGCAGGAGGTGATCCGCACCGACGGCGTGAAGCTGAGGCTGGGACCCAGCCACTGGCTGATGCTGCGCTTCTCGGGCACCGAGCCACTGCTGCGGCTCTACTGCGAGGCCCCCACTCCGGAGCGGGTGGCCTGCGTGCTCGCCTGGGCACAGCAGCTGGCCGAGCAGGTGTGAGGCTCTGGCCATGGAAACCACGAACAGCAAACCCGGCGTGCTGGTGATCGCCAGCGGCAACGCCGGCAAAGTGCGCGAATTCAGCCGGCTGCTGGCGGGGCTGGGCCTGGAGGTGAGGCCACAGCCCGCAGGCCTGGAGGTGGAGGAAACGGGCAGCAGCTTCGCCGAGAACGCGGCCATCAAGGCCACCGCCGTGGCCCGCCTGACGGGCTGCTGGGCCCTGGCCGACGACTCCGGCCTCTGCGTGGCGGCCCTCGGCGGTGCCCCGGGAGTGCAGTCAGCCCGCTACGCCGCCACCGATGCCGCCCGCATCGCCCGGCTGCTGGACGAACTGGCCGCCGTCGGTGGCAGCTCCAGCGCCGCCAAGGCCGAGCAGCGCAGCGCTCAGTTCAGCGCCGCCCTGGCCGTGGCCGACCCCCAAGGCAGAGTGCGGCTGGCGGTGGAGGGTCACTGCCCGGGCGTGATTCTGGAGGCGCCCCGGGGCACGGGGGGCTTTGGGTACGACCCGGTGTTCCACGTGCCCGAGGCCGGCCAGACCTTCGCCGAGATGGACAGCGCCACCAAGGCCCGCCTGGGCCATCGGGGCCGCGCCTTCGCGGCCCTCGAACCCCAGCTGCGCCAGCTGTTCGCCAGCCCTTAGGCCGCCACCCAGCTGCCGTGCAGGCCATGGGGGATGGCCAGCGGCAGCTCCAGCACCGCCTGCTCGGAGAGATCGTGGGCGTTGAGGATCACCAGATCACTGGCGCAGCGGGCGCCGTTCCACACCACGCAGAGCAGCCAGCCGTCGTCTTCAGGGCCGCTGGCGGCTTCCGAGCCCGTGACGGCGCGGGGCACCATCACGGGCTCGCTCACGAAGCTCCGCGCCCCGGCGCACCACACGCGCCGCTCGCCGCTGCTGAGATCCAGCTTCTCGATCGCTTGCAAGGGCGCATTGCCGCGCTCCTGCTCGGTCACGGCCATCCAGGCGAAACGGGCCTCGCGGCCCTGGCGGGCCGGATGCACGGTGGCGAATTCGCAGCAGCGCTGCTCCAGCCAGTCGGAGCTCACGGCCCCGGCAGGATCAGTGGCGGCTCGCTCCAGGTCGATGCGGCAGCGCTTCAGCTGCCCCTCGGGAATGGCCTCGAAGTCCACCGAGCGGAAGTCGTCGCCGGGGCCGATCGAGGGGAAGTCGGCGTAGAAGATCGAATCGAGCACCAGCTCGCCCGTGGCTTCATCCTCGAAGGCATTGAGGTGGTGGAACACAAAGCCCTCGGGGGCTGGCACCTCAAGGGGCTTGGCATGGCGCTCCGCCGCGGCGCTGCCGGGTCGGGGCACCAGAAAGAAGCGGCCGATCTCGCCGGGCTTGGAGGCCAGGCACTGGGCTGCCCCCTTCTGGCCGAGCACGTAGGGCAGGGGGTTGAAGGCCATGGCGTTCTGCAGGAACACGGCCCAGTTGGGGGTGATGGCGAAGTCGTGCAGGAAGGCGAAGCCCGCCATCGTGTCGTGGCGCTCCGCCAGCAGCTGGCCCGCCTGCACGCCGGCGGCAGGGTCGTCGGCCGTGGCGAACTCCATCAGCCGGATCGTGCTGCGCGGCCCGCTCTTGACACCGAAGGTCACCATCCGCGGCGCCCCCCGGTGACCGGGATCAAAGCGGGGGTGGGCGCTGAAGGCCTCACCCGGCTTGAGCACCCCATCGAGGCGGCTGAGGCCCCGGGTTTCCAGGCTGTTGGGATCGAGGGCATGGGGTTCCGCCGCCTCCCAGAGGGCCAGCAGCTGGTCGCCGAGGCGCACCACGTGGGTGTTGGCGATGTTCTTGAGCCGCAGGTCGAAGGCGTTGGCCAGAGCCCCCCCCGGTTTCTGGGTGCCGAACACGCCGCGGTACACGAAACGGCCGGCGCTCTCCTCGGCCTGCCAGCCCTCCGTGCGCACGAAGCGGTTGCTGAGCCGGGCCTCGCCGCCCTCAAAGCGCAGGGCCGTGATCATGCCGTCGCCATCGAAGGGGTGGTGCACCCACTGCCCGCCCCGCTCCAGCCGGCCCGGGCCGTTGCGGTAGAGGCTGCCGCAGAGCTCGGCCGGGATGGTGCCCCGGCTCGCCGTGACGGCCACATCGGCGAGCTCGGTGCCCACGTTGCGGAAGGAGCTGGCCCAGTCGGCCCGCTGCCAGGTGGCGCCGGAGGGGGCCGGGGAACGGCTGGGGGCGATGGTCATCGGGACGACACCACGGAAGGGTTTGCGAATTGTGTCGAAAATAAGGCGGCATACCGGCCGCCGCGAGCCATCAGCTCCCGGTGGGTGCCGGATTCCACCATCGCGCCGGCCTCGATCACGCAGATCCGGTCGGCGTTCACCACCGTGGAGAGCCGGTGGGCCACCACCAGGGTGGTGCGGTTGCTCATCAGGCGATCCAGGGCCTCCTGCACGACCTGCTCCGAGGCGGAATCCAGGGCGGAAGTGGCCTCGTCGAGCAACAGGATCGGGGCGTTCTTGATCAGGGCCCGGGCGATGGCGATGCGCTGCCGCTGGCCGCCTGAGAGCAGGGTGCCGTTCTCGCCGATCAGGGTGTCATAGCCCTGGGGCAGCTGGGCGATGAAGCCATGGGCGTTGGCGGCCCGGGCCGCGGCCTCGACGGCCGCGCGGGAGGCGGCGGCATGGCCATAGGCGATGTTGTTCGCCACCGTGTCGTTGAACAGGAAGGTGTTCTGATCCACCACCGAGATCAGACTCCGCAACGAGGCCAGGGAGAGCTCGCGGATGTCGATGCCGTCAATGCTGATCCGGCCGGCGTCCGGGTCGTAGAAGCGGCAGAAGAGGTCGATGATCGTGCTCTTGCCGCCGCCGCTGGGGCCCACCAGGGCCACGGTGCTGCCCACGGGGATCCTCAGCTCCAACTGGCGGATCACGGGGTCGGTGCCGTAGCCGAAGCTCACGGCCTCAGCCCGCAGCTCCCGGGCCACCCCCTGCAACTGCCGCGGCACCGGAGCCTCCACCGGATCCACTGGGGTGTCGAGGATGGCGAAGAGATCCTGGGCCGCCGACACCCCCTGCTGCAGCACTGCATTGGCCCGTGCCAGCCCCTTGAACGGCGCGTAGCAGAGATAGAGGGAGGTGAGAAAGGCGAAGAAGCTGCCGGTGGTGCGGCTGCCACTGATCACCGCCTCGCCGCCGTACACCAGCACCGCGCTGAACCCCACCGCCCCCAGCAGCTCCATCAGGGGCTGGTTGGCGAGCTTGGCCCTGGTGGTGCGCAGGGCCGCCTTGAGCACGGCGGTGTTCTCCTCGTGGAAGCGTTTCAGCTCATAGGCCTCCATGCCGAAGACCTTCACCACCCGGGAGCCCACCAGCGACTCCTGCAGGTAGCTGGCCAGCCGCGCCAGGCTTGACTGGCCGCGGCTGGAGTGGCGCCGCACCTTCTTCGAGGAGCGCAGCACCGGCAGGATCGCCACTGGAAAGAGAATGAAGGCGATCAGGGCCAGCAGCCAGTCCTGGTAGAAGGCCACCAGCACCAGGGCCAGCAGGGTGAGCGCATCCTTGAAGATCGAGGAGAAACCGTCCACGATGCCGGTCTTGACCAGCGTCACATCACTGAGCAGACGCGAGATCAGGGTGCTGGAGGGATGGCGGTCGATGTACGACTGCGGCAGCACCATCACCTTGGCGGCCAGATCGGAGCGCAGATCCGCCGTGATCGACTGGCTCACCGTCTCGGTGAGGTAGGCCCCCAGGTACTGGCAGACGGCCCGCAGCACGATCACCCCCAGGATCACGGCCGGAGCGCTGTAGAGCCGGCCCCGATCACTGCTGGGCAGCACGTCGTCGAAGAGGTGGCGGATCACCAGCGGCACGAAGCCCGTGGAGGCCCCATAGCCGAGGTTGAACAGCAGGGCCAGCAGAAAGGTGGGCCACAGATAGGGCTTCCCGTAGGCCAGGAAGCGCCGGTACACAGGCCTGCTCATCGCACAAGATCCACCAGTTCGTCGGCCGCCCGGGCCGAGGCGCCCGGCGGCCCCATCTTGCTGCGGAGCTCCTCCACGGCCTGGCGCACCCCGGCGGGATCGGCCAGCAGCTGGCGCAGCTCCCGCACCAGGTTGGCCGGCGTCACGGCCCGCTGCACCAGCTCCGGGAAGGCGACCCGGCCCAGAATCACATTCGGCAGACCGATCACCCGATGGCGGGTGGCCAGCCTTGCCAACAGATAGGTGAGCCGCGAGAAGCGGTAGACGATCACGTGGGGACAACCCAGCAGGGCGGCCTGCAGGGTGGCGGTGCCGGAGCTGACCAGGGCGCCATCGGCGGCGTGCAGCAGGTTGTTGGTGTCCTCGCCGGAGCAGCAGCGGGGCAGGGGGGTCTCCCCGGCCACCTGCTCGAGAAAGGCCTGGTCCACCGTGGGGGCCCGCAGCAGGCCCACCTGCCAGCCCTCCCGGCGGAACACGGCGGCGGCGGCGAGCAGGGCCGGCAGCAGCAGCCGAATCTCGGCGCGGCGGCTGCCCGGCAACAGCAGCAACAGCCGCTGATCGGGCCGGAAGCCATGGCGCCGCAGGGTGGCCTCCCGGCTGGAGGTCACCGCCAGCCCATCCATCAGGGGATGGCCCACGTAGCGGGCGAAGGCCCGGCCGTGGGCATTGAACAGCGGCGCCTCGAAGGGAAAGATCACCGCCAGACGATCGATGTAGCCGGCCATCCGGCGCGCCCGGCCCTGGCCCCAGGCCCACACCTGCGGAGCGATGTAGAAGAACACCGGGATGCCGCGCCGGTGGGCCTCCTGGGCCACCAGGAGATTGAAGCCTGGGTAGTCGATCAGGGCCACGGCCGCCGGGCGGTGGCGGTCCATCTGGCGCTTGAGCAGCCGCATCACCCGGTAGTGGCGGCCGAGGCTGCCCAGGATCTCCACCACCCCGGCAGCGGAGAGATGGCGCACATCGGCCAGCTGCAGCAGGCCGGCGGCCCGCATCCGCTCGCCCCCCACGCCCAGGAGTTCGGCCTCGGGCAGGCGAGAGCGCAGCTGCCGCAGCAGGGCGCCGCCGTGCAGGTCGCCCGAGGCCTCACCCGCCACCACCAGCAGCCGCAATGGGGCCGGGCTCAGCTCCATGCCAGCCGCAACCGCTCCTGCACCAGGTCGGCCAGGGCCTTGAGCGCCTCTGGATCCAGCACCAGGGGCACGGCCGCCACCACGCTGCGGGAATGGGGGGGCAGGCGATGCCAGTCCTTCACGGTGGTCACCAGCGTGGCTCCTCCCCGGGCCTGGGCCATGGCCAGCAGCCGCTCCAGATCGGCCTGAGCATAGGGGTGGTGGTCGGGGAAGGCCTGGCTCCCCACCAGCTGCAGCCCCGCCTGGCGCAGCGCCGCAAAGAACTTGCCCGGCAAGCCGATGCCGCAGAAGGCCAACAGCGGCCGTCCCCGCAGGCTGGGGGCCGGCTGCAGGCTGGCGGGCACCCGCAACCAGGGTTTGGCGGCGGGCCAGCCCAGCTGTTCGGGCTCGACGCGCCCCCCCAGATCGGGCAGGCCCTGGCTGGAGTCGCCGCCGGCCGGGGGAGCAGCGCCGCTGCCGGTGAGTACCAGCAGGTCGGCACGCCCCAGCTGGGAGGCCGGCTCGCGCAGGGGGCCGGCAGGGAACAGCAGCCCATTGCCGAGGCCATGGCGCTCATCGAGCACGGTCACGTCGCAGTCGCGGGCCAGGGACCAGTGCTGCAGGCCGTCATCCAGCAGCAGCAGCTCGGCCCCCTCGGCCACCGCCTGGCGGGCCGCGGAGCGGCGGTCGGAGCCCACCCACACCGGCACGCCGGGCAGACTGCCCATCAGCTCGAGGGCCTCATCCCCCACCTGCCGCAGGGGGGCACGGCGCCCCGCCTCCGGCGCCAGCGGCTCCCGGCCGCGGCCGCCCTCCAGGCGGATCGGCGAGCGGCGACCGCTGCCGTAGCCGCGGGTGAGCACGGCCAGGCGCACCCCCCGCCTGCCCAGCTCCCGGGCCAGGCCGATCACCAGGGGGGTCTTGCCGGTGCCCCCCAGCGTGATGTTGCCGATCGACACCACCGGCACCGCTGGGCGCAGGGGTCGCACCCAGCCCCGGTGCAGCCCGCTGGCGAGGGCATAGAGCACGGCCAGGGGACGCAGCAGCCGTGCCCTCAGGGAGGGACCGCGCTGGTAGAGGAACGCAGGCGGCCGGATCAGCATCAGCGCGCCTCCCGGGCCAGGTGGGCGTCGGCCAGCCCGGCGTCGGTGAGATCAGCAGTGCCCAGCTCAGCGATCAGGCGCTTGGCGATGCGGCGCGAGGGACCCTCCAGACGCAAGGGGGGTGGCGCCGGCGCCCCCCGGCTCAGCAGCTCCACCACCCGAGCCCAGAGCAGCTCGTCGGTGGGGCAGGCATGGAGCCAACCGGCGGCCTGCAGCTCCTCGCTGAGGCCAGCGAAGTTGGCCATGTCCGGCCCACACACCACGGGTTTGCCGGCGCGGATGGCCTCCAGGGGATTGTGGCCCCCTATCCGGTGTCGCACCGCAGCCAGGCTGCCGCCCATCACCACCAGATCCGACGCCGCAATCCAGCTGCCCATCGCTCCCAGGACATCCACCACCAGCACGTCGAGATCAGCATGGTCAGCCGGGCCCCTGGCGGCCAGCTCCCTCCAGAGAATGGCCACAAGGCCCTGCCGCCGGGCCAGCTCGAGCACGGCGGCAGCCCGCGGCGGGTGCCGCGGCACCAGCACCAGGGTGAGCGGGCCCAGCTGCTGCTGCAGCCGCTGGCGGGCCTGGAGCAGCAGCTCCTCCTCCCCGGCATGGCTGCTGGCCAGGAGCAGCACCGGCCCCCGGCGCCGCAGCGGTTGCAGCCGGGCCAGGATCGCCTCGTCCGCGGTGAGGGGATCGGCGTCTCGCTTGGTGGAGCCCACCACCTCCACCTGGGTGGCGCCCAGCCGACGCAGGCGGGCGGCATCGGGCTCCGACTGGGCCCAGCAGAGGCGGGCACGGCCATAGAGCCAGGCGGCGTAGGCCGGCAGGCGGCGGTGGCGGCGGTAGGAGCGCTCGCTCATGCGGGCATTGACCAGGTGCAGCCGCGGCATGGCCAGCACCAGCTCCGGCCACAGCTCAGCCTCCGCCAGCAACCCCAGCTGGGGCCGCCAGTGGCGGCGGAACAGGGCCAGGGCCAGCCAGTGGTCCACCGGCGCCAGCTGATGGATCACCCCCTCCGGCAGCAGCCGCAGGGCCAGCTGGGCGGAGCTGCGGCTCACTGAGGTGACCAGCAGCGCCGGTGGCTCCAGGCCCGATTCGGCAGCGGCTGCGCCCAGCTCCCGCAGCAGGGGCAACAGTGCCGTGAGCTCGCCGACGCTGGCGCCGTGCATCCAGATCAGGGGGCCGGGGGGGCGCTGATGGCCCGCCCAGCCCAGCCGCTCCGGCAACCGGCGCAACTCCTCCTTGCCCTGCAGCAACCGCAGCAGCAGCAGCAGCAGGATCCCGGGGGTGAGCAGGGTCTGCAGCAGGCGCAGGCCCAGCAACGGCGGTATCACCGGCTCAGAGGGCACGGGAGGCCTGCTCCGAAGCGGCTTCCAGGGCCGCCTCCAGCTGTTCGGCCTGCAGGGCGAAGGCCTCGGCATCCTCCACCGGCGGCAACCACAGGGGCGCCCCCAGGCTGAGCACGGCCGAGCAGAAGGGGAAGGGCAGCAGGGTGCGGTCCCAGGAGCGCAACCGGCGCCCCCGGCGCACGGCCAGGCCCACCGGCACCACGGCACACCCCGACTGCTGGGCCAGGTGCACGACACCGGGCTTGACGCGCCGGGCAGGGCCCCTGGGGCCGTCCGGGGTGATGCAGATGGAGCGTCCCCGGCGCAGCAGCTGAATCAGTTGCAGATAGGCGCGCACACCCCCCCGGGTGGAGGAGCCGGCCACCAGCTCAACGCCGCGCATGCGGGCCGCCACCCCCACGATCTGGGCATCGCGATGGGCGCTGAGCAGCACCGCCACCGGGCGTCCACTGCTGATGCGCAGCATCGGCATGAAGAACACATGGCCATGCCAGAGCGCATAGATCACCGGCCGCCCCTGCGCGCCGATCAAACGGGCACTGAGCTGGTCGCGGCGCACCACGACGCGGGAGGTGAGCAGGATCAGCTGGCCGTAGGCGTTGAGCAGAGCACCCGCAAACCAGGCCAGGGCCCCGTGATTCAGGAGGGTGCGCTTCTTCACCGGAGAGCGGGGAACGGGCCGGAGGTCGAGGCTTCAGCCAAACCGTCTCCCACAGCAAACCCCGGTGGCAGCCAGGCTGTCCACCGGGGGAGAGGCATTGCTGGGGATGGCTTGGGCTGGGATTCGGGCCAGGATTCAGGCAGAGCCGACGCCGGTGTAGGAGCCGTAGAAGAACAGGCCCACCACGAAGATCACAGCCATGCCACCGGCGGTGGCCACCAGCCACAGGGGCAGAACGCCTGCTGTCCAGCGGGAGCGCCAGGCCACAGCCGGACGGCCGTCAGGCAGGCGATCCGGGATCCGGCCATCTGGGATGTTGGATTTCTTGCCGCTCATGGGGTGCCCTCCGGATCAGTTGAAGAAGTAGCTGGTGAACAGCACACCGGTGACGAAGACCAGCAGCAGCCCCAGGTAGAGGCTGGTGCGGTTGAGCTCAACCGGCAGGTTGTTGGGGTTCGGGTTGCGTTGCATGGCAGGAGACCTCAGCGACGGATGAACTGCATGGCCGCCAGGGCCCCCAGAAAGAACACCGTGGGAATACCCAGGGCGTGAACGGAGAGCCAGCGCACCGTGAAGATCGGATAGTTGCGCGGCGTGGTCGAGACGGGAGACTGGGTCATGGGGATTTATGGCAGACGCAGGTCAAGCTGGCTCTTGCCCTCATAGCGCTGGCTCACAACGGGAGCCTTGCTCTCCTGGGCCTGGAAATAGGCGTCGGGGCGAGGCGTGCCGAAGGCGTCATAGGCCAGGCCGGTGGACACGAACAGGAAGCCAGCAAGGAAGATCGCTGGCAAGGTGACCGCGTGGATCACCCAGTAGCGAATGCTGGTGATGATTTCGAAGAACGGGCGTTCCCCTGTAGAGCCGGCAGCCATAGCGACAAGCGTTCAGCTCGGCGATCCTAGGGGGAGGGTCTGGCCCTGCGGGAGCGGCCGTCCCCCTTGGTTACAGAAGTTGGCGAGCCTGAGAAACGCCGCTGGATCGCGGGCCGTCCCTCAGCCCACCCAGCGCAGCAGCGAGCCGCGCTCGCCCAGCACGAAGCCCTTGCTGCCGTCGCGGCTGAACACGATGCGGGTGAAGTTGGAGGGCTCCTGGGCCCCCACCGGGTCCTGCTGCCAGCTGCGGCCGTCGTCGCTGCTCACCAGCAGGGTGCCGCTGCCGCCGCCGGCCCAGATCCCACCACGGGGATCCCAGGCCATGTCGAGGTAGCCGTAGCCATTGGTGATCGGGATCACCGGCTTGCTCCACTGCTCGGGCTCGGCGGGATCGCTGCCGAAGCGGATCTGGGCACCGCGGGCCAGCATCCAGAGCGTGCCGTCAGGGCGGAAGCCGATGGTCTGCAGGCGCTGGCTGCTCACCCGCTGGTGCACCTGCCACACCTCCTGGCCGGGATTCCAGGTGGAGAAGAAATTGCCCAGGCTGCTGACGCTCACATAGCGGCCATCGGGGCTGCGGCGCAGCTCGCGCACGGCGCCGGCCGCATCCCCCACCCGGGCCTGCCAGCTGGCACCGCCATCGCTGGTGTCGTAGATGGCTCCCACGCTGGTGGCCAGTTCGGCCGTGTCCCGGCCGAGGGCCGTGACCAGGTAGGGCTCGCCGGGCAGCTTGGTGTCGAGGAACAGGCGGCTCCAGTTGCGGCCGGCATCGGAGCTGTGCAGTAGCAGGCCTGGCTGGCCCACGATCCAGCCCTCGTCGCCGCGGAAGTCGATGCTGATCAGGCGGAAGTTCTCCTCATCGGGCAGATCGAGGGCCCGCTCCTCCCAGCTGGCACCGCCGTCGCTGGTTTCCAGGATCAGCCGGTTGCTGCCCACCAGGAAGCCGTGGTCGGCGTCGGAGAAGGCCACGGCCAGCGGGTTGGCCGTGGTGTTGAGGGGTACGGACTCCCAGGGACTGTCGACCGTGCGGGCCAGGCCGGTGGTGACGCAGCCACCCAGCCCCAGGCTGATCCCCAGCACCAGCAGCAGGGAGCACAGCGAGGAGAGCAGGCGGGGGCGGAGCGGGGAGCTGGAGGAGGAGCGGTTCATCGGCGCGGGCATCAACGCAGGGAATAGAGGGAGAGGAAAAAGGCGAAGGCCAGGGCGAATCCCCCGAAGATCAGCACATTCTTCTGCCCCGGGGTGAGCCGATTGACCCCGAGGCCGAAGTTGAGGTTTTCCTCAAAGCCGCTGGGCTTGCTGCGCGGGCCGATGTCCATGAAGGCCCCCACCTTGCTGCGGCACACCGGGCAGCGAAAGGAAACGGGGTCGAGATCGGAAAACGGCGTCCCCGGGGCAATCGCCAGTTTCCTGACGCCCTCGGCCGGGTCATAGACGAAGCCGCAGCTGCGGCACTCGAAGCGGTGGCTGTCGGGATCGTCGACGGGCTCGCCGGGAACCGAGTCCGGTGCAGCCGGAACCGCCTGCGGAGCAGAAGCGGCCGGCTCAGCCGGCTGCTGGGCAGGGATCTCCTGCCCCTGCGGAGTGATCTCGTCGGTCACCGGAGTCGGGCTGGGGGACCTGACTCTAGGAACCATGCTGCAACCGAGGCCGTGGCTTTCCGGTTGCAGATGCCAGACTGCGCGCCACGTTGGGCTCGCCCCCATGTTCGTGCTCTCCGGCTACGACGCCTTCCTCGGCTTTCTGCTGATTTCGGCTGCCGTTCCCGTGCTCGCCCTCGTCGCCAACAAGCTGCTGTCGCCCACCAGCCGCGGCGGCGAACGGGAGATCACCTACGAATCCGGGATGGAGCCCATTGGCGGAGCCTGGATTCAGTTCAACATCCGCTACTACATGTTTGCGCTGGTCTTCGTGATCTTCGACGTGGAGACCGTGTTTCTGTATCCCTGGGCGGTGGCCTTCCACCGGCTGGGGCTCCTGGCCTTCATTGAAGCCCTGGTGTTCATTGCCATCCTGGTGGTGGCCCTGGCCTATGCCTGGCGCAAAGGCGCCCTCGAGTGGAGCTGACGGAACCCATGACCCTCACCCCCCAGACCAGCCCCAGCATCGACGCGCTGCGGGACGTGCGTGCCGCCAGTTGCGGCCCCGTGGGCAGCCCGGCTGTCACCTCGGATCTGTCGGAGAACGTGATTCTCACGACCCTCGATGACCTGCACAACTGGGCCCGTCTCAGCAGCCTCTGGCCCCTGCTCTACGGCACGGCCTGCTGCTTCATCGAGTTCGCGGCCCTGATCGGCTCCCGCTTCGACTTCGACCGCTTCGGCTGGTGCCCCGCTCCAGCCCGCGCCAGGCCGACCTGCTGATCGTGGCCGGCACGGTGACCATGAAGATGGGCCCGGCCCTGGTGCGCCTCTATGAGCAGATGCCTGAGCCGAAGTACGTGATCGCCATGGGGGCCTGCACGATCACCGGTGGCATGTTCTCGGCCGACTCCACCACCGCGGTGCGGGGCGTTGACAAGCTGATTCCCGTGGACCTCTACCTGCCCGGTTGCCCGCCGCGGCCCGAGGCCATCTTCGATGCGGTGATCAAGCTGCGCAAGAAGGTGGGCAATGAGGCGCTGGCTGAGCGCGGCAACCTGCGGCCCACCCACCGCTACTGCACCGTGGCCCACCAGATGACGCCCGTCGAGCCGATCGTCACCGGCGCCTATCTCGAGGCCGAAACCCAGCGCCAGGCCCTGGCCGCCGCAGCCGGCCTGCCGCTCGGCAGCCTCGAAGCCGAGGCAGCCAGCACGGAGCCCGTGCCCGCTGCTGAGAGCCCCCGCCCCACCGCCGAGTCAAGCGATGCCTGAGTCCGCCCCCAGCCCCGAAGCGCTCGCCTCCGTGGAGCCCGGGCCAGTGAGCCGGTGGCTGCAGAGCCAGGGCTTTGACCACACGGTGCTGCCCCCGGATCACCTCGGCGTGGAAGTGCTCGGCGTGGAGCCGGCCTTCCTGCCACTTCTGGCCACCGCCCTCAAGGCCGACGGCTTCGACTACCTGCAGTGCCAGGGCGGCTACGACGAGGGGCCAGGCGGCCGTCTGGTGAGCTTCTACCACCTGGTGAAGCTGGGTGTCCTCGCTGACAGCAGCGCCGGCCTGGCCAAGCTGCCCGCCGAGGTGCGGCCCCAGGAGGTGCGCCTCAAGGTGTTCCTGGCTCGCGACGGCGCCCTCACCATCCCCAGCCTCTACGGCCTGTTCCGCGGCGCCGACTGGCAGGAGCGCGAGACCTTCGACATGTACGGCATCCAGTTCGAAGGCCATCCCCATCCCAAACGGCTGCTGATGCCGGAGGACTGGAAGGGCTGGCCGCTCCGCAAGGACTACGTGCAGCCTGACTTCTACGAGATGCAGGACGCCTACTGAGCCGGCACGAAGTGGCGCGGCCGGCGCGGGCCGCCCTGCCGCACCTGCGCCACTGTCAGGTTCCCCTCCAGCAGCCAGGGGTAGAAGAAGCTGAAGTCGTCGGCGTAGCGCTGGCGCAGCAGCTGCACGAGCTGCGGTTGGGCCAGCAGTTGCTCGAGATCGGTGCTCTGGCCCTGGCGGCGGCTGTTCTTGTCCGGCAGCTGACGCATCAGGCCCGGCACGCCGGCGCGGCGGGCCCGCTGCACCAGGAAGGGCCAATGCAGCTCCAGGCTCTCGGCATAGGCCACCCAGGTGGGCAGGGGCTCCGCGTCAAGGCAGAGGATCTCCGCCTGGGGCAGCACGTGCACATCGAGAGCCGCCGAATCCGCTGCGCAGAGGCGCTCGATGAACTGGGGCAGCGCCATGCCCCGCTCCACGCCGATGGCCCGCAGCCGGGCCGTGCAGCTGGGGTTTTCGATCACCTTGTTGTTGTAGGCCGAGAGCAGGCGATCAAAGGGGTTGCGCACCACCGCGAAGCTGAAGCAGTGCGCCCGCAGCTGTCTGGCGGTGGCGCGGTCCACGGGGCGGGCGATGCTGCTCGGCAGCAGATCCCAGAACTGGTCCACCTGGGAGGAGAGGGATTGCCAGGAGCGATGGGGCTGCAGCGCCCGCAGCAACCGCTGGCCCAGGCCATGGCGGTTGCGCTGCAGCTCCGGTCGGATCAGTCGGGTGAGGGCCGCCTTGACGCTGCTGTTGGCCGCCTTGGGCACGCGCCCATAGAGCAGGTGGTGGCCGGGCAGGTGCAGAAAGTGGTGGTCAGAAGCCGCCATGGCCGGAGGCTACCTGGCTGGCTCAGGGATCCTGGCGCTGGGCCCTCGCCCGCCGCAGGTTGTTGCTGCGGTAGCTGCGATAGAACCGCATCACCGCCAGAGCCAGGCTGCGGGGGTCGTGGCGCAGCGTGGCGGTGGGCCGAGCCCCTGCAGGGGTGCCTGCATCACCTGATAGCCCTGGCGCTGCAGCTTGCGGGCTTCGCAGCGGACCGGTTCGGCCCCTTTCTGGCGGTAGCGATCCAGCAGCGGCGTGTCGGCCAGGTTCTCCTGGGCCAGCACGGCATTGAACAACCGTTGCTCGACACCGAGGCTGCCGAGCTGGGCCTCGATCGCGCGCAGGTGCCCCTCGACATCGAGGTGGTCGGTCTCGCCGGGCTGGGTCATCAGGTTGCAGATGTAGAGGCGGGGCGCCTTGCTGCGGGCGATCGCCGCCACCAGCTCCGGCACCAGCAGGTTGGGCAGCAGTGAGGTGTAGAGACTGCCAGGGCCGAGCACGATCAGGTCGGCATGGGCGATGGCCTCGATCGCCCGGGGCAGGGCCGGCGGGCGCTCGGGTGAGCAGCCCAGCCGCACGATCGGGCTGTGGGCATGGCCGATCGCCGATTCGCCCTCGATCCGCTCACCGCTCTCCAGCTCTGCCCAGAGGCGCACGTCGGCATTGGTGGCGGGCACCACCTGGCCCTGCACCGCCAGCACCCGGCTGCTGGCGGTGATCGCCGACTCGAGGCTGCCGGTGATCGCCGTGAGGGCCGAGAGAAAGAGGTTGCCGAAGCTGTGCCCCTCCAGCCCCACACCCGACTGGAAGCGGTACTGGAAGAGTCTGGTGAGCAGGGGCTCCTCCCGGGCCAGGGCGGCCAGGCAGTTGCGGATGTCACCCGGGGGCTGCACCCCCAGTTCGCGGCGCAGCACACCGCTGCTGCCGCCGTCATCGGCAACGGTGACGATGGCGGTGAGGTTGCTGCTGTAGCGCTTCAGGCCACTGAGCAGGGTGGAGAGGCCGGTGCCGCCGCCCACGGCCACAATGCTGGGACCGCGGTTGAGGCGGCCCTGGGCAGCGAGGGCATCCACCAGATGGGTGCCCCGATCCGGGGCGAGGGCCTGCTGGATGGCGCCGAAGCTGCGGCTCTGTCCCAGCCAGATCATGGCGGCGCCGATCGCCAGGACCAACGGCCCGGTGATCCCCCTCGGCAGCACGGTGGTGAGGTTCTTGAGCAGCCACTGGATGCCGGCGATGGTCCAGTAGATGGGCTGCAGATCGGCCCACACCGCGGCCCCCAACAGGGCGATCAACAGGCCCAGCCCCGAGGTGAGCACCCAGCGTTTCACCACCAGGCCGGGCTGGAGCCAGCGCACCGCGCGCCGCGAACGGCTGACCAGATCGCGCTGGCGCAGCTCCCCCCGGCCAACCCAGCTGGCCCGTGGTCTGAGCCGGCGGGGCCGCCGCGGCCTGGAAGCCGGCGCAGGGGAAGACGAGGGCGTGGGACTGTGCTCAAGGAGCCAATCCAGTGTAGATCGGGCTGCAGGCGCGAAGATGAGAGGTGATTGCGCTGCCGCCGCTGGACTCCCCAGCCCCACCCCTGGCCGAACTCCGCAACCTCAGCATGCGCTGGGGCAGCACCACCGTGCTGGATGGCGTGAACCTCAGCCTGCTGCCCGGCGAGCAGCTGGTGGTGGTGGGGCCCTCAGGGGCGGGCAAGTCGACGATCCTGCGGCTGCTCGCCGGCCTGCTGCTGCCCAGCAGTGGCAGCCTGCTGCTGCACGGCGAGCCCCAGACCTACCTGCGCATCGATCAGGAGAACCCGCCCGACGTGCGGCTGGTGTTCCAGAACCCGGCCCTGCTGGGCTCCCTCACGGTGCGCGAGAACGTGGGCTTCCTGCTCTATCGCTACGGCCGGCTCAAGGAGGGCAAGATCCGCCAGCGGGTGGCGGAAGCCCTGGAGGCCGTGGGGCTGAGTGGGATCGAGGAGCGGCTGCCGGGGGAACTGAGCGGCGGTATGCAGAAGCGGGTGAGCTTTGCCCGCGCCCTGATTCCGGCCCCCCAGCTGCTGGACTCGCCCCAGATGCCCCTGCTGCTGTTCGATGAACCCACGGCCGGGCTGGATCCGGTGGCCTGCACCCGCATCGAGGATCTGATCGTGCGCACCACAGCCGTGGCCCAGGCCAGCTCCGTGGTGGTGAGCCACGTGCACAGCACGATCGAGCGCACCGGCGGCCAGATCGTGATGCTCTACGACGGCATTTTTCGCTGGGCCGGCGATCTGGAGGCCTACCGCCACACCGACAATCCCTATGTGATGCAGTTCAGGAGCGGTAGCCTGCGCGGGCCCATCCAGCCTGCAGAGGCCTGAGCAATGCGCCGCTCTGTGCGTGAGGCGATCGTGGGATTCTCCCTGGTGGGAGCGATCGTTTCGGCGGTGGGCTTCTCGTTCTGGCTGCGGGGCCTCTCCCTCACCCGCCAGTTCTGGACGCTGAACGCCAGCTTCCAGCAGGCCTCGGGGCTCGCCGCACGCTCCCCGGTGGTGTACCGAGGGGTGATGGTGGGCAGCGTGCGCTCCGTGCGCGTCACCCCGGGGGCGGTGGAGGCCGACCTGGAGATCACCGATCCCAGCCTGAGACTCTCCCTGCCGGTCAGGGCTGAGGTGGTGCAGGGATCGCTGCTGGGCGGCGAGGCCCAGGTGGCCCTGATCAGCACCGGACCAGCCCCGAACGCCTCGGCGCCACCGCCCCGATCGCCCGACTGTCCTCGCGAGCAGATGCTCTGCGACGGCTCCTCGATCAAAGGCAGTGAGGCTGCCAGCCTGTCGACCGTGACCAACCTGATGCAGCAACTGCTGGAGCAGGGCGACCGGGAGCAGCTGATCCAGAAACTGGCCGGGGTGGCCATCAGCGTGGATCAGACCTCCAAGCAGGCCACCGCCTTCCTGAAGGATGGCCAGGTGCTGGTGGGTCAGGGCGAATCGCTGGTGAACAGCCTGGATCGATCGGTGCAGGATGCCCAGCCCACCATCGCCAACCTCAATGCCAGCTCAGCCCACCTGCGACGGCTGGTTGCCGCCCTGGACAATCCCAAGACCGTGGCCGAACTGCAGCGGACGGTGAGCAACGCTGAACAGCTCACAGCCCGCTGGGACGCCGTGGGCGGGGATGTGAACCAGCTCACCTCCGATCCCCGCTTTATGGATGGGCTGCGCAATGTGACCGTGGGCCTGGGCAAGTTCTTTGAGGAGCTCTACCCCGCCCAGACGGGGGCCGCCCGGGAACCTGCAGCGGATGCGGCCAGCGGCGGCGACAAAGCGCGGAACGGCCAAGCCACTCCGCGGCGCTCGATCGCGCCCGGCCAGGCTCCCGAGGCCTTCCCGATGCCTACACCGCGTTGATCGCCTCCATGGCGATGGCGGCGATGGCCTGATCGCTGGCCTTGGGCAGCTGCACGTATTTGCCGCCGGCAGCCTCGGCCAGCTCCTTGCCCATGCCGCTGCCGATGAACTTGCGCTCGGTGTCGATCACCAGCAGCTTGAGGCCGAGGGCGCGGTAGCGGCTGGCCACTTGCTTCACCTCCTCCTTGAGGTCCACTGGCTCCTCCCCCTCCAGCTCCGGTTGCCCCAGGGAGCGGCCCAGGGGCACGTTGCCGCGGCCATCGGTGATCGCCACCACCACCACCTGGCCCAGGTCGCCCGTGGCCAGGGCGTTGGCCCCCACCCGGGCCGCCTGGGAGAGGCCGTGGGCCAGGGGTGAGCCGCCGCCGCAGGCCATCGCTTCGAGCCGGCGGCGGGCAGCGGTGATCGAGCGGGTGGGCGGCAGCAGCACCTCGGCCTGCTCGCCGCGGAAGGGGATCAGGGCGACTTCGTCGCGGTTTTCGTAGGCCTCCGTGAGCAGCCGGATCACGGCGCCCTTGGCGCTCTGCATGCGGTTGAGGGCCATCGAGCCGCTGGCATCCACCAGGAAGATCACCAGGGCACCGGCCTTGCGCTGCAGCTGCTTGGCCCGCAGGTCGCCGTCCTCCACCACCACCTTGCGGTGGGGCTGGCGCTCGCGGCGGCTCTTCTGATAAGGGGCCGCAGCCCGCAGGGTGGCATCCACGGCGATGCGCTTCACCGGACCGCGGGGCAGCATCGGCTTCACGTAGCGGCCGCGGGAGTCGCTGAACACCACGGCCCGGCTGCCGCTGCCGCCGGAGCGGGCCTTGGCGGCACCGAAGAGCAGCAGCTCGGGATCGATCGCCACGGCCTCGGGATCGAGCATGAACTCCTCCGGCACCGAGGGGGGCGCCTGGTCCTCGGGGCTGTCGTCCTCCTGGTCGGGCTGCTCGGGATCAGTGTTGTCCTCGGGCTCCGGCTCGCTCTGGTCGGGTTCGGGCGGCTGCTCCGGCGGCTGCTCGCCCTGGGGCGGCGGTGGCGGCGGCGGCTCCAGGGGCTGGTCGGGATCAGGGGGCGGCAGCTGCAGGGCCCGCGGGGCGATCACCAGCCGCACGGCCACCTGCAGGTCGTCGGCCTCGACGCGATCGCGGCCACTGAGGGCGGCATGGGCCCGGGCGACGCGCACGGCGTAGAGCTCGGAGCGGTGGCCCTCCACACCGCCGCGCAGGGCCTCGGTCACCAGGTAGGCGATCTGCTCGCGGCTGATCTGCACATCGGGCAGCCACTGGCGGGCCAGCAGCAGCTGGGTGGCGAGGGCGTCGGTCTCCTCCTGCCAGCGGCCCCGGAAATCCTGGCCCGACTCGGCATGGTCGAGGGCGGAGCGGGTGATCGCCACCCGCTGCTCCAGCTCCAGTGCCTGGTTGGCACTGAGGCAGATGGCGAAGCGATCGAGCAGGTGGTCGCGCACCGCCCCCTCCTCGGGGTTGAAGGTGGCGATCAGCAGGCAGCGGCAGGGGTGGGCCAGGCTGAGGCCCTCACGCTCGATGCGGTTCTCGCCGCTGCCCACCGCCGCCAGCAGCAGGTTGGTGACGCCGTCATCGAGCAGGTTGAGCTCATCCACGTACACCACGCCGCGGTGGGCCTCGGCCAGCAGCCCCGGCTGGAACACCGCCTGGCCGCTGGCCAGGGAGGCGGCCACATCCACTGAGCCCAGCAGCCGGTCTTCGGTGATGCCCAGCGGCACCTGCACGAAGGGGGCGGGGATCACACGGGTGGGCAGCAGGGCCTGGGTGTCGCGGCCACTGGGGTCGGCGCCCAGCTGCTGCAGCCGCTCGCGCACGGCCTCGTTCCAGTCGTCGGGACGCTGGGGATCCACGTTGAGGGCCTGCACCGCCGCGCCGCCCAGATCGAGCACGTCGATGGGCGGCAGCAGGGCGTGCAGGCCCCGGGCCAGCACCGACTTGCCGGTGCCGCGGCCGCCGGCGATCACCACGCCGCCGAGGCCCGGATCCACGGCGGCCAGCAGCAGGGCGAGCTTGAGGGTGCCGTGGCCGGTGATCGCCGCCAGCGGGAAGGAGCGATCAGCACCCTGGCCGGCCGGAGCCGGAGACGCTGCTGAGCCGCTGACAACCATGGGGCGCGGGCCGGAGGGGGAGGGAAGTCAGTCTGGCCGATGGGCCTGCGGGAACTCGACAACGGCACAGCCCTTAGCCTCAGGATCTGCTCACCGGCCGGGCCGAATCATGTCCCTCTCCATGCATGCGGCCGCCGTGCCGCCCCTGCAGCGCACCCTCACCAACCTGGCGGCGGTGCTGGCCAAGGCGGAGGCGCACGCCGAGGCCGGCGGCATCGATCCGGCCGTGCTGCTGGCCAGCCGCCTCTACCCGGACATGTTCCCTCTGACCCGGCAGGTGCAGATCGCCGCCGACATCGCCCGCCGCGGGGTGGCCCGCCTCGCCGGCGTGGAGGCCGTCGCCGTGGCCGATGACGAGACCACCTTTGCGCAGTTGATCGAGCGCCTCGAGGCCGCCGTCAACGAGCTGGGCGGCTACGCCCCCAACCAGCTGGAGGACAGCGCCGAGCGGGAGGTGAGCGTGCCGATCGGCCGCGGGCAGAGCATCACCATGATCGGCTGGCCATTCCTCTCCGGCTTCGTGCTGCCCAACGTCTACTTCCACACCACCACCGCCTACGGGATCCTGCGCCACAACGGCGTGGTGCTGGGCAAGCGCGATTTCCTGGGGGAGCCCTGAACGCAGGCGGGGTGAATCCAGCCGCTGCCAGCACCGCGGCGCCCGGGCCTTCCACGGCCATCGCCCTGGGGGCCAACCTGGGCGACCCGCTGGCCACCCTCACGGCGGTACGGCCGCTGCTGAGCCAGGTGCTGCAGCACTGGGCCGGGGCGGATCCGGCGGTGGGCTCCTGGCGGCTGCGCTGGTCGCCGCTGTTCCGCACCGCTCCCGTGGGGGGGCCAGCCGGCCAGCCGCCCTATCTCAATGCGGTGCTGCTGGCCAGCGGCCCTGACGACGAAGGCGCGGCGGGGGCGCCGAGCGGGGGCGATCCGCTGCGGCTGTTGCTGGCCCTGCAGAGCCTGGAGGCGGCCTTCGGCCGGCAGCGGCTGCAGCCCTGGGGGCCGCGCAGCCTCGATCTCGATCTGCTCTGGTGCGGCGGCCATCGGCGCCAGAGCGCCGCCCTGTGGCTGCCCCATCCGCTCTACCTGGAGCGCACCTTCGTGCTGGCGCCGTTGGCGGCCCTGGCACCGGAGCTGGTGCCGCCAGATGCCGGGCGCCGGGTGGACGAGCTGCTGGCCGAGCTGCTCGCTGCTGGGCAAGATGACGGCAGCCCGCCACCGCAACGGCTGGCCCCCCAGGTGGGCTGGCCGGAGTGAGGCTGGCCCGGGTGCCACGGACGCGGGTGATGCGGAAGACGGCCAGGGCAACGACGGCCCTCTTCAATGGAGCAACCGTTCCCACTGCCCCGATCACCAGCTCCCATCCACCCAGCCGCTGGCGCAGCGCCCTGGCCATCGGCCTGGTGATCACGGCCCTGGCCCTGTTCGGCGGCAATCTGGGCGACAACGAGGCCGGCAAGCTGGCCCTGGCCCGACAGGCCATCGAACCCGGCTGGATCCCCACGGACTGGTACCTGAACAACAGCCAGGGCTACCAGTGGCTGTTCCAGCAGTTGAGCGGCCGGATTGTGATCCTGCTGGGCTTCGTGCCGGGCTCGCTGCTGGTGCGGCTGCTGGGCTACGGGGCCTGGGCCTGGGCCCTGGCGGGCCTCACCGTGCCGCTTGGGCTGACGCCGGCGCTGGCGGCCCTGGCGGCGGCTCTGTTCAGCCTGCAGCAGGGGGTGGTGGCTGCCGAGTGGATGGTGGGCAGCGCCGAGCCGAAAACCTTCGCCTACGCCGCCGTGCTGCTGGCCTACGCGGCCTGGCGTGAGCGGCGCTGGTGGCGCTGCGGGCTCTACAGCGGCCTGGCCTGCTCCTTCCACCTGCTGGTGGGGAGCTTCGCGGTGGCGTCGCTGGCGGGGATGGCGCTGGCCAGGCTGGTGCTGGAGACCAGAACCAGGCGCGAGCTGGGCTGGGCTGGACTGGGCCGCTGGAGCGCCGGGGCGGTGCTGATGGGGCTGCCGGCGGGCTTGGCCGTGGCCCAGAAGCTGCTGGCGCCCAGCGTCACAGCGACCCCTCACAGCAGCGCCTCCCTGCCCTCCGCGGGCTGGATCTACGTGGTGCTGCGCAATCCCCACCACCTGCTGCCGAGCGATTGGTCGGCGGGCGACTGGGCCCGCATCGCTCTGCTGCTGGGGCTGTTCGTGCTGACGGCCGTGGCGGCTGGCGGCTGGTGGCCAGGGCGGTGGCGCCCGCGTTGGCAGGGGCCATTGCAGCAACACGATCCGTGCCAGAGGGCCAGCCGTGACCTCGCTCTCTGGGTGGCGATGAGCTGGCCCCTGGCGCTGCTGGGGTTGCTGGCCAGCCGCCTCCCCGCCGCCCCGAAGCACGCCCTGCTCAGCCTCTACCCCTTCCGCCTGGCCGACACGCTGCTGATGCTGGGCCTGTGGCTGCTGCTGGCCGCCGTCCTGGTCAGAGCCGTGCGCCGCTGGGGGCCGGGCCGGAAAGCCCAGCGGCGGCTGCAGGCGGCACTGGTGGTAGTGGTTCTGCTGATCAGCCTGGGGGGCCTGGCCCGCGAGCTGCCCACGGCGGCGGCGGGCTGGCCGCGCCAGTTCGTGGCCAGCCCGGAGCAGGCGGAGCTGTACGCCTGGATCCGGGGCCACACCCCCAGGAGCGCTCTGGTGCTGGCACCACCTTCCGGCTTTGAGGACCTCTCCCTGCAGACGGGCCGGCCCGGCTTCGTGCAGTTCAAGCAGATCCCCACTTCCGCCCTGGCCCTTCAGACCTGGTTTGACCGCCTCACGGCCCTCGCCGGCGGCGATCGCGGGGTGTGGCAAGGCCCGGGCGGCTGGCAGGCCCGCGATCGGCTGCTGGCGGCCTACGGCGCCTTGCCGCCGGCCGCCCTGGGCCGCCTGGCCGACGACCAGGGCGCCAGCGTGCTGATCACCAGCTCCCAACACAGCGGGCCCGAAGGCTGGGCGCCGGCCTACCGCAACGGGCGCTGGACGGCCTGGCAACAACCCTGAGGGCTGCTGATCGCCCCCGAGCGCCATGCTGGGGACCAACCCCACCTCGCTTGCCATGGCGCCCCTGCCCGCTCCCGAGCCCGCGCGCCATCTCGACACCATCGCCACCCTGCAGGCCCGCAAGCTGCGCTTTGAGGTGAACCGGGTGGCGCTGCCCATGGGCCTTGAGGCCAGCTTCGGCGTGATTCGCCACCCGGGAGCCTCCCTGGCGGTGCCGGTGCTCGACGACGGCCGCCTGGTGCTGCTGCGCCAGTACCGCTTCGCGGTGGCTACCAGGCTGCTGGAGTTCCCCGCCGGCACCCTGGATCCGGGCGAAACGCCCCTGAGCACGATGCGCCGGGAGCTGCAGGAGGAGGCGGGCTATGCCGCCGAACGCTGGGATCCGCTCGGCACCCTGCTGCCCTGCCCCGGCTATTCCGATGAGGTGATCCACCTCTTCCTGGCCCGCCAGCTCACGGCCCTCACCGATCAGCCTGCCGGCGACGACGACGAAGACCTGGAGGTGCTGCTGCTGCAGCCCGAGGAGCTGGAGGCGGCCCTGGCCAGCGGCGATGAATACCTCGATGGCAAGAGCGTGAGCGCCTGGCTGCGGGCCAAGCAGCTGCTGGGGCTCTGATGGCGGCGGCGGGAGCTGGCTCTGAGCGCTGGCTGTTCTGGCACCGCCGCGACCTGCGCCTGGCCGACAACCTCGGCCTGGCCGCCGCGGCGCGGGCCACCCCGGCCGTCACAGGCGTGTTCGTGCTGGATCCAGGCCTGCTGGAGGCGCCGGACCTGGCCCCCGCCAGGCTGTGGTTCCTGGCCGAGAGCCTCAGGGAGCTGGAGCAGCGCTGGCGCCAGGCCGGCAGCCGGCTGCTGGTGCTGCGGGGCGAGCCGGCGCTGGTGCTGCCGGCCCTGGCCCGGCAGCTGGGCGCGGCGGTGGTGGCCTGGAACAAGGATGTGGAGCCCTACGGCCGCGAGCGCGACCGACGGGTGGCGGCGGCCCTGCAGAACCAGGGTCAGCGGCTGCTGGTGGACTGGGACCAAGTGCTGATCCCGCCGGAGGCGCTGCGCACCGGCCAGGGTGATCCCTACCGGGTGTATGGCCCCTTCTGGCGCAACTGGCGCGCTCAGGTGGCAGCCCGCTCCGGCCAGGGGCACGCCAGCAGCGGCGGCCTGGAGCCCGTGGAAGCGCCCAGCGCTCTGCTCGATCTGGCTCCGTCCCAGCTGGCAGCGCTGCTGGAGGGCGCCAACGAAGCGTTGGCGCTCGTGCGCCCCGATCCCCACACCGGGCTCCATCTGCCCCACAGCTTCACGGGCAGCGATCTCTGCCCCTGCCGCCCCGGCGAAGCCGCCGCCCTCGAGCAGCTGCAGGCCTTCTGCGATGGCGGGCCGCTGCTGGGCTACGAGCCGGGCCGCAACCTGCCCGGTGAGGCCGGCACCTCCGGGCTGAGCGCGGCGCTGAAGTTCGGCACGCTCAGCCCGCGCCAGGCCTGGGCCGCCGCCCAGCAGGCTCGCGAGCTGGCCCGCAGCAGCGAGGCCGAGCAATCGATCACAGTGTGGGAACAGGAGCTGGCCTGGCGCGAGTTCTATCAGCAGGCCCTGTTCCATTTCCCGGAGCTGGCCGATGGGCCCTACCGGGCCCAGTGGCAGCGCTTCCCCTGGGAGAACGATGCAGGCCGGTTCCAGGCCTGGTGCGAAGGCCTCACCGGCGTGCCGATCGTGGATGCGGCGATGCGGCAGCTCAACGCCAGCGGCTGGATGCACAACCGCTGCCGCATGATCGTGGCCTCCTTCCTGGTGAAGGATCTGATCTGCGACTGGCGGATGGGCGAACGCCAGTTCATGCGCCATCTGGTGGATGGCGACCTGGCCGCCAACAACGGCGGCTGGCAGTGGAGCGCCAGCAGCGGCATGGACCCCAAACCGCTGCGTATCTTCAACCCCTTCACCCAGGCCGCCAAGTTCGACCCGGAGGCCCACTACATCCGCACCTGGCTGCCGGAGCTGCGCCATGTGGCCACGGCCGATCTGATCAGCGGTGCCATCGCACCTCTGGAGCGGCGCGGCTACCCGGAAACGATCGTGAACCACAAAGAACAGCAGGCCAGGTTCAAGGGGCTGGTTGCGGCACTGGGGCGCTAATTGTTAACCGAGGGCTGCCCCAAAGAAGATGGGCAAGCTCTATGCAGCGCTCGCCCTACGAGGCTTGGTAGACGACAAGCGCCTCGGCTTGCTAATCGTTGAACACGGCACCTGCAGATTTGGGTTCAGACCGCGCAGCTGGCCCGATCCGGCAGGCTGCTGGGCGCGGCAGCGTCGCCGGGGCGCGCCAGCAGCTGGCCCAGGGCCTCTACCACCCGTTGCTGCTGGGCCTGGGAGAGCTCCGGGAAGATCGGCAGGCTCAGCACCTCGGCGCAGAGCCGCTCGGTGACCGGCAGGCTGCCGGGCCCATAGCCCAGGGCGGCATAGGCCGGCTGGCGGTGAATGGGAATCGGGTAGTAGATGATCGTGCTCACGCCCGCCTCCTGAAGCTGCTGCTTGAGCCAGTCGCGGCAGCGGCCCTGCGGCAGGCCGAACGCGTCCGTGTTGGCAGCGGGGTCGCAGGGCGCCTCTCCGCGGGCGCCACAGGCCGGGGCGCCGATCGGGCAGGCCGGCACCCGCAGCACGAACTGGTTCCAGCTGTGGCCCTCAGGCCCGGCCGCCGGCAGGGCCACCCCGGGCAGCCCCGCCAGCTGGCTGAGGTAGCGGGAAGCGATGGCCCGGCGGCTCTCCAGCCAGCGGCTCAGGTGGGGCAGCTTCACGGCCAGCACCGCCGCCTGCAGGGCATCGAGGCGGCTGTTGTAGCCGAGATCGGTGTGCAGGTAGCGGCGCGGCATGCCGTGCACCGCCAGCTCCCGCACCCGCTGGGCCAGCGCCCCATCGCGGCACACCACGGCGCCGCCATCGCCGGCGGCGCCAAGGTTCTTGGTGGGAAAGAAGCTGAAGCAGCCCGCATCGCCCCAGCTGCCCACCGGCCGGTTGGCCCAGCGGGCGCCGGTGGCCTGGGCGCAGTCTTCCACCACCTTGAGGCCATGGCGCGCAGCGATGGCGCCAATGCGCTCCATGTCCACCGGCCGGCCGAACAGATGCACGGGCAGCAAGGCCCTCGTGGCCGGCGTGATCGCTGCCTCGATCAGGTCCAGATCGATCAGGTAGCTGGCGGGGTCCACGTCCACGAACACCGGGGTGGCCCCCACGGCACTGATCGCCTCGGCGGTGGCGAAGAAGCTGAAGGAGGCGGTGATCACCTCATCGCCGGGGCCGATGCCGAGGCCGCGCAGGGCGAGCACCAGGGAGTCGGTGCCGCTGTTGCAGCCCACCGCGTGGGGCACGCTGCAGGCCTCGGCAAAGGCGGCCTCAAAGGCGGCGATGGTGGGGCCGCCGATGTACTGGCCGCTACGCAGCACGGTCAACACGGCGTCATCGAGGGCACCACCCAGCTCCTGGATCTGCTCACCGAGGCTGAAGGGTGGCACCTGCATGCGGCTCACCATAAACGCAATGAGCGGCAGGGATCAGCGGGCCCATTCCGGTTCTGAACCTGGATGCCACTTGATGTTGCAGCCGATGGCGGGGCGCTGCTCCCCTGCCGGAGTGCCTCCAGCCTCAAGGGCCGCGAGGGCAGCGCGCAGATCTTTGCCATCAGCGGGCCGGCCCTGGCCGGGGCGGCTGTCATCGAGCTGGCCGCGATACACCAGCCGCAGAGCGCCGTCGGCGGCCGGGGCGAAGAGGTAGGGATCGGGGGTGCAGGCGGCCCGGAAGGCCCGGGCGATCTCCTGGTGGCCATCCAGCAGGTAGGGGAAGGTCCAGCCGTGGCGAGCCGCCTGGGCCCTGAGACCCTCGGCGCCGTCCTGGGGGTGGGTCTGCAGGCTGTTGCTCGAGATCGCCAGGATCCGCAGCCGCGGCGGTGGGCCGGCCACATCCGCCTGCAGGCGGCTGAGCTCCTGTTCCACGTGCTTCACGAAGGGGCAGTGTTCACACAGAAACAACACCAACACGGGCCCCCTGGCCAGGCCATCGAGGTCGAGCGGTTCGCCACTCACCTGCTGGGCAGCACCAGTGGCCAGTTGGGCGCTGATCACTCCGAACGGCAGGGGCGTGCCCAACGGCAGCATGGTGGACGGCGTCAGCGCCATGGGCCTGTTCCTTCATCGATGCCTGCCCTCACGCTAAAGACCTCTTCCCTGCAGGCCAGCGCGGCTCTGGCGGGGTTGCTGCTCAGCGCCGGCTGCGTGCCGGCCCACCGCCAGGCCAGCTGGGCGATCTTCCCCCTGCAGCGCAGCGTGCCCCACGACGGCCTGGCGGTGGTGAGCCAGCCCGATGGCTACGGCCTGCACATCTGGATCGACACCGACACCCGCGAGAGCGGCATCTGCCAGCCCCGCTGGACGCCCGACCCGGCGCGGCTGTTCAACGGCAACGGCACGGCTCCGTTCAGTTCGGGGCTGGCCAGCCGCCAGGAGTTCTTCGATGCCGTGGCCCGCAGCGATGTGCGCCGGGCCCTGCGCCAGCAGAGTGAGGCCCTCTGTCAGGAGGCCGATCCCAAGCGCAGCTTCCGCTGGCTGGAGCCGCCCCTGACACCCGAACAGGTGCAGGTGGAGGCCTTCCCGCTGCTGGAGGAGCCGGATCTGCTCAGCGATCCCGCCGCCGTGCTCGAGCAGGAGGAGGCCTTTCTCAAGGAGGCCACGGAACCCGGGGATTGAGCCCAGGGCTTGAGCTCATCAGCCCGGGAGGAAGCGGCGCCACACCAGGGGCTCGGCCTGGCGCCAGTAGCGCGAGAAACGGCGCAGATCGGGGGGCGACTCCAGCCGCACAAAGGGTTCCGGCTCCAGCACCTTCACGGGCAGTACCGCGGCAATCCTGCGACGGATCAACTCGAAGCGGGGATCCACTGCAGCGGAGGTGACCACGCCATCAGCCCCATGACGAGCGGCGAAGGCAAGCACCTGCTCGGCCACATCCCCCTGCCTGAGGCTCACCGGCAGCTCCAGGGCGCATTCGTAGAGGAAGCCCAGCCGTTGGAGGCTGAGGCCAGAGGCCGCGATCAGGGAGGTGTCGAACACGAACAGCGCCGGCGCCTCGGGCCAGGCGCGCAGGGCAGGGTTGGCGGGCCCCAGCGCCTCACCGTGCACCCACACCAGCGGGCGGCCGAGCGGTGGGCCTGATCTCGTAGGCGGAGCGGGAGCCGCGAGTCGCTGCACCGGTGCTGGGAGGCTCTGATCCAGGCCCACCGGCGAGGGAGCGAACAGCCGTTGCTGCAGGGTTTCATAGCTGGCCTCGAAAGGACAGCCGGCCCCAGCCAGCAGGCAGCCGCGACAGTGGCGGTCTCCCGCAAAGCGTTCCAGGTTGGCGCGGTTGAAGATGTAGGGCTTCTGGCTGAAGCTGCTCGCCACCCACTGCCAACTGAGGTTGTTGCTGGCCGGATCTCCATCCAGCAGGTGCTGCAGAAACCAGCGGGCGCCCGCCTGCCACTGCACCTGGCGCCAGTGCACCACATAGCTGGCGAGCCACATCCGAGCGTGATTGTGAAGCCAGCCGCGCCCCAGCAGCTCCCCAGCGAAGGCATCCATGCAGGCCAGACCGGTGCGGCCCGCCGCGATATCAGCGGGAAGCGCGACCGCATAGCGGCCGGGGGGATGACCCGTCTTGAGGGGCTCCTGGTCGTTCCAGATGGCATCGCCTCTCTGCTTCCAGAGCAGCTGCCAATAGTCGCGCCAGCAAAGCTCATTGATCAACTTGCCGGCAAGTTGCCGGCCCTCAGCCCGCGGTCCGCTGCGTCCGTAGCCCCGCTCCTCCAGCCAGCGGAACACCGCGTCGCGCACCTCAGCCAGACTGAGCACCCCATGGCGGATGTAGGGCGAGAGGCCGCTCACGGCGCCGTCGATGTGGTTGCGGCTGCAGCCATAGGCGATCGGATCCAGCTGGGCGAGCTGGGCCAGGGCAGCCACGCCGCCGCCGCGGATCGGGCTCAACCCACCCCAGGCCGTGGGGAACAGTTCGGTGATGGTCTGCTCCAAATCCTTCCGATCCTGGAAGGTGCTGGGCAGATCAGCCGCAGCATTGGCGGGAGGCATCGGGAGGCAACAGGGTCTGTCGAGCGGCTCGCCCAACGACGAAGCCTGAGGCCATTGCAGCGCATCGGCCTCAGCCGTTCAGCGAGGGATCTGACGCTTGGCCGGCAGCCAGGGCCCCCACATAGCCCCTGCCGAGGCAGAGCCGCCAGTGGCCCATCAGGCAGGCCGATCCGCCCACAGGTGGCGCGGCCAGGCCCCAGCCACCGGCCTTCAGTTCGGCTTCCAGATGACACCAGGCCTGAAGAAAGGCCGTGGCCTGCTCTGCAACAGGCTGCTGCAGGAGGGCGTCAACCTGCTGGCTCGACAACAGGCGGCGCGCAATGGGTTGCCAGTTGAGCGCCGGCCGCTCCTGCTCCACATCGACCCCCAAAGGCCGGCAGCGGTGGAGGGCCAGGAGAATCAGATCCCCGGAATGGCTGACATTGAACTGCGGCCCCCCGGGGCAATAGGGCTTGCCTCGCGGACCCAGGGCGATCGCCACGTGCTGCGGCTGCTGATCCATCCAGAGAGCCAACATCTGGCGCAGCAGGCCACGGCCCAGCAGAAAGCGATCCTGATCCGCCTTGTGGCGAAAGCCGCCAAGGCGGCGGTTCTCCTCTGCCGTCAGCGTGCAGACCAAACCAGCCAGCAGGGGAGCGCTGATGCCAGCCCCACGATTCACGGCCAGCAGCAGGGGCTGATCCTGTTGAGAGCAGCCATCCGCAGCAAGGAGTTCCGGCAGGGAGAGCCCCGGAAACCACGGGATGGGCTTGAGGAGGGTCAGATCAGTGGCCTGCGCCATGGGGCCGGGTCAAGGTCTTCCAGGAAACAACGCGTGAAACCCTGGAGAACTCTGCCTGACGGCATGAATCAGGGCCAGCGGCCCTCTGAGCCATGGTCATGGCCTGACCACGCCCACACTGTTGCCAACAACGGGGCAAGAAACCATCCCAAATTCAACACGATCCCGAAATGCTTCATCGCTGCCGGACCTGGCTACGAACGCGGCGAGGCATGGTCTTGGCCTCGATGGTGCTGCTCGGGCTGTCAGGGACGGTCGCAGCGACGCTCTACATCCAGGTTCGCGCCCGGCTCGTTCTGGCCCAGGCTGGATCGGCCTACGTGGCCAAGACCCTCTGCAGCGGGGTCCTGATGGCAGGGATGGACGATGCCCAGCTCTGGGCGGCTGAACTCTCGCGGGCTCGCGGTCTGGTGAACGCCAGATTGATTCCTGATCGGGGAGAGGTGGTCACCGATGCCCTGTGGGGACTGGTCTCAGCCCGCGCGACGCGGCAATCGAACCTGGGGTGTTCGCTGTACCACCAGGACGTGCCTCCCGTTTCCCTGCCGGAGCAGGCCAGGCCAGTCAGCTCAGATCAGCCCAGCCCATCGATGCCCTGGCGCCTGGATCCCGCCTCGCCAGACGCACCTCCTGGAGCTCCAGGCGGGCAGGAACTGCAGGAGGTGTTGGATGAAGCCTTCCGGGAGCCCGATCCCCAGAACCCACGCCGCACCCGCGCTGTCGTGGTGGTGCACAACGGATGGGTGGTGGCGGAACGCTATGCCCCCGGTGTCAGTCCCGCCACACCACTGATCGGCTGGTCAGTGACCAAGGCCCTCACCCACGCCTTGGTCGGCATCGCCGTGAAAGAGAAGCTGCTGCAGCTGGACAAGCCGGTTCAGGTTCCCGAGTGGACCTTGCCTGAGGATCCCAGGCGGGCAATCACCCTCGACCAGCTGCTGCGCATGAGCAGCGGTCTCGCCTTTACCGAGGTCTACGGCGACTTCGAGACGGATGTTGTGAAGATGCTCCTGCACAGCGAGGATGCTGCTGCCTACGCAGCGGGGAAGCCGCTGGAGGCGGAGCCCGGCACGCTGTGGCACTACTCCTCCGGCGACAGCAATCTCATCTCCAGGGGTCTGCGACTGGCCTTGTCGGATGATGCTGCCTACTGGCGATTTCCCTATGAGCACCTGTTCCAGCCCCTGGGGATGCACAGCGCTGTGTTCGAAACCGATCCTTCCGGTACGTTTGTGGGCTCTTCACTTGCCTACGCCACGGCCCGGGACTGGGCTCGTTTCGGGTTGCTCTACCTCCACGATGGCGTGTGGGGCGATCGGCGCCTTCTCCCCCACGGCTGGGTCAAGCAGGCGATCACACCCACCCCCGGCTCTGAAGGAAACTACGGTGCTCACTGGTGGCTGAATCAGGGCGGCCGTTTCCCTGATCTACCCCGCGATACGTTCTATGCGAGGGGGTTCAGTGGACAGCTGATGATGATCGTGCCCTCCCGCAACGTGGTGATCGTGCGGCTCGGCCAGACACCCGGCAAGGGATTTAATCCCAACACCTTTGCCAGGAGAGTGCTGAAGGCGTTGTGAGGATGCGTCTACGACGCATGACAGATGGCCTATCTACTCGTGAATGGGATCATCCAGTCAGCGGATGATCGCGAGCACAGAAAACTCTGATGTAGAAGCAGGGGGGCTCATGGACCAGCTCACGGGTTCAGCTCGCTGAGCCGCCTCGTCACCAGGCGAGGTGCTGCGGGAAGATGACAGGCCCACGCTGTGCCACCTCGGCTCCCCCCCATGCTCCTCGATCTGCGCGGCAAGAAGGCCCTGGTCACCGGCATCGCCAACAACCGCTCGATCGCCTGGGGCATTGCCCAGCAGCTCGCCGCCGCTGGCTGTGAGCTGGGGGTCACCTACCTGCCGGATGAGAAGGGCCGCTTCGAGGCCAAGGTGCGCGAGCTCACGGCGCCGCTGAACCCCAGCCTGTTCGAGCCCCTGAACGTGCAGGACCCCGCCCAGATCGAAGCGGTGTTCGAGCAGGTGAAGCGGCAGTGGGGGCAGATCGACGTGCTGATCCACTGCCTGGCCTTCGCCGGCAAGGAGGAGCTGGTGGGCGACTACTCCGCCATCACCCCCGAGGGCTTCGCCCGGGCCCTGGAGGTGAGCGCCTACTCCCTGGCCCCCCTCTGCCGCCACGCCAAGCCCCTGTTCAGCCAGGGGGCCAGCGTGATCACCCTCAGCTACCTGGGCGCCGAGCGCGCCATCCCCAACTACAACGTGATGGGCGTGGCCAAGGCGGCCCTGGAGGCCTCGGTGCGCTATCTGGCCGCCGAGCTGGGTCCCGAGAAGCAGGTGCGCGTCAACGCCATCAGCGCCGGGCCGATCCGCACCCTGGCCAGCTCCGCCATCGGCGGCATCCTCGAGATGATCCACAACGTGGAGGAGAAGGCCCCGCTCCAGCGCACCGTGACGCAGGACGAAGTGGGCGCCACCGCCGCCTTCCTGGCCAGCCCCCTGGCCTCGGGCATCACCGGCCAGGTGCTCTACGTGGACGCCGGCTACTGCATCACCGGCATGTGAGCACCCGCCCCTTCAGGGGGTGCTGATGAACTGCTCCGTGCGCATCGGCATCACCGCCCCCATCCAGTCGATCGTGGTGGTGTGGAGGTTGTAGAAGGCCGCTTCCACGCTCAGCCGCCCGGCGCGCAGCAGGTCGGTGAGCAGCACGCTGGAATCCACCAGGTTGCGGGCGGCATTGAGGGTGTGGTGGCGGGAGGCCTGATCGAGGTCGTGGTGGCCGCCGAGGTTGATCAGCTCCATGCGCAGCTGGCCCACCAGCTGGGCCAGGCTCGGCGTGAGCGTGAGCGCCGGGTTCAGGGCCGCCTCCACGGCGCCGCAGCGTTCATGGCCCAGCACCACGATCACCGGCACGCCCAGGTGAGCCACGGCGTACTCCAGCGAGGCGATGGCGGCGGTGGTGGAGAGGGTGCCGGCGTTGCGCACCACGAACAGGTCGCCGAATCCGGTGTCGAACAGCAGCTCCACCGGCACCCGCGAGTCGGCGCAGCCCAGCACCGCGGCGGTGGGGTGCTGACCCGATTCCACCTCCAGCATGCGCTCGCGGCTGCTGTGGGGATGGAGCGATTCACCATCCAGGAAGCGCCGATGGCCCGCGCGCAGCTCGGCGAGCACCGCCTGGGGAGAGTTGGTCAAGCGGCGGCCGCAGCGGTGGGCGTGATTGTGGACGGATAGCGGCCGTCAACTTCGGCATGATTGGTACAGTCCCGCCCCTTTGGCCCGTGTCCTCCCTTCCGGACCTCAACCACGACGGCGGCGGCAGCCCCAGCGGCGGCCGCGGTGGCACCGTGCACCGGCTCACCGGCGAAACCGACGTGCGCGTGCACCTGGGCCTCGATGGCAGCGGCCGCTGCCAGGTGGGCACCGGCGTGCCCTTCCTCGACCACATGCTCCACCAGCTGGCCAGCCATGGCCTGCTCGATCTGGAAATCAGCGCCGTGGGTGACACCCACATCGATGATCACCACACCAACGAGGACGTGGGCATCGCCGTGGGCCAGGCCCTGGCCCAGGCCCTGGGCGACCGGCGCGGCATCCAGCGCTTCGGCCACTTCGTGGCACCCCTCGACGAGGCCCTAGTGCAGGTGGCGCTCGACTGCTCCGGGCGGCCCCACCTCAGCTATGGCCTGGAGATCCCGGCCCAGCGGATCGGCAGCTACGACACCGAGCTTGTGAAGGAGTTCTTCGTGGCGGTGGTGAACAACAGCGGCCTCAGCCTGCACATCCGCCAGCTGGCGGGCTCGAACTCGCACCACATCGTGGAGGCCTGCTTCAAGGCCTTCGCCCGGGCCCTGCGGCTGGCCACGGAGATCGACCCGCGCCGTGCCGGTGCCATCCCCAGCAGCAAAGGGGTTCTGGAGCGGGCAGGCGCGGCCTGAAGCAGGTCGGACCGGCGCCTGGGCCGATCCAGCCTCAAAGTGTCAGCGGATCTGCTGGCGCGCCCACAGGAAGAGCCCCAGGCGCTCGGCATCGGCCATGGTGCGCTCAGCATCGAGCAGCAGGGCGCCGCGGGCCTCCCAGGCGATGCCGGAAAGGCCTGCTGCTGCGGCCTTCGCCACCGTGGTGGGGCCGATGGCGGGCAGGTCCATGCGGCGGTCCTGCTGGAGCTTCGGGGCCTTGTAGAGCACGCCGGAACGGGGCGCCTCGGGTGGCAGGGCCCGGCTGCTGGCCACCCACTCGAGCATGGCGTCGGTGCCGGGCAGGGCTTCGGTGGCCAGGCAGAGCCCCCCCGCCACCACGGCGCCCTGGCCCACGTCCACCATCGAGATCGCCTCCACGATCTGGGCGGCGCGCTCCACATCGGCCCGGTCCATCTCCGTGGGCAGGCGGCTGGCGTAGACGCCGGGCTCGGGCAACAGCTTGGGCGCCACGTCCTCCACCCCCACCACCTCCAGCCCGAGCTCCTCGATGATCTCCGCCAGGGAACGCAGGGAGGCGTCGTCGCCCTTGCGCAGCGAGGCCAGGATGCGGGGCGCCGCCATCAGGGTGGAGCCCTCGAAACGCATGATGTTGAGAGCCCGGGGCCGGTGGAACTTGCCCACCATCACCACCTGGCGGATGCCGCGCTTCTCAAGCGAGCGGAAAAAGGAGATGGAGCGCTCGAAGTAGAACTCCTCAGCGTCCTCCAGCTCCACCTCCAGGCCATGGGGCCGGCAGACCAGGTGAGGCCGCCCAGACGCCCTCAGGGCCTGCGAGAGCATCCTGGGCAGCACGCCGGCACCGGCAATGATCGCGAGGGTCGAGTCACCCATCTAGGCCGGCGGTCACAGTCCAGTCGTGGTTGGCGGCAGTCAACTGCCAGCACGTGGTCACTGACGGCCTGGAGTGGACACGTCCTCAGTCGTCATCGGGCCAGCCGCGCCGCGACTTGCTCGGGGCTGAGCCGCTGATCGGCGCTGGCGGCAGGGGAGCCCTCCGCCCCGCTGGGGCGCAGCTCGCGCAGCAGCACCACGCCGGCACTGGCCTCGTCCTCGCCGATCACGGCAGCCCAGGCGGCCCCGGAGCGATCGGCCCGCTTGAACTGCTTGGCGAAGGCGGCTCCGCTGGGATCGATCTCCACCACCAGCCCGGCCCGGCGGCACAGCCGCGCCAGCGGCAGGGCCTGGGCCTCGGCCTCAGCGCCGCGGCTCACCACGTAGAGATCCGGCGGCGGCTGGCTGGGCAGGCCCGCGGTGGCAGAGCGGCTGAGCAGCAACACCAGCCGCTCCAGCCCCATCGCCCAGCCGATGGCCGGTGTGGCCGGGCCGCCCAGCTGCTGCACCAGGCCGTCGTAGCGGCCGCCGCCGCAGACGGTGGCCTGGGCCCCGAGCTGATCGCTGGTGATCTCGAAGGCCGTGTGGCTGTAGTAGTCGAGGCCCCGCACCAGGCGGGGATTGAGTTGCACCGGAATGGCCAGGGCCGCCAGGCCGGCCTGCACCGCCTCGAAGCGCTCGCGGCTGGCCGCACAGAGGCTGTCCAGCAGGCTGGGCGCCTCAGCCAGCAGGGCCTGGGTGTCGGGGTGCTTGGAATCCAGTACCCGCAGGGGGTTGGTCTGGAGGCGGGCCTGGGACTCGGGGTCGAGCTGGGAGCGGCGCTGCTCCAGCCAGGCCACCAGCTGCTGGCGGTAGCCGGCGCGGTCTTCCGGGCTGCCCAGGCTGTTGAGCTCGAGCGCCAGGCCGCCCACCCCCAGATCGGCCAGCAGATCCCACGCCACGGCGATGGCCTCCACATCGGCGCGGGGTTCGGCAAAGCCGAGCAGCTCCAGGCCGATCTGATGGAACTGGCGCTGGCGGCCGGCCTGGGGGCGCTCGTAGCGGAACATCGGTCCGCCATACCAGAGCCGCTGGGGCCCCTGGCTGAGCAACCCGTGCTGCAGCACCGCCCGCACCACCGACGCCGTGCCCTCCGGCCGCAGCGTGCAGCTGCGTTCGCCCCGGTCAATGAAGGTGTACATCTCCTTGCCCACCACGTCGGTGGCCTCACCGATGCCGCGGGCGAACAGCTCGGTCACCTCCAGCAGCGGCGTGCGGATCTCCTGAATGGCGGCGCGGCGAAAGTGCTCCACGGCCCGGCCTTCCACGTGCTGCCAGAGGGCCGTGGCCCCAGGCAAGAGGTCCACCATGCCGCGCAGGCTCTGCAGCGAAGCCAATCCCGATTCAGGCGAAGGGAACCGAGTCTGCCTGGCGAAGCCGCGCTGCAGGGTCCAGGACCCGCGCTGAGCCGTGATAGTCCAGATACCAGCGGGCGAAGCGCTCCACTCCCTGCTCCAGGCTGGTGGAGGGCTGGAAGCCCACCCAGGCCTGCAACCGGGAGGTGTCGGCCGCCGTGGCCGTCACATCGCCGGGCTGCATGGGCTGGAGATCGAGCACGGCCCGGCGGTTCAGCGCGGCCTCCAGCACCCGTATGAAGCGCAGCAGCTCCACCGGCTCACTGTTGCCCAGGTTGAACAGGCGATGGGGCGCCCAGCTGGTGGCGGGATCGGGAGCGGCCGGATCGAACTCCGGGTTGGGGGTGGCGGGTTGATCGAGGCAACGCACCAGCCCCTCCACGATGTCGTCGATGTAGGTGAAGTCGCGCCACATGGCGCCGTGGTTGAACACCCGGATCGGCTCGCCGGCCAGGATCGCCCGGGCGAACAGCATCGGCGCCATGTCCGGCCGTCCCCAGGGGCCATAGACCGTGAACAGGCGCAACCCCGTGGCCGGCAGTCCGTAGAGATGGCTGTAGCTGTGGGCCATCAGTTCATTGGCCTTCTTGGTGGCGGCGTAGAGACTCACCGGGTGGTTCACCGGCTGGGATTCCGTGAAGGGAAGCTGGGTGTTACCGCCATACACCGAGCTGCTGGAGGCATACACCAGGTGGGCCACCTGCTGCGCTCGGCAGGCCTCCAGCACCTGGGAGAAGCCCAGCAGATTGCTCTGGATGTAGGCCGCCGGGTTGGTGATCGAGTGGCGCACGCCGGCCTGGGCGGCCAGATGCACCACCCGGTCAAAGCGCTCCCGCTCGAACAGGGCGCTCATGAGGGAGGCCTCCTCAATGGCCCCGTCCACGAAGCGCCAGGCGCCCGAGGCGGCAAAGGGCTCCAGCCGCGTCAGCCGCGCCCGCTTGAGGTCCGGGTCGTAGTAGGGGCTGAGGTTATCGAGGCCCACCACCTGCTCCCCCCGCGCCAGCAGGCGCTCGCAGAGGGCCCCGCCGACGAAGCCAGCCGCCCCTGTCACCAGAACAGCCGTGGTCATGGGATGGGCATGGGGAGGCTGGCGCGAAAGAAGGCGATGGTGGGCTCGAGGCCCTGCTCAAGGGACACACCGGGCTCCCAGCCCAGCTCTCGCCGGGCCAGATCAATCACGGGCTGCCGCTGCAGGGGATCATCCTGGGGCAACGGTCGGCAGACAAGTTCCAGGGCTGGATTGATACGAGCCCGCACCTGTTCAGCCAACTGCCGAATCGTGAACTCGCCAGGGTTGCCCAGGTTGATCGGCCCCGTGGAGGCGCCGTTCATCAGGCGGATCAGGCCTTCCGCCAGGTCATCCACAAAACAGAACGAGCGGGTCTGGGAGCCATCGCCATAGAGGGTGAGCGGCTCGCCGCGCAGGGCCTGCACAATGAAATTGCTCACCACACGCCCGTCATCAGGGAGCATGCGCGGCCCGTAGGTGTTGAAGATGCGCGCCACCCGAATCTCGGTGCCGTGCATGCGGTGGTAATCGAAGCAGAGGGTCTCAGCCACCCGCTTGCCCTCGTCGTAGCAGCTGCGCGGGCCGATCGTGTTGACGCAGCCTCGGTAGCTCTCCGGCTGGGGATGCACTTCCGGATCGCCATACACCTCGCTGGTGGAGGCCAGCAGCAGCCGCGCCCCCACCCGCCGGGCCAGGCCCAGCATGTTGTAGGTGCCCAGGAAACTGGTCTTGGCCGTCTTGATCGGGTTGTGCTGGTAGTGCACCGGCGAAGCTGGACAGGCCAGATGCCAGATGCGGTCCACCTCCAGCCGGATCGGCTCGGTCACGTCGTGGCGCAGCAGCTCGAAACGCGGATGGCCGATCCACTGGGCGATGTTGGCTTTGCGGCCCGTGAAGTAGTTGTCGAGGCAGATCACCTCCTCGCCGGCCTCCATCAGCCGATCCACCAGGTGGGAGCCCACAAAGCCGGCTCCGCCGGTGATCAGGTTGCGCTGCAGCGCCTCCGCCATGGCCTCAGCCCTCCCCCACGCGCCAGACGTTCAGCCCAGCTGCCCGAGCGGCCTGCTGATCAGCACTGCCGCGGGCATCAAAGAGCCAGGCGGGACGGCGCATCAGGGCGGCGGTGGCGGCCCAGTCGATCCGGCTGAACTGCTGCCATTCGGTGAGCAGCAGCAGGGCGTCGGCTCCTGTCGCGCCCTGCTCCAGGGAGGCACAGGGCGCCCAGCTGGCCTCGCCCTGGCCGGGGGGCTGGCCGAGGTCGGCCTCGATCTGGGCTGGGCTCACCTTGGGATCGAGGATCTGCAGGTGGGCGCCCTCCTCGATCAGGTCGCGGGCGATCTGGATGGCGGGTGAGGCCCGGGTGTCGTTGGTGTCGGCCTTGAAGGCAAAGCCGAGCAGCACCAGGCGTTTACCGGTGACGGTGCCGAACAGGCGCTGCACCACCAGGCGGGCGATGCGGTGCTGCTGCCAGCTGTTGAGGCTCACCACCTGCTCCCAGTAGCCGGCCACCTCCTGCAGCCCGTAGTGGCGGCAGAGGTACACCAGGTTGAGGATGTCCTTCTGGAAGCAGCTGCCGCCAAAGCCCGGGCCGGCCTTGAGGAACTTGGGGCCGATGCGGCTGTCGCTGCCGATGGCGCGGGCCACCTCGTTGACGTCAGCGCCGCTGGCCTCGCAGAAGGCGGCGATGCTGTTGATCGAGCTCACCCGCTGGGCAAGGAAGGCATTGGCGGCCAGCTTGCCCAGTTCGCTGCTCCAGATGTTGGTGCGCAGGATGCGCTGCTGGGGCACCCAGTGGGCGTAGATGGCGGCGAGGGCCTCGATCGCCTCGGGGTCCTCACCGCCGATCAGCACCCGGTCAGGGGCCTCGAGATCGGCCACGGCCGTGCCCTCGGCGAGGAATTCGGGGTTGGAGAGCACTGCAAAGCTCTGGCCGGGCTCTGCGCAGCCGAGGATCGCCTTGACGGCCTCGGCGGTGCGCACCGGCAGGGTGCTCTTCTCCACCACGATCGTGTGGCCGCGGGCGGCCTTGGCCACAGTGCGGGCACTGGCCTCGATCCACTTGAGGTCACTGGCCTGACCGGCGCCCAGGCCCCTCGTCTTGGTGGGGGTGTTGACAGAGAGGAACACCATGTCGGCGGCGGCGATGGCCTCCTCCACGGCGGTGCTGAAGTGGAGATTGCGGCCGCGGCAGCGGGCCACCACGGCGTCGAGACCGGGCTCATAGACCGGCAGGCGGCTGAGGTCGTCGTGGTTCCAGAGGGCGATCCGCTCGGCGTTGAGGTCCACCACGGTGACGTCGATCTGCGGACAGCGATCGGCGATCACAGCCATGGTGGGCCCTCCCACGTAGCCCGCGCCGATGCAGCAGATGCGACGGGGTAGCTGTGCTGCCAAGGGAAGACACCTCGAATCCGATGAAGCTACGCCAGGCGTTTCTTGGCGCTCAGAGCTCGCCGAAGGCCCCTGGAGCAAACAGGAAGTTGTCACCGACGGTGCCGCACGGCAAGCGAGCCGGTCCACGCGTTGGCTGGCTGGAGACAGTGGGGTCGGCGTCAGCGAACCGCCGTGTGGGCGTCAGCCGTGATCGCCTGGTCGCTGGTGTTCGACATGGTGACGCCGAGGCCACGGTCTTCAGCGACGGATAGCGACAAGTGAAGTCCAGGGCCGAGAGAGATGTCACTCTCAAGGAGGCCAGCGTGAAGGCGAGACTCCCCCCACAGCCAAGTTTTCATCCTTCGCTTTTCCCGCCAGGGGGTGGCTGTTCAGAGGCTGATCCGGCTTGGCCCGGCAAAAAGGTCTTCCAGCCCAGATTGTTGATCGCCGCGAGTGGCCGGAAGTCGTCGTCTCCGGCCGCCGCCACCCCGAGATGATCAGGGCGGCCAGCCCGCACCCGCAAGCCTGTCCCCAGGGGAAAGCTGCGCTGATCGCCCTTGTTGAGCAGTTCAGCAAGAACAACCCGTCCACTCACTGTCTCCACTTCCACCCAGCAGGGTCCATCGGCTTTCAGCCGTAGATCCTGCGTGCCAGGTTTTGGGCTTACCGGCGGGTCATTGGGGCTGGGAGTGGCCGAGTCCGCCCCTTCGGCCTGGACGTTGCTCGCAGGCTTGCTGTCTACCCTGCTCCCGATGGACGGCCCTGCGCTAAGGGCATCCTGGCCCCTACGCCCCAGGGAGTCGACGCCCACCACCAGCAGGACAACTGCCGTCGTGGTGGTCATCAGCAGCGGCAACTGTTGTCGCAGCGACAACCGCCGAGTGGCCGATCTCCAGCGCCGGCGCAGGCCGATGCGCAAACGCCGCGTGCGCCTGGGAGGCAGCAGATCGGACCTGGCTGGGGCAGCATCCGCTGTGACTTCAGGCCTTGGAGAGGACGGGACCGCAGGGGGCGCAGGGCTCTCAGCAAGGGACAACTGGCCGGCGGGGAGCTGCTGATGCAGGCAGCGTCGCTCCTCAAGCAGCCGCCGGATTTCTAGGGCAAGGAGCTGAACTTGCTGACGAAACTTCGTCTCGTAGATGGAGGGGATTTCGTTAATCAGGGTCTGGTATTCCACCAGTTCAGCCTTGGCCCGCTCCAACTCCTGCTCCAGAAGCTGTGCAGCTTCCTCGCCAACAGAGGACTGATGGCTGGGTGATTCTGGGGAGGGTTGGGCCTTCAAAGCGGATGGATCATCAGAGGCAAGAGCAGAGATCAGCCTCTAAGCGATGGCGCCGCCGCAAGTAAAACCAGCCCATTAGAAGTCTCCATTGCCGAGGAATTCACGGCCTTGCCGGGTACCCGGCTGATAGCCATAGCCAAACGTGCCACCCGTTTCGTCGTTGATGATACGTGGTGTGACCATGATCACAAGTTCACGCTTTTCTTTTTGGTTGCCAGTGCTGCGGAAAAACTGACCGATCAAGGGAATATCCCCCAGAATCGGCCATTTGCTGACCACCGAGCGATCAAAGTCTGAAATCACACCGGTGAGAATGAGTGTCTGACCATCGCGCACCCGCAAGGCGCCGGTATCCAGACTTCGGATGCTGAGAATATTGAGATCCGAGCCACAACCTGCAGGAGCCGGTTCGCGATCGGTCACGGCAGAAACGCTCGGAGAAAGCACAAAGGTGATGAAGCCGTTGTCATCAATCTTCTCCACCCGTGCTCCCAGCACAAGCCCCGCGGTCGCCAGCCCCGGGGTGCACACCACATTTCCACCCTGGGCGGGAGTTTCCGTCTCGTAGCTGGTCACCACGTTCGTTCCTACCCTCACCACGCCTTCATTGGCCCGGCGCCGCCCAATCGGTGAATCAACACCAAATTCACGGATGCCCTGCCGCACTTCATCTGAATTCGTGCCGCTGGACATTTCATTCCCTTCCCTGAGCAAGGAAGGATTCTCCTGCAGGATCAGGGTGGGGCTAGCCAGCAGCTTGGTCGAACCCGAGACGATCTGGGCCCTGACAAAATCAAAGAACGTATCCGCAGGGTAGTTGGTACCAGGGTTGATCCTCCTGGTGCCCGTAAAGGTTGAGGATGAGATAGTGGATGTTTCTACATTGCGTCCGAGGGTGCGGGAGAGCACCCTGTTGACATTTCTCTGCAGAGAGTCGGAGCTGAGATTGGTGGAATTGTTAATCGGCTCCACGATGAACTGCCCGTCCTGCTCAACCAGGCGTGAGCCGGTTTCACTTGACAATGCCCGGTTGACATCCCGTAGCTGGCTGTTGGTGAGAGTCCTACCCAGCCCCCGCGTGATGGCAAGACTGTTGGAGGAGTTACGGGTAACGGTTTCCGTCTGTGCGAAGTCGGCCTCCCCGGGAGGCAAGAAACGACCGAAGGCCCCCAGCAGCTGGCCATTATCGTTGACGATAAAGTTATTACCGAATCGGAAAGCGAAGGAATTATCAATCGAGGCTTCATTCTCGAGATTAACATCGAGAATCCTCACATTCAAAGCAACCTGACGTTGCCTGAGGTCCAACTGTCTGAGGTACTGCTCACCGATGGCCACCACGGATGGATCACCCACCATGGTGATCGTGCCGAGGCGCGTATCAGTGGTGGCTCGCAGGCCGATGAGGGGGCCAGTGGTGGCGCCGAAGGCTTCCACGGTTTTGATTAAACTGGCCTGGGTGGTCTGGGCGTTGGGGGCGGAGGAGATCGCATCGGCCTGGGTCACACCCTGGGTGACCGAGGTGGTGACGGTGTTGGTCTTGGTGACCGTGGCTCCCAGGTTGGCCAGATAATCCGCAGCGGCATTCGGGCCCACCTGGTTGAGACGATACACTTTCGACACCTGGGCGCCGAAGCTCTTCGAAAGGGCATTCGGACCCGCCAGGATCATGTTGCCCTCAAGCTTTCCCTGCAGGCCTGCTGCCAGGAGGGTGGTATTCAAGGCGCGGGCATAGGACTCGCCGCGGAAGGCAATCGACAGGGGCCGATTATTCTGATTGGGCGGTGCTCCAGCGGGCGCCGCGGCGACAGAGGGCTCATCGACATAGGCAAAGCCGTAACCCCCCAGACTGGCCAGGGCCATCAGCGCGTCGCGGGCCGGCGCATTCTTGAGGGTCATCGTCACCGGCGGACCAGAGACATTGACGAAGCCGGGGTTGCGCAGGGTCATGGTGCCCACGGCCATGTCACCCAGGGGTGGCGCCACGGCCCTCGGCTGCAGGGGCGGCGCATAGGTGGGCAAGGGCACGGCGCCTAGACTGGCCAGGTTGAAGCTGTTGACCTGCAACGAGGCCTGGGGCTCAGGCGAGGGGAAGGAGAGGATCAGGGAGCGCCCATCGGCACTCACCACAGGCCTGCCCAGGGTGACCCCGGGCATGGGGGTGACGCTGATCGAGAACGAGGTGCCCCCGCCATCAAAGTTGATCGCCTGGAAGCCCACCTCCGGCAACGACAGACGCTGAGGACCCACCATCAAGGCCGCAGGCTCAGCGGTGAACAGCTGGCCCTGCCATCCAGCACCATCCGAATTCTGCTGCAGCTGGGGCGAGATCCCAGTGCCTTCAATCACCAGCTCCACCGTGTCCGGCAGGCGCCGCACCTTGAGCTGAACAGCGCCAGTCAGCTCCTCGGCTGGAGGGATGGTGCCCGCCGATGGCACCCTCGGAGCTGACCCAGCCGCTGTCTGGAGCAGTAGAGGCGTAAGACAGCCAGATGCGAGGATCAATGGCCAGCAGGTTTTTCCAGCGGCAGGCCCTAAACGCGTACCGCGCAGCACCACCATCACCTAAAGCGGGATTGGAAGAGCGTGAGCCTACGCGCGTTCAGGAGGCGAATACAGTCAATTGCTGTACAAAAACGGAGGCCTCCATCCCAGTAAACCGGTAGCAAATGCGGCAGCGACTCGCTTCTCTGTGAGTACGTCAACCTGCCGTGTTGCTCTGCTAGAGCCCTACTCGACCCCGGGCGGCGCCGGCGGAATAGGTGCTGGAGCGCTGGGAGCCGGAGGCGCCTCAGGGGCATCGGCGGCAGCCTCGACAGGCCGGGGCTTCAATCCTCCTTCGGGCACCTTGTAGTAGGTGAGCAGCAGCTTCAGCTCGGGCACGGCCGGAGTTCCGGGTGGGAGGCGGCCCTGCTGATTGGCTCCCGTGGCGGCTGCGGGGTTGACCAAAACCATCCTGAAGTCACTGGGGATGGCCAGCAGGCTGAGCTTCTCGACGGCCCGGAGAAAGCCGAGCAACCGCGGATAGCTTCCCCTGGCGCTGAGCAGCACCTGCTCCGCCGTCAATCCGGCCTGTTCAAGCGGGGTCTGGGACGGTGGAACCTGCTCCCCTTCCGCCTGGCCATCTGGCTGAGCAGCCGCACGGGTCGACACCGGCTCATAGAGCTCGAGCTGCACGCCGTTGCGGATGGCTTCGCGGTCGATCTGGCTCAGAAAGGTGAGAAACTCGCCGCTGCCCTGAATCAGGGCCAGGATTTTGCGCTGTTGCTGCTCGGCCTTGTCCCTGTCCAGGGCGGTCTGATCGAGCTGGCGGCGGATCAGCGGGATCCTCTGTTCCAGGACCTGGAGCTCGGCAAGCCGTTGGGAGTCCGAACGCAGACGCAGCAACTGGGGCACCAGCAAGCCTGCGCTGAGCACCGAAGCGATCAAGACCCCCACGCCGATCGGAACACCCAGCAGGATGCGCTGACGCAGGATCTGCTCCTCATGGGACTGGGAAGACTGGAGATTGGTCATGGCAGCAGTCCCTCCTTCTGGAGCAGGTCGAGGCGGCGGGAAAGGCCCTCGGCGCCCAGGTCTTCGAGGACGACCTTTTCAGCCGCCGCAGGGATCGGCTCGCGAAATGCAAAGCGAAGTTCGAACTCCACGGAAGGCGACACCCTGTTGTTGTTGGTCGCCGTCCGGTCACGGGCGGCCTTGATCAGGGTCACCCCCTTGTCGGCGTCGACCAGGGGCGAACGTTCGAGCACAAGCTGGAGGGCATTGATCCGAACGAAGGCTTCCGGATCGTTGGCCAGTCCTTTGAGCAGCATCTGCTGCTGGTCGTTCTGCTGGAGGGCGTCGGTGAGCTGAATCCCCTGCGGCACCCTCTGTTGCAGATCCCGCATCAGGCTGAGGAGGAGCGGGTTCCGATCAATCCGTTGACCAGAGCCGTGTTGCTCTGCTCCAGGGTCCGGAGGCCTTGGGCGCTGGCGGTGAACTTGCCCTGGAGCTGCTGCTCCTCTGCCTCCACCCTGGCGAGCCGATCGATCTCCGCCTCCACGAACAGGCCACGCAGCACCGCCAGACCGGTGAGACCAAGCAACAAGCCGATGAGGCCAGTACCGATCGCCGCGCCCTTGAGCATGGTCTGGCGATCGGACTGGCTGGCCAGCGCCGGTTGCTGAAGGCCCAGCTCCTCGCGCTTCTCGCGCAACAGATCGAAGGGGGCGCTGCTCATCGGGCCAACGCCACCTGAGCCAATCCTGCCAGCGCCAGGGTGCCGAAACCGCGCCGATCAACAAGTTCCAGCTCCAGGCCAGTCTCCTGCTCCACCGCTGCGGCGGCACTCAGCTCGTCGCTCACCAGCAGCCGGTCATGGGTGATGCCGAACTGATCACGGCAGAACTGCAGACAGCGTTGCAGGGCAGGCACCAGCTGGGTGGCCTCCAGGGGAAGCCGCCGCTGGAAGTGGGGGGCCCCGTCCACCCAAACGTCGAGCAGGCATTCGCTGCTGGTGGGCTGCAGCACGCCAAGCAGATCGCCTGGGGCCATCGCGTCAAGCTCTTCACGCAGGGCCAGCATCTGGCAGGCCTGGGAGGGCAGCAGGTGGCGCAGGCTTGAGCCGGCGATGGCGAACAGGTCGATCCAGGCTTCCACCGTGGTCCGCGGCGCCGCGACCACCACCGCCCTTCCCTCCCGACCGGGCACTGGTTGCACGTCGATGCGGGCCGCGCCCAAGGGATAAGGGAGCTTCAGATCGGGATTGAGCTCGCGCAGAGCTTCGATGGGGTCCTCAGGGCTGACGCCGCCGGGCCAGCTGATCAGGCGCCACTCACAGGCCTGGCGGGGCAGAGCCACCACCAGAGTCGCATTGGGAGCCTTCTGCTCCAACAACAGGTCTCCGACAAAATCCCCAAAGGCACCGGCAGCAATCGGCATGCCATCGCGCAGGGTGCGGGCCGGAACCGGTGCACTCCAGTTCTGTGCCTGAGGCTTGCCATTGCGCAACCCCTGACCCACCAGCAACTGCGGATCGGTGAAGTCCAGCAGCACAATCCTGGGCAACAGCTCAGCCCGCAGTTGCCGCCAGCGGTCCTTGATCCCGACGAGCACCACGTCAGGGAGCCCATGAACGTTTCAGAAATTAACCCATCCTTGCTCAATTGGATCTAACCAATCAGCCAACTCTCCACGGCAGGCCGGCCCCCACCGCCTGGCCCAGATGGGCCAGGCGGTGACACCCGAGCTGCCGACTGAGACCCTCCAGAATCCTGGGCACCAGAGCTGGGCCCCCATAGATCCAGCCGGTGTAGAGCTGAATCAGGGAGGCGCCGGCGGAGATCCGTTCCCAGGCGGCCTCTGGGGAGTCGATCCCTCCCACACCGATCAACGGCAGGGCAGGCCCCGCCGTGGCCCTGAGCCGGCGCAGCACTTCCAGGGCACGCCGTCGCAACGGAGCGCCGCTGAGCCCCCCCGCCTCCTCCGCCAGGCTGCGCCCCGTCTGGGCCAGGAGCCGCTGCTCCAGCCCGAGGCGGTTGAGGCTGGTGTTCACGGCAATCACCCCGGCCAGACCCTCCTCGTAGGCCATGCGGGCAATGGCGTCGATGGCATCGTCTTCGAGGTCGGGAGCGATCTTCACCAGCAGCGGGGGGCAGGCGGGCAAGCGCCGCAGCCGCTCCACCAAGCGGCGCAGCAGCACTTCGTCCTGAAGATCACGCAGCCCTGGGGTGTTGGGCGAGCTCACATTGATCACGGCGTAGTCGGCCTGGGGCGCCAGCAGCTCCAGAGAGGCGGCGTAGTCGTCCGGGGCCTGCTCCAGGGGAGTGAGCTTCGATTTGCCCAGGTTGATCCCCAGCACCGCGGGACGCTGGCCTGGCGCAGGCAGCCGCTGGCGCTCCAGGGTGCGCAGCGCTGCGGCCGCCCCCTGGTTGTTGAAGCCCATGCGGTTGAGGGCAGCCCGCTCTTCAGCCAGCCGAAACAGGCGAGGACGGGGATTACCGGGCTGGGCGTGCCAGGTGATCGTGCCCAGCTCGGCGAAGCCGAAGCCGAACTGGTGCCAGATCGCCGCCGCCACGGCGTCTTTGTCGAATCCCGCCGCCAGCCCAAGCGGGTTGCGGAAGCGGCAGCCGAACAGGGTCTGCTCCAGGCGCGGGTCAGGCCGGCACAGTTCCTGGCCGAGGCCGGCCAGGGCCCCGCTCAGCAGGGGCCAGCGCCGCCGCAACGAGGCCTGGCCCAGGGTCGTCAGGGTGAGGCGGCTGAGCTGTTCGGCGTCGGCCCCGGCATCGCGGCTGAGCAAAGGAGCCACGAAGCGGTCGTACAGCGCCCCTGTGGCGCTCTCTCCAGCCTTGGCGCCGGCCTGCTCACCATCTCCCATCACACCCGCCTACGGCCGATCGTCCAATCCTGCCGTCCCGCGCCGCAGGCGCCAGCGGCCATCCTCCAGTGGCTCCACCCGCCAGTCCCGCCAGGTCCAGGCACGGCTGCGGCGCTCCAGCGTGCGCAGGGGCTGCTCCACCAGCTGGGCAAGCTCCAGCAGGGAGAGGCCGTAGCCCCGATCCGCCACCCGGTCGGCCCACTCCAGCCGCGTCAGCAACTGCTGCAGTGGCGCCGGGGCAAGGCCCGCCTCGGGGGCGTCGGATCCATCAGCGCCGGAAACGACCTGTTCGGCCTGTCCGGAAGGAGCCGGCACTTCGGCCTCCAGCCTGGCGGTGGCCAGCACCTCTCCGGCCATCAGCGGCGGGATCTGGCCACGGGAAAAGGCCACGGCGATGGTGTCGCAACGCTCATTGTCCGGATCGCCGCTGTGGCCCTTCACGTGGCGCAGGGACACATCGGCAAGGCGGGCCCGGTCGAGCTGCTCCCAGAGATCACGGTTCAGCACCTGCCCACCGGAGGCAGTGCGCCAGCCCTTGCGCTTCCAGCCGTGAATCCACTTGCCGAGGCCATCAATCAGATAACGGCTGTCGGTTCGGATCGCCAGGTCGGGATGGCGGGGCAGATCGCGCAGAGCGTTCAGCAGCGCCAGGGCCGCCGTGAGCTCCATGCGGTTGTTGGTGGTGTGCTGGTCGGCGCCGCCCAGCTCATGGACGGAACCATCTTCAAAGCGCAGCAGCCCCCCCCAGCCGCCCGGGCCGGGGTTGCCACTGCAGGCCCCGTCACAGGCCGCCGCCACCACCCGCGCTGGCCGATCAGCCACTGGACATCCTCAAGATCGTCGCTAGACAGATCTTCCACTCTGAGCTGCCATCAGGGCAGAGCGTCGCCATGGTTAGCAGCCGAGCCTCAGTCAGCAGGCGTGCCTGCATGGCGCTTCGCGTCGCTATCACCGGCACGGCGATCACCGCCACAGGTGCCGCCGCCATCCTCAGTTCCAGCTGGCTGATGGGCCGCCAGGCCAGCGGCGCCAGGGCAGCGGCTCTGTTCGGAAGCGAGCCGATCGCTCCCGGTCAGGCCATCGCCGTAGCCCAGCCCCTGGCCGGCAACCGCTGGAACCTGATCGTGCTCGAGCAGCTTCAGGCGGCCCCGCCCTGCTGGCGGGAGTACCCGGATGGCTCGGTGATCTCCTACGACAACGACGTGGCCGAGGGCGTGTGCGGCCGCTACCTCTCCAGCAGTGCCTACTCGCTGAGGGTGGCCAACGACGATCTCAACAACCCCTGGCGGCTGCGGGTGGAGAGCGAGAACGGCCGCTTGCGGCTGCTGGCCTCCCACCCCCAGCAGACCACCCTGATCCCGGTGGCCAGCGGCAAGGCTCCTGCCAGTGGCCTGGCCAGCCTCAAGCTGGAGCCGGGCTGGACCTTCCAGCGCCGTACCTACGGCGAGCAAACCCTCAGGCATCTCTACATGGCCCACGCCGAGCCGCTTCCAGTCCTGCTGGCCCGGGCCCGGGGCGGCGGTCAGCTGGCGGCGCTGCCGTCCCTGGCCCCACCCCCGTTGCTGAACCAACCTGGCCCCGTGGCGGAGTCCAGCCCCAGCAGCACGCGGCGGGGCCTTGCCAGGGTGGAGCGCTCATCGGTGCTGTCCAGTCGATCCAGACTGCTGAGGCAGTCCAGCTCCAAGCGCCCCCGCCAGAGCGGCGTGATTGCCCTTGAGGTGGTGCCCTACGGCAGCTGAGCCGCCCCCGGGCCAGTTCAACGAGTGACCGACTCCCCCTGGCACCCTGAGATTCCCTCGTTAACGTCATGTTTGTGAGGAGTGGGGAACGACTCTTCCGGGTCGAAACGAGGACAGACTCCGAAAGACCGTTCCACAATCCTGCCCCGCCTTTGGCGGGGCATTTTTTTTGCAGATCAAGGTTCCTGAAGTTGGGGACCAGCAGGCTTCAGGTCGGGCGCGGGAGCTGCCAGCGGCCCAGCAAAAAGCCGGCCCACGAAGGAGCCGGCTGCTGAAGGCGCCGCCTGGGCGCCGGTGGGCGCGGGGCCGGCAAAGCCGACCCCAGGGTGATCACTTGATCGACACCTTGCCGCCCACCTCTTCGATGGCCTTCTTGAGGGCCTCGGCATCGGCCTTGGCGATGCCTTCCTTGACCGGCTTGGGAGCGGCCTCCACGAGGGCCTTGGCGTCGCCCAGGCCCAGGCCGGTGGCTTCGCGCACGGCCTTGAGCACCTTGATCTTGGCCGAATCTTCGAAACCCTCAAGGATCACGTCGAATTCGGTCTGCTCTTCAGCGGCCTCAGCGGCAGCGGCAGGAGCCGCGGCCATCATCACGCCAGCGGAAGCGGCGGCGGAGACGCCGAAGGCCTCCTCAATCTGCTTGACGAGCTCGGAAGCCTCAAGCAGGGAGAGGGATTTGAGTTGGTCGAGAATCTGGTCGGTCGTAGCAGACATGGTTGGGAATCAGCAACAGATCTGTGGGAAACAGTCGGATCGGTTGAACTCGGCAACAGCCGCTGGCATTGAGGCGGGCCTCAGGAGGCCTGGCCTTCGCCATCGGCGTGTTGCTGGAGCGCCCGAGCGAGACCGGAGGGAACCTCGTTGATGCCCACGGCCACCTTGGTGGCCACAGCGTTGATCGCACCGGCGATCTGAGCCATGAGCACCTCCTTGGAGGGCAGATCCCCGATGGCCTTGATGTCGGACTGGGAGAGGAGCTTGCCTTCGAAAAGGCCGCCCTTGGTTTCCGACTTCTTGCTGTCCTTCTGGAAGGACTGCACGGCCTTCACCGCACCACCCACGTCGCCCTTGACGAGCACGAAGGCGTTGGTGCCGGTGAGCAGGGATTCGAGATTCGACCAGGCACTGTCGCCATCAATAGCCCGACGCATCAAGGTGTTTTTGGTCACCTTGCACACACCGTTGCTGGCCTGCAGACGGGTCCGCAGATCAGACATCTCCTTGATGGACAGACCCTTGAAATCAAGGACCAGCGCCAGTTCGGCCTCGCCGAGGAGCCCCTTGAGCTCTTCGACGATCTGTTGCTTGTTCTCCAGCGTGCGGCCCATAGGAAAGGATCGGATCGGGGGAACAAGCCGGGTACGCGGCCCTGGACGCCAACGCCAACCACTCCGAGAGTGACTGCCGAAGGGCTCGAGGCCGCTGCATGCTCCTGACCCGATCAAGACACCCGTGGATCAACCCACTGGCGGCCTGGAGGCCGAAAACCTGTCGCGTACACCTCGGCAGGACTTACAGAAACGGATCATCCGGGGAACCGGAAGCCGTTCTCACCTGCTGTCTGGGGTAGGGCGCGTGCCCTTCTGGCCTAAGCCAGCTCATAAACATAACTCAGCGTGGGGCCAGCCTCTGATGCTGAACCCACCGGTTCCGGCTCAGCCCTCCTGCTTGATGTCCTGCAGGGCGGCGAAGTCCACCTGCACCGAGGGACCCATGGTGGAGGTGACGTAGAGGGAGCGCCAGTAGCGGCCCTTGGCACCGCTGGGCTTCTGGCGATCGATCGTCTCCTGCAGGGCCTTGAGGTTGTCGAGCAGCTTGGCGGAATCGAAGCTGGCCTTGCCGAAGCGCACGTGCACGATGCCACTGCGGTCGGCACGGAACTCGAGCTTGCCGGCCTTGAACTCGGCGATGGCGCCGACCAGGTCAGTGGTGACGGTGCCGGCCTTGGGGTTGGGCATCAGGCCCCGGGGGCCCAGCACCCGGCCCAGCTTGGCCACCTTGGGCATCATGTCCGGGGTGGCGATCAGCAGGTCGAAGTCGATCGTGCCACCGGCGATCTGATCCACCAGATCGTCGTCGCCGGAGAGCTCGGCGCCGGCGCTTGGCGGCAGCCACGGCCTCACCCCGGGCGATCACGGCAATGCGAATGCTCTGACCGGTGCCGTGGGGCAGGGCCACGGTGGTGCGCAGCTGCTGGTCGGTGTACTTGGGATCGATGCCGAGGCGCACGTGGGCCTCGATCGTCTCGTCGAACTTGGCGGTGGCATTGGCCTTCACCAGCTCGATGGCCTCCATGGGCTCATGGGCTCGCTCGGCGACCTTGGCCTGGAGGGCGGAAAAACGCTTGGAAACTTTTGGCATGGCGGGTATGGGGTGCGGGCGATGCAGGGCAGGGCTGGGGCGTCGTAGGCGCGGTGGGCCGCTGGCTGGATCTCCCCCTGGGGATGGATGGAAGGACTCAGTCGTTGACGGCGACGCCCATGTTGCGGGCGGTGCCTTCGATGATGCGCATGGCCGACTCGACGCTGGTGCAGTTGAGGTCGGGCAGCTTGGTCTTGGCGATCTCCTCGAGCTGGGCGCGGCTGATGGCACCCACCGCTCCTTTCGAGGAAGTGGCGGCACCCTTCTCAATGCCGGCAGCTTGGAGATCAGCACCGAGGCGGGAGGGGTCTTGGTGATGAAGGTGAAGCTGCGGTCTTCAAAGACCGAGATCTCCACCGGAATCACATAACCGGCCTTCTCCTGGGTGCGGGCGTTGTACTCCTTGCAGAACGCCATGATGTTGACGCCGTGCTGACCCAGGGCAGGACCCACAGGGGGTGCCGGGTTGGCTTTGCCGGCCTGGAGGGCCAGCTTGATCACGGCTACGATTTTCTTGGCCATCGTCTCGAACTACTGGGCGGAGCTGCGGATCACCTCCTGGAGGGAGGCGTGACGGGAACGGCCATCCTCCGCAGGGAGACGGCCGCTGAGCAGAGCCAGGGGCTCAGCTCTGCTTGCTGATCTGGGCGAATTCGAGTTCCACAGGCGTTTCCCGACCGAAGATCGAGAGCAGGGCCTTGAGCTTGTTGCGCTCGCCCGACACCTCGATCACCTCGCCCTGGAAGTCCTTGAAGGGCCCGGCCGTCACCAGGATCTGATCGCCCTCGGTGAGATCGACCTTCACCACTGCTTTCTTCTCAGCCGCCCGCTTGAAGATGCGGTCCACCTCCTGGCGGCTGAGGGGCCGCGGCTTGATGTGGCCGCGGGCGCGGGCCGTGGCCCGACGCTCCTCCGCCCCCACGAAGTTGATCACGTTGGGGGTGCTGCGCACCGCCATCATCGTGTCCTCGTCGAGCATCATCCGCACCAGCACATAGCCGGGGAACACCTTCTCCTCGGTGCTCTGGCGGCTGCCATCCTTCTTCAGCTTCACCCCGGGGGTCTGGGGGATCTCGATCTCCAGGATGCGGTTGTCCACCCCAAGGGTCACCGCCCTCTGCTCCAGGGTGGCCTTCACTTTCTTCTCGCAACTGGACGCCACCTGCACCGCATACCAGCGGGCCACCTGGCGCTTCTCGGTGGGGGCTTCAGCCGCGGGCTCAGAGCGCGTCTCTGCCTCCGGGCCAAGCGAGTCGGCAGCGGCGTCGGTTTGGGGTTCAGAGAGGGTCTCGGACACGGTGCTCAGGCTGGGGGCTCAGGAAAACAGGGGGGAGTGGGCGCTGCGGCTGGGGGCTGGAGGTCTGACAGGACTGGCGGAGGGTCAGCCGAACACCTGGGAGGAGGCCCAGCCGTAGAAGCGGTCGATGGCCGCGATCGCCGCCGCCGAGAGCCCCACCATCAGGATCACCGCCACCGACTCACTGAACAGCTGCTGGCGGCTGGGCCAGACCACCCGGCGCAGCTCCGCCAGGGTGGCGGCACCGAAACCCTTGGGGCTGGCCGCCTCGGCCGCTGCCAGCTGCTGGGCCTCCGAGCCGTCAGCGACCGCCGCTGCAGCTGCAGTGGACTCAGCCGCCACCTGGTCAGAGGCAGCCTGCTCAGCCGCAACGCTGCGTGGGGAGCGGTTGGGGTCGGAGCTGTTGGGATCGGGGCTGTTGGGGTCGGACAACACGGGCGCTGACGCACGCGGGCATCCGCGCGACTCGGCAAACAGTCACCCTACCGGACGCCCTTCCCCAGCGGCTCAAAGCACAGACCAGCGCCGGCGCCCTCGCCGAGGCTGATGTGAACGCCCCGGGCCCCCTCGTAGCGGTCCTCCAGCAGCTCAGTGGCCAGGGGATTCTCGATACGGCGCCGCAGCACCCGGCGCAGGGGCCTGGCGCCGTACTCCGGCTCATAGCCCTGGGCCGCGAGGGCCTGCACCACCGGCTCCTCCACCTCCAGCTGCAGCTGCTGCTCCGCCAGCAGGGCGGCCAGCTCGGCCAGCTGCAGCCGCACGATGCGCTCGAGATCGGCCTCCGAGAGAGGCCGGAAGCGGATCACCTCATCGATGCGGTTGAGGAACTCGGGCCGGAAGCTGGCCGCCAGGGCCTGGTCCATGGCCTGCTCCACCTGGGCTCCGTCCAAGGCGCCGCGGGCATGGTCGAGAATCGCCCGGCTGGCCAGGTTGCTGGTCATGATCACCACCGTGTGGCGGAAGTCCACGGTGCGGCCCTGGGAATCGGTGAGCCGGCCGTCATCGAGCACCTGCAGCAGCAGGTTGAACACCTCAGGGTGGGCTTTCTCCACTTCATCGAGCAGCAGCACGGCATAGGGACGGCGCCGCACGGCCTCGGTGAGCTGCCCCCCCTCCTCGTAGCCGACGTAGCCGGGCGGGGCCCCCACCAGCCGGGCCACGGCATTGCGCTCCATGAATTCGCTCATGTCGAGGCGCACCAGGGCCTCGTCCTCGTCGAACAGGGCCGCGGCCAGGGCCTTGGCCAGCTCGGTCTTGCCCACACCGGTGGGGCCGAGGAACAGGAACGAGCCCACGGGCCGCCGCGGCGACTGCATGCCGGCCCGGGCGCGCCGGATCGCGGCCGCCACCGCCGCCACGGGCTCCAGCTGGCCGATCACCCGCTCGCCGAGGCGGCTGTCGAGCTCCAGCAGCTTCTGGCGTTCGCCGGCCAGCAGGCGCTGCACCGGAATGCCGGTCCGGCGGGCCACCACATCGGCGATGTCGCCGGGCTCCACCTGCTCGCGCAGCATGGCGTCTGTCTGCATCGCCTCCTCCAGGGCGCGGCGGCGCTGCTGCACGCCGTGGAGCTGGTCGTACTGGAGGCGGGCCGCCTCCTCGAGATCGCCGCAGCGCTCCGCCTCGGCGATGGCATGGCGCAGGTCTTCGTCCTGCTGGAGCAGTTCGCGCAGCTCCGCCACCCGCTGCCGCTCCGCCTGCCAGCGCTGCTTGAGGCCCTGCAGCGCCTCGGAGGCCTGGCGCCGTTGCTCCTGCAGGGCAATCCGTTCGGCTTCCGGCGTCGCCTCGGCCGAGAGCAGGGCCAGCTCCACCCGCCGCAAGGCCACCTCGGCCTCCTCCACCGGGCGCGGTTTGGAGGTGACCTCCATGCGCAGGTTGGCGGCGGCCTCATCCACTAGATCGATGGCGGAATCGGGCAGGCAGCGATCGGCGAGATAACGGTCCGCCAGCCGGGCGGCGGAGGCCAGGGCGGCATCGGTGATGGTGACGCGTGGTGGAGTTCGTAGCGCTCCTTGAGGCCGCGCAGGATCTCCACGCTGGTCTCGATGCCGGGCTCGCGGATCACCACCTGCTGGAAGCGACGTTCCAGGGCGGGGTCTTTCTCGATGCTGCGGCGGTACTCCTCCGGTGTGGTGGCCCCCACACAGCGCAGCTCGCCGCGGGCCAGGGCCGGTTTGAGGATGCTGCCGGCATCGGCGTTGGAGCGGTCGCTGCTCACCACCGCATGCAGCTCATCGATGAACACGATCACGCCGGGGTCGGCATCGCGCACCTCCGCCAGCACCGAACGCAGGCGCTCCTCGAACTGACCGCGGAATTTGGCACCGGCGATCAGGGCGCCCAGGTCGAGGGCCACCAGCCGCTGCCCCAACAGGGCATCGGGCACCTCCCCGGCCACGATCCGCTGGGCCAGGCACTCCGCCACGGCGGTCTTGCCTACGCCCGGCTCGCCGATCAGCACCGGGTTGTTCTTGCTGCGGCGCGACAGCACCTGGATCAGACGGCGGATTTCGGCGTCGCGGCCGATCACCGGATCGAGTTCGGCGGCCCGGGCGGCGGCGGTGAGGTCGCGGCCGTAGCGCTCCAGCGCCGTGGGCTCGGGGCCTTCCGGCTCCAGCTGCAGCGGCGGAGCGGCGGCTGGCGCCCGCTCCGCGGCTGGGGTGGGGGCGACGGGAGCTGGTGGAGCCGCCACGGGCGCGGCGGGGGCATGGTCGGGACGACGCGGCGGAGCGGGCGCCTGGGCCCCCGGGCGCAGCTGGCGCAGCAGCAGCTCCTCGGTGAGGCCCTGCTGGGCCAGCAGGCTGGCACCGATGCGGGGCTCCTCCACCAGGGCCAGCAACAGGTGAGGCAGATCGAGCAGCCGCGACCCCCAGCCGGCGCGGCGGCGGTCGGCCTCCTCAAGCAGATCCTCCAGGGCATCGCCGATGAACAGCTGATCGGACGTGCTGGTGGGTTGCTGGGCGCAGAAGCTCTCCAGCTGGTCGAGCAGCTGATCGGCATCGAGGGGCAGGCGGTCGGCCCAGGCCCCGAAGCGCCGCTCCAGCAGCAGGGCCTGCAGCAGGTGCTCCACATCGAGCACGCCGTGGCGCCAGCGGCGGGCCCCGTCCTGGCCGGCCAGCAGCAGCTCCCAGGCCTCGGCGCTGAAGCGTTCGGGCTTGCCGGTGAGGCTGGCCGGGGCCGCAGGAGCCGCAGCGGTTCTGCCCCCGGAACGCACCACGGAGGACACGTCGCGACCCAGCTCAGCCGGCATCGGATCTGGACCCCAGCTGGATCAACTCCACCTTGTAGCCATCGGGATCCTCCACAAAGGCAATCACGGTGGTGCCGTGCTTCATCGGGCCCGGCTCCCGCACCACCCGGCCTCCCTTGGCCGCGATCGCGCCGCAGGTGCCATGGATGTCGTCGACGCCCAGGGCGATGTGGCCATAGCCCTCACCGAGGTCGTAGCGCTCGGTGTCCCAGTTCTGGGTGAGCTCCAGCACGGTGTGGTCGCTCTCCTCGCCATAGCCCACGAAGGCCAGGGTGAAGCGGCCGGAGGGGTAGTCCTTGCGGCGCAGCAGCGTCATCCCCAGCACTTCGGTGTAGAAGGCGAGGGAGCGATCCAGGTTCCCCACCCGGAGCATGGTGTGCAGCAGACGCATCGGCTGGCCGAGGCAGAGGTCGTGCCCCCATTCTGGCCAGCAACCCGGCCCACAGTGCCCGTTGCCACACATGGGCGGGAGGGGGTGGCCCATAGGATCCTGCCCTGACAGCACCAGGCCGGCTCCAGTGATCGACTCCCTCGACCTCGTGATCGACACCGTGGTGGCCAGGGAGGTGCTCGACTCCCGCGGCACCCCCACGGTGGAGGCGGAAGTGCTGCTCGAAGGCGGCGCCAGCGGCCGGGCCATGGTGCCCAGCGGCGCCAGCACCGGCGCCCACGAGGCGCACGAGCTGCGCGATGGCGGCAGCCGCTACATGGGCAAGGGCGTGCTGCAGGCCGTGGGCAACATCGAGGAGAAGATCGCCCCGATGCTCTGCGGCCTTTCCGCCCTCGACCAAGGCGCCGTGGACGCGGCGATGATCGAGCTCGACGGCTCTGACAACAAGAGCGCGCTCGGCGCCAACGCCATCCTGGCGGTGAGCCTGGCGACCGCCCGGGCCGCGGCCAATGGGGTGGGGCTGCCGCTCTACCGCTACCTGGGCGGGCCGATGGCCAGCCTGCTGCCGGTGCCGCTGATGAACGTGATCAATGGCGGCGCCCACGCGGCCAACAGCCTCGATTTCCAGGAGTTCATGCTGGTGCCCCACGGAGCGAACAGCTTCAGTGAGGCCCTGCGGATGGGCACCGAGGTGTTCCACATGCTCAAAGGCCTGCTCAAGGACAAGGGCCTCAGCACCGCCGTGGGGGACGAGGGCGGTTTCGCGCCGGACCTGGGCAACATCGCCGCCGGCGAGCTGCTGGTGCAGGCGATCGAGCAGGCCGGCTACCGGCCGGGGGATCAGATCTCCCTGGCCCTCGATGTGGCCAGCACCGAATTCTTCCAGGACGGCCGCTACGCCTTCGACGGCGGCAGCTACACCAGCGCCGAGATGGTGGACCAGCTGGCCGAGCTGGCAGGCCGCTTCCCGATCGTGTCGATCGAGGACGGGCTGGCGGAGGACGACTGGGATGGCTGGGCCCTGCTGAGCGAGAAGCTCGGCGCCACGGTGCAACTGGTGGGAGACGACCTGTTTGTGACCAACACCCAGCGGCTGCAGCGCGGCATCGATCTGAGCCTGGCCAATTCGATCCTGATCAAGGTGAACCAGATCGGCTCCCTCACCGAAACCCTGCAGGCGATCGATCTGGCCGGCCGGGCCGGCTACACCAGCGTGATCAGCCACCGCAGCGGCGAAACCGAAGACACCACCATCGCCGACCTGGCCGTGGCCACCCGCGCCGGCCAGATCAAGACGGGCTCCCTCAGCCGCAGCGAGCGGGTGGCCAAGTACAACCAGCTGCTGCGCATCGAAGACGAACTGGGCAGCCAGGCCGTCTATGCCGGCGCCGTGGACCGGGGCCCCCGCGGCAGGGCCTGAGGTCTCAGTCTGGATCGGTGGTGCTGGTGGCGATGCCAGGCAGCTGATCCAGGCGGCCATCGCGGGACAGCCGGGACTGGAGCTTGAGCCAGCCCAGCCCCACCGGCAGCGAGGCCACGGCGGGGATCACCACCAGGGCCGGTTGGCGGCTGGTGGCCAGCAGCGACGCCGCGACCGCCAGCCCGGCCAGCAGCATCGACTGTCCGGCGGACTGCTGGGCCAGGGCGAGGCGCCGCAGCAGCCGGTCGGTTTCGCCGGCCCGGATCTGCACCTGCAGGTCCCCCTGCTCGATGCGGGCCAGGCTGTCGTCGAGGCGGCGCGGAATGCCGAGGGCGCGGCTGCCCACCTCGGCCGCCTGGCGGGAGAGTTCGCCGAGGAGGTCACCGCCGCCGTTGCCGCTGGAGGTCATCAGGGGGAGCAGGTAGGGGCGGGCAATCGCCACCAGGCTAAAGCCAGGATCGAGGCTGCGGCCCACCCCCTCGAAGGTGGAGAGAGCCCGCATCACGAAGATCAGCTCGGGCGGCACCCGAAAGGGCTGGCCATAGACGAGGTCGTAGAGGTCACCGGAGAGCTTCTGCAGCACGTTGGCCGAGAAGGGCGGCGTGAGGGCGTCGTTGAGCATCACCCGCACCAGCCGCCGCACGGGGCCTGGATCCGCTTCGGGGGCGATGACCCCGGAAGCCTGCAACTCCTTCACCAGGGTGGAGGCATCGCGGGCGGCGGCGGCGCGCACCATGCGCCCCAGGCGGGAGCGCAGCCGGCCGGAGAGCTGCCCCATCATGCCGAAGTCGTAATAGATGAGGGTGCCGTCTGGGGCGACAGCGAGGTTGCCGGGGTGGGGATCGGCGTGGAAGAAGCCGAAGCGCACCAGCTGCTGCAGATAGCTGGCCGCCCCTTTCTCAGCCACGGCGGCGGGCACGATGCCTGCGGCCAGCAGGGCGTCGCGGTCGTTGATCTTGATGCCGGGCACGTAGTCGAGGCACAGCACCCGGCGGGAGCTCAGCTCCCACACCACGGCCGGGATGCGGATGCCGGGGTCGTCCAGGAACTGCTGGCGGAACCGGGCGGCGTGCTCGGCCTCGAGGCGGAAATCCAGCTCGCGCAGCAGCACGCGGCGGCACTCCTGGGCGATGCCCACCCAGTCGCGGCCACGGCCCCAGCGGGGGTGACGCTGCACCACGGCGGCCAGCTGCTGCAGCACCTCCAGGTCCAGCCGGAACAGCCGCTCCAGCCCAGGGCGCTGCACCTTGAGCACCACCTGGCGGCCACTGCGCAGGCTGGCGCGATGCACCTGGGCGAGGCTGGCCGAACCGAGCGGCAGCTCCTCGAGATCGATGATCTCGGCACAGCGCTCGCCCAGCTCCTCTTCCAGCAGGGCCTGCACCACGGCAAAGGGGAAGGCGGGCACCTGGTCCTGCAGGGAGGCCAGCTCCTCCACCAGTTCAGGGGGCAGCACGTCCGGCCTGGCCGAGAGCAGCTGGCCGAGTTTGATGAAGGCCGAGCCGAGGGCCAGGAACTCGCGGGTCAGCCAGCGGGCCCGTCGCCTGGCGCGGCGGCTGCGCCGTTCGGGGGTGGGGCCACCCGGGTAGGTCCAGCCCTTGCCGTCCCACCAGAGTCCGGCGCTGAGGCGCAGGGCCAGCCACCAGATGCGCAGGGGGCGCTGGATCACGGGCGCCGATCCAGACGCTGACCCAGCCCTGCCACCTGGGCCCGCAGGGCATCGATCTGCTCCTGGACGGACAGCCCCGCAACCACAGCGGCGGGGCGCTGGAAACCATCGCCAGGGCGATCTGGATCCACGGGCGTGGAGGCAGAGCCAGACGCACCGCCCTGGCCATCGCGCTCCAGGCGGCCGGCCTCCAGCTCCACCTCCTCCCAGAAGAGCTGCAGCTCCTGGCGCACTTTCTCAGGGGCGTCCTGCACCACGAGGGCCAGGCTGGCGGCCGCATCCACCAGGCCGCTGCCGAGGCGTGCCCCCAGCCGGGCCACGGCGGCCTGCATCAGGATCTGGGGCGCCGTCATGGGGCCTGAGCTGCTGCTCGAACTGTGCCAGATGGGCGCTGCCAGTGCGGGGCCAGGCGCCGGGTTCCGCTCGGGATGACCTCAGGGACTGGGCTCCGGCAAGGCAGGGGCTGGGGGTGGGGAGGAGTCGGGCTCAGGGGTGGCATCGGCGCCTGGGTCAGCAGCAGGGTTGAGGGGCGGGATTTCGGGGAGGGTTTGGAGGGCCCGCTCCTGCTCGGCCTGCCGCTCATCCCGCTGGCGCTCGGCGGCCTGCTCGCGCTCGGCAGCCTGGCGTTCCTGTTCGCGCTGCTTGGCCTGGCGCTCCAGCTCGAGCAGCTCCAGATCGCCGCGGATCTCCTCGTTGTCACTGCCGAAGCGCAGGCGCAGGCTCTCGAGGCTGGTGCCCGGGAACTCGCGCACATCAAACCCCTGCTGCAGCTGCACCAGCCCCGGCAGCTGCAGCACCAGCAGCCGCTGGGTGATGCCATAGCCCAACCCGAAGCAGAATCCGGCCAGCAGCGGACCGCGCCAGCGGTGGCGGGGCCGGACGGGCCGGGCAGCGGCGGCAGCTGAACTCGACTGGGGCATGGAGGGAGGCTACGCGCCGCGCTCAGGTGGTGTAATCGGCGTTGATGCGCACGTACTGATCCGAGAGGTCGCAGCCCCAGGCCCTGCCGCTGCCGGGGCCCTGCCCCAGCCGCAGGCGAATCAGCACTGTGTCACCGCCAGGCCCGCTGCCACCCAGATAGGTGCCGGCGGCGCAATCGCGCAGGTAGGCGGAGGCGGCGGACCGATCGAAGCGCAGGGGCTGGCCGGCGGCCATCAGCTGGTGCTCCCCCAGCCACAGGGCCACCGCCTCGGGATCGAAGACCACCCCGGCGCGGCCGGCGGCAGCCACGATCCGGCCCCAGTTGGGATCGCGGCCATGCACGGCGCACTTCACCAGCGAGGAGCCGCAGACGGTGCGGGCCACGGCAATGGCGCCGGCCTCGTCGGCGGCCCCCTCCACCTGCACCTCGATCAGGCAGGTGGCCCCCTCGCCATCGCGGGCGATCGCCCGGGCCAGGTGCTGCGACACCGCCGTCAGGCCGGCCTCCAGCGCCTCAAGGTGCTCGGGGCTCAGGGGCTCGCCGGCTGCAAAGGCCAGGACCGTGTCGTTGGTGCTGGTGTCGCCGTCCACCGTGATCGCATTGAAGGAGCGATCCACCGCCCGCCGCACCATCGCCTGCCACAGGGGCGCCGGCACGCCGGCATCGCAGCTGAGGTAACCCAGCATCGTGGCCATGGCGGGGTGGATCATGCCCGAGCCCTTGGCCATGCCGCCGATCCGCACCCGGCGGCCGCCCAGGTCGGCCTCCAGGGCGATCTGCTTGGCCGTGAGGTCGGTGGTGAGGATGGCGGTGGCCGCGGCCTCGCCACCCTCGCGGCTGAGGGCCTCGGCCAGGGGATCGAGGCCCGCCAGCAGGGTGTCCATCGGGATCGGCACGCCGATCACGCCGGTGGAGCAGATCAGCACCTGCTCGGCCGCCAGCCCCAGCCGATCGGCCAGGGCCGCGGTGGCGCGCAGGCTGTCGATCAGGCCGCGATCGCCGGTGCAGGCATTGGCCTGGCCGGAGTTGGTGAGCACCGCCCGGGCCCGGCCGCCGCTGGCCGCCAGCCGCTCGGCGCAGAGGTCCACGCAGGCCGCCCGCACCAGCGAGGTGGTGAAGCTGCCGGCGCACACGGCCCCCTGCGGGGCCAGCAGCAGGCAGAGATCGGGATTGCCCGACGGCTTCAGCCCGGCGGTGATGGCAGCAGCCAGGAAGCCGGCGGGGGCGGTGACGCCGCCGGGGATCGGGTGCCAGGTGGGGGTCACGGCGCCAGGATGAATCGCCCCATCCTGCCGAGCCGCCGTGGCGGAGCTGAACGCCAACACCAGCCCCTCCACCGGTGAGGGCAAGCGCTTCAGGCTCGAACAGCTCGGCCCGCCGGCCATGCTCCCCGGGCTGAACCGTCGCCGCTGGAGCGGCCGCCAGCGGCGCATCGGCCTCACGGGCGGCATCGCCAGCGGCAAGAGCACCGCCGGCCGCTGGCTGGAGCAGCAGGCCGGCCTGCCGGTGCTCGACGCTGACCTCTACGCCCGTGCAGCCCTGGCATCAGGCTCTCCCGGCGAGGCGGCGGTGCTGAAACGCTATGGGCTGGAGGTGCAGGAGGCCACGGCCGGCGGGGAAACCCCCCAGCTCGACCGCGCCGCCCTGGGGCGCATCGTGTTCCCTGACCCGGTGGAGCGGGCCTGGCTGGAGCAGTTGGTGCATCCGCTGGTGCGCGAGCGGTTCGAGGCGGAACTGGCCCGGCTGGCGGAGGCCCCGGTGGTGGTGCTGATGATCCCCCTGCTGTTCGAAGCCGGTCTGGAGGTGCTCTGTAGTGAAGTGTGGCTGGTGGACTGCGACGCGGACCAACAGCTGAGCAGGCTGATGAATAGAAACGGGCTCAGCGAAGCCGAGGCCCGCGGCCGCATCGCTGCGCAGTGGCCCCTGGAGCGCAAGCGAACGCTGACGGATGTGGTGCTCGCTAACCGGGGCGAGGTGAGCGCCCTGGAGACTGCCTTGGCGGATGCCTTGGAACCTGGTTCTGTCAGAGCCCAGCCAGGTTCGCCCGCCTAGCGACAGCTGACACATCCCTGGACCTGCCGACGCATCCGCAGAACCGCTTCAAGACCCGTGGGCAGCTCGGACAGCCTGCCCGGTGGGGCTGGACGCTTGGCCTCGGCGACAGGCTCAGCCCTTCAGCTTCTCGGCCAGGATCCGGTTGGCGAGTTTGGGGTCGGCCTTGCCGCCGGTCTGCTTCATCAGCTGGCCCACGAAGAAGCCCTGCAGCTTGGTCTTGCCGCCCCGGAAGGCCTCCACTTCGCCAGGGTGAGTCGCCAGCAGCTCCTCCACGATGGCGCTGATCGCCATGGGATCGGAGATCATGCCGAGGCCGCGTTCGGCCACGATCGCCTTCACGGAGCCACCCTGCTCCAGCAGCTCGGGCAGGAGGTCTTTGGCGATCTTGCCGCTGATCGTGCCGTTCTCGATCAGCTGCACCATCTCGGCCAGCTGATCGGGGCGCAGCGGCAGCTCCCCATAGGCCAGGCGGTTGGCGTTCACGTGGGCGGCGATGTCGCCGGTGATCCAGTTGGCGGTGACCTTCGGATCGGCACCGGCCGCCACCACCGCTTCGAAGTAAGCGGCCATGGGGCGCTCATCGGTGAGCACCCGGGCGTCGTACTGGGAGAGGCCCAGGCTGTCGGCGTAGCGGTGCCGCTTGGCCGCCGGCAGTTCGGGCAGTTCGGCGCGCCAGCCTCCCGCTGCTTGGTGCTCACCTCAATCGGGCCGAGGTCGGGATCGGGGAAGTAGCGGTAGTCGCTGCTGCCCTCCTTGGAGCGCATGCTCTTGGTGAGCTGCTTGCTCTCATCCCAGAGGCGGGTTTCCTGCAGCACCGGCTCGCCGCTTTCGTAGGCCTTGATCTGGCGCTGGATCTCGAAATCGATCGCCTTCTGGATCGCCGAGAAGGAGTTCATGTTCTTGATCTCCACCTTCGTGCCGAAGGGGGCCTCGGGTCCACGGCGCACCGAGATGTTCACATCGCAGCGCAGCGATCCCTCCTGCATGTTGCCGTCGCTCACGCCCAGATAGCGCATGATGCGGCGGATCTCCGAGGCGTATTCCGCCGCCTCACGACCGGTGCGCAGATCGGGCTTGCTGACGATCTCCGCCAGCGCCACCCCGGCGCGGTTGTAGTCCACCAGGGAATGGGTGGAGCCGGCCAGGCGGTCGCTGCCGGCGTGCACGAGTTTGCCGGCGTCCTCCTCCATGTGCAGCCGCTCGATGCCGATCCGCTTCAGGTAGGTGTCTTTCCCCTTCTCGGCCACCTCCACTTCGATCCAGCCATCTTCGGCAATGGGCTCATCGAACTGGGAGATCTGATAGTTCTTGGGCAGATCGGGATAGAAATACTGTTTGCGGTCGAACTTGCTGTGCTCGGCCACCTGCAGGTTGAGCGCCAGGGCGGCCTTCACCGCATACTCGAGCACCTTCTGGTTGAGCACCGGCAGGGTGCCCGGCAGGCCGCACACCACCGGGTCGATGTGGGTGTTGGGCTCATCGCCGTAGGTGGTGGAAGCCCCGGTGAAGATCTTGCTGTCGGTGCCCAGCTGCACGTGGGTCTCCAGGCCGATCACGGCCTCCCAGGCCGCTCCAGCACCCTCTGATCCGGCCCCTGATCCTGCCTTGGTCCCCGGTGCCGGCCCCTCCAGGGCTGTGGCCTGGGCTGTGCCTGCCATCTGAACTCTCCAGCGCCATTGCGTGGAGCGATCCTATGGAACCCGGGCACCGGCCCTGCGCTTGGCAGGATGCCTGGGGCCTGCCGACCCCGCCTGTGAGCGCAGCCAGCGAAACACTGATCCTGGGTGGGGGCCTGATGGGCCTGGCCATCGCCCACCACCTGGCCCGCGCAGGCGGGCGCGTGCGGGTGCTCAGCCGCCGCCGCCAGGAGGCCGCCGGCTTCGTGGCGGCGGGGATGCTGGCGCCTCACGCGGAAGGCCTGGAAGGGCCCCTGCTCAGCCTGGGACAGCGCTCCCTGGCCGCCATTCCCGGCTGGGTGGCGCGGGTCGAGGCCGACGCCGGCCTGCGCTGCGGCCTGCGCCCCTGCGGCATCCTGGTGCCCTTCGCCACGGCTGCTGAGCGGGATCGCTACCCCACGGCCGCCCTGGGGGAGGCCCTCGATCGCGCCGGCCTGGAGCGGCAGGTGGCGGGCCTCGGCCCCCGCTGGCAGGCCGGGCTGCTGTTCCCCCAGGACGGCCAGATCGACAACCGCCGCGGCCTGATGCGGGCCCTGGAGCGGGCCTGCGTGGAGCGGGGCGTGGGCTTCGAGGAGGGCGGTGAGGTGCTGGCGCTGCAGCGCGACGGTTCAGGAGCGCTGGAGGCCGTGGGCTGGCGCAGTGCCGCCGGCCGCCAGGAGCTGCTGCGCTGCAACCAGGCGGTGCTGGCCTGTGGCGCCTGGAGCGGCCGGCTGCTGCCCCAGCTGCCGATCGCGCCGGTGAAGGGGCAGATGCTCTCCCTGCAGGGGCCCCGCCAGGCGCTGCAGCGGGTGATCTTCGGGCCAGGCACCTATCTGGTGCCCCGCCAGGACGGTCTGCTGGTGGTGGGCGCCACCTCGGAACCCCGGGCGGGGTTCGCCGGCGGGCTCACCCCCGACGGCCAGCGGCAGCTGGAGGCCGGCATCGCCGCCCTGCTGCCTGAAGCCAGCCACTGGCCGCCGATGGAACGCTGGTGGGGCTTCCGGCCCTGCACGCCCGACCAGGCGCCGATCCTGGGGGCCAGCCCCATCCCAGGACTGTGGCTGGCCACCGGCCACCACCGCAACGGCGTGCTGCTGGCCGCGATCACAGCCGAACTGGTGGGGGAGCCGCTGCTGGGGCGCTCGCTGGACGCCGACGCCGCCGAGCTGCTCAGCCAATTCCGCTGGGACCGCTTCAGCTCTGCGGCAGGCTGCTGAGGGTGAACACGGGCAGCGCCCCCATCCCCTTCACCGCCTGCTCCCCCAGGGCCTGCACCGGCAGCACCGCCTGCACCAGCTCGGCGGTGGCGGCATCGAACAGCAACGGCGCCCCGACCGTGCGGGTGAGGCCCTCCATACGGCTGGCCAGGTTCACCTTGTCGCCGATCACGGTGAACTCCATACGCCGCGGGCTGCCGATCTGCCCCACGATCACCTCGCCTGAGGCCAGGCCGATGCCGCTGTCCAGGGGTTCCAGCCCCTCGGCGCGCCAGGCCCCATTCAGCCGCTGCAGGGCCTGGCGCATCGCCACCGCACAGCGCACGGCGGCGGTGGCCTCCGCCTCGGGGCCGCGGCCGATCGGGGAGCCGAACACGGCCATCACGGCATCGCCGATGAACTTGTCCACCGTGCCGCCATGGGCATTGATCACCTCCACCATCTCGCCGAGGTAGCGGTTGAGCTGGCGCACGTGCAGCTCGATCTGGCCCCGGCCGCTGCGGGCGTTGGTGAGCTGGGTGAAGCCCTTGAGGTCGGAGAACAGCACCGTGACCGGCAGCTGCCGGCCCCGCAGGATGCCCTCGGCCTCGGCCGGGTCCGAGAGGATCTCGGCCACCACGCTGGGGGCCACGTAGCGCTCAAAGGTGCGCCGCAGCCGCCGCCGCTCGCCCTCTTCCGCCAGGTAGGCCTCCCCGCCGTAGAGCACGCCCAGCAGCACCAGGGCGGAGCCGGGCACCAGCAGGGGCAGCCACACGGCGAAGCGATCGAAGCTCACCCAGGCCAGCCCCAGCTGCAGGACCAGGGCCGCCCCCACCAGACCGAGCCGCCAGCCACCCCGCCCCGCACCAGGGCCAGGCTCCCCACCAGCAGCAGCGGCAGCATCGCCAGCAGGCCGCGCGGCAGGGGGCGCGCCGGCCACGACCGCAGGCCATCGCCCTGCAGGGAATTGGCCGTGGCGGTGGCCAGCATCTCGAGCCCCGAGAGGCTGCCGAACGGCGTGGCGGTGCCGGCACCGCCCTGGGCGCCCACCGGCCCGATCAGTACCACGGCATCGCGGATCAGGCTGCGCTTCGGATGGTTGCGCCAGCGCTCCGGATCCAGCACTTCCCAGGCCGGGATCCGCACAAAGGTTCCTTCGGGCCCGTAGAAATTGAGCTGGCGCTGGGCATCGTCCTGGCGGCTGCGGCGCCCGGAGCGCTCCAGCACCGCCTCGGACAGCGGCTTCTGGGGACTGGCCCCCACCAGCGCCAGCACCCGTTCGCTGTAGGTGCGCGGATGGGGGTGGGCCTCGCCATGGCCGCCGGGCAGGGTGTTGGTGATGCCGATGGCGTCGGGTCCGGCCGCCAGGCGCAGGGGTTCGGCGGGCGGCGCCAGGCTCAGCCCCACGTAGCTGGTGTCGCGCACCTCCATCACCTCAGCGGCCAGCACCACGCGCCCCTCGCGCCTGCGGATGGCCGCAGCCAGGGCCTGATCATCGGCGTCACCCTCGCCGCTGCTGCCCTCGAACACCACGTTGATCGCCACGGCGGCCGGCCTGGCCTCCCCGAGGCGATCGAGCAGATCGCCGTAGCGGGCTCGCGGCCACGGCAGAGTGCTCAGACCCTCAGCCCAGGGCGGGATCGCCGCGGCCCCCTGCGACTGGTCGGCGAACCAGGCCCCCTGCTGCAGGGTGGAGTCGTCGATGGCGATCAGCACCACCGCCTGGGGCCCGGCCCGGCGGCCCCGCAGACGCACCAGCTGATCCTCCAGGCCCCGCTCCACCACCCGCAGCGGCTGGGGCGGGCGCGCCGTCAGCCAGCCGGCCGCCACGGCCACCAGGCCGGAGGCGAGGGCCAGAGCATGGGCACGGCGCATGGCGAAGACGAAGCGGAGCAGAGCGGGCCTCAGAAGAAGCTGGGCAAGCCGAAGATCGGCAGGGAGGGCGTGAGCGAGGAGCCGCCAGGCAGGGGCACACCCGGCATGGCCCGGCGCAGATGGCTCTCCAGGGAGCCCATCCCCGGCAGGGACACGCTGAATCCCCTGAACAACGGCCCGCCCAGGATCGAGCTGTAGTCGCCCGAGCTGAGCCGCAGCAGGGTGAGCACCACCCCGGCAGGCGACAGCGTCACCCGCTGGCCCGCCACCACGCGGGTGGGGGGGGCGGCGCCGGGCTCATCGGCGGGAATCGGTTCGCCGTCCCGCAGCGGCTCGATCTCCACCGCTCCCTCCAGCACGGAGAGCTCAGCCTCGCCGTCGTCACGCACCTCCAGCAGGTAATTGGTGCCCCGCACACTCATGCGCGATGAGCGCGTGCAGCCGCTCTGGGGGCCGGACACCAGGATCTGCCCCTTCTTGAGCAGGAAGCAGCCGCTGCCCAGGCGCAGCTGGGAGAAGCGGTTCACCCGGCCCGCCGCACCGGTGTCGAAGCGGATCTGACCGCGGCTCTTGCGGGTGCTGATCTCCTGGGGCGCGGTGGCCCGCTGCTTCACCCGGGCCTCCCGGCTGTCGATGTAGAACTCGCGGCCGTCGAGGATTTCCTGCACTGTGGCCGCCTCCCGGGCCTGGGCGGGGGCGAGGGGGACCAGCAGCAGTGGCAGCACCAACAGCCTGAAGGCAGGCGTTGAGGCCGAGGCAGCCATTGGGGCCCTGACAGCCGCTGCGGCAGAGATGTCGGCATTCCAGCCCCTGAACCGAATCGGGGCATTCTCACCCGTGAATCATCCTTGGGCTGCCAGGCCACGCGGGGCCGCCATGGCCCCCCCTGGCGGCTCAGCCCTCGCTGCGCCAGCCCTGGTCTGAGGGGGTCCAGTCGCTCAGCTCGGAGGGCTGGAACCAGAGACCGATCTCAAACAGGGCCGTTTCAGGGGCATCGGAGCCGTGGATCACGTTGCGGCCGATGTTCACGGCCAGGTCGCCGCGGATCGTGCCGGGTTCGGCCTCGAGGGGTTTGGTAGCGCCGATCAGCTTGCGGGCGCTGGCAATGACGCCGTCGCCCTCCCAGACCATCGCCACCACCGGCCCCGAGGTGATGAAATCCACCAGCCCGGCGAAGAAAGGACGCTCCCGGTGCACGCCGTAATGGTTCTCGGCCAGCTCACGGCTGGGGGTGAGCTGCTTGAGGCCCACCAGCTTGAAGCCCTTGCGCTCGAAGCGGCCCAGGATTTCAGCCACCAGGCCCCGCTGAACACCATCGGGCTTGATGGCGATGAAAGTGCGTTCGGCGGCCATGGGGTGATCGAAGGGGGTGGCGCCATCGTCCGTGGCCAGGCGGCCGCTTGGCAAGCAGCCCGCTTGGCAAGCAGCCCGGCCTCAGCGGCTCTGCTGCGCCCTGCCTACATTCCTTAACGCCACACGCACGGTGCCGGGCCATGGTGCTCACCGCTCCTCCCAGCACCTGGAGCGCCGAGGACGGCGCCAGCCTCTACGGCCTGGATCGCTGGGGCGACCCCTACTTCTCCGTCAACGCCCGCGGCCACGTGATCGTGCAGCCCCGCGGCGACCGGGGGGGCTCCCTGGATCTGGTGGAACTGGTGCGGGAGCTGCAGGGCCGCGATCTGTCGCTGCCGCTGCTGATCCGCTTCGACGACATCCTCGAAGACCGGCTGGAGCGGCTCCACGCCGCCTTCGAGCGGGCCATCGCCCAGTACGGCTATGCCGGTCGCTACCAGGGGGTGTTCCCGGTGAAGTGCAACCAGCAGCGCCACGTGGTGGAGCAGCTGGTGGAGAGCGGCCGGCGCTGGCATTTCGGCCTGGAGGCCGGCAGCAAGGCCGAGCTGCTGATCGCCCTCTCCCTGGTGGACGACCCCCAGGCCCTGCTGATCTGCAACGGCTACAAGGATCAGCGCTACATCGAGACGGCGATCCTGGCGCGGCGGCTGGGGCGGCAGCCGGTGGTGGTGATCGAGCAGGCCGATGAGGTGGAGCGCATCATCCGGGCCAGCCATGAGCTCGGCGCCGCGCCGCTGATCGGCATCCGCGCCAAGCTCTCCAGCCGCAGCACCGGCCGCTGGGGCAGCTCCGTGGGGGAGCGGGCCAAGTTCGGCCTTTCGGTGCCCGATCTGCTCAGCACGGTGGAGGCCCTGCGCCAGGCCGATCTGCTCGGTGAGCTGCGCCTGCTGCACTTCCACATCGGCAGTCAGATCAACGACATCGCCGTGCTCAAGGACGCCCTGCAGGAGGCGGGTCAGATCTACGTGGAGCTCACCCGGCTGGGAGCGCCGATGGGCCTGCTGGATGTGGGCGGCGGCCTGGGGATCGACTACGACGGCAGCCGCACGGCCACCGCCGCCTCCAAGAACTATTCGCTGCAGAACTACGCCAATGACGTGGTGGCCACGGTGCGGGAGTGCTGCGCCCCCCATGGAGTGGCCGTGCCCACCCTGGTGAGCGAGAGCGGCCGGGCCATCGCCAGCCACTTCTCGGTGCTGGTGTTCGACGTGCTCGGCACCGGCCACCCCCCCGGCGGCGTGCCCCCTGAGGAAGCCGACGAGCCGCTCACGGTGCACAACCTGCGTGAAACGCTGGCCACGATCGAGGCCAGCGCCGCGCCTGAGGCCGGCACCAGGCCTGAGCTGAGCTGCGAGCTGTTGCAGGAGGCCTGGAACGATGCGCTCAAGTTCAAGGACGATGCCCTGGCCGCCTTCCGGCTGGGTTACCTGGGCCTGCCCCAGCGAGCCCGGGCCGAGCAGCTCACCTGGGCCTGCGCCGAGGCGATCGCCGCCCGGCTCACCGCGCTGCCGGAGGGCACCGAGATCCCCGAGCAGCTGGGCGCCCTGCAGGCCGCCCTGGCCAGCACCTACTACGCCAATCTCTCGGTGTTCCGCTCGGCGCCGGACACCTGGGCCATCGACCAGCTGTTTCCGGTGCTGCCGATCCAGCGCCTCGACGAGCGCCCCACGGGCCTGGGCAGCTTCGCCGACCTCACCTGCGATTCCGACGGCAAGCTGGCCCGCTTCATCGACCGGGGCCAGGTGAAGTCGCTGCTGGAACTGCACCCGCCCCGCGCCGGAGAGCCCTACTGGGTGGGCCTGTTCCTGGCCGGGGCCTACCAGGAGGTGATGGGCAACCTGCACAACCTGTTCGGCAGCACCAATGCGGTGCACATCCGCCTCGGCACATCAGGGCACTACGTGGTGGATCACGTGGTGCGGGGTGACACCAATGCCGAGGTGCTCGAGGTGATGGAGCACGACCCGCGCCAACTGCTGGAGCGGCTGCGGCTGGCCAGCGAGGAGGCAATCAACGGCGGCCAGCTGAAGATCAGCGACGCGCGCCGGCTGATGGCCCACCTGGAGCACAGCCTGGGGCAGACCACCTACCTGCAGTCCTGAGGGCTTCAGCGCAGCAGCAGCACGGCCACCCAGAGCAGCTTGCAGCCCAGGTGCAGCATCTGGTCGATGCCGATGCTGTAGAGGCGACGGCACTTGCCCAGGTCGATGCCGGCGTGGAGGATCCACTCGGCGAGGCCCAGCAAGGGCACGCCGCTGATCACCGCCACCAGGAAGCCATGGATGCCGGCGTGGGCCACCAGCCACCAGCCCCAGGGCAGCACCCCCCTCACCCCCGGGCACTTCTCCAGGGCCATGCGGTCGCTCTGCAGGGCGAAGTCGCCGAGGAAATGGCCCATGGCCAGCAGCAGAAACAGATCCAGGCCTGCCTGGAGATCGGCCACAGGAAACGGAACAGCGATCGGAATGGAGGCCAGCGGGGAGGCTGTTGCAGCGTGGTTCCACTCTGACCCAGGCTGGGTACGGCGGTATGAGCGCGTTGTTGCCGATGGCGATCCCCGGGCTGGTGCTCACCCCGCTGCTGGTGCTCGGGCTGCTGGGGCTGCACGCCTGGCTGAGGCGACGCACCCGGCTGCCGGATCTCCCCCTGCTGCTGCCCCTGGGCGCGGCCCTGGTGCACGGCGCCGTTGCCACCATCCCGGCCGGCCTGGTGGGGGCCACGGCCAGCCGCTGGCTCGCCAGCCTTGACCAGCTGCTGCTGGGCTATGCCCTGATCCGGCTGGCCACCTGGGCCGGCGTGCAGGTGCCCGGCAGCCTGGGCTGGTGGCCCCAGCCGCCGAAGATCCTGCGCGACCTGGCCATGCTGGTGCTGGCCGCCGCCTACACCGCCCTGGTGCTGCGCGAGCGGGCGGGGGTGAATCTGGTGGGGCTGTTCACCACCTCGGCGGTGCTGACCGCCGTGGTGGGCCTGGCCGCCCAGGAAACGCTCAAGGACATGGTCGCCGGCATCAGCCTGCAACTCGATGCCCCCTTCAGTGAGGGCGACTGGATCGAGGTGAATGGAGAGGCGGGCGTGGTCAAGAGCGTCACCCTGATGAACACCTACCTGCAGCCCGCCGACGGCAGCCTGCTGGTGATCCCCAACGACACCGTGGCCCAGGCGATGGCGCGCTGTTTCGCGCCGCGGGCGCCGGTGGGCAACCGCTTCAGCATCGGTCTCGACTACGCCCTGCCGCCGGGCCAGGCCTGCGCCCTGCTGGAGGCGGCGATGGCCGACTGCCCCGGGGTGCTGACGGAGCCGCCGCCGCGGGCCTGGGTGGGGAGCTACGCCGACAGCGCCATCACCTATGAGCTGATGGTGTGGCACCAGGGTGCCGGTGAGCTGCAACGGCTGGAGGTGCGCAGCGCCGTGCTGCAGCACATCTGGTACGCCCTCAGCCGCGCCGGCCACAGCATTCCCTACCCGGTGCGGGAGCTCAGGCCCAAAGACCCGGCCCCGGCGGCCGATGATCCCGCCCTGATCGATGTGGCCGCCCGGGCCAGGCTGCTGGGCCGCAACGGGCTGTTCCAGGAGCTGGGGGCTGAGCAGCTGGCGCGCCTGGCGCCGCTCACCCGCTGCCTGCGCTTCGGGCCGGGGGAACTGGTGATGCGCGAGGGGGATCCGAGCACCGCCCTGTTCCAGGTGGTGCAGGGCGGCGTGGACGTGCTCAAGACCAACCCCCAGGGGAGCCAGACGCGCCTGGCCAGGCTGGGCGTGGGCGACGTGTTCGGAGAGATGGGGCTCTGCACCGGCGCCCGCCGCAGCGCCAGCGTGCGCGCCACGGCGGACACCGTGCTGCTGGAGGTGGAACGCGACGACCTGCTGCCCCTGGTGGAGGCCGAACCGCAGTTCCTCGAGCAGCTGGCCCATCTGGTCAACCGCCGCCGCTGCGAACAGGAGCAGGTGTCGGCGGAGCAGGAGGCGGAGCGGGAGCTGAACCTGCTGCAGCGGATGCAGCAGCTGTTCGGCGCCATGGGGCCCGTCAGCGGGCGCAGAACCACACCTGCAGGCTGAGGCGATCGATCGGGGGCGGCAGTTCGGCGGGGTCGAAGGCGGCAGGGGCGGCATCCGCCATCGCCCGTAGCGGCACCGGGCGCTGGGCGCCCTCCACCTGCACCTGGATCGGCCGCAACGCCTCCAGGCCCATCACCGCCGTGAGGTCGCGGGCCTGCTGCTGGGCGTCCTGGTAAGCGGCCCGCAACAACTGCTGACGGGCGGCCCGGTCCTGTTCGGGGCTGGCCTCGGTGCTCACCGGCGACAACCGCACCCCCGGCAGGCCCCCCACCCGGCGCACCAGGGGCTGCAGCTGCGGCAGGGCAAGGCTGCCGCTCACCCGCAGGCTGGCCACCCAGGCGGCGGGATCCCTGCCGCGGCGACCCCGCTCCCAGGTGTTGGGGGAGCTGACCTCCAGCTCATCCACGGCCAGGGTGCTGAGCTCCTGCCGCAGGGTCACCAGCCGAGCTTCGAGGGCCGCCAGGGCTTCGTCACTGCTGGCCGCCTCGGCCTCCAGGGCCAGGGAGAAGCGGAAGCGACTGGCTTCACGCCGGAGCTCCGCCGCGCCGCGGGCCTCCAGCAGGGTGCCGCTGCACTGGAGCTGCACCTGGGCCTGGGCGAGGGCCGCCGAAGGGTGAGCAACCTGGACCAGCGCAGGCAACAGCAGGGCGGAGAGCCAACGCATGGCAAGCGGGGACGACTGCTGACCAGCATGGTCTGCGTCCGGCAGAGCCGATCCAACCCGGCCCGGCCGCTCAGAAGATGCCGCGAAGCAGATTGAAGGCTCCCCGGTGAAACAGCGGTGGTTTGCGGGGACCCACCCGAGCCCCTTCAGCCGGCGACAGGGTGGGGATGTCCTCCAGCAGGGGCTGGATCAGCACGGCCTGCCGTTCCAGGCGCAGGCGCCAGGCGGGCACAACCCCAGGCGCCTGCCGCTGCACCGGCTCCCCCAGGGCGCTGAACTGCAGCACGGCCGTCTGCAGCTGAGCGGTGGCCTGGGGACTCAGGCTGCAGGCGGTGCGCTGGGGTGCCAGCAGCCGACCCTCGTCCGCCATGAAGCCGCTCGCCAAAGCTGCTGGAGCCAGGGCCCCCAGCAGCGAGCCATCCCCCAGCTCTCCTGCATTGGAGGTCCAGATCACCAGGTCCCCCTCCTGTTGTCCGGGGCCGGCCACCATGACCTGGTAGCCGAGCACCCCGGTCTGGGGCGCCCAGCTGAGCTGCCAGCGCCCTGCCACCAGGGCGGCCTGCATGGCGATGGGCTGCATGAAGTCGTCGCCGGGATCGAGCGCGAAGGCAATCTCCGGGATGGCCTCGCCACGCACCGTGTGGGAACCCACCAGGGAGGCCGGGGCGGGGAGGGGCGGCGAGGAGAGGCTGTTGGGCCAGCGGCCCACCACCGCTCCGGGGGCCCAGTCGGGGTTGGCGGACTCCATCAGGCGGCCGAGGCGGGTCATCGCCATGGCCATGGCCCGCTGGTCTGGCAGCAGCTGGGCCAGCTCGATCACCTCCACCGGTGGGGTGGGCCCGTCCTCCGTGCAGCCCCGGTACAGCAGCAGCCGCCCCTGGGCCTGGGAAGCATCCCAGTCGTCGGCGCTCGGCTGAGTTGCCCTGGAGTCCGTGGCGACCGGAGGCAGCAGGGGCAGGGCCTCACCCAGGCCGAGGCCGGCGGGAATCCGGTGTTCCGCGCTGCGTTGCGACGGCAACGGCCCGGCGCTGCGCAGGGTGAGCTCCAGGCTGCGCATGGAGGCGGGCGCCTCGGCCCGGATCAGCTCCAGCACCGCGGCCGCCGAGAGGCCGCCCCCGGCGGCCGCGGCACCGAGGCCCGAGACGGTGCGGGCCTGGATCTCGTAGCTTACCGGGGTGGCCGTGGCCGCCGCTGTGGCCAGGGGCCCCAGCAGAGCGGCCGTGGCCAGAGAGCCCCACAGACCGCAGAAGTGCCGGGCCATGTCACCGTTCGGAGGGCCCTGCACCCTAGGCAGCCCCTGGCTGCTCAGCTGAGGGCCTTGCGCAGCTGCAGCAGGGCCTCGGCCAGCGCCCCATCGAGGGCGGCCCCATCGCGGCCGCCGGCCTGGGCCAGGTTGGGGCGGCCGCCCCCGCCGCCGCCACAGGCCTTCGCCACCGCACCGATGAAGGATCCCGCCTTGGGGCCGGCGGCGACCACGGCAGCACCGAAGGCGGCCACCAGCACCACCTTGCTCAGGTCCGCCGGATCGGGCAGGCCACCAAGCACCACGGCGGCACCGTCGCCGAGCCGGGCGGCCAGGTCCTGGGCTGCCCCCTGCAGGCCGGTGCCATCCACTCCGTCGAGGCGCGTCACCAGCAGCCGGCAGCCAGGCTGATCCCCCTCGGCGCCCACGCGTTCGGCCTGCTGCACCAGGGCTGAGGCCTTGGCCACGGCCAGCTCGGCGCGGGCGGCCGCCAGGGCCTTGCCGGCGCCTTTGAGCTCCTCCTGCAGGGTCGCCACCCGCTCCACGATCTCGCCCGGCTGGGCCTTGAGTCGCTCCCCCAGCTGGCGCACCACCGCATCGCGCTGCTTGAGGTAAGCCAGCGCCGCCGGACCGGCCACCGCCTCGATGCGGCGGATGCCGGCGGCCACACCGCTCTCGGCCACGATCGTGAACAGGCCGATTTCCGTGGTATTGGCCACGTGGGTGCCGCCGCACAGCTCCATCGACACACCGGGCACATCCACCACCCGCACCACGTCGCCGTACTTCTCGCCGAACATCGCCACGGCGCCGGCGGCGCGGGCCGCCTCGATCGCCATCTCCCGCACCTCCAGGCGGTGGGCGTCGCCGATCCAGCCGTTGATCAGCGCCTCCACCTGCTCCAGCTCCTCGGCCCGCAGGGCCCGGGCGCAGTGGAAGTCGAAGCGCAGCCGCTCGAAGTCCACCAGGGAGCCGGCCTGGCTGATGCCCTGGTCCACCACCTGCTTCAGCGCCGCCTGCAGCAGGTGGGTGGCGCTGTGGTGGGCCTGAACCCGCCGGCGGCAGGCCGGGTCCACCCGGGCCGTCACCAGATCCCCCACCGCCAGGCTGCCCCGCTCGACGCGGCCGTCGTGCACGAACACGCTGCGGTTGCGGCTCACCGAGGCGATGCTCACGATCACGCCGGCATCGGCGGCGGTCTGGTCGCCACCGCCCAGCAGCAGGCCGCGGTCGCCCACCTGGCCGCCCCCCTCGCCGTAGAAGGGCGTGCCATCCAGCACGATCTGCACCCCATCCCCCGCCATGGCCCGCTCGGCCGGGGCGCCGTTCACCACCAGGGCCAGCACGCAGCTGGGGTGCTCCAGGGCCTCATAGCCCTTGAAGGCCGTGGGCTGCAGCGACGCCGCCAGCTGCTCGATGGCGCCCTGCAGGGTGAGATCGAGGCTCACCGCCGCGGCCTTGGCGCGCTGGCGCTGGGCCTCCATGGCCGCCTCGAAGCCCGGCAGATCCACCGTGAGCCCGTGCTCCTGGGCGATCTCCTCGGTGAGCTCCAGGGGGAAGCCGTAGGTGTCGTAGAGCTCGAAGGCCTGCTCGCCGCTGATCTGGCGGGGCCGGGCCGCCAGCACTTCAGCCAGCAGCTTCTCGCCCCGCTCGAGGGTGCCCAGGAAGCGGGCCTCCTCCCGCTCCAGCTCGCCGAGGATCAGCTCGCGGCGCTCCCGGAGCTGGGGGTAGGCCTGGCCCATCAGGGCGATCGACGCCTCGCCCATGGCCGCCAGGAAGGGCCGGTCGATGCCCAGCAAGCGGCCGTGGCGCACCACCCGCCGCAGCAGCCGGCGCAGGATGTAGCCGCGGCCCAGGTTGCTGGCGCTCACCCCATCGCCGATCAGCTGGGTGATGGCGCGGCTGTGGTCGGCGATCACCTTGAGGCTGGTCTTGCCCTTTTCGTCGAGGCTGGGGTAGGCCACGCCGGCCAGGCCCGCTGCCGTTTCGATCAGCGGATAGATCAGATCGGTTTCGTAGTTGTTGGCCGCGCCCTGCAGGATCTGGGCCATGCGCTCCAGGCCCAGGCCGGTGTCGATGTTGCGGCTCGCCAACGGCGTGAGCCTGCCGCCTGCGTCGCGGTTCGACTCCATGAACACCAGGTTGTAGAACTCGATGAAACGGCTGTCGTCCTCCAGATCGAGGTCCTCGTCGCCCCGTTCGGGCTGGAAGTCGTAGTAGATCTCCGAGCAGGGGCCGCAGGGGCCGGTGGGGCCGGAGGCCCAGAAGTTGTCAGCCTCATCCATGCGGATGATGCGCTTCGGGTTCACCCCCACCAGGTCGCGCCAGATCGCCGCCGCTTCGTCGTCGTCGCGGAACACGCTCACCACCAGGTTCTGAGCTGAGAGGCCGAACACCTCGGTGCTCAGCTCCCAGGCCCAGCGGATCGCCTGCTCCTTGAAGTAGTCGCCGAAGGAGAAGTTGCCCAGCATCTCGAAGAAGGTGTGGTGCCGCGCCGTGCGGCCCACGTTCTCGATGTCGTTGGTGCGAATGCACTTCTGGCTGCTGGTGGCCCTTGGCGCCGGCCGCGGCGCCTGGCCCAGGAACACCGGCTTGAAGGGCAGCATGCCGGCGATGGTGAGCAGCACCGTGGGGTCATCGGGAATCAGCGAGGCGCTGCCCAGGCGCCGGTGGCCGCGCTGCTCGTAGAAGTCGAGAAAGGCCGCGCGGATCTCGGCGCCGCTGCGGGGGCGGGCGGCCCCGGATCGGGGGGCTGAAGGGGTGGCGGCGGCCATGGCTGAGGTCATCTACCCACTGGGGGCATGATCGCTCAACAGCTCGATGCGACGGGTCTGCTGGCGCAGCAGGCTGCGGGCAAAGCCGGAGGACTGGTGCAGCAGCTGCTCGAAGGCGGCGGCATCGAACACCAGGGCGCGCAAGGGCTCGAGGGCCGTGACGGACGCCGACCGCGGGCGGCCGCTGAGCAGGGCCATCTCGCCGAGGGTCTCCCCCGCCGCCACCCGCGCCTGCCAGTCGTCGCCGCTGACGCGGGCGCTGCCCTCCAGCAGGATCGCCATCCAGGTGGCCTCCTCGCCCGGCCGCAGGATCGCCGCGCCGGCCTGCCAGGCGCGCAGCTGGCCCCAGGCCGCCACGTTGAACAGGGCCGAAGGCGACAGCTCCGCGAACAGGGGCACCTGCACCAGCAAGTGGAGCAGCTCGGCTTCGGCCGGCGGTGTGCCGGCCTGGAGGGTCTCGAGGTGGGCCGAACTGGGCAGGCCGCCGCGGGGCGTGCGCCGCAGCCGCGCGGCGCGGGCGGGGTCGCGCTGGTCGAGCAACCAGAGCGCCCAGAAGGCGTTCTCGGGATCGGGGTCGCTCCAGAGGTCCTCCAGCACGGCCAGCGGATCCGGCAGCGGCTCCAGCGCCAGGGGGGGCTGGAGTTCTGGAGTGGATTCGGGCTGCGGCTCAGCGTGGGGCAACAGGGTGAGGTCGCGGCGATGCACCTCGCCCACCACCCCGGGCGACAACAGGGCCTGCAGGGCAGCGAACTGGCGCAGCAGGGGATCGTCAGCCTGGAACTCGGCCAGCAGAGGCAGCAGCGGCAGCAGGCGGCCAACGATGCGCAGATCGATCACCGGCAACAGCGGCCTCAGCAGGCCGTCGGCGGCAGCTCCGGCCTCCATGGCGCTGCGTCGGGCCAGCTCGCCGCGCAGCTCCTCGAGGCCGGCACTCAGCTGGCGCTGGGCGAAGGTCGAGCGCGGCCCGAAGCGCAGCAGCAGCGCCTGCCAGGCGCCATCGTCGAGACCGGAATCCTGGCGGATCATCTCCAGCCGCAGGCTCTGGGCGGCATCGAGGGCGCCGGGACGCAGATCCCGCTGGCCGGCGACCTGCAGCAGGTCGTGGACCGCCTCGGCGGCAGCCTCCTCGCGCAGGTTGAGGCTGGCCCGCTGGCGGGCGTCGAGCTGCAGCAGCTGCGGGTCCTCCAGGGTGAGTTCGCGCAGGGCGGCGTGGTGGTCGGCCTCCTCCAGGCCCAGGGCCAGGCGCAACTCCTCGAGCTGCACGGCGCTGGTGGCCCGCTCCAGGCGGCCGCTGCGCACCAGATCGGCCAGCACGTCGCGGTAGAGCGACTGGTTGGTGGCGGCGAGCTGGGCGGGCAGCGCCTTGGCCAGGGTGAACACCTCGCCGGGAGTGAGCTCATCGAGGGTGCGTCCATCGAGATGGGCCTCCAGATCGGGAAAGCGTTTCCTGAGCTGGGTGCGCAGGCTGGCACTGGTGTTCTCCCGGCGGTAAGTGTCGGCGTCGCGGGGCCAGCCGCGGAACAGCCAGATGGCGCTGGCGATCAGCACCAGGGAGCGGATCAGCTGGCCCACCTTGCCCGCCGCCAGCCCGAGGCTGGGGTCGGCGAACCAGAAGAACAGGTTCACGGCCAGGAAGGTGGCCAGCAGCCGGGTGCGCGAGCGGGCCATGGCCCGGGCGCGCTCGGGGCTGTGGTCGGCGCTCAGCCCCTGGCGCAAGCCGCTCTCCAGCCAGCTGAACAGAGCCACGCTGCCGGCCCCGGCGGCGCTCAGCAGCGCCGGGATGGCCAGCAGACGCGGCACCCCCCAGCCGGCCTCGGCCCGGGGCCAGAGGTCGAGGGCGCGGGCGGGCAGATCGGCATCGAAGGCCCAGAGGCCACTGCGCAGCATCTCGACCGTCTCCGGCCCCTGCTGGCGGGCGAGCAGAAAGAAGGCCAGCACCAGCCCCGGGTAGGAAAGCCAGGCCCAGCGCAGGCCCCGCTTGCCCTCCAGGCCGGCCCAGTAGCTGCGTTCGGCGTCGATGTCGAGGCAGGGCGACTGGCAGGCCACGCAGGCGGAGCGCTCACGGCCGTCCTCGGCCACGGTGCGGCACATCGACTGGGTGAGGCGGCTGGCATCGAGGTGGGCGGCACCGGCCAGGGGCCCGCGGGGACCGGTGACCACCTGCTGCACCGCTCCCATCGGGCAGACGTACTGGCACCAGGCCTTGCCGGCGTAGGCCCAGCCCACGGCGACCGCCGCCACCACGGTGAGGGCCAGCAGCAGGCCCAGGCCCAGGGGACTGCTGTTGACCGCCAGAAGGCGCAGGCACAGGCCCGCGATCAGCAGGCTCCACTGCAGGCTCAGGTGGTGGCGTCCCAGCCAGGAGTCGCCCTCCACCTTGGCCAGCTGGGGCTTGCCGTTGCGGCCCGGCACGCGGCGCTGGCGGTCCAGGGCCCGGAACAGCTGCGAGGCGAAGGCCAGCGGGCAGATGCGGCGCCAGAGCTCATGGCTGCCGGCCGCCAGGATCAGCAGACCGCTGGGCACCACCATGCCCCAGAACAGCTGGTTGCCGCCGTGACCATGGCAGGCCAGGCCCTCAGGGCAGGGCGGCCGCCGCAGGGCCCAGTCGCTCAGGGCCGGACTCAGCAGCGAGGCGATCAGGGCCAGCCAGCCCAGCAGCAGCAGCCAGCGCACCAGGTGGGCCTGCCGTTCCGGCCACCGCGAAAACAGCCACATGGGGAGCGGATGGGTAGGCCGCAGGCTAAGGGCGGCAGACCCGGCTAGCCGGGGAGCATGATCGGTTCGCAGAGGCTCTGCCCCACCGGGGCGCCGCCGTGAGTCAGGCCGCCAGCCCGCCATCCCGCCGCCAGTTGCGCCTGCGCTCCGTCACCTGGGCGCTGGGGGCAGGCGCCGCCGCCCTGGTGCTGGGGCTGCCGCTGGGACTGGAGGCAGCCCTGCGTGCCGGAGGCTGTGGCTTCTTTTACGGCCTGCTGGCCTTCCACCTGCAGCGGGTTGACCCCGATGACGGCCACCTGCAGGCGGGGCTGGTGGGGGCGGTGTGCGGCATCCACAGCCTCGGCCTGGCGGCCCTGACTCCATGGCCGCCGGGCCTGCCGCTGCCGGCCGCACTGGTGGCGGTTGCGCCAACTGTGATGATGGGGCTCATCCGAGCCTGGCTGCCGCTGGTCGGCGCCGCCCTGCTGCTGCACGGATCGCGCCTGCTGGCGCAACGCGTCCAGTCGGCCGAGGGGCCGACCCCCACGCCCTGACCTGCCGGGTCGAGAGACCGGTTCTGAACACCCTGGGATGAGCCTGCTGCACGCCACCTGGCTGTTTCCCCCCGAAGGACCCGGGGGCCGGCTGTTCCTGTGGGCCGACACCTGGAAAGTGGCCTCCCCGCTGCAGCCCGCCGCCGAGGCCCCCGAGCATCCCCTGGCCCTCAACGCCGACGAACTGGCCGACTGGCTCGACGACAACGGCTACTGGGCCGAGGCCCTCAGACCCGCCCGCGCCACCCTCACCCTGCCCAGCCGCACCCAGGCGGCCCGGGGCCGCCGCGGCAGCCATGGCCAGAGCTGGTCTGGGCTGCCCCTGCAGGCCGGCGAGCCGATCCCCCGCGAGCTGCAGTGGTGGCCCTGGCAGGTGGAGGGCTGGGCCCTGCATCCGGCCAGCGCCGCCGACTGGCTCAGCCAGCTGCCCCTGGCGGGCAAGCACCCGGAAATGGCCGATGAACTGCGCTGGTGGAGCCATCTGCAGCGCTGGGCCCTGAGCCTGATCGCCCGCGGCCGCTGGCTGCCCCAGATCGAGGAGGGCAACGGCCGCTGGCTGCCCCTGCTCAACCAGGAGGGCGACCGCCATCGCCTCGAGCAGCTGGCCATGGGGATTCCCCAGGTGGCCACCTGCGCCCTGGCGGCCGGGCCCGAGGGCGATCCCTGCCTGGCCTGCCGCAGGCCCGGCAGTGGCCGGCTGCGGGTGGCCAGCCTGGTGGAGGCCCTGCTCGATGGCCAGCTGCGGGAGACCTTCAGGCCAGCCCCTGAAGGCCTCGATCCACTGCTGCAGGCCTGGCAGAAGGCCCTGGCCAAGGGCGATGGCCGTCTTCACCTCGACGAGGAGGACGAGGAGCGCCTCGTGATCGCCACCCACCACTGGCGCGAGGCCGTGGCCGGCAAGGTGGCACCGGCCCGGGCCTGCCTCGAGCTGTTCACCCCAGCCGAGGGGGATGAGCTCTGGGAGCTGAGTTTCAGTCTCCAGGCTGAGGCCGATCCCAGCCTGCGGGTGCCGGCGGCTGTGGCCTGGGCGGCGGGCACCCGCGGCCTGCAGCTGGGCGAGGTGGCCGTGCCCCAGCCAGGTGAGCTGCTGCTGGAGGGCCTCGGCCGCGCCCTCACGGTGTTCCAGCCCCTCGAACGGGGCCTGGACTCGGCCACCCCCACCACGATGCAGCTCACCCCGGCGGAGGCCTTCGTGCTGGTGCGCACCGGTGCCGCCCAGCTGCGGGATGTGGGGGTGGGCGTGGTGCTGCCCGCCAGCCTCTCCGGCGGCCTGGCCAGCCGCCTGGGCCTGTCCATCACAGCCGAGCTCTCCAAGAGCTCCCGAGGCTTCACCCTCGGCGAAACGCTCGACTGGAGCTGGGACTTCATGATCGGCGGGGTCACCCTCACCCTGCGCGATCTGGAGCGGCTCGCCGCCAAGCGCAGCCCCCTGGTGCAGCACAAGGGGGTCTGGATCGAGCTGCGTCCCAACGACCAGCGCAACGCCGGTCGCTTCTGCACCGCCGACCCCGAACTCAGCCTCGACGACGCCCTGCGGCTCACCGCCACCGACGGCGACACCTTCCACCGCCTGCCGGTCCATGCCTTCACGGCCGGCCCGCGGCTGCAGGCGGTGCTGGAGCAGTACCACCAGCAGAAGGCCCCCGATCCACTGCCGGCCCCACCAGGCTTCGCGGGCCAGCTGCGGCCCTACCAGGAGCGCGGCCTGGGCTGGCTGGCCTTCCTGCACCGCTTCGACCAGGGCGCCTGCCTCGCCGATGACATGGGCCTGGGCAAGACGATCCAGCTGCTCGCCTTCCTGCAGCACCTCAAGGCCGAGGAGGAGCTGAAGCGGCCGGTGCTGCTGGTGGCCCCCACCTCGGTGCTCACCAACTGGAAGCGCGAGGCCCATGGGTTCACCCCCGATCTGGCGGTGCGCGAGCACTACGGCCCGCGGCGGCCCAGCAGCGAGGCGGCCCTGAAGAAGGCCCTCAAGGGCGTGGATCTGATGCTCACCAGTTATGGGCTGGTGCAGCGCGACAGCGAGCTGCTGGAGAGCATCGACTGGCAAGGGGTGGTGATCGACGAGGCCCAGGCGATCAAGAACCCCGGCGCCAAGCAGTCGATGGCGGCCCGCGACCTGGGCCGGCCCGGCCGCAGCAGCCGCTTCCGGATCGCCCTCACCGGCACCCCGGTGGAAAACCGGGTGAGCGAGCTGTGGGCCCTGATGGACTTCCTCAATCCGAAGGTGCTCGGCGATGAGGCCTTCTTCCACCAGCGCTACCGGCTGCCGATCGAGCGCTATGGCGACATGGCCTCGCTGCGCGATCTCAAGGCCAGGGTGGGGCCCTTCATCCTGCGGCGCCTGAAGACCGACCGCTCGATCATCTCCGACCTGCCGGACAAGGTGGAGCTGCACGAATGGGTGGGGCTCAGCCCCGAGCAGAAAAAGCTCTACACCCGCACCGTGGACGAGAGCATGGATGCCATCGCCCGGGCACCTCTGGGCCAGAAGCACGGCCAGGTGCTGGCCTTGCTCACCCGGCTCAAGCAGGTGTGCAACCATCCCGCCCTGGCCCTGCGCCAGCAGCCCAGCAGCGACGACCCCCAGTTCTTCGAGGGGTTCTCCGCCCGCAGCGCCAAGCTGCAACGCCTGGAGGAAATCCTCGAGGAGGTGATCGAGGCCGGAGACCGGGCCCTGCTGTTCACCCAGTTCTCCGAATGGGGCCTGCTGCTGAAGGCTCACCTGGAGCGCAGCTGGCGCCAGGAGGTGCCCTTCCTCTACGGCAGCACCAGCAAGGCGGAACGCCAGGCCATGGTGGATCGCTTCCAGGACGATCCCCGCGGCCCGCAGCTTTTCCTGCTGTCGCTGAAGGCCGGTGGTGTGGGCCTCAACCTCACCCGGGCCAGCCACGTGTTCCACATCGATCGCTGGTGGAATCCGGCCGTGGAGAACCAGGCCACCGACCGCGCCTACCGCATCGGTCAGCAGAACCGGGTGATGGTGCACAAGTTCATCACCAGCGGCTCGGTGGAGGAGAAGATCGACAGGATGATCACCGAAAAGGCCCGACTCGCCGAAGACATCGTGGGCTCCGGCGAAGAGTGGCTGGGGGGCCTGGACGTGGGCCAGCTGCGTGACCTGGTGGCCCTGGAGGAATAATCCTCCCCAGCCTGATCCCAGCGATTCCCACCGTCATCCTGTTGCCATGACCAGCACTCCGATCACCACCCAGCTCGGCAACGAGGGCCTCGGCCAGCAGGCCTGGTGGGTGGCCCAGTGGATGGAGCTGATCAACTCCTACCGCTTCAAGAAACGGCTGGAGCGGGCCTGGGAGTATGCCCGCTCCGGCAACGTCACCTCGATCCGTTTCGAGGGGCGCCGGGTGCACGCCCGGGTGCAGGGCAGCGGCGACGATCCCTACAAGGTGAAGCTCTGGCTCGACGTGCTCAACGACGACGACTGGGGCTATGTGCTGGAGGCCCTCAGCCAGAACGCCCGCTGGTCAGCCCAGCTGCTGGCCGGCGTGATGCCGGAGGACATCGAGCGGGCCTTCGCCGCCTCCGGCAAACGCCTCTTCCCCTTCAAGCTGCAGGAGGTGCGCAGCGAGTGCACCTGTCCGGACAAGACGAACCCCTGCAAGCACGTGAGCGCGGTGTTCTACCTGATGGGGGAGCGCTTCAGTGAGGACCCCTTCGTGCTGTTCCAGCTGCGGGGCCGGTCCCGCGCCCAGCTGCTGGCCGACCTGGCCAAGCGACGCCAGACGATGCTGGCCAGACAGGCCCGCGGCAAGGGCAGCCGGCCTGCCGCGGGCCTCGCCACAGCGCAGCCCGTGCATCCGGCCATCCGCGATCCCAGCCGCTGGTGGCGCTACGAAGCCCCCCTGCCGCCCGATCTGGTGGTGATCACGCCGGCGATGGAGGGGGAAACCGGGCTCGATGCCGCCGGCCGACTGCCCCTGGCGGAGTCGCCCCGCTTTCCCGAGGCCAACGGACTGTTTCTCGAGCACCTGCTGACCTACAGCCGGGAGCGCTCCAACGAGGCCATGGCCCGGGCCATGGACAGCGGCAATGAGGAGAAGGAGAAGGAGAAGGAGAAGGAGGCTGCGGGATCAGCCGCAGGCACTGGCTCCTGAACCGGCCACGCCCCAGCCCCGCCCGATCGCAGCCCACCGATGATCTCCTCCCAGGCGAAGCAGAACGTCCTGGCCGGCTGGTTGCAGCCGGACGCGCTGCAGACGGTCTGCTCGATCCTGCAGTCCCACCAGCAGGCCTTCGGCAGGCCCCTGCTGGCGGGCCTGGCCGCGGACGCCTCCGACCTGCAGCGGGCCCAGGCCCTGTTCGCCTCTCCGGCTGCGGTGCTCGCCCATGACGGCGCCGATCCAGACACCGACCCCGGCCCCCGGCTGATCTACGCCAACCGCAGCGCCCTCGTGCTGTGGCGCCGGCGCTGGGGGGAGATGGTGGGCCTGCCCTCGAAATTCACCGCCGCAGCCCAGGAGCGCAGCGGCCGGCAGCAGGCTCTGCGCCAGGCCAGGGCGGCTGAGGCCCTCAGCGGCTATGGCGGGGTACGGATCGACAGCCGGGGGCGCCGCTTCCGGATTGAGGGGGCCCGGCTGTGGACCCTGCGCGACGCCAACGGCTGCCCCAGGGGCCAGGCCGCCCGCTTCAGCGCCTGGTACTGGCTCTGAGCGGCAGGTGTCGGCGGCGACAGGGATCGGTGCGGCCGATCGAGACAACGATCCGCAGGCGTTACCTACAGTCATGTTTCTTCCCGAGGGTGTCCATGGCAGCTGTCACCTCCCCATCCGCCGCGGCCAGGCCTGATGGTGCCGTTGCCCAAGCCGCCGGGTCGCCGCGCCTCAGCCTGCAGTGCGAGGCCATCGCCGACGACACCACCGCGATCCGCTCCCTGGACTGGGACCGCAGCCGTTTCGACATCGAATTCGGGCTGCGCAACGGCACCACTTACAACGCCTTTCTGGTGCGCGGCGCTCAGACGGCCCTGGTGGACACCAGCCACCTCAAGTTCGCCGATACCTGGCTGCCCCTGCTGGAGGAGCAGATCGATCCGGCCGCGATCGACTACCTGATCGTGTCCCACACCGAGCCCGACCACTCCGGCCTGATCGGCCACCTGATCGATCGCAACCCCGACATCCAGATCGTGGGCTCCAAGGTGGCGATCCAGTTCCTCCAGGATCAGGTGCACCGGCCCTTCCAGAGCCGCGCCGTCAAGAGCGGCGACGAGCTCGACCTGGGCACCAACCCCGAGAGCGGCTGCGCGCACCGCTTCTCCTTCCTGAGTGCGCCGAATCTGCACTGGCCCGACACGATCTTCTCCTTCGATCACGGCACAGGCACCCTCTACACCTGTGATGCCTTCGGCCTGCACTACTGCTCCGATGAGCTGTTTGACAGCGACCCCGGCGCCATCGCCCCGGACTTCCGCTTCTACTACGACTGCCTGATGGGGCCCAATGCCCGCAGCGTGCTGCAGGCCCTCAAGCGCATGGACGCTCTGCCGCAGATCAACACAGTCGCCGTGGGCCATGGGCCCCTGCTGCGCCACCACCTCAGCCTGTGGCTGAACGACTACCGCGACTGGAGCAGCGACCGCAGCGCCGGTGAGACCTATGCCGCCGTCTGCTACGTGAGCCAGTACGGCTTCTGTGACCGGCTCAGCCAGGCGATCGCCCGCGGCATCGGCAAGGCCGGTGCCCAGGTGCAGCTGGTGGATCTGCGCGCCACCGATGCCCAGGAGCTGAGCGCCTGGTGGGGGAGGCCAGCGCCGTGGTGGTGCCCACCTGGCCCGCCAGCCCCGACGCCGAGCTGCAGGCCTCGATCGGCACCCTGCTGGCCGCGATCAAGCCGAAGCAATGGGTGGCCTGCTACGACGCCTTCGGCGGCAACGACGAGCCGATCGACACCGTGGCCTCCAGGCTGCGCAGCCTCGGCCAGAAGGCCGCCTTCGAGCCTCTGCGCATCCGCCAGGTGCCCCATGCGGACGACTACCAGCGCTGTGAGGAGGCCGGCACCGATCTGGGCCAGCTGCTCACCAAGGCGCGCACGATCGCGGCCATGAAGGCGCTCGACGGCGACCTGGACAAGGCCCTGGGCCGCCTGAGCGGCGGGCTCTACGTGGTGACGGCCCAGCAGACCACCGAGGATGGCGGCAGCCTCAGCAGCGCCATGGTGGCCAGCTGGGTGAGTCAGGCCAGCTTTGAGCCACCCGGCCTCACCGTGGCCGTGGCCAAGGACCGGGCGATCGAATCCCTGCTCCAGGTGGGCGATCGCTTCGTGCTCAACATCCTGCGGGAGGACAACCACCAGCTGCTGCTGCGCCACTTCCTCAAGCGCTTCCCGCCCGGGGCCGACCGCTTCGCCGGAGTGGCCACCGTGGAGGGCGCCGCCGCGGGCGGGCCCGTGCTCGGGGATGCCCTGGCCTTCCTGGGATGCCGCGTGGCCCAGCGGATGGAGGGGCCTGACCACTGGATCATCTACGCCGAGGTGGAAGTGGGGAACGTGGCCGACACTGAGGCCGCCACCGCCGTGCACCACCGCAAGGTGGGCAACCACTACTGATGACAACCTCGATCGGCGGATCGCCCGCCCAGGCTGCCCCGACAGCCGAGCGCCGCGTGCTGGTGATCCGTCTGGAGCCCACGCTGGTGTGCCTGCGGGGCCTGAGTCCACGCCGTTCGCGCTTTGAGGTGGAATACGGCCTCGAACGGGGCACCACCGCCAACAGCTTCCTGTTTGAGCAGGGCAGCACCAGCACCGGCCACACGGTGCCGCCGGTGCTGATCCATCCCCCCGGCATGACCTACGCCGAACCGTTCTTCGCTGCTCTGGCGGAGCTGGTTCCGAGCCATGAGGCGCTGAAGGTGGTGGTGGGAGTGGTGAACCCCAACAGGGTGGAACTGCTGAGGGCCCTGGCCGCCCGCTGGCCGAACCTGGCCCTGGTGGCCTCGAATGCCGGGGCCAAACTGGTGCGTGAGCTCTGGGATCAACGCCGTCCGCCGGCCCCGGGCGCACCGGAGCTGGCGCCGCTGCCGCCCCAGCCGCCGATCGATGTGGTGAAGCAGGAGGCCAGCCGCCCCCTGGCCGGTGGGCTGCAGCTGCGCCTGATCCCCGTTCCCACCCCCCGCTGGCCCGGCGCCCTGATGGCGTTTGAGGAGTCCACGGGTCTGCTGATGAGCAGCAAGTTCTTCTCCGCCCACATCTGTCAGGAGGGGTTCGCCGAGGCCAACCGCACGAGCGCCGAGGAGGACCGGCGCTGGTTCTACGACTGCCTGATGGCCCCCATGGCCCGGCAGGTGGAAACCGTTCTCGATCGGATCGACGAATTGCCGATCCGAACGATTGCCCCATTCCACGGCCCGGCCATCGCCGAGAGCTGGCGCAGCCTTCTGGCCGATTACCGCCGCTGGGGGGAGGGCCAGAACCGATCGAGCTCTCGGTGGCGCTGCTCTACGCCAGTGCCTACGGCAACACCGCCACCATCGCCGATGGCCTGGCCCGGGGCGTTTCCCGCACCGGCGTGCGGGTGGAGAGCATCAACTGTGAATTCAGCGAGCCGGATCAGCTGCAGGCGGCGATCCGCTCCTGCGATGCTCTGCTGATCGGCTCTCCCACCCTGGGCGGCCATGCGCCCACCCCGATCGTGGCGGCCCTGGGCACGGTGCTGGCGGAGGGCGACCGGGCCAAGCCCGTGGGGGTGTTCGGCAGCTTCGGCTGGAGCGGCGAGGCGCTGGATCTGCTCGAGAGCAAGCTGCGCGATGGCGGCTTCCAGTTCGCGTTCGAGCCGATCAAGGTGAAGTTCAGCCCCGATGCCCTGGCCCTCAAGGCGATCGAGGAAACCGGCACCGCCCTGGGCCGTGATCTGCAGACCGTCCGCAAGCGCCAGGAGCGCCGCAGCGGCGGCGGCCTGCACGAAAGCCGCAGCGATCCAGCCCTCAAGGCCCTCGGCCGGGTGGTGGGTTCCCTGTGCGTGCTCACGGCCCAGAAGAGTGCTGCGGACAGTCCCGACCTCGGGGGGGCCATGGTGGCCAGCTGGGTGAGTCAGGCCAGCTTCAGCCCACCTGGTTTCACCGTGGCAGTGGCCAAGGACAGAGCCGTGGAGGGCCTGCTGCACATCGGCGACCAGTTCGCCCTCAACGTGCTGGCAGCCGGGCGGGAAACCGGGCCGATGAAGCGGTTCCTGAAGCCCTTCAGCCCCGGTGCCGATCGCTTCGCCGGGCTTGAGCTGGAGCACACCCCCGGCGGTCAGCCGGTGCTTCCTGAGGCCCTGGCCTGGCTGGAGGCCACGGTGCAGCAGCGGATGGAGTGCGGCGATCACTGGCTGATCTACGCCCAGGCCCAGGAGGGTGGCGTGCTCGACCCCGAGGGCACCACGGCGGTGCACCAGCGGCGCACCGGCTCAAACTACTGATCCGCTCTCAACCCTGAGTGGCTCAACCCGTGGCGGCTCAGGCCGCCTGGGGTGGCGGCGTGGGGTCGCCACCGACAGCGTGGAAGGGCAGCACCAGGGTGGCCCAGTGGTCGGGGCGCTCCGGGCGCCTGCGCCGGGCCTGCCGCACCCCGAAGCACCCGCACCACGTTGGTGCCTTCCACCGGGCCCACGCTGCGGCCGCCGGAACTGATCAGCGGACGGGCGCTGGAGGGGCCCGTGCTCGGCTTGACGCTGGCCAGTTTCAGCCCAAGCCCAGGGGCCTTGCCGGCCCCCTGGGGGCCAGCTTCCGCGCTGACTGGGCCGCCGCTGCGGCCTCGGCCATCGTTGCTGTCGTTACCGCTCATGGATCCCCAGTGATGGATGGCGGAGGGCCGAGGCCTGCTCCGGGACTGAACCGAGCCCGTTGAACAGCAGTTGCAACAGATCGGGCTGAAAAGGCAATGGCCCAAGTCTAAAGAAAAGCTTTTGACTTGAACGTTCCGGTGAGCCAGTGTGGCCGATCACCGCTCAGGCCGCCGTAGCCAAAGGCTCCTTCAGAGCCAGTTCCTCAACCGACGGGCAGGTGCAGACCAGGTTGCGATCGCCATAGGCATTGTCGATCCGCGCCACGCTGGGCCAGAACTTGCTCGCCTGCTGCTGCTCTCCGGCCGGGAACGCCGCCTGGCTGCGGCTGTAGGGCCTGTCCCAGACGTCGGCGGTGACGGCAGCCAGGGTGTGAGGGGCCCGCCGCAGCGGGTTGTTGTCGCGGTCCACCGCGCCCGACTCGATAGCGGCCGCCTCGGCCCGGATCGCCACCATCGCGGCGCAGAAACGATCCAGCTCGGCCAACCCCTCGCTCTCGGTGGGCTCCACCATCACGGTGCCGGCCACCGGCCAGCTCACGGTGGGGGCGTGGAAGCCGTAGTCCATCAGCCGCTTGGCCAGATCATCCACCTCCAGGCCGCAACTGCGCTTGAGGGGCCGCAGGTCGAGGATGCACTCATGGGCCACCCGCCCCCCCGCGCCCCGGTAGAGCACGGGGAAATGGGGATCAAGGCGCTCGGCCAGCACGTTGGCGCTGAGCAGGGCCACCTGGCTGGCGGCCCGCAGGCCGGAGCCTCCCATCATGCGGATGTACATCCAGCTGATCGGCAGGATGGAGGCGCTGCCCAGGGGCGCCGCTGCCACCGGCCCAGCCCCGGCGGCAGCCGGCTGCAGCTCGGAGGGGTCGCCGGGCAGGAAGGGCACCAGATGGGCTGCCACCGCGATCGGACCCACCCCGGGGCCGCCGCCGCCATGGGGGATGCAGAAGGTCTTGTGCAGGTTGAGGTGGCAGACGTCGGCGCCGTAGAGACCCGGCTTGCAGAGGCCCACCTGAGCATTGAGGTTGGCGCCGTCGAGATACACCTGACCGCCCTGGGCATGCACCAGCTCACCGATGCGGCGAATGGCGGTTTCGAACACGCCGTGGGTGGAGGGATAGGTGACCATCAGAGCGGCGAGGCGCTCGCCATGGCGGCTGGCCTTGGCCTCCAGATCGGCCAGGTCGATGTTGCCCTGGGCGTCGCAGGCCACCGCCACCACCTGCATGCCCGCCATCACCGCGCTGGCGGGATTGGTGCCGTGGGCACTGGTGGGAATCAGGCAGATGTCGCGGTGCTGCTCGCCACGGCTGTGGTGCCAGGCGCGGATCGCCAGCAGGCCGGCGTACTCGCCCTGGGAGCCGGCGTTGGGCTGCAGCGAGACGCCCGCGAAGCCGGTGATGGCTGCTAGCCACTGCTCCAGGTCGGCGGCGAGGCGGCGGTAGCCCTGCAGCTGCTCGGCGGGAGCGTAGGGGTGCAGGCGGGCGAAGGCGGGCCAGCTCACCGGGGCCAGCTCGGCGGCGGCATTGAGCTTCATGGTGCAGCTACCCAGCGGGATCATGCCGTGCAGCAGGGAGAGATCCCGGCTTGCCAGCTTCTGGATGTAGCGCAGCAGCTCGGTTTCGCTGCGGTGTTCCTGAAACACGGGCTGCTGCAGCCAGGCCCCCTGCCGTTGGGGGATGCCCTGCCAGGCCTGGCGCCAGTCGGCCTGGTGCAGGCTCTCCTGGCAGGCCAGCCGGGCGCGCTCGGCGGCCAGCTCAGCCGCACTCGCGTGGCCGGAGGCCCCACCAGCTGAGGCCGTGACCGTCGCCAGGCAGGCCAGCAGCCGGGCCAGCTCCTCAGCACTGCTGGCCTCGTCGAGGCTGATGCCCACGGCGCCCTCCAGGCGCCGCAGGTTGAAGCCGCCCGTCCTGGCGGCCTGCAGCAGCTGCTCAGAGCGGGGGCTGTGCAGCAGCACCGTGTCGAAACCAGGGCCCGGCTCCGGGACCAGATCCAGGGCCCGCAACCCGGCCACCAGGGCCAGCCGCAGCCGGGTGACCCGCTCGGCCATGGCGGTGAGGCCGGCCGGACCGTGGTGCACGGCATAGAAGCCGGCGATCACCGCCAGCAGCACCTGGGCGGTGCAGATGTTGCTGGTGGCCTTGTCGCGGCGGATGTGCTGCTCGCGGGTCTGCAGGGCCAGCCGCAGGGCCGGCCGGCCCTCGGCATCGATGGAGCGGCCCACCAGGCGTCCGGGGATCTGGCGCTTGTAGGTCTCGCGGGTGGCGAAGAAGGCCGCATGGGGCCCGCCACAGCCCATCGGCACGCCGAAACGCTGGGCGCTGCCGATGGCGATGTCGGCCCCCAGCTCGCCCACGGGAGCGAGCAGCACCTGGGCCAGGGGATCGATCGCCACGGCACTCACCACCCCCGCCACGGCCGCCGCCGCCAGCAGTGGCGCCGGGTCCCAGAGGCGGCCGTCCTGGCCGGGGAGCTGCAGCAACAGCCCGAAGGCTTCCGCCCACAGGCCTTGGTCACTGCCCGCCGCCAGGTCGCCAGCCAGGCCGGCGGCATCGATCGGGCGGATCGTGATGCCCAGCGGTTCCGCCCGGGTGCGCAGCACGGCCAGGGTCTGGGGCAGCACCTGGGCATCCACCAGGAACGTGTTGGCCGTGGTGCGTTTGCTGACGGCCCGGGCCAGGGCCATCGCCTCAGCAGCGGCGGTGGCCTCATCGAGCAGGGAGGCGTTGGCGATCGGCAGGCCCGTCAGCTCGCTGATCAGGGTCTGGAAGTTGAGCAGGGCCTCCAGTCGTCCCTGGGCGATTTCGGCCTGGTACGGGGTGTAGGCGGTGTACCAGGCGGGGTTCTCGAACACGTGGCGCTGGATCAGCGCCGGCGTGATGGTGGCGTGGTAGCCCTGGCCGATCAGGGAGCGCACCACCCCATTGGCGGCGGCGATCTCGGCCAGCTCCGCCAGGGCCGTGGCCTCGTCGCAGGGGGCGGGCAGCCCTTCGGCGGCCTGCTCGGAGCTCAGCAGGATGTCGGCCGGCACCACCTGGCGGGCCAGCTCTTCGAGGCTGGTGAGGCCCAGCTCGGCCAGCAGCTGGCTCTGTTCAGCCCCATCAGGGCCGATGTGCCGTTCCACAAAGGTGGGGCGGGGCAGGGGGTCCAGCTGAAGCTCAGGAGCTCCTGAGTTCCCGTTCGCCGGAACGGGCAGGGCTGCGGCATCGGCCTCAGCTGTCGACTGAGCTGCGGTGTTGATCAGCGATGACGACATGCTCAGTGGCCCTCCACCTTGGCGGCGTAGGCCGTCGCCTCCAGCAGGTTCTCCAGCTGGGCCGGCTCGCTGGGCTGCAGCAGCAGCAGCCAGCCCTCGCCGTAGGGATCGTTCTGCAGTTCTTCGGGGCTGGCGATCACGGCCTCGTTGCGGGCCTGCACCACCCCGGAGATCGGAGCCAGCAGGTCTTCGACCGCCTTCACCGACTCGATGCTGCCGCAGCTCTGGCCCTGGGTGAGCGCATCCCCCACCGCAGGCAGTTCGACAAAGACGATGTCGCCGAGCTGGTCGATGGCGAAGGCGCTCAGGCCCAGACGCACGTTGTCGCCATCGGGGCGCACGTATTCGTGGCTGTCGGCATAGCGACAGTCGCTGGGATAGGAGAGCGCCATCGCACGCGGGGGGCAGGACAGTGCGCGTCAGTCTGGAGGACCATGCCCGGATTCGGCGAGGGCCGCCAGGGCCCGTTCCAGGGCGATGCGGGCATGGGCCCGGTGGGTACCGCCCTGGGCAAACAGCACATAGGGCTCCCGCAGCGGCGCATCGGCGGAGAACTCACTGGTGCTGCCGTCGATGAAGGTGCCGCCCGCCATCACCAGCTCACTGGCGTAGCCGGGCATCGGCGCCGGCACAGGATCCAGGTAGGCACCCACCGGGGAAGCGGCCTGAAAGGCGCGGCACACCGTGGCCAGCCGCTCGGGGCAGCCCAGCCGCACCGCCTGGATCACATCGCTGCGCGGTTCCCCGGGCCGCGGCTGGGTGGCATAGCCGAGGTCACTGAACACCTGGGCCACCAGCTCGCTGCAGATCAGGGCCTCGGCCACCATCTGGGGCGCCAGAAACAGCCCCTGGAACAGCAGGCGGTTGAGGTCGAAGCTGGTGCCGCCCTCGGCGCCGATGCCCGGGGCGGTGAGCCGGCAGCAGGCCTGCTCCACCAGCTCGGCGCGGCCGGCCACGTAGCCGCCGGTGGGGGCAATCGTGCCGCCCAGGTTCTTGATCAGGGAGCCGGCGATCAGATCGGCCCCCACGGCGGTGGGCTCCTGCCCCTGCACCAGTTCGCCGTAGCAGTTGTCCACGAACACCACACAGCCGGGCTGGCGCCGCTTCACCCGCTCGGCCAGCTCGGCGATCGCCGTGATCGAGAGGGAGGGCCGCCAGCTGTAGCCGCAGCTGCGCTGGATCAGCACCATCCGCGTCGGTTCACCCAGGGCCAGGTCCACCGCCTCCAGATCCACCCGGCCGGCGGCGCTCAGAGGCACTTCGGCGTAGCGGACGCCGAACTCGGCCAGGGACCCCTGGCCCTGCCCGCGCAGGCCGATCACCTCCTCGAGGGTGTCGTAGGGGCGGCCCGTGAGGGAGAGCAGCCGATCCCCCGGCCGCAGCACGCCGAACAGGGCGGCGGCGATGGCATGGGTGCCACTGACGAACTGCAGCCGCACGGCGGCGGCCTCGGCCTGCAGCACCCGCGCGAACACCCGATCGAGCACCTCGCGGCCCTGGTCGCCATGGCCGTAGCCGCTCACCGAGGCGAAGTGCTGCACCCCCACCCGCTCCGCCGCCAGGGCCGCCAGCACCCGCTCCAGTCTTGGCTGCACGGCGGCCGTGTGGCGCTCGGCGAAGGGGGCGATGCGGGCGCTGGCGCCATCGAGCTGGTCGCGGGCCCAGCAGGGGTTGGACATCGCTGGGGCCGGAGGGTCTCCCATGTTGCCCGTCTAGATTCCCGCCACTCGGGAGCCGGACACAGACGTCCAACGGCTTACGGCCTCCGCAGATCCCCAGACCGGCCGAGCCGGCCCGGGGGTGCACCGCCGCCGCACCGTCCACTCCCGCTCCCCACGCACTTGGTGATTCAGCTCAACCCCGCCCCGCCATTGCCGGCAACCACGGCCGGCAGCCAGCAGGAGCGCCAGCTGCTGGCTGCCCTGCGCAGCCGCCGCAAGCCCCTGCCCCCCCGGCAACGGCGCTACAAGCTCGGCACCACCGGCTTCATGCTGGCCATGCACGTGGGGGCCGTGGTGGCCCTGCTGCCGAGGTTCTGGAGCTGGCAGGCCCTGGTGGCCCTGGCGTTCCTCTACTGGATGACCGTGCTGGGCGTGACGCTGGGCCTGCACCGGCTGGTGACCCACCGCAGTTTCAGTACCCCCCTCTGGCTGGAGCGCACCCTGGTGCTGATGGGTGCCATGGCCTGCCAGAGCGGGCCGATCGAGTGGGTGGGCCTGCACCGCCACCACCACAAGTTCTCCGACCAGCCCAACGACCACCACGACGCCGGCCGCGGCCTCTGGTGGGCCCACAGCGGCTGGATGCTGCACCAGATCCCAGCCCTGGAGCACGTGGAGCGGCTCACCGGGGATCTGCAGCGCGACCCCTTCTACCGCTGGCTGGATCGCTGGTTTCTGCTGCTGCAGGCGCCCCTCGGCGTCGCCCTCTATGCCTATGGCGAGCTGGCCGGGGTGCACGGCGGCGGGCTGGGCCTGGTGCTCTGGGCCATCCCGCTGAGGCTGGTGCTCGTGTACCACGTGACCTGGCTGGTGAACTCCGCGACCCACGCCTTCGGCTACCGCAACTTCAACTGCCCCGACCGCTCGCGCAACTGCTGGTGGGTGGCGATCCTCACCTTCGGCGAGGGCTGGCACAACAACCACCACGCCTTCCCCCACTCGGCGCGCCACGGCCTGCGCTGGTTCGAGCTGGACATCACCTGGCAGCACATCCGCCTGCTGAGGGCCCTGGGCTGGGCGCGGCGCGTGCGGCTGGCCCACTACCGCCCCTGAGGGATCAGAGGCCGCCCAGCTGCTGGCGGATCGCCGCGCCAAGGTCAGCCTCGCCAGGGTCGGGCGCCAGGCCGCCGAGGCCCCGGGCCCGCTGACGCAGCAGATCGAGAAAGCGGGCCGGGCTGAGGTGCTGCTCCTCCACACCGCCCAGGGCCGCCAGGGTGCGGCGCAGGTCAGGCAGTTCGGCATCGAGCTCGGCGGCGCTGTAATCGCACTGGCCTGCGATCACCGCAGCAAAGCGCTCCCGCCGCGAGCGCTTGCTCACCGGATAGGCCGCCAGCACCGTGTCGCGGCACAGCCGCCAGGGGTGGCCGGCGGTGAGCAGCTCAGCCAGGGCGGCACTCAGGATCAGGGCCTCGCCCTCGGCAATGCGCAGGTCGAAGGCAGCCGGAGGATGGCGCAGACCCACGAACACCTCCAGCAGCTCGCCGGGCCCGAGCACCGCCTCGCCCGGCTCCTGCACCGGCAGGGCCGAGGCCTGCAGGTCGGCCAGCAGTGAGGGCTGGTCGGCGAGCTGCTGCCGCAGCGACTCGGAGAGGGTGCCATCCACCACCTCGGCGGCCAGCAACTGGTTGATGCGCCCCAGGGCCAGGAACACCTCCGGCCCCGGGGAGGCGAGCTTGCCGTTGCGCAACATCGAGAGCTGGGAATTGTGCACGCGGCCGAGATCGAGGGCCTCGGCCAGGGCGGGCAGCACGCGGTGGCTCCAGCCATTGCGGCCGTGCCAGAGGCGAACGAGATGGGCAAAGGCCACCCGCCCGGCCGCGAGGTCGTCCCGGTAACCCACTGCGAAGTCTTGCGATCAGGATTCGTATTGCTACCATCTTAGCCAGTGATCAGGAGTCGGTCCGTTATGACCGCAACAGCCTCCAGCCGAGCCCATCCGCGTCCCAGTGCCCGCAGCACCCGGCAGCCCGCCCGGATCAGCGGCGGCACCAGGGGACTGGTGCGGGCCGAGGCCCTGCGCCAACCCCGCAGCGGCGCAGCCGCGCCCCAGAGCGAACCGGGCATCAACTGGACCATCGTGGCCTACATGGGCGCGCTCCATGCGCTCGCCATCGTGGCCCTGCTGCCCCGCTTCTGGAGCCTGCCCGCCGTGGCCAGCTTCCTGGTGCTCTATTGGGTCACGGCCTGCCTCGGCGTCACCGTTGGCTACCACCGCCTGCTGAGCCACCGCTCCTTCCGCGTGCCCCACTGGCTGGAGCGCTTCTTCGCCACCTGCGGCGCCCTCAGCTGCCAGCACGGCCCGATCGACTGGGTGGGCCTGCACCGCCACCACCACAAGTTCTCCGACACCGACGTCGACCACCACAGCAGCCTCAAGGGCTTCTGGTGGAGCCACATGGGCTGGATGTTCGAGACCGTTCCCGCCATGGCCGCGGTGCCCCGCCTCACCGGTGATCTGGCCCGTGACCCCTACTACCGCTGGCTGAACAACTGGTTCCTGCTGCTGCAGCTGCCCCTGGCCGGCCTGCTGTTCTGGATCGGCACGGTCACCGGTGCCGGCGGCTGGGCCCTGGTGCTCTGGGGCATTCCGCTGCGCCTGGTGGTGGTCTACCACTGCACCTGGCTGGTCAACTCGGCCACCCACTGCTGGGGGAAGGTGTCCCATGACAGCGGCGACCAGTCCCGCAACAACGTGTGGGTGGCCGCGCTCACCTTCGGTGAGGGCTGGCACAACAACCATCACGCCTTCCCCCACTCGGCGCGCCATGGCTTCGGCCGCCAGCTCGACCTCACCTGGCAGCACATCCGGCTGATGCGTCGGCTGGGCCTGGCCAGGCAGGTGCGTCTCCCCGCCATCGCGGCCAGGCCCAGCCTGAGGGCCTGAGCCCGTCACGTAGGCTGCTGGATCGGCTCGTGATCAGACGTCTCTCTCCTTTTCCCATGGCCAAGCGCGTTCAAGTCGTTCTCAGCGAAGACGTCCTCAGCCTGGGCAAGGGGGGCGATCTGGTGGACGTGGCCCCTGGCTACGCCCGTAATTTCCTGGTCCCCACCGGCAAGGCCGTTCCCCTCACCCGAGCCGTGCTGCGGCAGGTGGAGGCACGCCGGGCCAAGGAGGCCGAGCGCCAGGCGGCCCTGCGGGCCGAGGCCGAGGCCTTCCGCACCGCCCTGGCCACGATCGGCCGCTTCACCGTGAAGAAGCAGACCGGCGGCGATGACGTGCTGTTCGGCACCGTGACCAACGGCGACGTGGCCGAGGCGATCGAAGCCGCCACCAAGAAGGATGTGGATCGCCGCGACATCACGGTGCCCGATATCCACCGCACCGGCTCCTACAAGGTGCACGTGAAGCTGCACCCCGAGGTGACGGCCGAGATCAACCTTGAAGTGATCAGCCACTGAGCGCTCGGTCCGCTCAGGCCAGAATGGGCGCCCACCGCCGCCAGCACCCCAGGGACTGGCCGGCCTCCCAGCGGGACATCCAGCCATGGTGAGCCTGCCGCTTTCAGAGCGCGAGCCCGACGGTCATCAAGCCGCCGATGCCGACCGCGATCCCGCTGCCGGGCAGAGCGACATCGCGCCGGTGCGGCCCGCCCCGCGGCGGGGACGGCTGCGGGATGAGGCCAGCTTCGAGGCCCTGCCCGACTCGGTGCCCCCCCAGAACCTGGAGGCGGAAGAGGCGGTGCTGGGGGGCGTGCTGCTCGATCCCGACGCCATCAGCCGGGTCGCGGATGTGCTCCAGCCGGAGGCCTTCTATCTGGGGGCGCACCGGGAGATCTACCGCACCGCCCTGATGCTGCACAGCCAGGGCAAGCCCACCGACCTCACCGCCATGACCGCCTGGCTGGCGGACACCGGCCTGCTGGAGAAGGTGGGCGGCAGCAGCCGCCTGGTGGAGCTGGTGGAGCGCACCATGTCCACCGCCTCGATCGACCAGGTGGCCCGCCTGGTGATGGACAAGTTCCTGAGGCGCCGGCTGATCCGCTCCGGCAACGAGGTGATCCGGCTCGGCTTCGATCAGGGCAAGCCGATGGATCAGGTGCTCGATGAGGCCGAGCAGAAGATCTTCGCGATCAGCCAGGAAAAACCAAGCCAGGGCCTCACCCCCACCGCCGAGATCCTCACTTCCACCTTCAACGAGATCGAGAGCCGCTCGCTCGGCACTTCGGTGGCGGGCATCCCGGTGAACTTCTACGACCTGGACGCCATCACCCAGGGACTGCAGCGCAGCGATCTGATCATCGTGGCCGGCCGCCCGGCCATGGGCAAGACCTCGATCGTGCTCAACATCGCCAAGAACGTGGCCCAGCTGCACCAGCTGCCGGTGTGTGTGTTCAGCCTGGAGATGAGCAAGGAGCAGCTCACCTACCGGCTGCTGTCGATGGAGGTGGGCATCGAGAGCGGCCGGCTGCGCACCGGCCGGCTGCAGCAGGAGGAGTGGCCCCTGCTCGGCCAGGGCATCAACAGCCTCGGCCAGCTGCCCCTGTTCATCGACGACAAACCCAATGCCGGCGTGCTGGAGATGCGTTCGCTCTGCCGCCGCTTGATGGCGGAATCAGGCAAGGAGCTGGGCCTGATCGTGATCGACTACCTGCAGCTGATGGAGGGCTCCACCCCCGACAACCGGGTGCAGGAGCTCTCCCGCATCACCCGGGGCCTCAAGGGCATGGCCCGGGAGCTCAACGTGCCGGTGATGGCCCTCTCCCAGCTCAGCCGGGGCGTGGAATCCCGCACCAACAAGCGGCCGATGCTGAGCGACCTGCGCGAATCGGGCTCGATCGAGCAGGACGCCGACCTGGTGCTGATGATCTACCGCGACGAGTATTACAACCCCGAAACCCCCGACCGGGGCATCACCGAGGTGATCGTGACCAAGCACCGCAACGGCCCGGTGGGCACGGTGAAGCTGCTGTTCGAACCCCAGTTCACCCGCTTCCGCAACCTGGCCGCCTGATGGCGCTGCAGGTGTTCACGGTGCTCACCGGCCGCAGCTACGGGCCCCACTACGCCGAGCGGCTGCAGCGCATGCTGAAGCGGCACCTGAGCGCACCCCACAGCCTCACGGTGCTGTGTGACGCGGCCAACCGTCCGGCCCTGGCCAGCCTCGGCCTGCAGCACCGGCAGCTGGAGCCCCTGGGCCTGCAGGGCTTCTGCAGCAAGATCCAGCTCTTCAATGCCGCGATCACCGGCGAGACGCCCTTTCTCTTCTTCGATGTGACCCTGGTGGTGCGCGCCGGCCTCGAGCCGCTGCTGCGGTTCGGCGCGGCCCATCCGGCCCCGCTGATCGGCGTGCGCGACTGGAGCTACCCCACCCTCAACTCCTGTGTGATGCAGCTGCGGCCGGGAGCGGCCACCGCCCGGGTGTGGCAGGCCTACCTGAACGGGGAAGACCACGGCACCCCAGGCCCCAACCAGAACTTCATCTACCGGGCGCTGCAGCGCCACTGCCCGGGAGCGCTGGCCACCTGGCCCGAGGGGCTGGTGGCCTCCTACCGGGGCCTGCGCAAGCTGGCCCGCCGCGATGCCGCCGCCGCCGAGCGGGCCCGCCAGGCGGCCTGCGTGCTCAAGTTCCACGGGCGGCCCCGCCCCCACGAGGTGCTGCGCCCCTGGCGCCATCCCAGCCAGACCGTGCTCAAGCACCCGCTCCGCCCGGATCTGTGGCGCTTCCTGGCGGAGGACATCACTGACCACTGGCTGCTGAGCTGAACAGCGGGGGCGTCCATACTCAAGGCTGTGCTGATGTCAAGGCCCGGGCCGACCATGACCCTTCCCCCCACCGAAACCTTCGACGTGATCGTCGTGGGCGGCGGCCATGCGGGCTGCGAGGCGGCGATCACGGCGGCACGGCTGGGTCTGAACACGGCCCTGTTCAGCCTCAACCTCGACCGCATCGCCTGGCAGCCCTGCAACCCGGCCGTGGGCGGGGCGGCCAAGAGCCAGCTGGTGCATGAGGTGGATGCCCTCGGCGGCGTGATCGGTCGTCTGGCCGACGCCACCGCCCTGCAGAAACGGGTGCTCAACGCCAGCCGCGGTCCGGCCGTCTGGGCCCTGCGGGCCCAGACCGACAAGCGCCAGTACGCCCGCCAGATGCTGCAGCTGCTGCAGCACACCCCGAACCTGTCGCTGCGCGAGGCGATGGTGACGGGGCTGGAGCTGGACGGCAGGCCGGGTGAAGGCGGCCGCATCAGCGGCGTGCGCACCTACTTCGGCAGCGTCTATGCCGCCCCGGCCGTGGTGCTCACCACCGGCACCTTCCTGGGCGGCCAGATCTGGGTGGGCAACCAGTCGATGAGCGCCGGCCGGGCCGGCGAGCAGGCCGCCGAGGGGCTCACCGAGGCATTGCAGGCCCTGGGCTTCCGCACCGGCCGCCTCAAGACGGGCACGCCGGCCCGGGTGGACCGGCGCAGCATCGCCCTCGACCAGCTGGAGGAGCAGCCCAGCGACGCGGCCGATCGCTTCTTCTCCTTCGATCCGGCGGCCTGGGTGAGCGGCGAGCCGATGAGCTGCCACCTCACCCGCACCACGGCGGCCACCCACCAGCTGATCCGCGACAACCTCCACCTCACGCCGATCTACGGCGGCTTTCTCGACAGCAAGGGGCCCCGCTACTGCCCCTCGATCGAGGACAAGATCGTGCGCTTTGAAGGCAAGCAGAGCCACCAGATCTTCCTGGAGCCCGAGGGCCGCGACACGCCCGAGATCTACGTGCAGGGCTGCTCCACCGGCCTGCCGGAGCGGCTGCAGCTGGACCTGCTGCGCACCCTGCCGGGCCTGGAGCAGTGCGTGATGCTGCGGCCGGCCTACGCCGTGGACTACGACTACCTGCCCGCCACCCAGCTCAAGCCCTCGCTGGAAACCAAACGGATCGCCGGCCTGTTCAGCGCCGGCCAGCTCAACGGCACCACCGGCTACGAGGAGGCCGCCGCCCAGGGCCTGGTGGCAGGGCTCAACGCCGCCCGCCTGGTGCGGGGCGAGGCGCCGGTGCACTTCCCCCGCGAGGGCAGCTACATCGGCACCCTGATCGACGACCTGATCACCAAGGATCTGCGCGAGCCCTACCGGGTGCTCACCAGCCGCAGCGAATACCGCCTGGTGCTGCGCGGCGACAACGCCGACCGGCGTCTGACGCCGCTGGGCCGGGAGCTGGGGCTGGTCGATGACCGCCGCTGGCAGATCTACAGCGCCAAACAGGAGGCGATCGAGGCGGAGAAGCAACGGCTGGCCACCGTGCGGCTCAAGGTGAGCGATCCCGCCGCCGCGGCCGTGGAGGCCCAGACCGGCGCCCCGATCCGCGGCTCGATCACCCTGGCCGACCTGCTGCGCCGCTCCGGCTTCCACAGCGCCGACCTGGTGGCCCATGGCCTGGCGGATCCGGCCCTGCCCCTCGAGGTGCGCGAGGGCGCCGAGATCGACATCAAATACAGCGGCTACCTGGCCCGCCAGCAGCAGCAGATCGACCAGGCCAAGAAACAGACCCACCGGCCCCTGCCCCCAGACCTCGACTACAGCGCCATCGGCACCCTCTCCCATGAGGCCCGCGAGAAACTCAGCGCCGTGCAGCCCCTCACCCTCGGCCAGGCCGGGCGGGTTCCAGGGGTGAGTCCGGCCGACATCACGGCCCTGATGCTGTGGCTGGAGCTGCGCAAGCGCCGTGAGGCCCAGCCCCTGGCCACCAGGCCCGCATCCCTGGGCGCCTGAGCCGCCGCGCCCTCCGGCCAAGGCTGAGGATGAGCACAGCCGCCCTGAGCCGATGATCCGCAGCCGAGCCGCCGTGGCCTGGGCCCCCGGCCAGCCCCTGGAGATCACCGAGGTGGACGTGGCGCCGCCCCAGGCGGGCGAGGTGCTGCTGCGCCTGGTGGCCACGGGGGTGTGCCACACCGATGCCTACACCCTCTCAGGCGCCGATCCCGAAGGGCTGTTCCCGGCGATCCTCGGCCACGAGGGCGGCGGCGTGGTGGAGGCAGTGGGCGCAGGCGTGAGCTCCGTGGCCGTGGGCGACCACGTGATCCCGCTCTACACCCCTGAATGCCGCCAGTGCCGCTTCTGCCTCTCGGGCAAGACCAACCTCTGCCAGGCGATCCGCAGCACCCAGGGCCGGGGGGTGATGCCCGATGGCAGCAGCCGCTTCTCGAAGGACGGCCGCATGCTGCACCACTACATGGGCACCTCCACCTTCTCCGAGTACACGGTGCTGCCGGAGATCGCCGTGGCGAAGATCAACAAGGCGGCAGCGCTCGAGAAGGTGTGCCTGCTGGGCTGCGGGGTGACCACCGGCATCGGCGCTGTGCTCAACACCGCCAAGGTGGAGCGCGGCAGCACGGTGGCGGTGTTCGGCCTGGGCGGCATCGGCCTGGCGGTGGTGATCGGGGCGGTGATGGCCGGGGCCTCCAGGATCATCGGCATCGACCTCAACCCGGCCAAGTTCGCCATCGCCCAGCAGCTCGGCGCCACCGAGTGCCTCAATCCCCGCGATCACGACGCCCCGATTCAGCAGGTGCTGATCGATCGCACCGATGGCGGTGTGGATTACTCCTTTGAGTGCATCGGCAATGTGGATGTGATGCGGGCCGCCCTGGAGGCCTGTCACAAGGGCTGGGGGGAATCCACGATCATCGGGGTGGCGGGAGCCGGCCAGGAGATCAGCACCCGGCCGTTCCAGCTGGTGACCGGGCGGGTCTGGCGCGGTTCGGCCTTCGGCGGCGTGCGGGGCCGCACCGAGCTGCCGCTCTATGTGGAGAAGGCCCAGCGGGGGGAGATCCCCCTCGACAGCTTCATCACCCACACCATGGGGCTGGAGGAGATCAACCGGGCCTTCGAGCTGATGCACGCCGGCGAGAGCATCCGGAGCGTGATTCACTTCTGAGCGCCACCCCAAGGCTTCTCCCGTGGCCCAGCTCGAACTGCTCAGCGACCAGCGCTGCTTCGGCGGCTCCCAGCGCCGCTACCGGCACCACTCCGGGCAGCTGAACTGCTCGATGCTGCTGGGGGTGTTCCTGCCCCCCGCGGCTCTGGCCGGGGAAAGGGTGCCGGCCGTGTACTGGCTGTCGGGCCTCACCTGCACCGATGAGAACGCCAGCCAGAAGGCGGGAGCCCAGCGGCGGGCTGCTGAGCTCGGCCTTGCCTGGTGATGCCGGACACCAGCCCCCGCGGGCCCGAGGTGCCCACCGACCCCGATGGCGGCTGGGATTTCGGCCACGGCGCCGGCTTCTATGTGGATGCCACCGAGGCGCCCTGGAGCCACCACTACCGCATGCACAGCTACGTGGTGCAGGAACTGCCGGAACTGCTGGAGGCGGCCTTGCCGCTGAGCGAGCGCCGCAGCCTCTGTGGCCACTCGATGGGGGGCCATGGCGCCCTGGTGGCGGTGCTGCGGCATCCGGGCCGCTTCTGCGCGGTGTCGGCCTTCGCCCCGATCGCCCACCCCTGCGCCTGTGGCTGGGGCCAGAAGGCCTTTGGCCACCTGCTGGGGCCCGATCCAGGCGCCTGGCAGGCCTGGGATGCCACCGCCCTGCTGCGCTCGGGTGCGCGGGCGATCGGACCGGACCAGGCTGCACCGCTGCCGATCCTGGTGGACCAGGGCCTGGCCGATCCCTTCCTGGACACCCAACTGAATCCGGAGGCCCTGGCCGAGGCGGCGGCGGCCGTGGGTCAGCCCCTGCAGCTGCGCCGCCAGCAGGGCTATGACCACAGCTACTTCTGCATCGCCAGCTTCATCGCCGACCACCTGGAACACCACGCCCACGCCCTGCGGTGCTGATCCGCCGGCTGGGGCGCCAGCCCGAGGCCGCTGCTGGCCGGGTTGCAATCCTTAAAAGAAATGGGTGTACTGTCGTTGGGATTCTCAATGGCAGGCGTGAGTCAAGGCAGGGGCATTTGCACCTCCAGGGCCTATTGGGAACTGCGGGCCGAGCAGGTCATGAACCGGGTCTTCTCACCGGAGATGGCGATCGAAGTGGAAGTCTTTGATCCGCCCTCCGCTCCGCCGCCACCGCCTGCTCCCCCGGCGCCGGGCCCCAGGACAGCGGCCAGCCCAGCGGCCACGCCCGGCGCCCGACGCACCGTGCCCAGAGGCCAAGCCAGCGCACAAGCACACCCCGCTGTCGGTCAATCGCCACCCTCGGCCCTGGTGCTGGCCAGCGTGAGCCTGGGCATCACCACCGTGGCTGGCCTTGGGCTCGTGGCACTGCAGCTGCGCAGCCAGGACCAGCAGGCCATCCGCCAGGAACGCAACCTGCTGATGATGGAACGGCTGCGCGCCATGGGCCCGGCCTCGCCCGATCCCGCGGCCTCCAGCGGCAACACCATCCAGGCCGGAGCCGCAGCTGGGGGCCTCGAAGCCCTGGCGGCTGCAGAGAATGGTTTGCCGCCACCGCCGCCAGCGGAGCCCTGGATGAAGGAGCTGGCCACCTTGCCGCCCAGCAGCGCACCATCGGCCCGAGTGCTCCAGGTGCCGATGAGCGGCAGCGTCGGCCGCTCGGCCCCGCCGGCTGGGCCGAGCGGGGCCCAACCCAGGCCTGGCGGCAGCACTGGCAGCGGCGGATCCGGGGGCGGCCCGGCACCGCAGCTGATTGGGGTGGTGAAGGCCCCGGGCCACGGCGGCTCGGCCATTTTTCAGGTGGGCAGCTCCTCCACCAGCGCGACGGTGGGGGAAACCATCGGCGCCTCGGGCTGGAAGCTGCACTCCGCCAACGCGGACAGTGCCGTGATCGAGCGCAACGGCGAGCAGCGCCTGATCAGCATCAGCAGCGGCGGCTGATCGGCGCCCTCGCCTGAGCGGCACCCTCCAGCAGCTGCCGGTAGAGGCCGTTGATCGCGCTGGCTTCGGCCTCGAGGGAATGGCGGGCCAGGGCGCGGCGCCGCGCCCGCCGGCCCATGGCCCGCAGCTCGCCGGGCTGATCGAGCAGCAGGGCCAACGCCTCGGTGAGCGAGGCGAGGTTGCCGGTCTGGAAGCGGCGGCCCACCTCCCCATCCACCAGCTCCGGCCAGGCTCCCGCCTCCGAGGTGAGCACCGCGCAGCCGCAGGCCATGGCCTCCAGGGGCGTCAGCCCGAAGCCCTCCCGGCGCGAGGCCGCCACGCACAGACACACGCGCCGGTACCAGTCCCGCACGGTGAGGCGGTCGAGGTCGCCGAGGAAGCGGATGCGCCGCTCCAGGCCGGCGGCGGCAATGCGCCGCTGCAAGCCGGCCAGGAACTCCCGCTCGGCGGGGCGCGCCAGGCCGGTGAACACGGCCCCGTAACCGGGGCGATCGGGCAGCAGGGTGATCAGGGCCTCCACCACCAGGTCCACCCCCTTGCTGGCGCGGATCCGCCCGAAACAGCCGATCAGCGCCGGGGGATCGGGATCCGCTGCCCCGCCCTCACCGCCTGGGGCGGCGGGCGCCGGACAGTAGAAGGCCGTGTCCACCCCATGGGGAATGGTGGCGCTGACGCACCCCTGGGGCAGGAACCCGGCCGAACGGCCTGAGGTGGCGATCACCGCGTCGCAGCGGCGGATCAGCCAGCGCAGCACAGGACCCGGCGGCTTGGGGGCCGCCGAGGTGAACAGCACCGCCCAGGGCTGGCGCAGCCCCTCCCGCAGCAGCAGACCCACCAGGATCTCCAGGTCACGGCGGGCATGCCAGACGCGGCGGGCCGCCCCTGGCGGCGGCCGCCAACCCTGCAGGAGCAGGTCGGCCGACGCCATGCCGACCTCCAGGCCCAGCTGGCCCCAGTCGATCAGGCCGATGGCCAGCTGGCGGCGCTGCAGCGGCACCAGGGCCCGCACCGTGGCGGACACGCCGGTGTAGCGGCGGTGGAGATTGGCGACCACCACCGGCGGCAGCAGCTGGGTCATGGCCGCGGCCCGCCAGGCGTGATTTCTAGGGTACGGAGGGACGATCGAGGATTCCGATGCCGGTGATGGCCCCAGCCCCCTCCCCGCAGGCCATCTGGCAGACCAGCCTGATCGGGGGGGCCCTGAGCCCTGGCTGCGGCGGCGATCTCACCGGGCCCTGGCGCTTGCTGCTGCTCGGCGATGGCAGCCCCACCCGACACCTGGAGGCCCTGACCGGCCTGCCCCTGGAGATCGAACTGATCGCCATGGGCCTGCAGCAGCCAGGCGATGGCGCCGTGCCGCCGCCGGAGGTGGAGGAGCTGGCGGCACCCCTGATCCGGCGCCAGGTGTGGCTGCGCTGCGGCCCTGACACCCTGGCCTGGGCTGAGAGCTGGTGGAACCATGACCAGGCCCAGGAGCATCTGCAGCGCCGGGACCAGCCGATCTGGCGCAGCCTCACCAGCAACCGCGCCGAGCTGTTCCGCGAGGTGGATGGACTGGCCCGGGTGGAGGCCCCCTGGCTGGCCCAGCGCTTTGGCCGCGAAGGTCCCTTCTGGAGCCGCCACTACCGCTTCTTCCGCGGCGGCCAGCCCCTCACCGTGATCCGGGAGGTGTTCTCCCCCGATCTGGAGCGCTGGCTGGGCCCGGCCGTCGTGCTTTGACAGCCGGCTTCAGGGCAGGCCTGCTGTCACCAAAAGCCGCGAAAACCACACCGGAGGGACGGCATGGCCCCCAGGGCCAGAGAGGGGAGGCAGCGCCCTGAAACCACGGCTCGCAGGGGTTTGGTGGCAGCAGCGCCGCCGCCGGCCAGCCAAGAGTTGCGGTGTAGAGATTGATGAAGTCTGTAACACTGGGCTACGCAGATCGCTTGACGAATTGACGGGAACCGGTGCGCAGTGATCATTGGGGCTGATCAGATCGAGGCCGATGGCCCCTACTCCTCTCCACCTGCGCCCCCGGGCACCGCTGCAGCAGCGGAAGTCAAGCGAGCCAAAGCCGGCCGACTGGCTGAGCCTCACCGAACTGGGCCGACTGTTCGGCATCTCGGCCGTGCTCTGCGGCCGCCAGCTCAGCGCAGCGGGCCTGCGCCAGCCCAATGGGGCCCCCAGCCGCCAGGCCCTGCACCAGGGGCTGGCCCTGCTGCCCCATCCCCGGGGCCATCACCGTTCTGCCCTGTGGCAGCGCCAGGGCTGCAGTGCGGTCCTGGAGGGTCAGGGGATGAGGCCGATGCTGCCCAACCGCCTGGTGACCCTCTGGGCCGACCTGTTGGAAGCCCTGATGCTGGGCTCCGAGGCGATCACCACCTCGGCGGAGGAGATGGCCAGCGACGTGCCCACGGAGCTGGTGAGCTCTGTGAACCAGGAGCTGCAGCAGCGGGGCAGTGGCTTCCGCGTGGCCCTGGCGGGCCTCAGCCGAGCCGCAAGGCCTCGGCCTGTTGGCGTGCCTTCTCCAGCAGATCCCGCAGCTGATCTTCGTCGGTGTGGCTGAGGTTGGTGCGCAGCAGGCGGGCATGGGGGGCGTGGGTCCTCAGGCGCTCGATCACCCGATCAGGGCTCGCCTCGCGCACCAGCAGGCAGAGGGCGGCGGTACCGGGGGGCAGGGTTTCCCCCAGTTCCCGCATGAAATCGTCGTTGATGCCGACATCGGAGAGGGAGCCTGAGGCGGCGCCGACGCCGGCCCCCACGGCCGCTCCCAGCAGGGGATTGAGGAACAGCAGCCCCACCAGGGTGCCCCAAAAGCCGCCGCCGAGGGCGCCGGCGGCGGTGAGGTTGAGGGCCTGGCGCAGGTGCACCTGTCCGTCGTTGTCGTGATCGACCACCACGGCATCCTCAAGGGCGATCAGTTGCTCGCGCTGGATCGTCACCAGTTCGCGCCGCACGGCTTCGGCTTCCTCGATCTTGGGGAAGCCCACCACCACCAGGCTGCTCATGAGGGGGTCGCAAGAGTTCTCCAGGCTACTCAGTAGACCGGCGCCGGCTTGAGCGGGGCAGGGAGCGCCCCGACGCCGCAGGGGCCTTGGCGGCTGGCCGTTGCCGCTCCGTGGGACCCGCCGCCGTCTCCGGACGGGAGGTGAGGGGGCGCTGCCAGCGGGGCAGGGCGAAGCTGTCCTCATCGGGCCAGTCTTCTCCCTCCCCATCCTGCCGCGCTGGCGGCTCAGCGCTGGGCCGGGAGGCGCCGCGGCGGGAGATCGCCTCCAGCGGGCGGCGCGGAGCCTGGGCTGGGCTGGGGTCAGCCCCTGCAAGCGACGATGCCGATGGCGCCGGCGATGCCGGTGGGAAGCGGCCGGGGCCGGATCGGGAGCGGCCCGAACCGTCCTGGGACTCCTCCCAGGGTTCGCGCCAGGAGTCCTCCTCATCGAGGATCCAGTCGAGCTTGGTCTCCACCCAGCGGCCCAGTTCGTTGAGGCGTGGCAGCCCGCCGGCGCCACGGCCGGCAGCGCGAGCCGACGGACGCGAGCCCGGGCGAGCCCCCGACACCCCATCCACCAGGTGGCGTCCTGCCGACACCAGCCGATCCAGCCCCTGCTCCAGGGCTTCGCCGCCGCCCCCGGAGGACTCGGCGGGCCGTCCGCGCCGCGGCGGTGGTTCAGGCTCGGACCAGGATTCGCGCATGGGGTAACACCATTGACCCCACGCTATCGAGCCTCAGCGACGCCGGGCCGCCAGCCAGCGCTCACGGCTCAGGCCCACCAGGGCGATGCCGAGGCCCGCAAATTGCAGGGTCCAGAGAAAGACGTCCACGCCGAGCCCCCACCGGTCTGACCCTAGACACCCTGCCCAGGGGTGCGGCCCGGCTCGGAAAAGTCGAGCAGGCAGCTGGCATGCCAGCGGCCGCCGTGGTGGCGCTCGCAGCAGACGCGGCAGGCGAGCCCACGCACGCGGCGGCGGTAGGGGGCCGTGAGGCCGCAGCGGGGGCAGCGGGCGATCCAGCGGCTGGCGGTGCTGGTGCCGCCACCCGGCAGGGGGTAGCGGTGCCGCAGGCTCACCTCGAAACCCTGCTGGGCCGCGTTGATGGCGGCCATGCGGGCGCGGAAGTGGGGGCCATGCACCTCCCGCACCTGCAGCACCCGGTCCACCCAGGCGTGGATCATCTCGTGGCAGAGGGTGCTGAGCAGGGCCTCCCGGGGCAGGGGATCCAGCAACGGCCGCGACAGCACGATCTCGCAGAGGTCGCGGCCGTCGGCGCGGCGCCCGCGGCGGTAGAGGCCGGCGGTGCGGCGCATGCGGCCATCGCTCCAGCGCAGCTCGAGCAGGGGCACGCCGCCAGGGGCGAGGCGGGCCTCGAAGTGCTCCCGGTTCAACCGGTGAAACAGCGGCAGCAGGGGCTCGAGCGGCACGCCGGGGCCTGGTCAGTCAGACTCTGGGGCCATTCAACACAGATTCACCGGCCTATGGACTGGGCTCTGACCCGTGACATCGGCAGCAAGGCCCTCCTGGCCGGCGCCGGAGCCCTGCTCCTCTACTGGACGATCACGGCCGTGAAGCTGGTGCTGAGCGCCCGCGGCATCAACCCGCTGCTGAAGCAGTTCTTCGCCCAGGTGGCCAACGGCCAGGTGGACGGCGCCTACCTGCTCACCACCAAGAACTACCGCAGCCATGTGAACCGCAAGCAGTTCATCCAGTACCTGGCCGGCCTGAAGCTGAACCGCTACCGCAACCTCAAGTCGGGGCGGCCGAGGCTGCAGGAGGGCCAGCTGATCCTCACCGTGAAACTGCTCACCGAGGCCAAGGAGGAACTCCCCCTCGACTTCACCTTCGTCAAGGTGGAGGAGCAGTGGCGGATCGACCGGATCCGCACGGTGGGCGCCTGACACTGCTGCAGACTCCTTCTCCCAGGGCCTGATGAGCAGCAGCAGGGCAGCCGCAGCCGGTGCCGAAGCCGGCCAGGGCCGGATCGCCGAGTTGCAGCGGCTGCTCAGCCAGGCCGCCCACGCCTACTACGTGCTCGATGCTCCCCTGATGGAGGATCCGGTCTACGACCGGCTCTACCGCGAGCTGGTGGCGCTGGAGACGGCCCACCCCGAGCTGATCCGGCCCGACAGCCCCACCCAGCGGGTGGGGGGGAGCCCGGCGGAGGGCTTCACGAGCGTGGAGCACCGCATCGGACTGCTCAGCCTCGACAACGCCTTTTCACTGGAGGAGCTGGAGGAGTGGTATGGGCGGCTGCTGAAGCGGCTCGAGCGCAGCCCAGCCCCCGGTGAGCCGCTGCCCGCCCTGGCGCTGGTGGGCGAGCTCAAGATCGACGGCAATGCCCTGGCGCTGAGCTACGAGCAGGGCGTGCTGGTGCGGGCTGCCAGCCGCGGCGACGGCGAGCGGGGCGAGGAGATCACGGCCAATGTGCGCACGATCGGCAGCGTGCCGCTGCGGCTGCAGCTGGAGCAGCCGCCGGCCTGGCTGGAGGTGCGCGGCGAAGCGCTGATCCCCGATGCCACCTTTGCGGCGATCAATGCCGAGCGGGAGACGCGCGGCGAGACCCCGTTCGCCAATCCCCGCAACGCCTGCGCCGGCACCCTGCGCCAGCTGGACCCGAAGGTGGTGGCGGCGCGGCGGCTGGATTTCTTCGCCTACACCCTGCACCTGCCCCCCGACTGGCAGCCCCAGGCAGATGGGGCCGGCGGCACGGCGCCCCTCCGCCCCAGCAGCCAATGGGAGGCCCTGGCCTGGCTGCGAACAGCGGGCTTCAAGGTGAACCCCAACGCGGCCCTGCTGCCGGACCTGCCGGCGGTGCAGGCCTTCTGTGCCCACTGGGAGGAGGCGCGGCAGCAGCTGCCCTACGCCACCGACGGCGTGGTGGTGAAGCTCAACGACCTGCGCCTGCAGGCCGAGGCCGGCTTCACCCAGAAGGCACCCCGCTGGGCGATCGCCCTCAAGTACGCCCCCGAGGAGGCCCCCAGCCGGCTGCTGCGCCTGGTCTGCCAGGTGGGACGCACGGGGGTGATCACGCCAGTGGCCGAGTTCGAGCCCGTGCCCCTGGCCGGCACCACGGTGAACCGCGCCACCCTGCACAACGCCGATCGCCTCGCTGAGCTGGATCTGCACGGCGGCGACACCATCGTGGTGCGCAAGGCCGGCGAGATCATCCCCGAGGTGGTGCGGGTGCTGAGCGAGCTGCGGCCGGCGGCGGCCCAGCGGCTGGAGCTGCCCCACCACTGTCCGGCCTGCGGTTCGGAGCTGGTGCGGGAGCAGGGCGAGGCGGCCACCCGCTGCGTCAATTCCAGCTGTCCGGCCATCCTGCGGGGCGCCCTGCGCCACTGGGTGAGCAAGGGGGCCCTGGATGTGGACGGCGCCGGCAGCAAGCTGATCGAGCAGCTGGTGGACCGGGGCCTGGTGGCTTCGATCGCCGATCTCTACCGCCTGGATGGGGCCCTGCTGGCCAGCCTGGAGCGGATGGGAGCCAGGAGCGCCGAGAAGCTGGTGGCCGCCCTGGCCGCCTCCAAGGGGCAGCCCTGGCACCGCCAGCTCTACGGCCTCGGCATCCACCACGTGGGCGAGGTGAACGCCAAGGCCCTGGCGCGGGCCTTCCCCTCGGCCGCGCAGCTGGCGGCGACCGCCGCCGCAGAGCCTGAGGTGATCACGGCGGTGTTCGGCATCGGCGCCGAGATCGCCCAGAGCCTGCAGCAGTGGTTTTCCACGCCGGCCAATCAGGCGTTGTTGGAGGAGTTGCGGGAGCAGGGCCTGTCCCTGGCCGCCAGCGAGGCGGAACGGGCCGCCAAGGCCGCCGCGGCGGGCGGAAACGAGGCAGGCCGGGAGCGCCCTGATTCCCCCCTGAGCGGCCAGACGTTTGTGCTCACGGGCACCCTGCCCAGCCTCAGCCGCCGCCAGGCCCAGGAGTTGATCGAGGCCGCAGGCGGCAAGGTGAGCAGCTCCGTGAGCAGGAAAACCAGCTACCTGGTGGCCGGCGAGGAGGCGGGCAGCAAGCTCAGCAAGGCCGAGGGCCTGGGGGTGGCGGTGCTCAGCGAGGCAGGCCTGCTGGAGCTGCTGGGGGCTTAGGCGTCGGGATCGAGCCGGTTGGCCAGCCAGGCCACCGGCAGCATCGCCCCCATGGCCAGAGCACAGACCAGGAGCTGCGGGCCGGCGATCGGCACGGTGCTGAACAGGCTGTTCATCGGCTTCCACTGGCTGAACAACAGCTGCAGCCCCGCGGCCAGGCCGATCCCGAGCAACAGCTGGGGAGCACGCGCCACCGCGTCGGCCCTGCCCAGCAGACGCCTTGCCAGGCTGCGGCCCAGCTGGCTGATGCTGAGCAGATAGATGATCCGGGCGGCGACGAGGGCCTGGATGGCGGCAGTGCGGGCCAGTTCCAGGCTGCCGCCGCCGCCCCGCACCCACTCGAACACGCCGAAGATCAGCACCCAGTTGTAGAGGGACACGACCAGAATCCGGCGCAGCAGGCGCGGCGTGATCAGCGCTTCGCCCGGATCCCGGGGCGGCTGAACCATGGTGTCATCGGCCTTGGGCTCGAACGACAGCGGCACGGTCATCGTGATCGAGTTGATCATGTTCAGCCACAGCACCTGAAGCGCCAGGATCGGCAGATCCCTGGCCAGCAGGGCACTGATCAGGATCGTCATCGACTCGCCGCCATTCACCGGCAGCAGGAAGGCGATCGCCTTACGCAGGTTGCGGTACACCGTGCGCCCCTCCTCCACCGCCGCCTCGATCGAGGCGAAGTTGTCGTCGGTGAGGAGCATGTCGGCAGCCTCGCGGGCCACTTCGGTGCCCCCTCTGCCCATGGCGATGCCGATATCGGCCTGCTTGAGGGCCGGAGCGTCGTTGACGCCATCGCCGGTCATCGCCACCACGGCGCCGCCGGCCTGCAGCGCCTCCACCAGCTGCAGCTTCTGGGCCGGCGCCACCCGGGCGAACACCTGACCATCGCGGGCCGCGGCGGCAAAGGCGGCGGCATCCATGGCCCCCAGGTCCTGGCCGGTGTAGGCCCGCAGCCCCTCGGCAGCGGCCGGGCCGATGCCCATGCGGGTGGCGATGGCGGTGGCCGTGGCGGCGTGGTCGCCGGTGATCATGCGCACCGAGATGCCGGCCCGCTGGCAGGCCTGCACGGCGCTGATCGCCTCGGGGCGGGGTGGATCGAGCATCCCCTGCAGGCCGAGAAACACCAGTTCGCCGTCCAGGTCGCTGCGTTGCAGGTCGTGGCGGTGATGGGGCATCGGCCGCGAGGCGAAGGCGATCAGCCGCAGGCCCTCTCCGGCCAGGGCCTCCACCCGGCGATGAATGGCCTCGGCCTCGAGGGGCACCACGGCGCCATCAGCGGCGAGCATGCCGCCGCAGCGCGGCAGCAGCGCCTCCACCGATCCCTTCACCTGCAGCGACCGCTCCTGCCCGTCGTGGAGGGTGGCCATGTACTGGTATTCGGAGGCGAAGGGAATCGCATCCAGTCGGGGAAAGGAGGGCTCCAGCCCGGTCTGGGTGAGACCGCCTTTCTCGGCTGCCGCCAGCAGGGCGGCCTCGGTGGGATCACCCTCCATGGTCCAGGCGCCGTGCTGCTGCCGGAGGCGGGAGTCGTTGCAGAGCACTCCGCAGCGCAGCACCTGCTCCAGGGCCGGCGGCAGGGGATCCACCACGGCTCCCTTGTCGTCGAGCAGATCACCTTGGGGGCTGTAGCCCGTGCCGCTCACCCCGTAGCTGACCCCACCCGCCACCACCACCTGCACCGTCATCTGATTTTCAGTGAGGGTGCCGGTCTTATCGGAGCACACCACCGTGGCGCTGCCCAGGGCCTCCACGGCCGGCAGCTTGCGGATGATGGCGTGGCGGGCGGCCATGCGGTTCACGCCGATGGCCAGGGTGATCGTGACCACCGCCGGCAGGCCCTCGGGGATGGCGCTGACCGCCAGGGCCACGGCCGCCTCGAACACCGCGGCGAAGGGCTGACCGCGGCCCAGGCCGATGGCCAGGGTGAGCGCTGCCACCGCCAGGATGAAATACAGCAGCACCCGGCTGAAGCTGGCGAAGCGGCGGGTGAGCGGGGTGCTCAGCGACACCCGCTGCTGCAGGGAGCGGGAGATCTCGCCCATCTCGCTGGCTTCGCCGGTGGCCACCACCACACCCCGGCCCTGGCCAAAGGTCACGAAGCTGGCGGCGTAGGCCATGCAGCGGCGATCGGCCAGGTCAGTGTCCTCCGGCAGGAGCGCCGGGTCCTTGGCCACCGGCAGGGATTCGCCGGTGAGCCCGGATTCATCGATCTGGAGGTCGCGCACCGCCAGCAGGCGCAGGTCGGCCGGCACCTTGTCGCCGGCCGACAGCAGCACCACATCCCCAGGCACCAGGTCCCGCGAGGGGACGCGCAGAGTCTGGTCATCGCGCAGCACGGTGGTTTCGGTGCTCACCGAGCGGGCCAGGGCGGCGATCGCCCCCTCGGCCCGGGCCTCCTGCACGTACCGATCACGGCATTGATCACCGCCACAGCCCAGATCACCAGGGCGTTGGTCCAGGAGCCCAGCAGGGCCTTGATCAGGCCGGCCGCCAGCAGGATGTAGATCAGGGGCTGGTTGAACTGCAGCAGCAGCTTCATCCAGGCCGGCTGGCCGCCCACCTCGGGCAGTTCGTTCCAGCCGTAGCGCTCATGGCGGTGGGCCACCTCGGCGGCATCGAGGCCACCATCCGGAGTGCTGCCCCACTGGCTCAGCACCGCCTCGGCTGCCTGGGCATGGGGCTGCTCACTGGCCTGCGGAGCGGTGCTGGGCGCGGCGGTGGTGGCAGGCGGCATGTCCTTCGGTATGGCTGCGGGGGGCTGCGGGGGGCTGGGACAGCGATGGCCGCAACCTAGACAGATCGCGCCGGGCCCACCGCCGCCGCCGCGGCCGCCACACTGGGATCACCAGACCCCCACCGGCCCAGCGGAGACGCAGCCATGGACGCCCCCAACGCTCCCGCACCAGCCCAGGCGCCGCGCTGGATCAAGACCGATTGCGGCCGCGCCAGGTATGCCGAGCTGGCCAGCCGCTCCGGCCCGCTGGCCTGGGTGCGGCTGGGGTGGTTTGTGCTGATCGCGGCGATCCGCGACTGGCGGCTGCCCTAGGTCGCGTCTGAACCCAGCAGCACTCTTTAACAGACGCGTTCGGCTGGCTTCATCGCCCCTTAACCCCTCACACAGTGAGAGGTGAGAGTGTTTCGGGTGGTTCTATAGCGCACGCTACCAATGGCAGCAACCTTCCTCGTGCCGCCCCTGGGATCCCTACTCGGCAGCCGCAACCGCGGCCGAAGTCCCGAGATGGAACCGTCCATGCCGCTGACGAGCCTGACCAACGACACCCTGTTCTCCGAGGACGTCAGCTTCGCCAGCTTCAAGAACACCTCCATTTCCGCCTTCTTCAAAAAATTGTTCAGGCAACGCCCCTGGATTGAACCGGCCATGCCACTGGTGGGCCGCATCGACCTCACGCCGTTCTCCCAGGACCCCAGCGGCGACGACGATGGACTGGTGGCGGAAATCAGCGCCTCGGTGTTCATCGGCCACAAGCTCTTCACCCTCTCCAGCGGCGGCAGCAATCTGGTGAGCCTCACCGACTGGAGCAATTCGGCCGATCCGGTGATGGCCGATCAGCTCGACTTCGCCGGCTTCGAAACCACCTCCATCGCCGCCTTCGGCAACTTGTTCGCCGTAGCCGCCACACCCGACGGCTACGGCGACTCCGGTGCCGACGGGAACACCGATCCCACGCCGGAGAGCCTGGTGCGCTTCTTCAGCATCAACCCCCGCGGCAAGCTCAAGGAACTTGGTGAAGTGAGCACCGGCTTCCTCAGCGACGGCACGGCGTTCAGCCGCAACGGCCGCCAACTCTATGTTGCCAACGAGGGCGAACCCAATGCCGATTACAGCGTCGATCCGGTCGGCAGCGTGTCGATCATCGAACTCAGCGGCAAGGGCAGAAACAAGAACTTCGAGGAAATCGAGATTGCCCTGCCCGATCTGAATTCAGACGTGGAGCTGCTGGGCTCGGGTATCCGCTTCGGGGGCAATCAGCCCGGCGTCACCGATAGCTTCGGCCAGGACGCCGAACCAGAGTACGTGGCGGCGGCCGGCAGCTACCTGTTTGTGACCCTGCAGGAAACCAACACGGTGGCCCGTATCGATTTGGACACCAACAAAGTGGACGCCTATATCGGCCTGGGCTGGGTGAATTACAGCAAGGTGTCGGTGGACCTCGATGACAGAGACGACGGTTTCGAGCCCAAGACCGGACAGCTGGTGGTTGGCCTCCGCCAACCGGATGGCCTGGCGGCCTGGGAAGCCGGTCGCTCAGTGTACTTCGCCACCGCCAACGAGGGCGACGGCCGCGAATATGGTGATTTCGAAGATGCGCGGCGTAACAGCAGCCTTGGCTATGTCAAAGTTCCAGAAAGGCTCGATCTGATCGTCGACGGCAACAACCGCGATCGGGCCCTGGTGCTGAGCAATGCCCTCGGCGACGCTGATGCCAGCAACGACTTCAGCTTCGAGGACACATCCGGCGCCCCACCTTCAGGCACCCCGGTAAGCTTTGGCTCCCGCAGCCTCAGCATCTACGACGGCATCACCGGCCAGCTGTTATGGGACAGCTGGATGACCGACAGCATCAACGGCACATCCTACAATACAAGCCTGCAGAACATCGCTCAGTTCGCTGGCATCTACGACGACGGGCGCAGCGATGCCAAGGGCGTAGAGCCCGAATCGGTGTCGGTGGTGAATTATCGGGGTTCCCGCTATCTCGTGGGCTCCCTAGAGCGCACCGATGCCGGTGATGCACCCGATGAGATCACCCAGGGGGGCCTTCTGGTGGTATATGACGTCTCAGAGACTAGCGACGTCGATTTCGTCACTTACCAGCAGGTGAGCCGCAGCCCGGAGGGTCTGGAGGTGATCGAAGCTAGAGAGAGCCCAACCGGCCGGCTGCTGCTGGGGGTGAGCAGTGAGTTCAACTCCAATTCCGTGGAGCTGCTCGATTTCGGCGCGTTGCTCAACAACGGCAACGGAGTCGATTACCTCAACAGTGATTTGGCCAACGCCAACCTCTACCAAACCCTTGATCCCATCATCTGAGACCGGAAGGCCTCAGCCCCAGGCTGATCAGCCCCTGGCTCAGCCCCTTCGATGGGGGGCTTTCTGTCCGGGCCCTCCACCGGCTCCAGCGCCCGCCGTGGCGGCCACCCCCACCAGCCGCAGGGCCCAGGTGGTGGCGTCGGCCCGACCGCTCAGCAGCTCGCCGAAGCGGGCCACATCGCCGGCCAGGCCCCCGAGGCTGCAGAACAGCACCGTGCCGGGCACGATGCCGATCAGGCCGATCGAATAGTCGCGCAGGCTCACGTCGCTGAGGCCGTAGGCGAGGTTGAGCAGGGAGAAGGGAAAGGCCGGTGACAGGCGGGTGAGCAGCACCAGCCGCAGGCCTTCGCGGCTCACGGCCCGCTCGATCGCCTGGAGCTTCGGTGCCGATGCCAGCCGCCGGCGGGCCCACTCCCGCAGCCAACCCCGGCCCAGCAGGAAGGCGGCCTCGGCCCCCAGGCTGGCCCCCACCAGCACCACCAGGCTCACCCACCAGGGGCCGTAGAGGGCCCCGGCCAGCATCGAGGCCCACACCCCCGGCAGCAGCAGCGTCACCCAGAGGGCGTAGAGGGGCACGAAGGCCACCGCTCCCAGGGGAGAGCGCAGCAGGCGCAGCAGCTGATCAAGCTGATCGGGGGGGCCATACGTTGCGGCGGGGCCCTGATGGGCAGCGGACCCCTTGCCTAGCCTGCACCCCCATGCCCGCCGCCATGAGGCCTGCCCGCCGCCGCTCCACCCCGCGCGCGCCCTGGCGATCGCCACTGCTGGCCGCCCTGCTCGCCCTGGTCCTCAGCGTGGCTCTGCCCCTGCTGCCGGCGCCGCTGGGGAACGGCGGCCCGGCGGGGGCGGTCCGGGCCCAGTCGGTGGCCCCCCGGCGGTGGGCGGCACGGTGGAGGAGCGCACCGCGGCGACCATCGAACTGGACGGCCGCAAACTGTTCCGCATCTGGCCCTCCAGCAACCTCAGCGCCGAGCAGCGCAGTGAGGCCATCAACCAGCAGCTGGCACAGGCAGCGGAAGCCCAGGGGGCGCTGACCCTGGAGCTGCGCCGCGCCAACAACCTGCCGGTGCTGGTGCTCAACGACCGCACCCTGCTCAGGGTCACCGAGCGCGACGTGGCGGAGGGCCTGGAGGCCATGGAACAGGCCGAGGCCTGGCGGCAGCAGCTGGAGCGGGCGCTGGCCCGCGCTCGGGCCGAACGGCGCCCGGACCACCTGCGCCGCCGGCTGCCCGCCCTACTGGCGGTGCTGGCCCTGGCCGCCGCCAGCCACTGGGCCCTGCAGACCTTCTGGCGGCGCCGCTTCCCCGACGCCTGGGCCCTCCAGAGCGAGGGTCAGGGGGAGCGGCAGCGCCGCGGCAGCCGCTTCCTGCAGCGGGCGGCGCTGCTGCTGCTGCAGACCGGCGTGTGGATCGCCGCTCTGGTGTGAATCAGTGACCAGTTCCCCCTCAGCCGGCGCCTGCTGAGCACCGCCGTGGAGACAGCCACCCACTGGTTGGCGGTGCCCTTCCTGCCCTTGGGGGAGCGCAGCTATTCGCTGCTGGATGTGGTGATTCTGGTGGCGCTGCTGGTGCGGGCCGTGTGGCTGGTGCTGCAGCTGTTGCGCAGCCGCGTACTGCGCTACACGGGCATGAGCGCCGGCGGCCAGGAGGCCGTGGCCTTTGTGGCCCGCTATGGCCTGCTGCTGGTGGGCACCTTGGTGCTGCTGCAGCTCTGGGGGCTGGATCTCACCTCCCTCACGCTGTTCGCCAGCGTGCTTGGGGTGGGCGTGGGCCTCGGCCTGCAGGGGATCACCAAGAACTTCCTCAGCGGCCTGATCATCATTTTCGAGCGACCGATCCAGGTGGGCGACTTCGTGGAGATCGGCGACCTGCAGGGCAGCGTCGACAGCCTCGGCCTGCGCAGCACCAAGGTGACCACCCTGCCGGCGGGCCACCTCGGCGGCCTCCAGGCCGCGGTCGGGCTGGCTGCCGAACTGAAGCAGCACCGCCTGGCCGTCCTCGGCGTGGGGCGGCCCAGGCCGCAACTCCGGGCCGTCGGGGCAAGCCTGGCTGGGAGGAACCGGCGGCATCGTTCTTCTGCACAGGCACCACTTCTGCAACTGTTGCAGAGTTGCCGAGGTGTTGTGTCTCAGCCGGTTGTTCAGCAAAGCCGCTCTCTGAGCTGCTGCTGAGGTGAGCGTCAGGCAAGGGCTGAGTGTGTCCTGAGGCGGTGTTCGATCAACCAGGAGCGCGGCAGCCACAGGCTGCTCTCGGTGTTCTGAAAGGCCTTGGCATCGGCCTACTCCCGGCGGAGGGTCTGGGTGTCGATGCAGTCGGCCGGTGACCATGCCGCTGGGCTTGGCCGCTGGTGCGGATGGGCCTGAGTCCCAGGGTGCGGCCGATGGCTTCCCTAGCGACCAGCGGCCCGGTTGCTGAAGTCAACGGTGGTGCGCTGGCCCCGGCCTGCCGGGGGTTGCCGGTTGGGTTCCTAACCTGATCGCAGTGCCGAGAAGCCATGACAGCGCGGAGGGGCCCGGCGGCACCGGCGGCGGGTCCATGGCTCAGCCGGTTGCTCCGCCCACTGTTCAGCCTGGTGCTGAGCCTGCTGCTGGTAGCCGGCCTGGGGCTCCCGGCCCTGGCGGAGCTGGGGGCAGGAGCCAACCCTGCCGCCAGCTCCGCCCCGATCGTGCTGGATGGCCGCCGGCTGTTTGAACTCTGGCCATCGCGCACGCTCAGCGCCCAGCAGCGCAGCGACACCGTGAACGAGCGGCTGGAGGAGGCGATCGCCTCCGGCGGGCCGGTGCAGCTGGAGGTGCGCCAGACCAACAACCTGCCGGTGCTGAGCCTCAACGGCCGCACCCTGGTGACGGTGACCGAGCGGGACGTGGCCGAGGGCCTCGAGGCCCGGGATCAGGCCGAACTCTGGCAACGAAAACTCGAGCAGGCCATCGCCACCGCCCGGCGGGAGCGCCGCCCCGAACACCTGGTGCGGATGCTGCCGGTGGCCCTGGCCATCCTGCTGGCGGCCCTGGGCCTGCACCTGCTGCTGCGGCGTCTGTGGCAGCGCTGGTTTCCCCGGGCCCTGGTGCCCCTGGGCATGGAGGGCGAGCGCCGCGACCGCTCCAGCCGGTTCCTGCTGCGCGCGGCCCTCTTACTGCTTCAGGCCGGGGTGTGGGTGGCAGCCGCGGCGGCCGCGATGGATCTGTTCCCCGCCAGCCGCCGGCTCAGCGCCGGCCTGGTGGCCGCCACGCGCAGCTGGCTGGGGTCCCCGTTCCTGCCACTGGGGCAGCGCAGCTACTCCCTCCAGGACGTGGCGGTGCTGCTGCTGCTGTTCGTGGCGCTGACCCAGGCCGTAGGGGTGCTGCAAAGCCTGCTGCGCAAACGGGTGCTGCGCTACACGGGCATGAGCGCCGGCGGCCAGGAGGCCGTGGCCTTTGTGGCCCGCTATGGCCTGCTGCTGGTGGGCACCTTGGTGCTGCTGCAGCTCTGGGGGCTGGATCTCACCTCCCTCACGCTGTTCGCCAGCGTGCTTGGGGTGGGCGTGGGCCTCGGCCTGCAGGGGATCACCAAGAACTTCCTCAGCGGCCTGATCATCATTTTCGAGCGGCCGATCCAGGTGGGCGACTTCGTGGAGATCGGCGACCTGCAGGGCAGCGTCGACAGCCTCGGCCTGCGCAGCACCAAGGTGACCACCCTGGATGGGGTGACGATCATCGTGCCCAATTCGGAATTCCTCGAATCGCGGGTGGTGAACTGGAGCCACGGCAGTCCGGTGTCGCGGCTGCAGGTGCCGGTGGGGGTGGCCTACGGCTCCGACACCTCGGCGGTGCGCGACGCCTGATCACCGCCTGCCAGGGCAACCGGGCCGTGCTGATGACGCCGACACCCCAGGTGTTCTTCAGCAGCTTCGGGGATAGCTCGCTCAACTTCACCCTGCTGGTGTGGACCCGGGAGCCCCGCCGCCAGTACGAGATCGTGAGCGACCTCAACTTCCGCATCGAGGCGATCCTGCGGGCCCAGGGGATCACCGTGCCCTTCCCGCAGCGGGACCTGCACCTGGGTGGGGAGGGGCTGCGGCTGCAACTGCCACCGGCCCTGGAAGCAGCGCTGCAGGCGCTGGTGGACCGCCGCGAGCCCCCCCCGGAGCCCTGAGCATCGAGGGGCTGCCGCGGCAGCGGAGCCAAGAGGATGGCGCCATGGAGAGGAGCGCCCTTCTCAGCCCCTGTGGCCGTTACCGCTACACCCTCTGGCGCCGCTGGGAGGCCAGCGGCGGCGTGCTGATGGTGATCGGTCTCAACCCCAGCAGCGCCGATGCCGTGCGCGACGATCCCACCCTGCGGCGTTGCCTGAGCTTCGCCCGCGACTGGGGCTTCGGGGCTCTCTGCCTCACCAACCTGTTCGCCTTGCGGGCCACCCAACCGGCCGCCATCAAGGCTGCGGCCGATCCCGTGGGACCGGACAACGACCGGCAGCTGCGGACGATGGCCCAGGCGGCAGACCTGAAGCTGGCCGCCTGGGGCGTAGGCGGCCAGTACAAGGGGCGTGCTGCCGCAGTGGCGGCCATGCTGACAGGCCTGCACTGCCTTCGCCTCAGCCGGGATGGCCATCCCATGCACCCGCTGTATCTGCCCAGGGGACTGGGGCCGCAGCCGTGGTCGCCAGCCGGTATGCCCCCAGAAGCATGAAGGAATCAATCGAAGCGAGGCCGCTTGACGCTTCCTCCAACCGACACCACTAAACTAGGTTTGCCAAGAAAAAGTTACCTCCAAGAATTACCAGATGCTTTCGCAGGTTCGCCAGCGATCTTGAGAGCGGCAACTTCAGCATGGCCAAGTCAAGACGTCAGGAGAACTCCCATGATCAGCATCGACAGCAGTCAGGCCCATGTCCTGAGTGTGCGCCTTGAGGGGCTGGTTGAGAAAGCCGATATTCAGACCATGGAGAAAGCCTTTGAAGCGGCCTTCGCCAGCCAGGATCGCGTCAATCTGATCGTGGACATGGCGCAGTGGTCGGACATGACAGCCGATGCCATGGCCGCGGATGCCCGCTTCGAGTTCAGCCAGCTCGACAAGATGGAGCGGGTGCCGCGCATGGCCATCATCTCGACCAAGCAGTTCATGCAGGCCTTGATGTCTCTGGTGCACGCCTTGATGCCGATGGTGGACATCAGGATGTTCGCCCCCGAAGCGATGGATGCCGCCGTGGCCTTCGCGGCCGAACTGCCTCCGATCGCGCCCGCGCCGAAACCAGCCCTGACGCTGATCGAGACGGGCAGCCCCAGCCTCATCGCCTACGAATTGGATGGCACCATCAGCGAAGACGACATCGACACCGTGATGCCGGTGTTGAACAAGATGTTCGCCCAACAGGAGCAGATCGACCTGCTGGCGCGCATCAAGAAGTTCCACGGCATCGTGCCCAGCTTGCTCACCAACGCCTCCCTGCTCTCCGCCAAGTTCACGGCCATCGGCCACGTGCGCCGCTACGCCATCGTCGGGGGACCCGGCTGGCTGGGCACGTTGACGCAGATGATGGGCTCCATGCTGCCGATCAGCATGCGCCACTTCAGCGCCGAGCAGGAAGCAGACGCCTGGGCCTGGCTGAAGTCTTGATCAGCTTGGCTGCTCAGGCCTCTGCGCAGAGATGGCCGTGCAGATAGGCCGCCAACTGCTGGATGAACTCCTCGGTCTTTCTTGGCCTGTAGGCCCGCTCGACGTGCACGGCCTGCACCGGGAAGCTCTGCAGGGGGTGGGCGGGCAGCAGGCGGCGAACCTCGCCCTGGCCCAGGCTTCGCGGAACACCCAGGCGGGCCCGAGGTGAACGCCCAAGCCATCCCGCACCAACTGACGGATGGCGTTGACGCTGTTCACGGTGATGTTGCTGCGCATCTTGGTGTGGGAAAACCTGCGGCCATCAGCAAACACAACGTCGCTTCTGGCCTGAACGGGGGAATAGAGGATGAAGTTGTGGTCGCTGAGGTCTTCGGGATCTTCGGGGGCACCATGGCATTTCAGGTAGCTGTCGCTGGCCACAAGCACGCGGGGAACCTCGCCGATCGGCCTGGCAATCAGGCTTGAGGTCGGCATCGATCCAATGCGCACGGCCACATCGATGTTGTCTTCCACCAGATTGGCGAAGTGGCTGCTGAACAGCAGCTCCACAGAGAGCTCCGGCGCCCGTTGCAGCATCTCTTGAACAACCGGAACCACGAATTCAGCACCGAAATCCACCGGCGCGCTCACCCTGAGCGTGCCCCTGAGCAGCTCAACACCGCTGGTGAGTTCCTCCTCCAGGGCAATCTCTTCATCCAGCAGTTGGCGCAGGCCTTCGTAGTAGCGCTGCCCGAGGTTGGTGGGCCGGGTGTGGCGCGTGGAGCGGTGCAGCAGTTTCACCTTGAGGCGTTTCTCGAGGGCCACCATCTTGCGGCTGAGCGAGGAGGGCTCCAGATGCAGCTGTTCGGCCGCCTGCTTGAAGCTGCCCGCCTCGACGATCTGAAGAAAGAGCTGCTGCAGGCTGTGCACGCTTCTTGCACTCAGCGCAATTTATAAATGACATCTTCCCCACTACCCCCATTCCTGTCAACTAACTAGGTTGGCGTCGTCAGCGAAAACGCCATGTCCAGTTGTGATCTCAAGAACGCCGTCGTGCTGATCGCCGGTGGCGCCAAGAACTTAGGAGGCTTACTCAGCCGCGACTTCGCCAGCCGTGGGGCCAACATTGTGGTGCACTACCACAGCCAGGCCGCTCAACAGCAGGCCGAGGCCACCGTGCAGGCCGTTCAGGATCTGGGCCGTGAGGCCTTTGCCATCCAGGCCGATCTCACAGCAGCAGCGACGGTTCAGCGGGTGTTCGAGCAGGCCAGGGATCACTTTGGCGGTGTGGATGTGGCGGTGAACACCGCGGGCATGGTGCTGCGCAAGCCGATCGTGGACACCACCGAGGCGGACTACGACACGATGTTCGACATCAACGCCAAGGCCGCTTACTTCTTCATCAAAGAAGCCGGACGCCAGCTCAACGACAACGGCAAGATCATCACGATCGTGACCTCGCTGCTGGCGGCCTTCACCGACGGGTACTCCACCTACGCCGGCAGTAAATCGCCGGTGGAGCACTTCACCCGAGCCGCGGCCAAGGAATTTGCCGCCCGCGGCATCTCGGTCACGGCGGTGGGCCCCGGCCCCATGGACACACCCTTCTTCTATGGTCAGGAAACACCCGAGCGGGTGGGATTCCACAAGTCCCAGGCGATGGGAAATCAACTCACCCAGATTGAAGACATTGCCCCGATCGTGCGCTTCCTGGCCACCGAGGGCTGGTGGATCACCGGCCAGACCATCTTCGCCAACGGCGGCTACACCACCCGTTGAGGATTCATCCCATGCGTCAGCAGTTCTGCAGCGTCTGGCCGGCAACCCTGGCCGGCATGCTCGTCTTCGCCGCCATCCCCCAATGTGGCCGCGCCCAACCACCTGCGGCCGAGCCTGGTGCTGCCCCCGGGGCTCCACTGGCCCAGGCGCTCCCGTCGGATCCAGGGGCGGTGGTGCGCCAGTTGCTGGAAGCGATGGCCAGCAACGATCCCGCACAGATCCGTGCCCTGTTCGCCGCCAACGCCTCCCAGGCCTACGGCAGCGGCCCTGCCAAATCAGGCGAGGCCTTTTTCCGCTGGCTCGACAGTGACATCATCGAGCGGGGCGGACGCGTGAACGACCCGCAGGTGGTGGTGACGGGTAACGACGTGGTGGTGACCGGCCAGTACAACAGCAGGGGTTATACGAGCCGGGCGGACTTCCTGTTCCGCGTCGAAGACGGGCGCATCGTCAGCTGGCGCATGCGCTACTGATCCAGCCCGCTTCAGCCCAAGCCCTCCAGCCGTCCCCGCGCCAGCGCGGCCTGGGCTTCGGCCTCGGCCAGGTTGGCGCGGCACTCGGCCACCACCTCAGGCGGTGCCTTGCCGGCGAAGTTGGGGTTGGCGAGGCGACCGGCCAGGCCCTTGATCTCCTTCTCGGCCTTGGCGATGTCCTTTTCCAGGCGGCCGCGCAGGGCGGCCAGGTCCACCAGGCCCTCGATCGGCAGCAGCACCTGGAGCTCCCCGCTCACGGCCGCCAGGCAGCGCTGGGGCCCCGCCGCCTGGGCTTCGGCTGCATCGCCTGCCGCGGCGCCCGGATCGCGCACCTCCACCGAGGCGGCGCGGGTGAGGGCGGTGATGTCGCCCGTGGCCTGGCGCAGCACTGCCGCCAGCTCCGGCCGGCCGGTGAGGAACACCACCGGAGCGCTCTGGGACGGCTTGAGCCCCGCCACGGCGCGCAGGTTGCGCACCACCCGGATCGCCTCGATCAGCTCGGCGAACTGGGCTTCGAGGGCGTCATCGAGGGCGGCTTCGTTCACGGCGGGCCAGCTCTGCAGGGCGAGGAAGCTGTCTTCCGCTTCGCCGCTGAGCCCGTGCCAGAGCTCTTCGCTCAGGTGCGGCATCAGCGGGTGCAGCAGCACCAGCAGTTCGGCGAGCACCTTGGCGAGCACCTGGCGGGCGACCCGCTGGTCGGCCAGGGCTTCAGCGCTGAGGGGCTCCCCTTCAACGGCGGGGCGAGGATTGAGGCGGCGTTTGAGCAGCTCGATCGTCCAGTCGCACACCTCATTCCAGGCGAACTCGTAGAGCCCCTTGGCCGCTTCGCCCAGGCCGTAGCTGCCGTAGCGCTCGGCGGTTTCGCGGTTCACCCTGGCCAGGCGGGAGAGGATCCAGCGGTCGGCGAGGGTTAACGCGGCCGGATCGGGCTCGCCGAGGCTGGCCGGGGTTTCACCGCCCAGGTTGAGCAGGGCGAAGCGGGTGGCGTTCCAGAGCTTGTTGGCGAAGTTGCGGGCCGCCTCCACCGTGGCTGAGCTGCCACTGGCGCGGTCGTAGTCGAGGCGGATGTCCTGGCCGGCGCCGGCCACTTCGCGCACCAGGGCGAAGCGCAGGGCATCGGCGCCGTAGCGCTCGATCAGTGGCAGCGGGTCGATGCCGTTGCCCGCTGATTTGCTCATCTTGCGGTTGTTCTCATCGCGCACCAGGCCGTGGATCATCACGTCGGCGAAGGGCATGCGGCCGGTGAAGGCGCCGGCCAGCATCGTCATCCGCGCCACCCAGAAGAAGATGATGTCGAAGCCGGTCACCAGCACACTGGTGGGATACCAGGTGGCCAGGTCGGCGGCGCTCTCATCGGGCCAGCCCAGGGTGGAGAAGGGCCAGAGGCCGCTGGAGAACCAGGTGTCGAGCACGTCGGGGTCCTGTTCCAGCTGTAACTGGCGGCCCGCCGCCGCGCTGGCGGCACCGAACTGAGCCTCCGCCTTCGCCTGGGCTTCGGCCGCATCACGGGCCACCACATAGGGCGTGGCCTCGGTGATCACGCCGCCGGTTTCACTCACCACGAACCAGGCGGGGATGCGGTGGCCCCACCAGAGCTGTCGGCTGATGCACCAGTCGCGGATGTCGGTGAGCCAGTCGCGGTACACCTTCTCCCAGCGCTGTGGCACGAAGCGGGGGGCGCCGCCATCGAGGGCCTCGCGGCAGCGGGCGGCCAGGGGCTCAGCCCGGGCGAACCACTGGGTGGAGAGCAGCGGCTCCACCGGCACCTTGCCGCGATCCGAAAAGGGCACGCTGTGGCGGTGGGGCTCCACCTTCACCAGGAAACCCTCGGCCTCCATCGCCGCCACCACCGCCTGGCGCGCCTCGAAGCGATCCAGCCCGGCGAAGCGGCCGGCGGCGGCGTTCATGCTGCCGTCCTTGGCCATCACCGTGATCAGCGGCAGGCCGTGGCGGGCGCCGATGGCGAAGTCGTTGGGGTCGTGGGCGGGGGTCACCTTGACGCAGCCGGTGCCGAAGGCCGGATCCACGTGCTCATCGGCCACGATCGGGATCTCGCGGCCCACCAGCGGCAGGGTGAGCGTGCGCCCCACCAGGGCGGCGTAGCGGGGGTCGTCGGGGTGCACGGCCACGCCGGTGTCGCCCAGCAGGGTTTCGGGGCGAGTGGTGGCGACGACCAGGTGGTCGGTGCCGTCGTCGGCGGCGCCGTCACTGAGGGGATAGCGGAAGTGCCAGAGGTGGCCGTCGAGCTCCTTCATCTCCACCTCGAGATCGCTCACCGCCGATCCCGAGGCCGGGCACCAGTTCACCAGGTACTCGCCCCGGTAGATCAGGCCCTGCTCGTGCAGACGCACGAAGGCCTCCACCACGGCTTTGTTGAGGCCGGGATCAAGGGTGAAGCGCTCCCGCCGCCAGTCCACCGAGTAGCCCAGCCGGCGCAGCTGGCCCACGATCGTGCCGCCGCTCTCGGCCTTCCAGGCCCAGGCGCGCTCCAGGAAGGCGTCGCGGCCGAGGTCGTCCTTGCTGCCGCCTTCAGCCTTGATCTGCTTCTCCAGGATCGACTGCACCGCGATCGAGGCGTGGTCGGTGCCGGGCAGGCACAGCACGTTTCTGCCCTGCAGGCGCTGGAAGCGCACGATCGTGTCGATCAGGGCCGTCTCGAAGCCGTGGCCCATGTGCAGGCTGCCGGTCACGTTCGGCGGCGGGATCACCACCGAAAACGGCTCACCCGGGGCCTCCGGATCGGGATGGAAGGCGCCGGCGGCTTCCCAGGCTGCCTGCCAGCGGGCTTCGGTGCTGGCCGGGTCGTAGGTCTTGGGCAGGGCGCCGTCAGGAGCTGGGGTGGCCTCAGCCATGGAAACGGTTCACTGGCGATGGCCCCATGGTCTCAAAGCGGTTCGCCGGCCGCCTGGCCGCGGTTCTGGGGAAGCGTGACCGGCACCTCAAGCAGGAATGCGCAGAACCTGGGAGGCGAGCAGCGGGCCAGGCTGCGGACGAGGGAGTGCCGATAGCATTGCCGCATGGCAAGCGCCGTTGCCCAGCCCTTTCAGCCGCCGGCGATCCCGTGGCGGCAGAGGCGGACGCTGCAGCCGCTGGTGGATCTGGGGCCGGGCTTGGATCCGCACCTCTGCGGCCTGGCCCTGGCGCGGCTTTGCGCGGAAGCGGATGTGCAGGCCGTGCTGGCCTTCGGGTCGCGGGCACGGGGCCACGCCCATGCCGATTCCGACCTGGATCTGGCCGTGATCGTTCGCCAGCCCCAGCTCACACCGACCGAGAAGGCCTCCTGCTGGCACCGGTTCCGGGAGCGGATCGGCCTGCTGGGGGTGGGGGTGGACCTGGTGGTGGCCGGCAGCACCGACGCTGAGCGACTGAGCGGCTCCCGCTGGCATGTGTTCGGGGATATTGCCCGGGAGGGGAGGGTGCTGCATGTCGCCTGCTGAAGACGCGCGGCTGCTGCTGGCGATCGTGCGCCGGCATCTGCGCAGCCTGCGCTTCGGCCTGGATCCCGCCTACCCAGAAGAGGACTGGGGCTTCACGGCGCAGCAGGCCCTTGAGAAGCTCCTGAAGGCCTGGATCGTGCTGGCCGATCGCCAGCCGCCAAGAGCGCACGATCTGGCTGATCTGGCGGTGCTGGCTTTGCTGGAGGTGGAGCTGGGTCGTTGCGAGCAGGCAGTTGAGGGGTTGGGCTGAGCGTTGCCACAAACTTCACCCTCCTTGAATCGCGCCTGGAGCACCTCCGCTTCAACAGAGTTCGTGCCGTCGGCATCGACCAAGACCCCCGTCAATCCCGTCGTCAATTCTTGGCAGTGGCAAAGAAGAAGCGTCCGCGCATCAGCACGTTTCAAAAAGCCATTGGGCAGCAGATCCGGTATCTGGCGCGAAACCTGGCCAACATCGATGCTCTGATCGCCTGCGGTGCAGAAGTTCTACCGCCTGGTCATCTCCGTCACTTCGCCGCCAGACGAGCCACGTAGGCCTCCAGGGTGCCGGCATTGATCCAGCCCGTGGCGATCGTTTTGCTGTGGTCGTGGCTCACCCGGCCGCGGTGGATGTGGGAGAGCCCAGCGGGGAAGAGCAGCAGCTTGCCCGCCTCGGCCTGCTCGTGGTGGCCCTGCCAGTGGAACTCGGTGCCCCCCTCGGGCAGGCTGTTGCAGTAGAGGATCCAGGCCAGCACGCGGCGATTCGGCTCGGTGTCCTCGTCGCTGAGGGTCCAGTCGCAGTGCCAGGCGTGGAAGGCCTCGCCGGGGGCGTAGCGCTGCAGGTTGAAGATCGGGTTCACGAACAGGGCCTGCTCCGGGCAGCACTGGCGCAGCAGCGGCCGCTCCCTCAGGTATTGGTTGAGGCCGGCCGTCACCCCCCGCAGGATCACCTCGGCCAGGGCGAAGGCCTCCGGATCGCTGCGGTCGATCGCCACCAGGCTGATGTCGGTGGACACCTTGGCGGGCGCGGCCCCGGGCCCAGCCTCCGGCCCGAAGGCCACCCCCGGGCGTTGCAGGTCGCTGCGCCGCTCGAAGAAGGCCATCACCGCATCGGCCAGGGCGCTGTAGCCGGGGTTGGTGTAGGTGGCGATCAGGGTCATGGCGTGGCGGCGGGCGATGGCAGCTGCCAGGGAATGGCCACCGCGCCCTCCAGGCTGCTCCAGCGCCCGCGGTCGGCCACCAGCTGGGCCTCCAGGCCCGCAGCGGCCACGGCCGCCGCCGCCCGCTGCAGATCAACGGGGGCCCGCCGGGGGCCAGCGGCAGCACCAGCGCCGCCCCCTCGGCGGGATCGGCCACCACCTGCAGCTGAAGGAGCTCCAGCTCCCGCGTGAAGAACTGCTGCCGCAGGCGGCGGCTCAGGGCCGGATCAAGGCAGGCCCGAAAGGCCCGCAGCCCGGCCTCGTCGCCGCTGCAGCCGCAGTTGAGCGCCAGCCAGATCAGCAGTTTCACCCAGCTCTCAGTGCTCCAGAGCGGCGCAAAGCTGCTGCGGTGCTGGCGCACCAGCTCGCCGATGGCGAACGCGGCAAGCCGGTCCCGGGTCGCCTCAGGAGCGCTTTGGCGAGGGGGCTGGGCAGCGGGTTCGGGCATGGTCTCGGTCAGGACAACCGGGAACAAGGGCTGCGCCATCCTCGCCAGTGGGCAAACTGCAGAGGCAACGTCCCTGGAGACGCCCAATGGCCCTGGATCTGAACGACCCGGAGCTCGAGTTCGCCGATCTGGTCACCGCCTATCAAAGCTGGGTGATGGCCGTGATCAACGACGAGAAGCTGGGCGGTGACCCCCTGCTCACCGACGACATCGCCGATGACGCGATCAATGCGATGCGCTTCCTGCCCGACGTGGTGACCAGCGCCATCGAGACCACCCTGGCCCGCGTCTATGACGTGGATCCCGAGGAGCTCGATGGCCTGCTCTATCCCGACGACTGAGCCTGATCAGGCTGAGAAGCCATAGCTGCTGAGGTCTCTCGAAGCGGCGATCCGCCGCACCACGGCATCCGCCAGCCGGCCTGCCGTGGCGGCCGTGGGGTGAACGTCGTCGAGGAAGCGGGGCCTGGCCACGCTGTTCCACACCTGGAAACCATCGATCACCTCCACCCCGTCGTTGCGGCGGGGGGCGTTGTAGCGGCGCGCGAGCTGGCGGTTGACCCGCCGGGCCGTCTGGTCGACGAAGCGGCGCAGGCCCCGGCCCAGGGCGGGTTGCAACCCGGCGGCCACCCCTTTCACCGCGGGGGTCTGGCTCAGGGGCGCCAGCCCCAGAATCACCACCTCATCGATGGCGAAGCGCCCCGGCTGGGGTTGCCGCTGATCGTGTCCACGGCCCGGCGGGTGTTGGCCACGATCCGGCGGGCCTGCTGGCGGCTCAAGCGCCGGTCATCCCGGCGGCCCGCACTGCGCAGCGCCCGCAGCACCCGGCCGGGGCGGTCGACCAGGTCGAGCAGGTCGTTGCTGCCCGCCACGATCAGGGCATCGACATTGGCGCGGCGCGGCGCATTGGCCGCCACCACCCGAGCCTGGGAGCGGAGCCCGAGCGGGAAGCGGGCCAGGGCGGCCCGGCGGGAGCCCCTCAGGCCGGAGTTGGCGCCCGCATAGGCGAAGTTCCAGAGCTGGGTGCTGCTGTCGAAGCCACCGGCCAGGCGCTGCAGGGGCAGGCTGAGCAGGTTGACCCGGGTGGTGGAGCTCAGCCTGGCCCCGAGGCGGCGGGCAATCTGCTCAGCCAGCACCGGGCCATCGGAGGCCTTGCGGTTACCGCCACGGTTGTAGATGCGGTCCGCGAAGGGATCCTGCCCCACCAGCCTGGCCAGGGCGGTGGTGTTGCCCGTATCCACCAGGCTGTCCCCCAGAAGCACCAGAGAGGAGGTCATCGGCGGCGGCGGGGTTCTTGGCTGTGGACCCATGCTGCCGGCCAGGCGGGCAATCTGAGCACACTGGTGAAGCTCGCCCTGCCGTGCCCGTGCCGCCAACTGCTCCCTCGGCCGGTCAGCCCCCCGAGCTGCTCGATCAGGCCCACAGCACCGCCGCTGCAGAGCTGATCGACGCCCTCGGCAGCGACCCGGTGCGGGGGCTGAGGGGCGCGGAGGCGGCGCAACGGCTGCAGCGCTGGGGCCCGAACCAGCTCAGCCAGCGGCGCGGCAGGCCCGGCTGGCTGCGCTTCCTCGGCCAGTTCCACGATCCCCTGCTCTACACCCTGCTGGCGGTGGGGGCCGTGAAGCTGCTGCTGGGCGAGGTGAGCGAAGCCTGGGTGATCTGGAGCGTCACCGTGATCAACGCCGTGATCGGCGATGTGCAGGAAAATCGCGCCGAGACGGCCATCGCGGCCCTGGCCCGCTCGGTGCGCACCAGCGTCGAGGTGGTGCGCGGTGGGCAGCCCGCCCGGCTGGCCTCCGAACAGCTGGTGCCGGGGGATCTGGTGCAGCTGGAGGCCGGCAGCAAGGTGCCCGCCGACCTGCGGCTGTTGACGGTGCAGCAGCTGCAGGTGGATGAATCGGCGCTCACGGGTGAGTCGATGCCCGTGCGCAAGGCCACGACGCCGGTGGAGCCGCGGACACCCCTGGCGGAGCGCCACGGCATGGCCTACGCGGGCAGCCTGGTGACCGCCGGCCGGGCCAGCGGCCTGGTGGTGGCCACCGGCAACGCCACCGAGGTGGGCCACATCTCCCGTTCCCTGGCCGACCAGACCAGCCTCAGCACTCCCCTCACCCGCCAGTTCCGGGGCTTCACCCACACCCTGCTGCAGCTGGTGCTGGCCCTGGCGGGAGTCACCTTTCTGGTGGGGCTGGCCCGGGGCCGAGCCGCCGCCGAGATGTTCGATGGCGCCGTGGCCCTCGCCGTGGGCGCCATCCCGGAGGAACTGCCGGCGATCGTCACCATCACCCTGGCGATCGGCGTGAACCGCATGGCCCGCCGCAACGCCATCATCCGCAAGCTGCCGGCCGTCGAGGCCCTGGGCAGCACCACGGTGATCTGCTCGGACAAAACGGGCACCCTCACCCAGAACCGCATGACGGTGCAGCAGATCCATGCCGGCGGGGAGCGCTGGCCGCTTGATCAGTTGGCGGGAAGCGAGCACAACCTGGCCCTGCGCGACACCCTGCTGGCCGGGATGCTCTGCAACGACGCCCGGCCCAGCCAGCATGAGGGCCTGGTGGGGGATCCCACCGAGACAGCCCTGCTGCAGGCGGCCGCCGTGGCCGGTCTGGATCGGCAGGGCTGCCTGCAGCGCCAGCCTCGTCTGGACGTGATTCCCTTCGCCTCGGAACACCAGTTCATGGCCACCCTGCATGGCGATGGGCGCATCCTGGTGAAGGGCTCGCTGGAGGCGGTGCTGGCCCGCTGCGACAGGCAGCTCTCGGCCGCGGGCGAGCCCCAGCCCCTCGATGGCGCGGCCATCAGCGCCGCCGTGGCCGCCATGGCCGGCGCCGGGCAGAGGGTGCTGGCCTTCGCCTCCGGGCAGGCCGCCCTCCACCAGCGGCAGCTGCGCCCGCAGCAGTGCAGCAGCGGCCTGGTGTTCCTGGGTCTGCAGGGCATGCTCGACCCACCACGTCCGCAGGCGCGCGCCGCCGTGCAGGCCTGCCAGCAGGCCGGCATCACCGTGAAGATGATCACCGGCGACCACCGCGACACCGCCCGCTGGGTGGCCACTGAGCTGGGGCTGGGCCGGGGTGGCGCCGTGCGGGCCATCGAGGGCCGCGCCCTGGAGGACTGTCCCCCCGAACAGCTGGGCCGGCTGGCGCAGCAGAGCGATGTGTTCGCCCGGGTGGCGCCGGCCCAGAAGCTGGCCCTGGTGCAGGCGCTGCAGGCCGGCGGCGCCGTGGTGGCGATGACCGGCGATGGCGTCAACGACGCGCCGGCCCTCAAGCAGGCCGACATCGGCATCGCCATGGGCGAGGGCGGCACCGAAGTGGCCCGCGAAGCCGCCGACATGCTGCTCACCGACGACAACTTCGCCACGATCGAAGCGGCTGTGGAAGAGGGCCGGGCCGTGTACCTGAACCTGCGCAAGGCGCTCGCCTTCGTGCTGCCGGTGAATGGGGGTGCCTCGATGACCATCCTGCTGGGAGCGGTGCTCGGCCTGCAGCTGCCGGTCACAGCGCTGCAGGTGTTGTGGCTGAACATGGTGTGCTCGCTGAGCCTGTCGGTGCCCCTGGCCTTCGAGCCCCAGCCGCCGCACCTGATGAGCCAGCCACCGCGGCCGCCCGGCGAGCCCCTGCTCAGCGGCCGTCTGGTGCGCCGGGTGCTGCTGGTGTCCGCCTTCTACTGGCTGCTGATCTTCGGGGTGTTTCTGCAGGTGTCAGGGTCTGGGGCCAGCCTGGAGCTGGCGCGCACGATGGCGATTCAGGCCCTGGTGCTGGCCCAGGTGGTGTATCTGATCTGTCTGAGCCAGGCCAGCCGCGGCGGCTGGCGCCAGTGGCGGCGGGTGCCGGTGCTGGTGGGCGGCATCAGCCTGGCTCTGCTGCTGCAGCTGCTGTTCAGCCAGTGGAGCTGGATGAACCGCTTCTTTGCCACCGCGCCCCTCAGCGGCAGCCAATGGCTGCTGTGCGGCCTGGCGATGCTGGCCATGCTGCCGGTGGCCTGGATCGGGGAGCGGCTCGACCCCACAGCGGGCTTCAGCGGCTGATCACTCCTCGCCCCAGAGTTCGGAGGCGGGCACCCGCAGCAACAGCCCACCGTTGCCATCACTGGAGAGCACGCCGGACTGGCGGAACTGGGTGAGGGCCTTGGTCACGGTGACCCGGGTCATGCCGGCGATGTCGGCGAGCTGCTGGTGGGTCAGGGGGCGTTCGCCGAAGCAGAGCCGCACGCCTTTGGTGGTCATCGTGCCGAAACGGGTGCCGAACCAGTCGAGCAATTGCAGCAGGCGAGCCTCAGCGGGGCGTACGCGGCTGAGCAGCAGCAGCAGAGCCGCCTGCCGCAGTTGATCCTCCAGAAAGCTGCGCTCCATCGGCACGGTGGTGTCAGCTTCTTCCACCACCACCACGGGGGAGAGGGAGCGCAATTCGATCGAAGGCAGACCGATCAAGGCGGGCATCACCATCTCGCCCGGGCCCCACACGCCCAGGGTGAGGGGATCGCAGCCGGGAACCCAGCGGGCAAGCCAGACGTAGCCCTTTTCCACGCGCCAGCAGAGATTGGCGGGAAGCGTCTCGCCGGCCCGGAGGCTGAGGCGCAGACAACGGCTTGACATGGAGACGGACATGATGGCAAAGGAGAAAGATGGAGAGATAGAGCGGCAGCGCATTGGAGCTCAGCGATACAACGATGTGCCGCTGGGCTGTGATGACTCAACTGTGGTTAACCAGGGATCTTGATCAACCCAGGCAAACCGCATCGTGTATTTCAACCTGGTGCAGTCATAAAAAGAATGTTGTTCAAATTTGGGTCTGCAAACCTTAAAGCCTCTGTCAGGAAATGTGCCAACTGACACGCGCAGGATCCCCGATTGGATGCATAAGCCGGCGTAATCGGCAGTGGTTGACCGTGGCTTCAACCACAGCGATCCGTGCCTCAGCCACGCACAATCCCGCCCCCCTCAGCTGCCTCTCAGCGTCAGGGGTTGCACCAGGGGCAATGGCCTGGATCGGCCTGCTGCAGGCCGTCGCGCCGGGGCCGCAGCTCGGTGTGGGGGCAGGCGGCACAGCCCCAGCGCTCCTGGGCTGTCAGGGCCGTGGCCGTGCCGCAGCAGCTGCAGGGCAGGCCGGGCAGCGTCGCCTGCAGCCCCCAGCCAGGGGCCCCGCAGGCGGGGCAAGGCCGCCCCAGGCGGCGCACCAGCTGGAAACCCAGCCGCCGGATACTCGCCATCCGGGTGGGGTTGCAGTGGGCGCGCATGTCGGTTTCGAGCCACACGCGCCCCTCAGGGCTGGCCGCCGCGCAGCGGGCCACCGCAGCCTCCAGCTCCACCTGGCTGCGAATGGCCTTGAGGCAGGGGCCGGGATGGCCGTCTGCCGGGCGGGCGATCAGCGCATGGCTGGGGAAACGCACCTGGGCCAGCCAGGCCTGAACGCCCTCTGTTTCGAGCTCGCCGGGCTCCAGGCTGCGGCGGGCCAGGCTGGTGGCCAGATCGAGGCGCTGCTCCAGCACGCTGAGGCCCCGCTCCAGATCCACGAAGAGCAAGAGCTCCTGGCCCACCGAGAGCAGGGGCACGGCGGGATGGGGGCCGAAGCTGGCCTCGCTGGCCAGGCCGAGGCTGAGGCCGCTGGCCTCGAGACCGAGCAGGGCCTTGCGATGACAGGTGGCGCGGGCGTCGCCCAGCCGTTCCACCTCACCGCTGAAGGTGCCGAGCTGGTCGGTGTCACAGGGCGCCACCTCGAGGATGGCGCCGAGCCCATGCAGGAAGGGCCTGGCCAGTGCCCGCTCCTTGCCATGGCGTGTGGTGAGGCAGACCCTGCGTCCCGCATAGGGCGACGGGGAGCCCATGGTGCTCAGCCGGGCTGGGTGGCCGGTTCGGCCTGGGAGCTGATCACCACCCGCAGCAGGATCGGGGCCAGGAAGGTGGTGCCGATCACCATCAGCAGGATGGCGGCTTCCAGGGACGGGGTGAGGATGTTGGCTTGAGTGCCCAGCCCGAGGAAGATCAGGCCCACCTCGCCGCGGGGCATCATCCCCAGACCCACCACCAGGCGGTTGGTGGGTTCCTTGCTGGTGTAACACCAGCCCGCCGCCACCTTGCCGGCCACGGCCACCACCAGCAGGAACATGGCCACGATCAGCCCTTCGCGGTTGGCCGGATCGAAGGGGTTGAGCACCGAGAGGTCCATGCCGGTGCCGATCAGCACGAAGAACACCGTGGCGAAGAGGGCCACCAGAGGTTTCACCGCCGTGTCGATGTCATGGGTGTGCTTGGAGGCACTGAGGATCAGGCCGGCGGCAAAGGCTCCCAGGGCCGCCTCCAGACCGATCGCCTGGGCCGCGAAGCAGCACAGGGTGAGCACCACGAAGCTGGCCACCGCCACATCGCCGGGGGCCTTGAGGCGGTCCACCACCCAGTCGAAGCCCGGGGCGGCCGTGCGGCTGAGGAAGAGCGCCGCCGCCACGAACACCACAGCCGCCGCGCAGAGCTTGAGCAACGGACCCACGGTGAAGGCGCCACCGCCGGCCAGGGAGACCACCACGGCCAGGATGACGATGCCGAGGATGTCATCGAGCACGGCGGCGCCGATCACGATCTGACCTTCCTTGCGCTTCAGCCACTGCAGCTCACCGAACACGCTGGCCGTGATGCCGATCGAGGTGGCCGTCATCGCCGCGCCGGCGAACACCGCCGGGATCAGGGGCACATGGAAGAAGTAATAGAGGCCAACGGTGCCGAGGGCAAAGGGCAGCACCACCCCGGTGAACGCCACCGTGCTGGCCTGAAGCCCCACCGCCACCAGCTCGTCGAGCTCGCTCTCGAGGCCTGTGAGAAACAGCAGGGCGAACAGGCCGAGCTGCGACACAGCCTGAAGGCTGGGGAAGGTCTCCCGGTAGATGGAATCCACCGTTTCGGGAGAGACATCGGCCAGGGAGCCCACCAGGTTCAGCACCGCGCCACTGAGTTCCGCCTGGGCCTCGGGGGGCAGAATCAGATGCAGGCCGCTGGCGCCGATGAGCACGCCAGCCACGAGTTCGCCGAGGATGGTGGGGAGCTGGAGCCGCACCATCACCTCAGCGATGGCTCGAGCGGCCACAAAAATGACGAGAAAGCGACCGACCCCGATCAGGGTTTCAGCCACTTCCGCCTGGTGACTGCCGATTTCCATCAGCAGCGTGGGCAGGGGAATCATTCACGAGAGAACAGGAGCGTGTCTTTTTAATGGGAAAAGCCGCATCGCGGCTGAAATGCCGGCATCGGAATCTCGGGCTTCCCAGGCCGGTCTGATCAGCTGGGGTGATCAATGACACCGGCAGGGGCGTGCGGCAGGCGGCAGCGCAGGACCGGGTCGGTGGCCAGCAGGGGGTTCCAGGACAGGGCCGCCTGGGCAAAGACAGAGGCAGCAACCAGTCCGGTGGCAGCGACGAACGCCGCTGATTCACGCCTGGCGGAGGTGCTGTGGGGGCACGCTCCAGGACCAATGATCACCCCAGCTGATCATTGCAATTCCCAGCCGTGGCGGTGCCGCGGGGGCTGAACGGCGCCGGCGCCAGCATTTTCGCCAGTAATGTGCCGGCCACCACACCCCCCTGTAGCGATGGCCACTGATACGGCCCCTCCGGGGCGCTCACCCCTGCAGCTGCTGAACCACTTCAGCGCCAACAACATCAAGGGCGATCTGTTCGGGGGGGTCACCGCGGCGGTGATCGCCCTGCCGATGGCCCTGGCCTTCGGGGTGGCCTCCGGCGCCGGCGCCGCGGCCGGCCTCTGGGGGGCGGTGCTGGTGGGTCTGTTCGCCGCCCTGTTCGGCGGCACCCCCACCCTGATCTCCGAGCCCACCGGCCCGATGACCGTGGTGATGACCGCCGTCATCGCCAGCCTCACCGCCCAGGACCCGGAGAACGGCCTGGCCATGGCCTTCACCGTGGTGATGCTGGCCGGGGTGTTCCAGATCCTGTTCGGCCTGCTCAGGCTGGGCCGCTACGTGACCCAGATGCCCTACACGGTGATCTCGGGCTTCATGAGCGGCATCGGCCTGATCCTGATCATTCTCCAGATCGGCCCCTTCCTGGGCCAGGCCATCCCCAAGGGCGGTGTGCTCGGCACCCTCGGTGCCATCCCCTCCCTGCTGGCCGGGGCGCGCCCGGCGGAAGTCACCCTGGCTGTGGTGACCCTGGCGATCCTGTGGCTGACGCCGGCGCGGCTGAAAAAGGTGGCGCCGCCCCAGCTGATCGCCCTGATCGCCGGCACCGTGCTCTCGCTCACCCTGCTGAGCGGCGCCGATGGCTCGGCTGAAGTGGAGGGCATCCGCCGCATCGGCGCCATCGCCTCCGGCTTTCCCCGGCTGGTGATTCCCCATGTGGAACTGCCCCAGCTGCAGCTGATGCTGATTGATGCCGCCGTGCTGGGGATGCTGGGCTGCATCGACGCCCTGCTCACCGCCGTGGTGGCCGACAGCATCACCCGCACCGAGCACAACTCCAACAAGGAGCTGATCGGCCAGGGCCTCGGCAACCTCGTCTCCGGCCTGTTCGGCGGCATCGCCGGCGCCGGCGCCACCATGGGCACCGTGGTGAACATCCAGGCCGGCGGCCGCAGTGCCCTCTCGGGCCTCAGCCGTGCCCTGATCCTGATGCTGGTGATCCTGGCCGGCAGTGGCCTCGCCGCCCAGATCCCCCAGGCCGTGCTGGCCGGCATCGCCCTGAAGGTGGGCTTTGACATCGTCGACTGGAGCTTTCTCAAGCGCGCCCACCAGATCTCGCTCACCGGCGCGCTGATCATGTATCTGGTGATCGGCCTCACCGTGCTGGTGGACCTGATCGCGGCGGTGGGCATCGGCGTGTTCATCGCCAACATCCTCACCATCGACAAGATGAGCGCCCTGCAGAGCCGCTCGGTGAAGTCGATCTCCACCGGCGATGGCGACCTGCTGCTCAGCGGCGAGGAGAAGGCGCTGCTGGATCAGGGCAAGGGCCAGGTGCTGCTGTTCCAGCTCACCGGCGCCATGATCTTTGGTGTGGCCAAGGCGATCGGCCGCGAACACAACGCCATCGGCGAGTGCAAGGCCGTGGTGTTCGATCTCACCGAGGTGTCCCACCTGGGCGTCACCTCCGCCCTGGCGGTGGAGAACGCCGTGGAGGAGGCGATCGAGAAGGGCCGTGAGGTGTTCGTGGTGGGGGCCAGCGGCACCACCCGCCAGCGGCTCGAGAAGCTCGGCCTCTACGCCAAATTGCCGCCGCAGCACCATCAGCTCAGCCGGGAGGAGGCCCTGCGCAGGGCTGTGGAGGGCCTCGCCATCAGCCCTGGCGCCAGAGCCGCCGCGGTCACCGATCTCCATCCCGCGGGGGCCTGAGGGCCTGGAAGCCCACAGCGGTGATGGCCCTGGGCCGTGCTGGCCCAGCGCTGCAGTGGGCCGGGATTCGGTGGCTGGTCTTCGCAGTCGCCTGACGGCTGCGCCAGAGTGTTGTGTAACGAACCATCACGGCGATGCTCAAGCCGCTCTGGCTGGTGCGTCCCCGCCCCGACGGGGGTTGCGACTACGTCAGTTTCCAATTCGAGACCCTCGGTGGACCACCCCTCACCGGCTCTGTTGAGATGCGGGAAGGCAGCCATCTCCCACCCCAGATGCCCCTGCTCAAGCGGCGGCATCGGCTTGATCCCGATGAGGCCGAGCGCTGGAGGCTGCGACTGGAACAGGAAGGTGGCTTCCGTTTCAGTGAGCCCCTCTTCTAGGCCGGCCTCGATACGCTCTATGCAGGCTTAGTTGTCCGCCGGCGATGGTGATGCCCGACCCTTCCGATCCGCAACCCCCAGCGGCCGAGCCATTGGAGCCCTATCAACGCCTTGGCATCAGCCCCGACGCCAGCTTCGAGGAGGTGCAGGCGGCCAAGCAGGCCCGCCTCGACGAGGCCGGTGAGGACACCATGGCCCGCTCGCGCATTGAGGCGGCCTACGACACCCTGCTGATGGAGCGCCTCAAGCAGCGCCAGCAGGGTCGGGTGAGCACGGCGGCCCGAACGGCTTCGGCACGGGAGCAGATCGCTCCGCCTCCGCCTCGCCTGGCGATGCCTGCCCTGCCCCAGCTGCCCCTGCCCAAGGTGGCGGCGCCGACCCTGAGCATGCCCGGGCTGGAGCTGGCCGAGGGCGGTGTTCTGAACCTGGCCCTCGGCGGCTTCGGGGTGCTGCTGGCCCTGCTGTTGCTGGTGCCCTCGGCCTCACCGGAATTTCTGCTGGCCCTGGCCACCGCCCTCACGGTGGTGTGTCTGCAACGCCGCCGCCGCCGCTTCCTGGCGGCTGTGGGCTGGGGCTTCGGTCTGCTCACGCTGGGGCTGGTTTTGGGTGGCCTGGTGGCCGGCCTGGCCGGATCCGGCCTGCCCCTGGGGCTGCCGCTCTCCCTGCAACAGCTGCAGAGCTTGCCCGCCTTCGTGCTGCTGCTGTTGGCGGCGCTGTTTGTGGCCTGAGCCGCTCAGGCGAAGGCAGCCTCCTCCAGTTCGGCGATCAGGCCCTCGAGCTCCCGGCCGCTCACCTCATAGACCGAGCTGCAGAAGTGGCAGGTGAGCTCAGCCCGGCCATCCTCCTCGAGGATGCTGCTGAGTTCGTCGCGGCCCAGGAGCTTGAGGGCGCCAAGGCTGCGCTGGCGGCTGCAGGGGCAGTGGAAGTGCACAGGCTGAGCCTCAGCTTCCAGAGGCTGGGGGTCGAGGTCGGGAAAGATGGCCTCCAGCAGCGTCAGCAGGTTGCCCTGGCAGGCCTCCAGGCGGGCACTGAAGCCCTGCACCGCCCGGCACCGCTCCTCCAGCAGGGCCACCAGGGCGGGCTCCCGGGCCGCCTTGGGCAGCACCTGCACCAGCACCCCGCCGCTGCAGCGCAGGCCGCCGCTGTCCATCCGTTCACCCACGAACACCGCCGAGGGGGTCTGCTCGGAGTGGAGCAGGTAGGTGGCCACGTCATCGCCGATGCCACCGCTCACCAGTTCCACCGTGGAGCTGAACGGCTGGCCCCGGCCCCAGTCGCGCATCACGTGGAGATAGCCCGTTCCGGTGGCGCCGGCCAGATCGAGCTGGGGTGAGCCGTCGGCGCCGGTGATCGGGTCGAGCTCCAGGGCCGGATTGCCCACGTAACCGCGCACGGTGCCATCCCGGCCGGCATCCACCATCAGGCCCTTCAGCGCACTGTCTGAGGAGATGCGCAGGTTCACCCTGCCGTGGCGGATTTTCATCGAGCTGGCCAGCAGCAGAGCAGCTCCCATGGCCCGACCGAGCAGGGCCGTGGTGAGAAAGGAGAGCTGGTGGTGCTCGGCGGCGGCGCGGCTGGTGGCTGTGGTGGACACAGCCACCAGCCGGATGCCGCCGTCGGCAGCTGTGGCCCGCAGCAGCCTGTCGCTCAGGCAGGACTCGCTCATGCAGCCGGTGCTCATTCAGACCATCGTAAGGAGCTCGCTCGTCTGCAGATCGGTGAGGGTGCCCTGCTCCAGGCGCCAGGCCCTGCCTGCTGCGCGCTGGAACAGCTCCGGTTCGTGGGTCACCACCAGCACGGCCCGCTCCCGGGCCAGCCCCTCCAGGAGTGCCACGATCTCGCCCCGCACCGTCCAGTCCAGCCCGGCGGTGGGTTCATCCAGCAGCAGCACCTGGGGGTGGCGCAGCAGCTGCACCGCCAGGGCCAGGCGCCGCTGCTGGCCGCCGCTCAGTTGTTCGGGCCGTTGCTGGAGGCTGAGCCCAGCGAGGCCCACCCGCTGCAGCACCGCCTCCAGCCGCTCGGACTCCACGCGGCGCTGGCCCAGCCGCAGTTCCTGGCCCACCGTGAGCCCGAGAAAATGGCGCTCGGGAAACTGGAACACCAGGCCGCACAGCCAGCGGCGCTGGCGAGCCCGGAAGCGTTCTCCGTTCCAGTGGATCGTGCCCTGATCCGGGTCGGCCAGGCCGCTGATCAACTCCAGCAGGGTGGTTTTGCCGCCGCCGCTGCGGCCGGCCACCAGGCCGATCGCCCCGGGCTCCAGCACCAGACTCACCTCGCGCAGCACCGCCTGGGGTGCTGTGGCGGGCTGGTAGCCGAGGCCGCGCAGTTCAAGCATGGCTCCAGCATGCCTGCGGTGGGGGAGAGTGGCCACTGCTGTTGTGGCTGCGGCCCAGCCCGATCGGTGCCGATGGACGTTCAATTTCGTGAGCTCGACCCCTTCAACTGCTGGATCTGGATGCGCTTTGCCGATCCCCTCGGCAGCGGCGAGAAGGGCTATCTGGAAACCGTCTTCGACAGCTGGTTCTTTCTGGGCAAGCTGGGTGGCTTCAATGCCGAGTCGCTCCAGGTCCATGAGGAGGGGGCGGAACTGAGCTGGATGGCCTACGACCAGCAGGCCGCCGCCACGGCCCTGCCGGCCCTGATGCACAACATGGGCCCGATGGAGTATCAGGGAGTCTGGGCGCGCTGCTGGCTGGATCTGGGCACGAGTGATGCCTTCGCCCTCGACGTGCTGATCAACACGCTGCGCCAGCTCAACAACGACGTGGTGGAGGTGGAGCAGGTGCTGATCGGTGGCCTCAACGACGACTGGGCCATCGACGAGCAGCCCGAGACCATTGACCAGCTGCTGGATTCGATCCCCGATTCCTGAGCGCGCCATGGTCCGCGAGCTGCGCCGCCTGCTGGTGGAGCGCCCTCGCCTCGAGGGCGCCGAGGGGCGTCTGGCCCTTGAGGCTCAGGAGCTGCACTACCTGCGGCGGGTGCTGCGGCTGCGAGCGGGGCAGGTCTTCGGGCTGGTGGATGGCTGCGGCAGGCTCTGGTCTGCGGCTCTCGAGCCGGGCCCGGTGCGGCAGCAGGGCTGGGCCGTGCTGCAACAGAGCCTGGAGGCGCCTTTGCTGAGCGTTCCGGCCCCACAGCCCAGCCTGCAGCTGGCCGTGGCCCTGCCGCGCCGGGATCCGGAGGTGATGCTGCGCATGGCCTGTGAGCTGGGCATCGACAGCTTCCAGTGGCTGCAGGCCGAGCGCAGTGTGGCGGAGGCAGCGATCCGCCCGGAGCGCCAGCAGGCCGTGCTGCGCGAGGCCCTGGAGCAGTGCGAACGGCTGTGGCTGCCCCACTGCCTGCCGGCGCAACCGGCCCTGGCCTGGCTCTCGGCGGCAACGAGCGGGGTGCGGCTGCTGGCCACCAGCCGCCGGCCCACGGCCCTGCCGCTGGGCGAGGCCCTCGAGGCGCTCTGGCCTCGGGCGTCAGCCGCGCAGCCCAGTGGTGCCAATCAACCCAGGGGTGCCCCTCAACCAGTGAGGCTGGCCATCGGCCCGGAAGGGGGCTGGAGCCCCATGGAGGAAGCGGCAGCCCTGGAGCGCGGCTGGCAGGCGGTGCAGCTGGGCGAGGGGATCCTGCGCACCTCCACGGCCGCCGTGGCAGCGGCGAGCCTGCTGGCGGCCTGGCGGGGCGGGCTGGGGTTCAGTTGCGGAACATCTCCGACACCATCCCTTTGAACACGCCCAGATTGGCCCCGGGCCGCCGCCGACCCATCGGCAGGGCGTTGGCGGGGTTGAGGCAGTCCGGGGCGTAGGTGACCTGGGACGAGGGCGGCAGAGCCTCCTGGGCGGCCCGCAGTTCGGCGGCGATGGCCTCGGCCGTGGTGAGAGGACTCCCGGCCGGGGATGGGGGCGTTGCGGCCGGGGGCGCCGTGCTGGCGGCGGCCGCTGCAGCGACGGGCTCGGGAGCGGCGGTGACCTCAGCCGTGCTGGTGCCCTTGGAGCTGGCGGGGGGGGCCTCCGTGATCGCCACCTGCACCGGTTCAGCCTTGGTGTCGCCGGCGCCGGTGAGGTCGAGGAAGAAGGAGCCCTTGCGCTTGAACACCATCGCGACTGAGCCGGCAACATCTGTGGCCGATTATCCGTTGGGCCGGCGCCGCCATGGCCTGCTGCTTAGGGCAGTGCAACACATGCTCCCTGCCACACACTGGGGAGCCCCGCCGCGATCCCTCGGCGCCGCCCTGCGTTCGTGTTCGTTCCACCTCCCCAGCAGCCACTCCCCTGGATGGTCGCCCTGGCGGTCAATGCCGCCCTGATCAGCGCGGCCCAACGGCTGCCTGTGCTCACCCGCGCCGGCTGGATCCATGCCGGCGCCCTCGGCACCGTCCTGTGGGGCTGCCTCGGGCCCCTGGGCTGGCTGGCGGTGGTGGGCTATCTGGCCCTGGGCTCGGCCGTGACCCGGCTGGGCCTGCGCCACAAGCAGCGCGCCGGGCTGGCGGAGGCGCGCGGCGGCCGGCGTGGACCCGAGAACGTGTGGGGCTCGGCCGCTCCCGGCGCCGCCCTGGCCATGCTCACCGCCCTGGCGCCCATGAGCTGGCTGGCACCGTTGCTGGTGGCTTCGCCGCCAGCTTCGCCGCCAAGCTCGGTGACACCTGTGGCAGCGAGATCGGCAAGCGCTGGGGCCGCCACACCCTGCTGATCACCACCTTGAGGCCCGTACCTCCCGGCACCGAGGGGGCGATCAGCCTGGAGGGCACGGCGGCCAGCCTGCTGGGCAGCGTGGTGATGGCCGCCTGGATGCTCCTGCTGGGCCTGCTGGGCGGCTGGGCAGACGCCGGGCTGGTGGCGGCCGTGGGACTGCTGGCCACCCTGGTGGAAAGCCTGATCGGTGCCACCCTGCAGCCCCGCCTCGCCTGGCTCAGCAACGAGCTGGTGAATGGCCTTCAGACCACCCTGGCCGCGGTGCTGGCGATTGTGCTCTGGCTCTGGTGGGCCTCGCCCTGAAGCTGGGCCAGCAGCTCACCGCCCCGCTGCCGGCAGTGTTGGGGGGCCAGCCCCAGCTGCCTGGCCAGGTCGCTCCAGGTGAGGCCATCGATCCAGCGGCCTTCCAGGAGCTGCCGGTCCAGGGGCGCGAGGCGGGCCAGGTGTCGGCGCAGCCAGGCGAGCTGGGGATCGTGCTGGTCCGCCGCGTGGTCGCAGGCGGAGCTGGCGGGATCAGCGAGCAGGTCGAGCCGGCACAGTGGGGTGCCCTCGTCGCCATCGCTGCCCAGGGGCGCATCCAGGCTGCTCAGCTGCAGGGCCCGCCGCACCCGGGCGGCCTCCTCCAGCTGGGCCTGCGTGCAGCCCAGGGCGGTGGCCATTGCCGCCAGGTTCAGCGGCGGCAACCCGGCGCTGCGACGCTGCTCCAGCCAGCGATCGGCCCGCTGGTTCAGCTCCCGCAGCCGCCGGGGAGTCTGCAGGGGCTGCAGCCTGTCGCGGCGCTCCATCTGCATCGCGCCCCTGACGCAGGGCACCGCATAGGTGCTGAGGCTCACCGGGCGGCTGGTGTCAAAGCTGTCCACGGCCCGCACCAGCCCCTCGTAGCCCACGGAGCAGAGGTCGTCGAAGGGCTGGCCGGTGCGGCGGCTTTCGCGCTGGGCCACCATCCGCACCAGGGCCAGGTTGTTCACCACCAGGGCGTTGCGCCAGTGCAGCTGCACCGCCCTGGGCCCGGAGCGGCCCAGCCGCCGCAGCAGGGTGCGGTTGTGGCTGCTGTGGTCGGGAGAGGCGGCCCGCAGCCGGGTGGAAGCGGTGCGGAGAGGAGGGCGGCGCCGAGGGGCGGCAGTGTTGGCCTGCATGGCGGTGGAGCGGGGACGGGGATCCATCTCCACGCTCCGTGGCCTGGCGCCGGACTGGCTCGCCGCCGGGAGTGATTCGCTCTCACCCGAATGGGTGAGGCGCGGCTGCCGAGGTCAGTCCAGCCCAGCTGTTGAGGGCGGGCCACTCGCGCAGGCGACGAAACACCTCCGCATGGCCGCTGCCGTTGAGGTGAAGGCCGTCGGCGCACAGCCAGCGGGGCCAGCTCCTGTCGCAGAGCAGGGGGCGCAGCAGGGGCAGAAAGGGCACGTCGGCCTCGAGGCAGGCCAGCTCCAGCAGGGCCTCGTAGCGCCGCAGCTGCTCCTGGGAATACCACAGCACATCGGCGAAGGGCATCGCCTGCTCCACCACCGGGGTGAGGCCCACCACCAGCACGGGGGCCAGCTGGCCCGCCCGTTGCAGCAGCTGCTGCAGGCCATAGAGAAAGCCATCGGCATCGAGCTGGGGGCGCCCGTCCGGACGCCCCACCCGGGCCGTGTCGTTCACCCCCACCGACAGCAGGATCCCCTGGGGCCTCTGGCGGCGCAGCTCACCCCTGCAGCCCACCTCCCGCTCCAGCCGGGCCGCCACCCGCTCCAGCCCATCGCCCCGCACCCCCAGTGGGTACACCACAGGGGCCTGGGGCAGGGCCATCCAGTGCCGCCGCAGCCGCTCGCACCAGCCCCCCTGCTCGGGATCGCCCCAGCCGTACACGCCGCTGTCCCCGATCACGATCAGCTTGCGGGGAACCTGGAGACCCATGGCGAGACGGCCGGGAAGGGAACCGCTGCTGATCCTGCAGCACCCCGGTGCCGGCCGCTGCGGCCCACGGCCGGGGAGGATTGGCTCCCTGACGCCGCGATCGCCATGGCACCCCGGCTGACGGTGGCCGCTTTCCTCGCCCAAGCCGGGCCGCTGCTGGACGTGCGCAGTCCAGCGGAGTTCAGCCAGGGCCATCGGCCCGGGGCGATCAACCTGCCCCTGTTCAGCGATGAGGAGCGGGCCGAGATCGGCACCCTCTACAAGCAGGCCGGTCGCGAGGCGGCCGTGCTGCGCGGCCTGGGCCTGGTGGGCCCGCGGCTGCAGGCGATGGCGGCGGAGCTGGCGGCCCTGCCGCCGGGGCCCCTGCGGCTGATGTGCTGGCGGGGCGGCATGCGCAGCGCCAGCGTGGCCTGGCTGGCGGAGCAACTGGATCGGCCGGCCCTGCTGCTCGATGGCGGCTACAAGGCCTACCGCCGCTGGGTGCTGGAGCTGTTCGAGCGGCCCTGGCCCCTGCGCCTGCTGGGCGGACGCACGGGCACGGGTAAGACCGACCTGCTGCTGGGCCTGGCCCAGCGCGGCGTGGCGGTGGTGGATCTGGAAGGACTGGCCCACCATCGCGGCAGCAGCTTCGGTGGTCTGGGCCTGCCACCCCAGCCCAGCAGCGAGCACTACGAAAACCGGCTGGCCACGGCCCTGACCGCCCTCGACGGGGCCGCTGAGATCTGGCTGGAGGCCGAGAGTGCCCAGGTGGGTCGCTGCCGCATCCCGATCGGTCTCTGGCGCCAGATGGAGCAGGCGCCGGTGCTGGAGGTGCTGCGGCCCCTGGAGGAGCGGGTGGAACAGCTGGTGCGGATCTACGGCGGCCAGGATCCTGAGGCGCTGGCGGAGGCCACCCGCCGCATCAGCCGCCGGCTGGGGCCCCAGCGCACGGCCGTGGCCCTGGCGGCGATCGCTGCCGGCGACTGGCCCCTGGCCTGCCGCCAGATGCTCGACTACTACGACCGCTGCTACGACCACGACCTGGGCCGCCATGGAGGGCGCCAGTCCGTGGCCCTGGAGGGGCTGGATGAGGCCCAGGCGGCAGACCAGCTGCTGGAGCAGGGACTGGTGCGGCTCAGCCGGTTGCCGGCCGGGGCGCCAGCAGGCGCTGCCGGGCCCGATCGCTGCCCTCCTCCCCCAGCAGGGTGAGCAGGGCGTAGACCAGCACCAGGGCCAGCAGCTGGTCGTAGGCGAAGGAACTGAGGGCCTCCATCAGCTGGCTGCCCAGGCCCGTGGCGCCCACCAGCCCCACCACCACCGATTCCCGCAGGATCACATCGGCGCGGTAGGCGCCGTAGGCGAGGTAGGGACGGGCCAGGCCACTGAAGCGGCCGTAGAGCAGGGCCTGGCGGGGGCCCGCCCCGGCACAGCTCAGGGCCTGCTGGGCTGCGGCGGGGCTGGATTCAGCGCTCTCCAGCAACAGGCGGCCGAGCACGCCCAGGTTGTGAAAGCCCAGGGCCAGCGCTCCGGTGATCACGCCCGGCTCCAGCACGAACAGCAGCAGCAGGGCCGTGAGCGGCGGCGGCCAGAGTCGCCCCATGGCCCAGAGCCCCCGCAGCGCGGTCTGGGCCATGGGCCAGGGCTCCACCAGCAGCAGCAGCAGGGGCGCCACGCCCACCGCCAGGGCAGCGGCCAGCAGCGTGAGGCTGAGGGTATTGGCCACCAGCCTGGGCCAGGGCAGGGCTGCCACGGCAGGCCAGTCGGCGGGTCCCATGGGGGGCCAGCTCTGCCACTGCAGCAGGCTGGCCGGATTCACCTGCAGGGCCCAGGCCAGCGCCAGCAGCAGCGGCAGCAGCAGCCCGCCGGCCAGCAGCAGCTCTCGCCCCCGCCAGCCCACGCCGCCACGGCCGAGGCTGAGGCGCTCCGGCATCGCCCAGCGACAGCGCAGCCAGCCCAGCAGCGCCTCCAGCGCCAGCATGGCGGCCAGCAGCAGCCACAGCCCACTCCAGAGCTCGTGGAAGGCGAGCGACTGCAGGGTGAGCCGCAGCTCCGTGCCGAGCCCGCCAAGCCCGAACACCCCCAGCAGGGTGGCGCTGCGCAGGGCGCATTCCAGCCGGTAGCCGCCGTAGCTGATCAGCTGGGGCAGCAGCGGTGGCCCCAGGGCGGTGAGCAGGGCCGCCGGTGCCGCCGCCCCGCTGGAGCGCAGGGCCTCGAGGCCCGTGGTGGGCAGGTTGTCGATCTGATCGCTCACCACCCGGGCCACCAGGGCGCCGAAGGGCAGGGCGATCGCCGCGATCGCCACCACCGGCTGCAGCCCCAGCAGCTGCAGCAGGGCCAGGCCCCAGAGCAGCTCGTGGATCGAGCGGGGCAGAGCCAGCAGCCGCCGGATCAGCCCGGCCGGCCGGGCCGTTCCCAGGCAGGTGAGCCACACGCGCCGCGAGCTGGCGACGCCCAGGCTCAGGCCAAGCACGATGCTGAGGGCCCAGCCCAGCAGGGCGATGGCGAGGGTCACCCCGAGCCCCTCCAGCACCGAGCGCAGCACCACCGGGTCCAGGGAGGGCTGGAGAGCGCCCAGCAGGAACCGCCCGATCAGGCTCCAGCCCCCGCCATGGCTGATGCCCGGCAGCGCGATCAGCAGCGGCACCGCCGCGAGGGCGGGCAGCAGCAACCACAGCGGCGCCGCCGGCCGCAGGGCCCCACTCCTCATCGCCCCACTGCTCATCGCTGCACTGCTCATCGCCCCACGGGCGCTTCGGCGTAGAGCGCCTCCAGCCTTGCGCTGGTGAGGCCCCTCACCGGCAGGTCGAACACGAGTCGGCCCTGGCGCAGCCCCAGCACGCGATCGAAGCCAGCCACCAGGTCCGGGCGGTGCAGGCTCAGCAACAGGGCGCGGGGTTGGCGGCCCTGCTCCAGCAGCAGGCGCAGCAGGTCTTCGGCCAGCCGGGGGTCCAGGCTGGCCAGGGGCTCATCGGCCAGCAGCAGCACCGGCTCCTGGCGCAGCAACCGGGCCAGGGCCACCCGCTGCCGCTGACCGCCCGAGAGGCGGGCCACAGGCTGATCCAGCAGGGCCGGATCGAGATCCAGGCGGGCCAGCACGGCGCTGCAGGCGGCGCTCTCCAGCGGCAGCAGCAGGTTGAGCAACGCCCGCGGCCAGCCCCAGACGGCCAGGCGGCCGGCATTGAGGTTCTGCTGCACGCTGAGCTCCTCGATCAGGCGCAGGTCCTGCCAGAGGGTGCCGATGCGGGCCTGCTGCAGGCGGCGGGCGCGTCTGGAGCGGGCCAGGGGCCGGCCCTGCCAGCGCACCTCACCGGCCTCGGGCTGAAGCAGGCCATTGGCCACGCTGAGCAGGGTGCTCTTGCCGGCACCGCTCGGGCCCAGCAGGGCCACGCGCTCGCCCGGCCGCAGCCGCAGCGTCACCGCCTCCAGGCGGGGGCGGCCACGGCCAGGCACGCTCACGTCCTGCAGCTCCAGCACCCAGCAGGGATCCATCAGCGGACCTTGCCCACCTGGCGCCCCACCGCCTCGATCGCCTCGTATTGATTGTTGCTGGCAGGGACGAAGGTCTCGGCGCCGAACAGCTCCAGGATCTGAGCCTGGCGGGGATCCTTGGGGTCGAGGCCGGTGAAGGCCTGCTCCAGCCGTTCGGTGAAGCCCTCGCCGTAGTCCTTGTCGAGGCCGGGCTGCACCACCCAGGTGTAGTTGGCGTAGCCGGGGGTGCGCCACAGCTCCACCACCTTTGTGGTGTCCACCTTGCCCTCCTCGATCCGGCTGCGCCACACCTGCTCGTTCACCACGCCGGCGTCGTAGGTGCCGCTCTGAACCAGGGCGATCAGGCGTCGTGGCTGCCGCTGAAGCCCGGGTTGCCACCGGCGAAGTCGCTCAGCTGCACGCCCGCCTGGCCGAGGAAGTACTGGGGCATCAGCCGGCCGGAGGTGGAACTCTCGGAGCCGAAGGTGAAGCGCTTGCCCTTGAGTTGGGTCAGGTCGCTCTGGACGCTGAAGGCTTGAGGCCACTGCTGGGGTTGGCGATGAACACGCTGTGGAAGGAGCGGTCGATGTTGCGCTGGGCCAGGGCCCGGGCACCGGGTTTCTGAAGCCGGGCCTGGACGCCGGTGAGGCCGCCGAACCACACCAGGTCCAGGTCGCCGGTGCGGAAGGCGCTCACGGCGGCGGTGTAGTCGGTGACGGGCACGAACTGCACGGGCACCTTGAGCTGCTCGCTGAGTTCTTCGGCCACGAGGCCGTAGAGGCGGTTCAGTTTCTCGGGGTTCTGATCGGGGATGGCGCCGATGCGCAGCACCCGTTTCTGGTTGGGCCTGGCAGCCTCGCTGCTGCTGCCGTTCGGTGCTGTGGCGCCGTCGGGGCGGGGGGTGCAGGCCGTTGGCAGCAGGCCGATCAGGAGGAGGCCGGCAAGCGCAACGGCCCAGCGTTCTCGACTGGTCACGGATCCGGGAGAGGCAACGACCCGATGATCCTGCCCTCCCGAGCTCAGGCCCGTCGTCAGAGCCCCGCGAAGAAGCGCTCCAGGCGCTGCAGGCCGTCCTCGATCGCGGCTGGGGAGGCGGCGCAGGAGAGGCGGATGCAGCGATCGTCGCCGAAGGCCACACCGGGCACCACGGCCAGCCCCACTCTGTCGAGCAGGCGATCGCAGAGGGTCATGGAGTCGAGCCCGCAGGCGCTCACATCCGGGAAGGCGTAGAAGGCGCCCTGGGGCTGGGGCAGGGTGACCCCGGGCAGGCGGCGCAGGCCCTCGCTGAGCAGCCTGCGCCTGCGGTTGAACTCGGCGGCCATGGTCTGCACACAGTCGCGCGGGCCCTCCAGGGCGGCCAGGGCGCCGAACTGGGCAAAGCTGCAGACGTTGCTGGTGGACTGGCTCTGCAGGGCCGAAGCGGCCCGGATCACCGGCTCGGCGCCGGCCAGCCAGCCGACCCGCCAGCCGGTCATCGCCCAGCCCTTGGCAAAGCCGTTGACGATGAAGATCCGCTCGGCCAGGTCGGGGGCCACAGCGGCCAGGCTGTGGTGGACCAGGCCTGGAGCGAGCAGGTATTCGTAGATCTCATCGCACACCACGGCCACCCGGGGATGGCGACGCAGCACCGCGGCCAGCTGCTCCAGTTCGCCGCGGCTGATCACGATCCCGGTGGGATTGCCGGGGCTGTTCAGCACCAGCAGCCTGGTGGCTGGGCTGATCGCCTGCTCCAGCTGCTGGGGGTCGAGCCGGAAGCCAGCGGTGGCCTCACAGGGCAGCACGGTGACGCTGGCTCCGGCCAGCCGCGCGATCTCGGGGTAGCTGAGCCAGTAGGGCGCCGGCAGCAACACCTCGTCGCCGGGATCGAGCAGCACCTGGAACAGGTTGAACAGGGCCTGCTTGCCGCCATTGGTGACCAGCACCTGGCCCAGGCTGGTCGGCACTCCGTTCTCGCAGCTCAGTTTGCCGGCAATGGCCTCCCGCAGCGCGCTCTCCCCGGCGGCGGGGCCATAGCGGGTGTGGCCCGCCTCCAGGGCCTGGGCCGCCGCCTGGCGGATGAAGGCGGGGGTATCGAAATCCGGCTCACCGGCACTGAGGCTGCAGATGTCCTGGCCGTCGGCCTTCAACTGCCGCGCCTTGGCGGCGATGGCCAGGGTGAGCGAGGGGTGCAGCCCCCGGGCCCGCTGGGAGAGCTGGACGGCCTCTGCCGGGGGCTGAATCCGGGGCGCCGTGGAATCGAGGGATGGATGAAGCGGAGCGGCCATCTTCAGGGCCGCTGTCGGGGCCACAGCGGCCAACATCCCAGGGTTCGGCATCGGCGTCGGGCCGGCATTTGGTGAGCTCGGCTACATCAAGAGGCCATCCTGCATCACTCCTCACCCGCAGAGAGGTTCGAGGTGGCACGAAAACGCCTGTTTTGTCCAGCTCTGTCACAGGATGGCCATGTCCGTCCCCCGCCTTGCCCCCATGACCGGAGAGGCCCAGCAGTCCGACCTCTTCGGCTTGAGCGCCCCTGCCCCTGGCGCAGAAGGCCAGCTGGGCCTGGAGGAGCTGGCGGCGGCCTGCAGCGCCTGCCGCCGCTGCGGCCTGGCGGCGGGCCGTCAGCAGGTGGTGGTGAGCCGCGGCAATCCAGCCGCTCGCCTGATGGTGGTGGGCGAGGGTCCCGGCGCCCAGGAAGATGCCAGCGGTGAGCCCTTCGTGGGCCGGGCCGGGCAGTTGCTCGATCAGATGCTCAGCAGCGTGGGCATCGATTCCAACCGCGACGCCTACATCGGCAATGTGGTGAAGTGCCGCCCTCCCGAGAACCGCAAGCCGAGCGGCGCCGAGATGGCCGCCTGCCTGCCGTGGCTGGAGCGCCAGATCGCCCTGGTGGATCCTGGCGTGATCGTGCTGGCCGGCGCCACGGCCATGGAGGGGGTGCTGGGGGTGAAGGGAGGCATCACCCGGCTGCGCGGCCAGTGGCGCCAGGGCCGCGATGGGGTGCTGCAGGGCCGTTGGCTGATGCCGATCTTTCACCCCTCCTATCTGCTGCGTAACCCCTCGCGGCAGCAGGGCAGTCCGAAGTGGCTCACCTGGCAGGACCTCCAGGACGTACGCCGACGCCTGGACCAGCTCGCGCCCGAAGCCGCCGGTTGAGCCCTCTCCTGTGACAGGCTTTGGCCACTCTCCGGCCCGCCGCCATGACCGGTACTCTGGCTCGCCCTGACGCCGCTGCCCCGCCAGCCGGTCTCCCCGCCGACTGGGCCAGCAACCCCCGTTACGACACCCTGATCCGGCGCCGCAAGACCCGCAGCGTGCGGGTGGGCGATGTGTGGGTGGGCAGCGAGCACCCGGTGGTGGTGCAGTCGATGATCAACGAGGACACCCTCGACATTGAGGGCGCCACGGCCGGCATCCGCCGCCTGCACGAGGCGGGCTGCGAGATCGTGCGGCTCACGGTGCCGAGCCTGGGCCATGCCCGGGCCGTGGGGGAGATCCGCAAGCGCCTGGAAGACAGCTACCGGCCGGTGCCGCTGGTGGCCGATGTGCACCACAACGGCATGAAGATCGCCCTGGAGGTGGCCCAGCACGTCGACAAGGTGCGCATCAACCCGGGGCTGTATGTGTTCGACAAGCCCGATCCCAACCGCACCGAATTCACTCCCGAGGAGGTGGCGGCGATCGGCCAGCGCATCCAGGCCACGCTCGAGCCGTTGGTGAGCCTGCTCAAGGAGCAGGACAAGGGCCTGCGCATCGGCGTCAATCACGGCTCCCTGGCCGAGCGGATGCTGTTCACCTACGGCGACACGCCTCTCGGCATGGTGGAGAGCGCCATGGAGTTCATCCACATCTGCGACCGCCTCGACTTCCACAACATCGTGGTGTCGATGAAGGCGTCGCGGGCGCCGGTGATGCTGGCCGCTTACCGGATGATGGCCGACCGCATGGACGCCGAAGGCTTCCACTACCCCCTGCACCTGGGCGTCACCGAGGCCGGTGATGGCGACTACGGCCGCATCAAGAGCACCGCCGGCATCGCCACCCTGCTGGCCGAGGGCCTGGGCGACACGATCCGGGTGTCGCTCACCGAGCGCCGGAGAAGGAGATTCCTGTCTGCTATTCGATCCTGCAGGCCCTGGGCCTGAGGAAAACGATGGTGGAGTACGTGGCCTGCCCCAGCTGCGGCCGCACCCTGTTCAACCTGGAGGAGGTGCTGCACGTGGTGCGCAACGCCACCGCCCACCTCACCGGCCTCGATATCGCCGTGATGGGCTGCATCGTCAACGGCCCCGGCGAGATGGCCGACGCCGACTACGGCTACGTGGGCAAGACGCCGGGCACCATCTCCCTCTACCGCGGCCGCGACGAGATCCGCCGGGTGCCGGAGGCCGAGGGGGTGGAGGCCCTGATCGCCCTGATCAAGGAGGACGGCCGCTGGGTGGATCCCTGAAGGCCGTGATCAGGGTTCCCTTTCCAGACCGGTCACCCCTCCATGGGCACCCCGTTCTGCGGCGCTAGCTTGACTGAACGTTTCCCTGGCCTTCCAGGTCTGCTCCGATGGGTCGCAGCCGCACCAGTCTGATTGTGCTGGTGGGTGTCAGTGCTTGCGCTGCCACCGCCGTGATGGCGCGCGAGGCGGTCACCTCCCCCGGCGGTGTCGGCCGTATCTCCGACAGCCCCAAGGAGGTGATCGACCAGACCTGGCAGATCGTCTTCCGCGATTATCTCGACGTCAACGGCAAGTACACGCCGCAGCAGTGGCGCGATCTGCGCCGCGATGTGCTGGCCAAGAGCTACGGCACACCCAAGGATGCCTACGCCGCGATCCGGGGCATGCTCGCCACCCTCGATGACCCCTACACCCGCTTTCTGGATCCGCGGGAGTTCAAGGAGATGCAGATCGACACCTCCGGGGAGCTCTCCGGGGTGGGCATCCAGCTGAGCCTCGACAAGGACACCAAGGAGCTGGTGGTGGTGGCCCCGATCGAGGGATCGCCCGCCTCCCGGGCCGGCGTGATGCCCAAGGACGTGATCACGGCCATCGACGGGGCCAGCACCAAGGGCATGAGCACCGAGGACGCGGTGAAGCTGATCCGTGGCCAGGCCGGCACCACCGTGACCCTCACCCTGCGCCGCAGCAGCCAGACCCTCAGTGTGGCGCTGGAGCGCGACCGGATCGAGCTGCACGCGGTGGACAGCCAGATCAATGTGACGCCCGATGGGGCGAAGGTGGGCTACATCCGCCTGAAGCAGTTCAACGCCAATGCCACCAAGGACATGCGGGCGGCCCTGCGGGAGATGGAGGGCGAGGACGTTCAGGGCTATGTGCTGGACCTGCGCAGCAACCCCGGTGGCCTGCTCGGGGCGAGTGTGGAGATCGCACGTCAGTGGCTGAACGAGGGCACGATCGTGTCCACCAAGACCCGCAACGGCATCACCGACATCCAGCGGGCCACCGGCCGTGCCCTCACCGACAAGCCCCTGGTGGTGCTGGTGAACGAGGGTTCGGCCAGCGCCAGCGAGATTCTCTCGGGTGCCTTGCAGGACAACAACCGGGCCGTGCTGGTGGGTCAGAAGACCTTCGGCAAGGGGCTGGTGCAGTCGGTGCGGGGCCTCTCCGATGGCTCCGGCATGACCGTGACCATCGCCAAGTACCTCACTCCCGAGGGCCGCGACATCCACAAGTACGGCATTGACCCGGATGTCCAGGCGAAGATGAGTGAGCAGGAGGCGCAGCGCCTCAGGCTGGAGGATCTCGGCACCAACAAGGACACCCAGTACCGGGTGGCCGAGACCACCCTGAGCAAGAAGCTGAAGGCCGCCAGCACCGTGGGTCGCTCGTACAGGCCCGGTGAAGCCAACGTTCCGGCTGCCCTGGAAGCCTCCTCAAAACCTTGAGGATCTGGTGTGAGCGACGCTGATCCCAGCAGGGGCTCAGGCGACAGCCTCTGGTCTGTCAAGCCTTGGTGGTGTCAACCCTGGAGCATTGTGCTCAGCGGGGTGGTCGTTGTGGTGTTGAGCTGGCTGTGGCTCGGTCGTTGGTGGCTCACCGCACCGCTGGGGGTGGCTGTGTCCCTGTGGTGGTGGCTGTTTCTGGTGGTGGTTCCCACGGCCTATGCCCGCCAGTCCCAGGAAATCAGCTAGGCGAAGCCGCTGCCCCGGCGGTGCGTTCGGCCCTCAGAACACAAGGGGCGGGATGGGGTCGAGGGGAGGTGTCGGTGGCATCCCCATGGATCAGAAAGCCAGCGCTGCCCGCCGTGATCGAATCCAGCTCAACCTGCGGGTGCAACAGCAGCTGCGGTGCTTTTAGCTCTGGCGATGGAGCCACCCAGGAGCTCAGGCCACCGGCTGCATCAAGCCTCCACCGGGGCTGGAGTCATCATCGTCGTTGTTTTCGTTGGAGTCGCTGAACAGGGCGTACAGACCCAGGGCCAGCAGGCTCACCAGTCCTGAAACGAGGGTCATGCCGCTCTGGACACCCAGCGCACCAGCCGAACCAACGAACTCACCCATGAAACCCTCTCGTTTCCGAGAGTGTAACGAAGTTTTGCGCAGATGAGGGGATGGGGCGGGATTGGGGGGGTCCAGGGGCTCGAGTGCCGGCTCACACCGCCAGCACCGCCTCGTTCCGGGCCTTGGCCTGTTCTGCCCGCTGGGTTTCGTTGAGGCCATCGGCGCCGGGGATCTGGGCTTCCATCTGCTTCAGCCAGCCCATCAGCTCCTCCAGCTGCCGTTCCATCGGCAGCACCCCCAGCCCTCGGGCCAGCACCTTGGCGGTGCTGCCGCTGCCGCCCTGGTACACCAGCCGGCCGTGCAGATGCTGGGGTAGGCCCTGGCGCAGCAGCCGGAAGGCGGGCTCCTCCATCGGGGTTTCCAGGGCGATGTTGGGTTTTTCGGGTTTGATGCGCGAGAAACCGCAGCGCTTGGCCAGCAGCTTCAGCTCCATCAGCTGCAGCAGGGCGTTCACCGGGGCGGGAATGGCGCCGTAGCGGTCCACCCAGCCGGCCGCCAGTTCCACCAGGGCCTGCTTGCTGCCGCAGCCGGCGGCGGCGCGGTAGGCGGCGATCTTCTCGTCGTTTTCGCTGATCCAGTCGCCGGGGATGAAGGCGGTGATCGGCAGGTCGATCTGGGTGTCGTCCACGGCCGGGATGTCCTGGCCCTGGATCTCCGCCAGGCTCTCCTGCAGCATCTCCATGTAGAGGTCGAAGCCGATCAGCTCCATCTGACCGCTCTGCTCCACCCCCAGCAGGTTGCCCACACCGCGGATCTCCATGTCGCGCATGGCCAGCTGGTAGCCGCTGCCCAGCTGGGCGAACTCCTGGATGGCCCGCAGCCGCTTCCGCGCCGCTTCGCTCAGGGAGGCATCGCCGGGATAGAACAGCCAGGCGTGGGCCTGGATGCCGCTGCGGCCCACCCGGCCGCGCAGCTGATAGAGCTGGGCCAGGCCGAACTTGTGGGCGTCCTCGATCAGGATCGTGTTCACCCGGGGAATGTCGAGGCCGCTCTCCACGATCGTGGTGCAGAGCATCAGATCGGCCTCGCCGGCGTTGAAGGCCACCATGGCGCTCTCCAGTTCCCCCTCGGCCATCTGGCCGTGGGCCACCAGCAGCCTCAGGCCCGGGAGCATCTGCCGCAGCCCCTCGGCCACCTCCTCGATGCCCTCCACCCGCGGCACCACATAGAAGATCTGGCCGCCGCGGTCGAGCTCCTGGCGGATGGCACTGCGCACCGCCTCCTCATCGAGCCGGCCAGGTGGGTCTTGATCGGCCGCCGCAGGGGCGGCGGCGTGGTGATCAGGCTCATCTCGCGCACCCCCGACAGGCTCATGTAGAGGGTGCGCGGAATCGGCGTGGCGCTGAGGGTGAGCACGTCCACGTCCTTGCGCAGCGCCTTGATCTTTTCCTTCTGGTTCACCCCGAAACGCTGCTCCTCATCCACCACCAGCAGCCCCAGCTGCTTGAAGCTGGTGCTCTTGCCCAGCAGCTGGTGGGTGCCCACCACCACATCCACCGTGCCGGCGGCCAGACCCTCCTGGATCACCTTGCGCTCGGCGCTGGTGCGAAAGCGATTCAGCAGGCTCACCTTCATCGGGTAAGGCGCGAAGCGCTCGCTCAGGGAGCGCCAGTGCTGCTGGGCCAGCACGGTGGTGGGGGCGAGCATGGCCACCTGGCGGCCGGCGGTGACGGCCTTGAAGATCGCCCGGATCGCCACCTCCGTCTTGCCGAAGCCCACATCGCCGCACACCAGCCGGTCCATCGGCTCGGGCTTCTCCATGTCGCGCTTCACATCGGCGATCGCCTTCACCTGATCGGGGGTGGGGTCGTAGGGGAAGGAGTCCTCCAGTTCGCCCTGCCAGGGGCCGTCCTCGGGGAAGGCGAAACCCTGGGCCTTGAGCCGGGCGGCGTAGAGCTTCACCAGATCGAGCGCCACCTTGCGCACGGCCTTGCGGGCCCGCTCCTTGGCCTTGGTCCAGGCGGTGCCGCCCATGCGGTTGAGCTGGGGCGGGCTCTCGCTGGTGGCGCGGTAGCGGCCCAGGCTGCCCAGCTGGTCGGCGGCCACCCGCAGCAGCCCATCGGCGTACTGCACCACGAGGTAGTCGCGCTCCTCAGCGCCGATCGCCAGCTTCTCCAGCCGCAGAAAGCGGCCGATGCCGTGGTTGCGGTGCACCACGAAGTCGCCGGGTTGCATCTTGCCGGGGTCCACCGTGCGGCTGGCCGCCTTGCGGCGACGGCGCACGTAGCCGCTGGCGGCCAGGGCGTGCTGGCCGAAGAACTCCCGGTCGCTGATCAGCACCAGCTTCCAGGCGGGCAGCTGCAGGCCCTCCAGTTCGGCGGTGCCGCGGAGTTTGAGCGCCACCGGCGTGTTCTGCTCGATCAGGCGTTCGATCGCCGGCTGATCGCCTGGGTTGGGCACGAAGCGGGTGATGCAGTCGTGCTCCTCCAGCAGGGCCACCGCCCGCGAGGGCTGGGCCGAGAGCAGCCACACCCGGGCGCGGTCCTGCTGGAACCCCTTGATCAGCGACGCCAGCTTGCCGAAGGCATTGGGGTGGGCCGGCACCGAGCGGGAGGCCAGATCGAAGCTGTTGGCGTGCCCATCGCTCTCGTGCAGCTCGGCCAGATCAAAGCCGGCGAAGGCCTGGGCCTGCGCCAGGGCCTGCTCAGGCGGGCGGTGCAGCACGGCCGGCAGCGGCCCGCCCAGCTCCAGCTCCAGCTCGGCGTGGTGCTCCTCGGCGTGCTCGAACCACTGCTGGCCATGGGCCAGGCACTGGCGCCGTTCGTCCACGGCGATCAGGGTGCCTTCCGGCAGGTAGTCGAGCAAGGAGGCGGGCTGCTGCCAGGCCAGGCCCAGCAAGCGCCGCAGCCCCGGCGGGGTGCCGCCCTCCAGCAGCTGCTCCAGGGCCTCAGGGGCCAGCAGCTGATCCAGCTCAGCCGGCATCGACTGCCGCAGGGCCTCGGCGATCAGCGGCGTGTAGCCGGTGGGGGTGAGGCGCGCCACCTCGGTGGTGTCGAGCGAGCGCTGGCTGGTGGGATCGAACTCCCTCAGCTTCTCCAGCTCCTCGCCGAAGAACTCCAGCCGCACCGGCAGCTCGGCGCTCACCGGAAACACATCCACGATGTCGCCGCGGCGGCTCCAGGTGCCCTCCTGCTCGATCGTGGGCACCCGCTCGTAGCCGAGCTGGGCCAGGGTGGCGGCGAGCTGCTCCAGGGGGATGGTCTGGCCCTTGCGCAGGCTGATGCAGCGGGCCTCGAGGGCGGCTGGAGGGGGAAGGTGGGGCTGCAGGGCCCGCTCTGTGGCCACGATCGCCAGGCGGCGCCGATCGGCTGCGCTCGATTCCCGATCGAGCAGCTCGCTGAGCACCTGCAGCTGGCCCCAGGTGATCTCGCTGGTGGGGTCGAAGCCCTCGTAGGGGCTGCCCTCGCTGGTGGGGTAGAGCTGGCTGCTGCGCCAGCCCATCAGTTCCAGCAGGGCCGCCCAGCGTCCGGCCTCCTCCAGGGTGGGCACCACCACCAGCAGCGGTGCCTCGGCCACGCCGGCCAGGGCACTGCTGATCAGGGTTCGGGCGGCCCGGCCGGCGCCGCTCAGCCGCAACCTGGTGCTGCGCCGACTGCGCTCCAGCAGCTCAGCGGTGAGCGGCGCCTGCTGCAACTGGCGCACCAGGGCGGAGAGGGGCATGGCGGCGCGCTGGCAGAGGCAGCCACCGATCTTGCCAACCGGCACCCCGCGGCGGAGACGACAGAATGCGCGCGTGGCACCCTTCCTCTGCCCTTCCTGCCATCCCAGACCCCTGACCGCGCGGCGTCAGCCCAATGGCGTCTGGGTCTGCGGCCGCTGCGGCGATCCCCTGCGGCGGCTGCCGGCAAGGCGGGTCATGGCGCTGCCCCGGGTGGCGCCCGTGGCGGTGGTTGCCGGCCTGCTGCTGTCCCTGGGGGTGGGGCTGACGCTGCTGCCGAACCGCTGGCGGCTGCGGGAGTCTGCTGCCGTGCCGACCACCCAGCTGGCCGCAGAGCAGCAGAAACTCAAAGAGGCTTCGGATCTGGCGCCGCCGCTGCAGCCGTTGTGGGACGCCCTGGCCCTGGCGCCCCAGCCCGGTGGCCTGCGGAACATCGACCAGGAGATGTTGCTGCAGCAGCTGAGAGCGGCCGACGCCGCCTGGATTCCCACGGCTGAGCGGTTCCCGGACGGCAGCACCCGCTACCACTACCAGCGCCGGGCCGGCGAGCCCCAGCTCTCCCTGGCTGAGATCCGCCACAAGATGGCCAATCCCCCCAGCTTCGACGCCGAGCAGGCCGCCATCAGGGATCTGATCGAGGTGCTGATCCAGGCGGGCGTGCTGATCGAGCTGGCGCCGCCCCGCAAGTCCGGGGCGGCGGCTGAATGGGACCCCCAGGTCCGCACCCTGCGCATCAAGCCCCGGGTGATCGCCAGCGGCAGCACCGAATTTGCCGAGGTGCTCAACCACGAAGCCATCCACGTGGCCCAGAGCTGCAGCAATGGCGGCGTGCGGGCCATGCCGGGCCTGCTGGGCCTGAGCCGCGATCTCCCGCCCCATCTCGACGCGGTGCTCGGCGATGCGGTGTACCTGAGCGCGTCGCCGCAGATGAAGGAGCTGGAAAAGGAGGCCTATGCCAACCAGAAATGGCTGGATCTGGGCCTGCGGCTGGTGCGGCAGCACTGCAGGCTGGCGGCACCTCCTTCAGGTGGCGGGGGAAGCCTGGCCGGCGCCAGCTGAGGGCTTGGCGGCCAGCAGCTTCTCCTCCAGCTGCATGTTGAACTCCAGCAGCTGGGTGTCGTTGAGGTGCTGGCGGCTGCTCAGGCCGAAGAGCTGATCGAGGCAGTGGCGACCCTGCTGGGCGTCCCAGCCCAGCTGACCCAGCAGCAGATCGCACTGGGCCAGCAGGTCGCGGCGTCGCAGAGGAACTGCTGCGCTGGTGGGATCACTGCCGGCGGGCAGGGCAGTGAGGGCCTGCAGGTAGCTCTGCAGGTCGGCGTAGGCGGTGAGCCTGCTGCGGCTGGGATGGCCGAAGGCCCGCTCCAGATAGACGCCCTCCTGCGCGCGCTGCCAGCTCAGCCGGCCCAGCTGGAGGTCGATCTGGGCCAGCTCGCTGCTCCAGTCCTCGGGGTCAGGCTCCGGTTCCTGGGGGCGCTCGGCCGCTGCAGCGGCCACTGCAGGTGGATTGGCTGGAGAGGCCGTTGCTGCAGCCTGCGCAGCGGCGGGAGCTGCTGGTGGCATCGGGGCAGGGGCAGAACCTGGTCCAGCCTTGGCGATGGGCACCGCCACAGCCACGGGGATGGCGGGAGCAACTGCTTCGCCAGGCGGGCGCGGGCCCTGTCCTCAGCCTCCTCGGCCGTCTGGGCTTCCCCCAGGGCACTGCCCAGGGTTTCCCCCTGCCGATAGGCGTGACCTCCACCACCCGCTGCCCGGGCTCGGCGTGGACCAGGCGGACCTGCAGTTGCATCGGGAGTTCGGCTCGGGGACTGGTCTTCCTAGAGTGATCCCCTTGCAGGGTCTGATGGAAGCCGAGTCGATTCAATCCCTGACCCCGCTGCTGCAGGAGGTCGACCGCTGGCATGAAATCCTGCTCGTGCTGCCCCTGCTGGTGGCGCTGGAGGCGGTGCTGTCCGCCGACAATGCCGTTGCTCTGGCGGCCATCTCCCGCCGTCTCCACGACCGTTCCCGCCAGGAGACGGCCCTCAACCTGGGCCTTTTGCTGGCCCTGGTGTTCCGGGTGGGTCTGATCCTGGCGCCCGCTGGGTGCTGGACTTCTGGCCCCTGCAACTGGCCGCTTCGAGCTATCTGCTCTGGCTGTGTGGCCGCCATCTGGTCCAGCTGACCGCCGGCGCCCCGCAGGTCCAGGAGCTGGCGGAAGCCGAGGCCCCTGGGGCCGTCAGCGCCAGCATGGCCAGCGTCGTGGCCACCCTGGCGGTGACGGACCTGGCCTTCTCGGTCGACAGCGTGGCCGCCGCCGTGGCGGTGACCGATCGTCTCCCCCTGGTGATCGCCGGTGGCGTGATCGGCGTGATTGCCCTGCGGCTCACGGCTGAGCTGTTCATCCGCTGGATCGAGCTGTTCCGTCACCTGGAAACCGCCGGCTATCTGGCCGTGGGTCTGGTGGGTCTGCGGCTGCTGCTGCGCCTCGCCAGCCCTCAGCTGGAGCTGCCGGAGTGGGCCTTGCTGTCTCTCGTGGCCGCCCTGTTCGTCTGGGGCTTCTCCGTGCGCCGTAGCCCTGCGCCGCAGTGCGCTGAAGAGCTGCCGGTGGTGGAACAACCGGTGGAACAAGCGGTGGAGCCAGCGGCTCCCCTGAGCTGAGCCATGCAGGTGGAGGTGCGACTGATCGGCAGCGACCGGCTGCTCGACACCTACGAGGTGGAGCATCAGGGACAGATTCCGCAACCGGGCCGCTGGCTGAACCTGGGTGATCAGAGCGTTCTGGTGCTGCAGCGCCGCCATCGCTACCGCCTCAGTAATGGCCGCTACGCGCTGGGCAGCGTGGCTCTGCAGGTGAAGCTGGAAGCCCAGCCCGCCGATGCCAGGCCCTGGGGCCACGGCTGGGTGATCGGCGACCCCGACTGCCGCTACAACGCCCGCAGCCCCCTGCTGCGCTGCGCGGTGCTGCCGGAGGGGCCCTGTGAGCGCTGCAGCCACTTCGAGCCGCTGCGCTGACGAATCCGCACCGCCCGTAGGGTGAAGGTCTGCAAGCTCTCCACCTGCCCCCCATCACCCGCTCATCCCGCCCCGCCGCCCCCATCCCCCGCAGGGGCAGGCTTCCGCTGCAACCACCGCGGCCCCTCTCTCCAGCGAGGGCAGCCCGGCTCCAGGCTTCGGGGATCTGGGGCTCGGCCTGCCGATCCTCAAGGCGGTGGCCGAGAAGGGCTACACCACCCCCTCGCCGATCCAGCTGCAGTGCATCCCCGCCGTGCTGGCCGGCCACGACGTGATGGCGGCCGCCCAGACGGGCACCGGCAAGACGGCGGGCTTCACCCTGCCGATGCTGGAGCGCCTGCGCCATGGCCCCCATGCCCGCGGCAGCGTGGTGAGGGCCCTGGTGCTCACCCCCACCCGGGAGCTGGCCGCCCAGGTGGCCGAGAACGTGGCGGCCTATGGCCGCTACCTCGACCTGCGCAGTGACGTGGTGTTCGGTGGCGTCAAGGCCAACCCCCAGATCAACCGCCTGCGGGCCGGTGCCGACATCCTCGTGGCCACGCCGGGCCGGCTGCTCGATCTGCAGCAGCAGCGTGCGCTTCGCCTCGATCGGGTCGAGGTGCTGGTGCTGGATGAGGCCGACCGCATGCTCGACATGGGCTTCATCCGCGACATCCAGAAGCTGATCGCCCTGATGCCCCCGAAGCGGCAGAACCTGCTGTTCTCCGCCACCTTCAGCCCCTCGATCCGCAAGCTGGCCCAGGGTCTGCTGCACCAGCCGGTGCAACTCCAGGCCACTCCTGAAAACCAGGCGGCTCCCACCGTGGAGCACCTGCTCCACCCCTGCGACATGGCCCGCAAGCCGGAGCTGCTCACCCATCTGATCGCCAGCAACGGCTGGCAGCAGGTGCTCGTGTTCTCCCGCACCAAGCACGGCGCCAACCGCATGGCCGACCGCCTCAGCCAGGCCGGCATGGCGGCCGCCGCGATCCATGGCAACAAGAGTCAGGGGGCGCGCACCCGTGCCCTGGCGGGATTCAAGAGCGGCTCAGTGCGGGTGCTGGTGGCCACCGATCTGGCCGCCCGGGGCATCGACATCCACCAGCTGCCCCACGTGGTGAATCTGGATCTGCCCAACCAGGCCGAGGACTACGTGCACCGGATCGGGCGCACGGGCCGGGCGGGTCACCCCGGCCAGGCGATTTCGCTGGTGGCCGCGGAGGAAAGGGAACTGCTCGCGGCGATCGAGGGCCTGCTCGGCTCCAGGCTGCCCAGGCAGCCCGTGGCCGGATTCGAGCCCACCGTGCTGAACGCGCCACCCCTGGACCTCAGTGGTGGCCGGGGAGGACGCCGTGGTGCTGGTGGCGGCGGTTCCCGTGGCCGGGGCGGCGGACGCGGCGGGGCTGGGGGGCGTTCCAGCCGCTGACTGGCGGCTGCCCAGGCCGGCTGCGGGTCTGAAAACGGCAACAATGGACACAACCGCCCTGGCCGCTCTCGGCTCGGATGGCACCGCACCGAACGACCCCATGCCTTACGAGCCCGGTTCCACCGAATGTCGCGTGCTGATCGACTGCAAGAGTCAGATCGAGTCGATGCTGCTGGCCCTTGGGCGCATCGAGAACAGCGCCCACATCCGTGACCAGCTGCGGTCGGTGCACAATCAGCTGGAGGGGCTGCACGGCCTCTATCGGCGCAGCAACAGCTAGCTGGCCGTTAGCCGAAAGCGCTATTCAGGTCAGACGGGTGCTCGATGTCATGGCAGAGGCTGTAGGCACAGGCCAGGGTGGCCACACGCTTCAGGCCGCCTGGCAGGTCCGGGTGGCACACCAGGTAGCCCCTGGCCAGATCGCGAAAGATCTGGCAATCGGGGCTGGCCTCGGCCACATAGGTGAGGGAGCCCTGGGTGATCCCAGCCCCGCCGGCCGCGATCGCCTGCTTCAGGGGTGACAGCACGGTTGCAGCCACATCAGCCTGGCCAGCGGGGCTGCCCTCGGCGTGGGACTTGGAAGGGAAACCGTTGGCCATGGCACCTGCCTCAAGACCAGACCCCTCAGCTCTACGCCCCAGGATGGCCGCCTGCTGTGTGCGAACCCTAACCACACAGAACGTATTGAGAGCGGCCGGCGGCGGCGGCGATGCAGCTGTCAGGCCGGGGTCGCCGTTGCTGCAGGCTCACCCGCAACCGCCCCCAGGGCCTCGCCCGGAAGGGCGCTGAGCTGCTGGATCAGAGCCTGGCCGGAGCAGGCCCGCTTGCCCTCCAGCTGACCCTCGCGCACCAGAACGGGGCAGCCCCCACTGGCCACCACCAGCCCCAGACCGGGCTCGACGGCCAGCACGGTGCCGGGCTGCGGCGATGGCGTGGCTGGTGGGTCAGCAGCGGCGGGCCATCGGCCACAGAGGGCGGCCGCCTCGCCACTCAGCTGTCCCGCCAGGCGCTGCACCAGGGGTTCGGTGGCGAGCAGCTTCAGTCTTTGGCCCCGCCAGCAGGTGTGCGCGCCGGGGTAGAGGCCCATGACACGGCGGTGGATCGCCAGGGCCGAGTCGCTCCAGGCGATGCGGTAGTCGTCCTTGGTCAACAGGCGGGCGTAGGTCATGCCCTCCGGGCTCTGGGGGCGCAAGCCCAGCCGCCGCCAGCGCTCAGCTTCAGGGCCCTCGCCGGCGGCGGCAATGCGGGGCAGCGCCTCCAGCAGCAGCTCGGCGGTGAGCCGGGAGAGCCTCTCGCCCAGCTGCCTGGCATTCTCCAGCAGGCCGATGGGCAGGCGCTGCTCCAGCAGCACCGGGCCCGTGTCGAGGCCGGCCTCCATCGCCATGATGCCCACCCCGGTTTCGGCATCGCCCTCCAGCAGGCTCCACTGAATCGGCCCTGCACCGCGCCAGCGGGGCAGGAGTGAGCCATGGCCGTTCCAGCAGCCCAGGGGAGGCTGGGCGAGCACTTCCGGCGGCAGGATCTGGCCGAAGGCCACCACCACCGAGAGGTCGGCAGCCAGGGCCGCCAGCTGGGCCTGGGTCTCGGGGTCGCGGCGAATCCGCTGCGGCGTGATCACCGGCAGCTCCAGCTCCAGGGCCCGTTGCTTCACGGGTGAGGGCAGCAGCTGCTGGCCGCGACCGCGGCGTCGATCGGGCTGGCTCACCACCCCCACCACGCTGTGGCCGGCCGCCACCAGGGCCTCAAGGCTGGGCACGGCGTAGGCGGGTGTGCCCCAGAACAGCAGTCGCATCGCGATGGGGGCCGGGGGTCAGGCTTCGCCGGTCACCGAGAGGCCGTCCACCCACACAAGGGGACAGAGGCCATCAGGGGTCAGCTTGGCTTCGCCTTCGAATCCCACCACCGCCTGCAGCAGCTCGCGGATGTCTCCCGCCACGGTGGCCGCCTCGATCGAGCGCCGCTCGCCGCCCTGGAGCAGCCAGCCGTCGAAGGGCAGGGAGAAGGAACCCTGGCTGGCCTTGACGCCGGCGTGAAGAGCGGAGAGCGAATCGATCCACACCAACGGCGTGTCGGCCGCCAGGCGATCCAGCCCCTGGGCGCCGCCGCCGCTGCCTGGAGTGGCGCCGATTTCGAACCAGTCGGGCCCCACCGACACCTTGGCGCCCATGCCGGCGTGGCCGGTGGGTTGAGCGCCGAAGGCCCGGGCGGTGGCTTCCGAGTGCAGGAAGTTCTGCAGCACCCCGCCCTCCACCAGGGCCAGGCGCCGGGTCGGGGTGCCCTCGCCATCGAAGGCGGCGGCGCCGATGTTGCCGGGGTGGAGGCCGTTGTCGTGGATCGAGAGGAAGGGCACGGCCAGAGCCTGGCCGAGGGAGTCGCGGTTGCTGAGGCTGACGCCATCCAGCACGGCGCGGGCGTGAACAGGCTGCTGAAGGCGCCGATCAGATCCAGAAAGGCCTCTGGACTGAACACGCAGGTGTAGCGCCCCGTGGCGATCGGCCCGTAGTCCAGGTGGCTGATGGTGCGCTCGGCGGCCTCCTGCACACAGCCGTCGATGTCCAGCGCGCCGGCGCCATAGGCCAGGCGCATGGCGCCGGCACTGCGGGGTTTGCGGCCCGCTTCCTCGGCTCGGGCATAGAGGTAGAGGCTGGCGGTGGTGAGCTGCTGCTGGCGGCAGGCGCCATCGCTGTTGAGGTAGAGGCGCTCACTGCTGCGCTGGGCCAGGCCGTTGTAGGGGACGGTGGCAATGGCGGGATGCCGCTCCAGCAGTTGGTGCTCGGCCTGCTTGAGCGTGCCGAGCAGCTCAAGGATCGGCTTGGGAGCGTGCCTGGGCTGCTCCAGGGTGGCCAGCGGGGCAGTGGCCAGGGGAGAGAAGGCGGGTGTGTCGGCGGCGTTGCCGAAGGCGCTGGCCGCCTGGGCGCCGGCCAGCGCCTTGTCGAGGCCACCATCGGAGAGGTCGGAGGTGCTGGTGACTCCCACCAGGCCATCGCCGTTCCAGACACGGATGGTGATGGCGCTGCGCTGGGCACCCTTCATCTGCTTCGCCTCGCCCCGGTCCACCTGCACCGAGGTGTCGGTGCTGCAGGAGGCCCCCAGATCCCACTGGCTGATGCCGTGGCGCTGGGCCAGTTCGGCGAGACGCTGCTGCAGCGTCGTGGCGTTGAGGGTGGTCATGGTCAGCGACCCCCCACGGTGATCGAGTCGACCTTGATGTGGGGCTGGCCCACCGTGACGAAGATGCTGCCGCTCACCGAGCCGCAGAAGCCGGCGGCCAGGTCGAGGTCGTTGGCGCACATCGAGATGCGGGGCATCACCTCCTTGGCCTCGCCGATCAGGGTGGCTCCCTTGACCGGGCGGGTCAGGGCGCCGGCCTCAATCAGATAGCCCTCCTCCACCGCGAAGTTGAACTGGCCCGTGGGGCCGACGCTGCCGCCCCCCATCGACTTGCAGTAGAGGCCCCTGTCGACGGAACCGATCAGCTCCTCGGGGCTGTGGGGGCCCGGGGCGATGTAGGTGTTGCGCATGCGGCTGGCGGCCGCAAAGCTGTGGCTCTGGCGACGGCCGCTGCCGGTGCGCTGGTGGCCGGTGCGCATCTCGCCGGCCCGGTCGCTGATGAAGCGCTGCAGCACGCCGTTCTCGATCAGCACCGTGCGCTGGGCCTCCATGCCTTCGTCGTCGATGCAGAGCGAGCCGAAGGCGCCGTCGCTGAGGCCCTCATCGATGGCCGTCACGGCGCTGTGGGCGATGGGCTGGCCGATGCTCTCGGCGAAGGGGGTGGTGCCGCGCTCCACCTGGGTGGTTTCCAGCAGGTGGCCGCAGGCTCGTGGAAGATCACGCCGCCGAAGCGGTTGGCCAGCACGGCGGGCATCTGGCCCGCCTGCACATAGTCGGCGTAGAGCATGGTGGCGGCGCTGTTGCACACGTCCACGGCGCTGGCCTCGACGTCCCAGTGGCGCAGGTCGTCCGGCCGGCCTGAGGTGCCGTAGCGGCGGCCGAGGCCGGCGCGATGCTCGCCGTCGGCGGCGAGAACGTTCAGGCCCACGGACTGGTGCAGCCGGATGTCGCGGGCAAAGGTGCCGTCGCTGGCGGCCACGAGGATCTCCTGCCAGTCGCGGGCGTACTGGCTGCGGCGGGCCTGCAGGTGGCGTCCGTGCTGCTCAAGCCTGGCGGTGGCCTGCAGCAGTTTGTCGCTGCTCTCCTGCAGAACGGGGCAGCGCTGCAGCCAGTCGCGTTTGGTCTGGGCGAAATCTCTCAAGGCCGGCAGGCCGGCGAAGGCGCTCCGCAGGGCGCCGCTGTTCTGGGCAGGAGCTTCCAGGCCGAGCATGCCCAGTGCCTGCTCCAGGGCCTGCAGCAGCCCCCGCTCGGAGAGGTCGTTGGTGCTCACGAAGCCATCGCGCAGATCGCGGAACACCCTCAGGCCCGCCCCCATGCCGAAGGAGGGACTCACACTGGTGATCGTGTCCTGTTCGGCCAGCAGGCCCAGGTGGTCGGTGCGCTCCAGGAACACCTCCACCAGGTCCGCTCCGGCGGCCCGACCCGTGGCGAGCAGCAACTCCAGCCGTGCTTGCCAACTCTGGTCGAACAGCTCAAGGGTCGGCGCTGCGGCGGAGAGAACCACGGGAAACGTTCGGGTGAGCGTGGAACACGGTTGTAGCAAAAACCCCTGGGCCGCAGGGCCTGGACCAGGGGTGGGCCGTGCTCAGCGCACCGCAGGCTGGAAGGCTTCGCTGCGGATGGGTTTCATCAGGAACAGCTTGGCCATCTCGGCGCCGTTGGCGATCCAGTAGGGCAGCTTGCGCAGGGCCTTGAGGGGCGCCGGAGCAGTGCTCTGGTCGGCCTTGGTGAGGGCGGCGTTGTTGTCAACAAGACGCTCCAGCCGCACCCAGAAGCGGGGATTGCGCACGTCGAGCACCACCGGGAACACCCGGGCGGAGGTCTCGTTGGTCTTGTCGATCACGTACTTGTCGTAGGCGCGGGCATCGAGCCCCAGGGCTTCGTAGAACTCCTTGCGGGCCACATCGCGCACATACATGGTGGCGAACACCGCCAGCAGGAAGAAGCGGCACCAGAGCCTTGCCTGCAGACCACGCACGGTGTCAGGCTGGGCCTTCATCAGGGCATCAAAGAAATCGCCGTGGCGGTTTTCGTCCTGGCACCAGTTTTCGAAGAAGTTGAAGATCGGGAAGATCTTGCTTTCAGGGTTTTCCTGCAGGTGGCGGTAAATGGCGATGTAGCGCCAGTAGCCGATCTTCTCGCTGAGGTAGGTGGCATAGAAGATGAATTTCGGCTTGAAGAAGGTGTAGGCCTTGTTGGCCGTGAGGAAGCCGAGGTCGAGCTGGAGGCCGAAGTCGCTCATCGCCTTGTTGAGGAAGCCGGCATGGCGGGCTTCATCGCGGGCCATGTGGGCAAAGCACTCCGCCAGCAGGGGGTTCTTCTGCTTGATGCGGCGGCTCAGTTCCTTGTAGAGCAGAAAGCCGGAAAACTCCGAGGTGCAGCTCTGCTCCAGGAACTCCACGAACACCTTGCGGGTTTCGGGGTCGAGCTTGTCTGCCGCGCCATCGAACTCGGCATTGCGCACGAAGTGGTGCCGGTTGTAGTCCTTGCGGAACTCCTCGCAGATGGCCTCGAGTTCCACTTCGTTCGGCCGCAGATCCATGGCCGCCATGGCCTCGAAGTCTGTGGTGTAGAAGCGGGGCGTGAGGATCGTGTCCTTGGCCGGATCCTTGATGGCCGGGCCATCCGGGGTGCCGATGGCGGCTCCTGGCGTGGCGCTCGGGTCGGCTACGGCGGTGGGAGGCACCATTCGATGGGCTGCACAGGGCGTGGCGGCATCGTAGGCGGCCTCGGCAAGGGTGCGGCGGGGATGTAACGCCGATCGGTCAGGTCAGCCGGAAGGCTGAATCGACACCACCGGTCGGCTCGCTCAGTTGGGCCCGAGCCACTTCTGGCCGTTGAGGCGCGACACCACGCGCGACACCAGCAGGGGCAGGGTGACTTTCTTCTCGTCGATCAGAAACGACTCCACCTGGGAGGGTTCGGCGCCGGACTCGGCCACGATCACGGTCTTCGCCGCGGTAAGGCTCTCACTGGTGAAGCAGAGCCAGAAGCGGCGCTGGCCAGGAAGCGTGCCCACCACCATGGAGCAGTCCATGCCGACCACCGGCATCGGCCCCTGCTGGAAGGAGAGCTGGGGTGCCGGCCCCCCGTAGGCCTGGATCTCCTTCTCCAGGGCCGGGATCAAGAGGTTCGGCACGAACGAGCCGAAGGGCTGGTCTTCGGGAGCGGGGGGCTTGGCGGCTGCCTTGGGCTTTGCCGGGGCTGCTTCGGCAGCCGCAGCGCTGCTTGGCTTGGGGTTGCTGGCGTCACTCACCGACTCAGGCACCGACTCACGCCTCAACGAGGAATGGCCGAACTGTAGGGCGATTTCAGCGGCATCAAGGTGCTCAGGTCGCCTCGCTGATCACCACTCGTTCTGGAGCGGGCTGCCCCAGTCATCGCCTGACGCCGCAGCCGGCTGGCTGGCCCTGGGGGCCGCCTGCGCCGTGTGTTGCGCTGCTGCATGGGAGGCCGCGGTTTTGGCCCTGGCAGGGGCTGTGGCGGTGGCCCGGCGAATCACCCGGAAGGGCACGGCCACGGTGGGCACGGCCTCACCGGCCGCCCGGGTCGGCCCCGCCACTGGGGTGTCGAGAGGCGGCTGTGGGGCAGGAGCGGGGGTGTTCCAGGGCTCCGGCTGGCCGGCGTCATCCCCTGCGTCGGGCTCAGGCCAGGGGCGCCCGCGGCTGCCGTTCTCCCGTTCCAGAGGCTGCCGCACCTGTCGCTGCAGGGGTCGCTGCTGGCCGGCGGCCAGGGCCAGGCCGGTGCCGAGGGCACTGAGGCCGGCTCCGGCCGTGGCCGCCACCATGATCCATACCCCGATCGGCAGGGCCGGCGAGGTCCAGATCAGCAGGCGCAGCGCCACGGCGGGCCTGGGGTTGAAGGCGCCGATCAGCAGGGCTGCCAGCAACGGGGCGAGCAGGGGGAGCAGCAGCAGCTGGCGCAGCAGGGGGGTCAAGGTTCAGACCTGGGTGGGGATCCCTTCGGGCCGTGGCTCCAGCGGCCCCATCCCGCGGACCGGGCCCTGCCATCGCTGCAGGTCACCCAGGTCGTAGCCGAGCACGTCAAACACCCGGATCACCAGGAAATCCACCATGTCCTCAATCGTGCTGGGCTGCTGGTACCAGGCCGGCACGGGTGGGGCGATCCTGGCGCCCGCCTCAGCGAGGGCGGTGAGGTTGCGCAGATGCACCAGGTTCCAGGGGGTCTCCCGGGGACAGATCACCAGGGGCCGCCCCTCCTTGAGATGCACATCGGCCGCCCGCTCCACCAGATCGAGGGCCACTCCTGAGGCGATCCGACCCACCGTGCCCATGGAGGCCGGCAGGATCACCATGCCCTTGGTGCGGTAACTGCCGCTGGCGATGCCGGCGGCCTGGTCGTTCCAGCGGTGGCAGCGCAGGCTGCCGCTCCGGCAGCCGGTCTGTTGGCGCCAGAACTGCTCCTGAGCCTCCGGTTCGCTCGGCACCCGCAGGCCGAGCTCCGCCTGCCACACCCCGATGGCGCCGCGGCTGGTGACCATCTCGACCCGTTCACCGGCCTGGAGCAGCAGCTGCAGAGCCCGCTGGGCCAGGGGCTGGGCGGAGGCCCCGGAAACGGCCAGCACGACGGGATCCATCGGTTCAGGCCTCGCTCAGCACGGCGACCGGGGTGAAGGGGTCGATCTCAGGATCCCCGCTCTCGGTGTGAGGGATGGCTGCCTCGCCGGAATCGGCGCCCTCTGCCATGGGAACGGCGAGATCGATCTGATGGCGCAGGGCATCCACCTTCTGGATCTCCACCTCCACGGCGTCGCCGAGCATGTAGGTGCGGCGGTTCTTGCGCCCCACCAGCCGGTTCTGGCGGGAGCGGTACTCGTACCAGTCGTCCTTGAGCGAACTCACGTGCACCAACCCCTCCACCTGGGAGGGCGGCACTTCCACGAAGAAGCCATAGCTCTGCACGCCGCTGATCACCCCGGGCAGCACCTGGCCGACGAGGGGCTCGGCCTGGCGCGCCTGGGCCATGGCCAGCAGATCCGCCTCGAACTCCACCAGAAAACGGCGACGCCCGTTGAGCCGCTGCAGCAGGCCCTGGTCCCTGGTCTGCTGGAACGGAGCAAGGGCGCTGTTGGGCAGCAACGCCCAGTCGATCGTGCCGTGACAGGAATCGGCGGCCAGGTCTACGCCGATCTTGTGGCGCACGCTGGGACGGTCCTTGCCTTCGCTGAGGAGCAGGGTCAGCAGCTGCTGGTTCCAGATGTCGACGTAGTGGAGGGTGGGGCAGCACCAGGGGGCCAGGGCCGCCGGCCTGCCATCGCGTTCCTCCTCGGAGAGTCCGGCCACGGCATGGCGACCGGGCTGCTCCGAGAGGCTCACCGGTTTCAGCACGCCTCGAAGCTGCTGCTGCAGGGGACGGCAGCGGTCGGTGGCAGCAAAGGCGGCCGCAAGTTCGGCCCCACTGGCGTGGCCCTCCTCACCGAGTTCGAGGGGGATGTCCAGAGCCAGGGCTGCCCGGGCCACGTCGTTGAGATCGGCGGCCTCGGGAGGCGGGTTCAGGGCGTAGATGGCGGGGAGGTTCAAGGCGCTGAGGTGATCGCCAAGGGCCATCTCGGCCATCAGGAAGGCCTCCCGCAGGATCGCTGTGGGGTGATGGGCCGGCAGCTCCACGAACCAGCCCTGCCCGCCGCCTTCCGGTGACGGCACGGCCAGGTCGCCCAGGCTGTCGATCAGGGGCATGGACAGCTTGAGATCGATGGAGCCCTGGGCCAGACGCCGCTGGTGCAGCTGCGTGGTGAGCCCCACCAGAGCCTCCAGCTGGCCCAGCTGCTCCTTGATCGGCTTGAGGGCCGCCGGGGTGGTGCGGGCTTTGGGCTTGCGCTCCGCCAGGGCTTCCAGGGCCTCGGCTCCCACTGTGGCGACGGGCTTCACCAGGCTTCGGCAGAAGCGGTAGTGCTCCAGCACGCCTTCCGGGCTGAGCTCCAGGGCGACCGAGAGCGCCGCCTGGCTCTCGCCCGGCTTCCAGGCCGTGGCCTTGATCAGGCCGGGGCTGAGCAGGGGGAGCCACTGGCGCCCGGTGCAGAGGGCGTCGGCCTGCTCGCGCAGCCAGAGGTCGAGGCTGCCGTTGGCGCTGAGCCGCTCAGCCACGGCGGGGCTGTGGACCCACAGGGTCCAGCCCCCCTCCCGCTCCTCCAGGGCCAGAGCCGCCAGCTCGGGGGCGTTGCGTCCCTGCCAGCCACTGATCAGCAGGCAGGGCTGGCTGGTGAGATCGGCACGCTCCTTGGCGGCAAGACTTTTCAGCGCCGTACGGGGCGCCGTGGAGCGGGTGTTGAGCCGGTGCTTGGTGAGCAGCAGGTCGAGGTCGGCGGCCTCGCCGCCCCGGATCGGCAGGCGGCGGGCCACGTGGCCCTGGGGAGCGAACTGCGCCACGGGGTAGCGATCAATCGCCACCTCCACCACGGAATGCTGCTCGGGATCGAGATAGCTCGAATCGCCAGCCGGCAGGGTGACGGCGGTGAGCAGGCGGTCGTCGAGGGGCAGGGCCACCAGGCGTTCGTTCTGCTCCTCCACCTGGGCCAGCATCGAAGTGGTCTGGCGGGCCAGGATGCAGCGCACCCCCCCCTCCGGGGAGCGGCGCCTGCCGCCCTCGCGGGTCACCTGCACCAGCACCCGGTCGCCGTTCCAGGCGTGGTTGAGCTCGTGGTCACGGATGTAGATGTCCTCGCCGCCGTCCTCCCGCAGAGCAAAACAGAAGCCCTTGCTGGAACAGCGCAGCCGGGCCGGAATCAGCTCGGGGGTGTCGCAGCGCTGCAGCCCCTGCTCGGCCTGCTCCAGCAGTCCCAGTTTCACCAGGGCGTCCACGCCGATCAGCAGCATGGCTTTGTCGCGGGAGTTGCTCAGGCCGAGGGCCTTCTCCAATTTCGTGATCGGCAGCGGCTCTCCGGCGGGGAGCTGGTCGAGCAGGTCGGCGACCGAGAACTTCATCAATTCAGCAGCTGGGTGGCGGGATCCGCCGGGGGGCAGCCCAGGGGGCCGGCGGCGGCGTGGGGGAGGCGATGAACCGGGCTCGGAGCGATGCCCATGTCCACAGACGTCCGTTCAATCAGTGGCGACTCTAGGCAGCCGGGTGGGCAGGGGCAGGGCCCGTACGATCCGGCGCACTCCCGGCGCCCCTCAGGAGCTCGCGTCCTGATCGCTGGGCGGCCCCTGGGCATCAGGCGCCAAGGCTGGATCCGCGCCGCCCACGGAGATGGCCTGGGCGGGCTCCTCTTGGGCTGCCGCCATCAGCAGCAGCCGAACGCCCAGCACCAGAAAGCCCACTGAGGCGGCGAGCTGCAGGGTGTCGGTGGGAATCACGGCGGAGAGGGAGCCACCGGCCCCGGCACCCAGCAGGCTGGCCAGCACCAGGCGCTGGAGCTGCCGGCAAACACCGCCCCGGGCCGCGGCGAGGTGCCGCTGATCGTGACAATCGCGAGCTGGGTCTTGTCGCCGAGTTCGGCCAGAAACACCGTGACAAACGTGGAGGCCAGCAGGGCAAGATCCATCGGGCTTCAGGAGAGGGGGGGCAGGCTCGGAGCGGGGGCCACCAGGTGGAGCACCGCCTGCCGGCCCAGCCACAACCCCAGGGCCACCATCAGCCCGCCGGCCAGCCGTTCCAGTTGCTGGGCCGGCATCACCCGGGCCAGCCAGCGCCCCAGCAGCACCCCCACGAGGCTGGAGCAGATCAGGGCCAGTGAGGCCCCCAGAAACACCTGCAGCGGGCGGCCCGACTGGGCCGAGAGCAGCAGGGCGGCCAGCTGGGTCTTGTCGCCGAGTTCGGCCAGGAACACGGTGGTGAAGGTGGTGATGAACGCCACCCCCCAGCTGCTCCGTTCGGCCGCTGGGTGAGCGCTGCCCTGGCTGTCGCTGCTCATGGCCGCCGCCGGATCGTCCGCAGAAATCGACGCATCACCTTGTCACGGCCCCCGTATTCCGAGCGGATCTGTTCCAGGCAACAGGCGATGGCCATGGCACCAGGTTCGGCCTGGGCCGCGCCGTCAGCACCATCCATCAGGCCACCGAAGAGGGGCACCAGGGTGCTGACGTGGCAGAAATCAGGCCGCTCCTCGTAAATCCGGCAACGACGCCCGCCCGTGTCGTAGTGGATGCACCAGCCATCGGCTCCCACCATGGAGAGGTAGCGGGTCTGCTGGTCTGGGCTGAGGGCGGCGATGGCCTCGGGCCGCAGAGCGGGATCGAGGCGGCAACAGGCGCCGCAGCCCTGAATGCATTGCCAGTGCCGCTGCTGCCGTGATGCCATGGCTTCCCCGAACGGGCATCGCCAACGGATTGGCCCCGCTCGACCCTATCCAAAGCGCCGCCATGCCGCCGGCCCGGCCAGAGCAGGCCCTGTGACAACCAGTCACAGCCTGCGAGGCGCCCTGAGAGATCAAGGGAGAGGCGACTAGAATCGCGCTCATTCCCTATCCAGCGCCGGTTGCCATGGGCATCGACTTTCACCTGATTGCCAACTTCGGTGCCCTGGCTCTGATCACCCTGGCTGGCCCCGCCGTGATCTTCATCCTCTTCTACCGCCGCGGCGCCCTCTGAGCGTCCTTCTTGGCTTCGCCGTCCAGGTCGGCGAGGGCGTGATAGATGGGCCTTGACTCCAGCCTGCGTCCTGCATAAGCCCCCAGCACGGCGCTGAGCAGGATCCCGAACAGCAGCTGCTGGTCACCGGCCAGCCGCAGCGAAAACAGAACGGTCATCATCGGCAGCTGGGTCGCACCGGCCAGCCCCGCGGCCATGCCGAGGGCCACGCCCACCTGGGCGCTGGATCCCAACAGGGCCAGCACACCGCTGCCGAACACCGCCCCGATGGTCAGGGCTGGATCGATCAGGCCGCCAGGCACCCCGGCCCCCAGGGCCAGAAGCGGGGCCAGCAGCCGTGACGCCAGCACCAGCAGCCAGCCCATCTGGCCGAGGGGTGAGCCTGGAACAGGCAGCGGACCGCGCTCCACCAGCAGCTGGCCCATCAGGGCCTCCCCATCGCCGCCGCTCCAACCGCCGCTGCCCAGCGCCATCAGGGCCAGCCCGCCCCCGAGCGCCAGGCCCCAGCGCCAGGGCTGGCTGCGCACCCGCGGTTGCAGCCAGCCGCTGACGTTCAGCAGCAGGCGTGCAAACAGGCCGCCAAGCAGGCCGCCGCCCACCCCGATCGGCACGGCCAGAGCCAGCTGCTGCCACTCGGGCATGTTGACGTCCAGCAGCCCCAGGGGGAACAGCGGAATGCCGCTGAGGTTGCTGATCAGGGCGGCTGCCGAGCAGGTCACCAGCGCAGGCCACACCAGCGAACTGCTGTAGCGGCCAACGAGCTCCTCCATCACGAACAGGGTGCCCATCAACGGGCTGTTGAAGCCCCCGGCCAGGCCGGCTCCAGCCCCGATCGCCATCAGGTCGCGGGTCGGTACCCCCTTGAACAGGCGCGGAAAGCGCCGCTGCAGAAACTCGGCCACGGCGGCACCGAGGTGCACCACGGGGCCCTCGCGCCCGAGGGGCATCAGCGCCAGGCTGGCGGCTGTCCAGAGCCCGATGCGTGCCACGGTGGGGCTGGCTCCCAGCAGCTTCTCGGCCCGCTCGGGATGCTCCAGGCTGCGAAGCGTCTGGGGGATGCCCGAGCCTGCGCCATGGGCCAGGCGCCGGGCCTGCAGGGCCAGCAGCAGGGGCATCACCAGCACAGGCGCCGCCGCAATGGCGATCGTGAGGGGCGTCCAGCCAGCTCCGGTGAAGGCCGGCAGTTTCTGCTGCAGGAAGGCCTGGGCCATGTCCACCAGATTCAGGGGCAGACAGGTCAGCCCCACGGCCACCCCCACCAGGAGCAACCGGGCCAGGCTGCCCAGGTCGTGGCGGTGCAGGGGCAGGCGGGACATCAGGCGGCGAGACCGAGGGCCAGGGCCGCATCCTGAAGCAGGGCGCGGAGATAGGGGTGTTCAGGCGTGCTGCTGCTGAGCAGTTCCTCCCCGGCGGCGTTGCGCACCACGACGCCATTCCCCTGGCGCCGGCACCAGTAGGAGCGCCCGCAGCGCTGCAGGCGCACCTCCCCCTGCTCTCGGGGTCGCCGCAGCCCCTCAGGCCAACCAGTTCCAGTTGGAGCCGCTCCTGGCCCTGCCAGCGATCCAGCCGCAGCCGGTAGGCCACATCCACCCAGGCGGGCAGGTCGGCCGATCCCTGCCAGCGCCAGCCCATGGCGCGCAGGCTGCAGTCACCCTGACGCAGCTCCAGCTGCAGGTGGCCGCCCCGCAGCAGCTTCTGCTGGCTGACGCGGCAGGCCGAGCTCCAGTACACCGGCTGGGGATGGCCGATGCCGAAGGGCTCCAGCCGTTGCTGCTGGTGCAGGAAGTCGCGGTCGATCTGCTCCAGGCGGAGCAGCACCTCGGGTTCCACCGGGTGGCCGCCGCCCTGGATCTCCAGCCAGGCGCGGGCCAGGCCGTTGAGCCGCTCCTGCAGGGCCGCCACGTGCTCGGCGCGCACCGTGAAGCCCCCTGCTGCCGGGTGGCCGCCATGGCGCTCCAGCAGGTCGGCGCAATGGCTGAGGGCCTGGTCCACGGCAAAGCCCCGCGGGCCCGCACCGAGGCCCGCAGCCTGCCCCCCCCCTCGCCGGCCAGCAGGGCCGCCGGCAGGCCGAGGCGCTCCACCAGCCGGGCGGCCACGATGCCGATCACGCCGTGGTGCCAGTGGCCCTGGGCCAGCAGCACAAAGGGGCTGCGCTGGGGGCCGTCGGCCTCCAGCAGGGCCAGGGCTTCGGCTTCGATCGCCTCGCAGAGTTCACGCCTCTGGCGGTTGAGCGCCTCGCACTCTCGCGCCAGTTCCAGGGCCCGCTGCCCGTCCTCGGTGGTGAGCAGTTCCACCACCAGGGCGGGATCGCCCAGGCGGCCGACGGCATTGATGCGCGGGGCGATCTGGAAGCCCACGGCCTGGGCATCGAGGGGCGCCTCCTCCACCCCGGCCAGCCGCTGCAGGGCCTGCAGCCCCGCCAGGGGCGAGCGGCGCAGGTGCGGCAGGCCATCCAGCAGCCAGCGGCGGTTCACGCCGTTGAGGGGCGCCATGTCGGCGATGGTGCCGATGCAGAACAGGTCGCGGGCCATCTGCAGGGCATCGGGGCGCCGCAGCGCCTCACACAGGGCCGCCGCCAGGACGTAGGCCAGCCCCACCCCCGCCAGGCCCCGGAACGGGGAGTGCTCCGGGGTGCGCTGGGGGTGCAGCAGGGCCAGATAGGGCGGCACCACGGCCGGGATCGTGTGGTGATCGGTCACGATCACCTCCACCCCCAGCTCCCGGGCCCGCAGCAAGGCCGCCGCCGCCGCGATGCCGTTGTCCACGGTCACCAGCAGCGTCACGCCCTGGTCTGCCAGCCGCTCCACCATGGCGGGATTGAGGCCGTAGCCCTCCTCCAGGCGGCTGGGGATGGCGGCCAGCGGCTGGGCTCCAAGTCGCTTGAACACCCCCAGCAGCAGGGCGGTGCTGGTCATGCCGTCGGCGTCGTAGTCGCCACAGATCGCCACCGCCTCGCCCTGGCGGCAGGCCTGCTGCAACCGTTCCAAGGCCTTGGCCAGATCCGGAAAGTGCTCGAGTGCTGGTGGTGCGGCGGGAGGCTCCAGCAGGGCCGCGATGGCCGCGCTCGTTCGGTGGCTGCGGCGGGCCAGCAGCGCCAGCAGCGGCGCTGGCAGGGGCGCCATCCCTGGCGGATTGAGCTGGGCCAGGGTCTGGGGATCGGCCAGCTCCCCCAGGGGGGTGGGCAGGTGCCAGCGTTGCTCGTCGAGCGGGGGCAGCAACGGGGCCATCGGCGAGGGTGGGGGCCATTCTGGTGGGCACCCGACGCTTCCCCCTGGCTCGATGGCCCTGCGTGCCCTGCTCTGGGATGTGGACGGCACCCTGGCCGAAACCGAGCGCGACGGCCACCGCGTGGCCTTCAACCGGGCGTTTGCGGAGGCCGGGCTGCCGCTCCATTGGCAGGAGGGCGACTACGGCCGCTGGCTGGAGATCAGCGGTGGCCATGAGCGGCTGCGGGCCGCCCTCACGGAGCTGGAAGGCGAGCCCCCCGAGCCGGAGCAGGTTCGGGCACTGCAGGCCTGCAAGCAGCGCCACTACACCAGCCTCCTGGCCACGGGAGGCCTGGGCCTGCGCCCGGGGGTGGCGGAGCTGGTGGTGGAGGCCCGGGCCGCCGGCCTGGCGCAGGCCATCGTGACCACCAGCGGCCGCCAGGCCCTGCAGGGGCTGGAACAGCAGTTGCTCGGATCCCTGGGCCCGGCTTTCAGTCTGCGCCTCTGCGGTGAGGACGTGGCACGCAAGAAGCCCGATCCCGAGGCCTATCAGCGGGCCGTGACGGCCCTGGGCTGGCAGGCCGCCGACCTGCTGGCCATCGAGGATTCCCCCCAGGGCCTGGCGGCGGCCACGGCGGCCGGGCTGCCCTGCCTGCTCACTCTCAGCCACTACAGCCGCCCGCTGCCCCTGGAGCGCTTCGCCTCGGCCCGGGCGGTGGTGAGTGGCCTCGGCGCTGACGCCATGGTGCTTCGCGGCCCGCCTTGCCAGGCTGGGCGGATCACGCTCTCCTATCTGCAGAGCCTGCTCTGAGATCCCACCCCTTGCAGTCGACCCGTTTCAACCGGTTCAGTGTGGGCCTGGCCCAGGGACTGCTGGCCAGCCTGCGCGGCAACTGGCGTCACCGCAGCGTGGTGCTGCTGGCCCTCTTGCTGGGCTTCTATGCCGGCGGCAACCTCACCAGCTATCTGCTGCTCTTCTTCCCCGGCGGGCGGCCGATGGCGGTGCTGGCGCTGGTGCTGCTTCTGGAGCTGGTGGTGCGCTTGCGGGGCCGGCTGGTGCAGGAAAGGCCCGGGCTGGGCTGGGTGGTGCTGGACAACCTGCGCATCGGCCTGGTGTATGCCGTGGTGCTGGAGGCCTTCAAGCTGGGCACCTGATGGAGCCCTGGCTGCAACGGCACTGCGGCATCGCCGATCTCGAGGCGTGGCGCCGGCTCTGGACCGCCGAGCACCTGGCGGAGCTGCCGATCCAGGTCAGCCTGGCCGAGGCCTTTGCCCTGCCGCTGCTGGCGCGGCTGCAGCGACGGGTCGGCCAGGGGGCGCGGCCGATCCTGGCCCTCAACGGCCCGGTGGGGGCCGGCAAGACCAGCCTGGGGCGCGCCCTGCTGCAGCTGGCTCCCCGCTTCGGGCTGCGGCTGGGGGTGGCCTCGATCGACGATTACTACCTGCCCTGGCCGCAGCGCCAGCGGGCCATGGCCGGCAACCCCTTCGGCGTCAGCCGCGTGCCGCCCGGCAGTCACGACCTGCCCCTGCTGGCCGAGAGCCTGGAGGGTTGGGCGGCGGGGGAGCCCTGGCGGCTGCCGCGTTTCGACAAGCGCCTGCGCGGCGGTGAGGGCGACCGTGCCGGCATGGACAGGGTGACCTGCGAGGCCGTGGTGCTGGAGGGCTGGCTGCTGGGCTGCAAGCCGCTGGGCCCTGCTGGCCTCGAGCGAGCCCAGCTCTTTGCTGGAGCCCCGGGTGCGCCGGAGCTCACGGCCCGGGAAAGGCTTTGGTTGCCCCACTGGGACGAGGCGCTGGAGGCCTATCAGCCCCTGTGGCGGCGCTTCGAGGAGCTCTGGCTGCTGCGGCCGCTCCACTGGAGCCTGCCCAGACGTTGGCGCTTCCAGGCCGAAGCCCGCCAACGGAGGAGACGTGGCGACAGCCTTGGCGAGGGATGGCTGAGCGGCGCCGCCCTGGATCGGCTGGTGCGCGCCAGCCTGTGCAGCCTGCCGCCGGGCCCTTATCAGGATCCCCTCGCCTCGCAGCCCGGCAGGGTGGTGGCGCTACTTGATGGTCGGCGCCGCTGTGTTCGATGCACGTCCGGCGGAGAAGCCGGCGGGGATCAGTCTTCGGACTCTTCTTCGCTGTCCATGGGATAGACGAAGCCCTGGGCGCGGCCGCTCAGCACGGCCTTGCCGATCGACAGAGCCTTGCCGGCGGCGGTGGCCGCCTTGGCTTTCCAGTGGGCGTGGCGCTGGTTGCGCTTGCCCTTCGATGTTTTCTTCTTGGGGACAGCCATCCCAGATCTCTCACAACCAAACAAGGATCCTCCGCTGCCGTCTGGCCTTTCGTCAAATCGCTAAAGTCGCCTGAAAGCCGGACCCCTGTGAGCAAGAGCCCGTCTCCGGCTGCTGCAAGCGTTCCTGATTCCGAAAGCGCCCCCGTGCCAGGGCCAGGCTCCTCCCCTGCAGCGGCCCCAGCTCCAGACGCTGACCCTGTGCCGGCCGGGACAGAAGCGCCCTCCTACAGCGGCCTGCTGGCCGATCTGCGCGAGGGCAGGGTGCAGGAGCTGGTGCTCTCACCCCGCCGCCGCGATGTGGCGGTGACGTTCAAGGACGGCAGGGAGGCCCGCGTGCCTGTGTTCAGCAACGACCAGTTGCTGCTGAACACCGCGGCGGCCGCCAATGTGCCGCTCACCGTGCGCGATGACCGCGCTGAGCTGGCCACGGCCTCCTTCCTCTCCAACGGCCTGCTGGTGCTGCTGCTGGTGGGGGCCCTGGTGCTGATGCTGCGCCGCAGCACCAAGGTGGCCAACCGGGCCATGGGCTTTGGAGCCAGCAAGCCCAGGGTCCAGCCTGAGAACACCGTGCAGGTGCGCTTTGAGGACGTGGCCGGAATCGCCGAGGCCAAGGAGGAGCTGCAGGAGGTGGTGACCTTCCTCAAGGCGCCGGAGAGTTACACCGCCATCGGCGCGCGCATCCCCAAGGGGGTGCTGCTGATCGGGCCGCCGGGCACGGGTAAGACCCTGCTGGCCCGCGCATCGCCGGCGAGGCGGGGGTGCCCTTCTTCTCGATGGCGGCCTCGGAGTTCGTGGAGATGTTCGTGGGGGTGGGGGCCAGCCGGGTGCGGGACCTGTTCCGCAAGGCCAAGGCCAAGGCCCCTTGCATCATCTTCATTGACGAGATCGATGCGGTGGGCCGGCAGCGGGGCGCCGGCATCGGCGGCGGCAACGACGAACGCGAGCAGACCCTCAACCAGCTGCTCACCGAAATGGACGGTTTCGAGGAGAACTCCGGCGTGATTCTGGTGGCCGCCACCAACCGGGCCGATGTGCTCGATCGGGCCTTGATGCGCCCCGGCCGCTTCGATCGCCGCGTCACCGTGGATCTGCCCGACCGCCGAGGGCGGGAGGAGATTCTCGCCGTGCATGCCCGCACCCGCCCCCTGGCGGAGGAGGTGTCCCTGGCCAGCTGGGCCAGCCGCACGCCGGGCTTCTCCGGCGCCGATCTCTCCAACCTGCTCAACGAGGCGGCGATCCTCACGGCCCGGCGCCGGCTGAATGCCATCGACAACCAGGCCCTCAGTGATGCCCTGGAGCGCATCACCATGGGCCTGGCGGTGGCCCCGCTGCAGGATTCCGCCAAGAAGCGCCTGATCGCTTACCACGAAGTGGGCCATGCCCTGCTCACCAGCGTGGTGCCCCATGCCGACAGGCTGGACAAGGTGACGCTGTTGCCCCGGGCCGGCGGCGTCGGCGGTTTCGCCCGCACGATGCCGGATGAAGAGGTGCTCGATTCCGGGCTGATCAGCAAGGCCTACCTCCAGGCCCGCATGGTGGTGGCCATGGGCGGCCGGGCGGCCGAGCTTGTCGTGTTCGGACCGAGCGAGGTGACCCAGGGCGCGGTCGGCGACCTGGAACTGGTGGCCCGCATCGGCCGCGAGATGGTGACCCTCTACGGCTTCTCGAGCCTGGGACCCCAGGCCCTCGAGGGCAGTGGTGCCGAGGTGTTCCTCGGGCGTGACTGGCTGCGCTCGGAGCCGCCCTACTCCCAGGACACCAGCACCCGCATCGATGCACAGGTGCGCGACCTGGCCCGCCGGGCCCTGGCGCAGGCCGTGGCGGAGCTGCGGCCCCGCCGGGCCCTGATGGACACCCTGGTGAACAGGCTGATCGCTGAGGAGACCATCGACGGCGACAGCTTCCGCAGCCTGCTGGAGGCCGATGCCCAGGCCTCAGCCGGCCAGGCCACCGCTGAAGCGGATGTCGAGGCTGCGCAGGTAGGTGTGTAGGCCGGCGTCCTGGATCGGCAGCAGCCGCGCCATGCGCCCGCTCTCGTTGGTGTGGGCGTGCCAGTGGCCCGGCGGCGTCACGAAGGCGGCGCCGGGCTCCCAGATCGAGCGGCTGGGGTTGCGGATGGTGCCGTCCTCGTTGAGCTCGGTGCCCACCAGGGTGTAGCAGCCCGGATCGCAGTCGATCACCAGATCCAGGGCCACCGACTGGTGCCGGTGGGGCCGCTGGGCCGTGGCTGCCGGCACCAAACCCAGCATGGCCCAGAGGGTGTGGGTGGCGGTGCGGCTGGTGGGGCAGTCGGCGTTGGCCAGCAGCAGGCTGAGGCGGTTGCTGCGGGCCGAGCTGGGATCGGCGAGCAGGGCCTGCAGATCCCGCTCCAGCATCGCGGCCGGGAAGTGGGTGGCCTCAAAGCGCGGCGTGGTGGGCTCAGCGCCGAGGAAGCGCAGCAGGGGAGCGTCGTGCACCCAGTAGAGAACGCTGTCGCAGCTGGCCTGCAGCAGGGGGGCATCGCCGCTGGGCAGGGTGATCACATCCCCCTGCTGCCAGGCCAGGCTGCGGCCGCCCCAGTGCAGCTCACCCTCGCCGTGCAGCACGTAGAAGAGGGCGCTGGTGGCAGCGGCGGCGGCCTTGAGGCCCTCGCCGGCCAGGATGCGCAGGAAGTTGGCCGAGAGGGCGGGGCTGGTGGCAGGGCCGCTGCAGCCCAGGGTGGCGCTGATGTCGAGGGGGATCACGCCAGTGGGGCCGGAGCGGTGCACTTCGGGGCCCCAGTGGTGATCGGGGATGGGCTCGGTGAGGCCGCGGCGGATCGGATTGGCGGCCTGGCGGTAGTCGAAGGTCTGGGCTTTCTCCTGCCAGCGGCAGGCGTCTGGATTGCTGGCCGCCGGGGCCGTGGAAGAGCTCAGGGGCTGCAGGGGAACCTGGGTCATGGGATGGGCCGGGTAGGCGCTCCGCCGGCTTCGCGGGGAAGGGCGGAAACGTTGCGTTGAGTGACGTTATTCAGCAGCAACCCCGACTGCCTGACTGCCGCCATGGCTACGGCCCGGGCGCTTCGGCTCAGCCGCCGGCCACGGCCGGCACGATCGACACCTCGTCGCCGTCCTTGAGGGCGGTGGTCTGGTTCTCGAGGAAGCGGATGTCCTCGCTGTTCACGTAGATGTTGAGGAAGCGGCGCAGCTTGCCGTTTTCATCGCAGAGACGGGCCTTGAGGCCTGGGAAGCGGCCCTCGAGGGCCTCGATCAGGCCGTCGATGCTGGAGGCCTCCAGCTCCACGCTGGCCTCCTCGCTGGTGAATTTCTGCAGGGGAGTGGGGATCAGAACCTGGATGCCCATGGGGGGAAGCGGGGGGACGGGAGGAGGTAAATGACCTGGCTGGAGCACAGCGAGGCGTGGGGCCGGAACCTTAAGGTTGTCCTGCTCGGGGCGGGAACCTTCAAGCTGCGTGGCTGGCCTGGGCCTGCTGCCAGGCCGCCTTGAAGCTGTCGAGCTGGGCTTCGATGGTGTAGGGCTCGCCGATCACGTCGGCCACGGCCTCGGTGGTCTTGAGGCCGTTGCCGGTGATGTAGGCCACGGTGGTTTCATCGGGATTGATCTTGCCCTGTTCCGCCAGCTTCTTCAGCACGGCAATGGTGGTGCCGCCTGCGGTTTCGGTGAACACGCCCTCGGTTTCGGCCAGCAGCTTGATGCCCTCGATGATCTCGGCGTCGCTCACGGCGGCGATGCTGCCCTGGGTGCGGTTGGCGATGTCGATGGCGTAGGGGCCATCGGCCGGATTGCCGATGGCGATCGACTTGGCGATGGTGTTCGGCTTCACCGGGGTGATGAAGTCACGTCCGGCGGCGAAGGCCTGGGCGATGGGGCTGCAGCCCTCGGCCTGGGCGCCGCTGAAGCGCACCGCTTTTTCGTCCACCAGGCCCACCTTGATGAACTCATCAAAGCCCTTGCGGATCTTGGTGAACAGGGAGCCCGAGGCCAGGGGCGCCACGATGTGATCGGGGAGCTGCCAGCCGAGCTGCTCGATCACCTCGTAGCCGAGGGTCTTGGAGCCCTCCGAGTAGTAGGGACGGAGGTTGATGTTCACGAAGCCCCAGCCGAAGGTGTTGGCCACCTCGGAGCAGAGGCGGTTCACCTGGTCGTAGTTGCCGTGCACCGCCATCAGGGTGGGGTTGTAGATCAGGGTGCCGAGCACCTTGCCCAGCTCCAGATCGCTGGGGATGAACACACAGCACTCGAGGCCGGCGTGGGCGGCGATGGCGGCGGTGGAGTTGGCCAGGTTGCCGGTGGAGGCGCAGCTCACCGTCTTGAAGCCGAGTTCCTTGGCGCGGGTGAGGGCCACGGACACCACCCGATCCTTGAAGGAGAGCGTCGGCATGTTGACGCCGTCGTTCTTGATGTAGAGGCTCTTGAGACCGAGCCGCCGGGCCAGGTTGTTGGCCTTGAGCAGCGGCGTGAAGCCCGTGCCCACGTCGATCGGGTCGCCCTCGATCGGCAGGAAGTCGCGGTAGCGCCAGATCGAGGCGGGGCCGGCTTCGATCGTGGCCCGGCTCACCTTGTTGCGGATCGCCTCGTAGTCGTACACCACCTCGAGGGGCCCGAAGCAGACGTCTTCACAGACGTGGCGGGCGGCGGCTTCATAGGCGTGGCCGCATTCCTTGCAGCGCAGACCGGTGAAGGTGGAGCGGGAGAGGGTGGCCGTCACAGCGATCGCCCGTTGTTGATGCCGAACCCTAACAGCGCCTTCCAGGGACTCGTTTTAATGCCGAGTTCTGGGATCGGAATTAATTCCAGGGTCTGAGCCGGTGAGCTCTGCCGCTGGGGCTTGTCGCTTTGAGCAGGCTGCCTAGCCTCAGCCCGTGACCCGTTCCGACCGCCCAGCACCCCGCGGCCGCCTCCCGTGGCGGCTCGGCCTGCCGTTGCTGCTGCTGGCTGCCTGCCTCGCCGCGGTGCTGGCCTCCCGGCTCTGGGTGGAGTGGAGCTGGTTCTCCCAGTTTTCGCTCGACTCCGTGCTGCTGCGCCGCTGGGGCCTGCAGCTGCTCGGCCTGGGCCTGGGCCTGGGCCTCACGGCCCTGCTGCAGGCCTGGCTGCTCTGGTTCTGGCGTTTGCCCGGCGCCGCCAGGGGGCGTCTGCCCCTGCCGACGCTTCCCTACGGCCTGCTGCTGCTTGTGCTGCTGGCGGGCACTCTGGTTCCCCTGGCCCTGGTCTGGGGCCTGACGGCCCGGCTGGCCTTTCAGCCCTTCGACCCGCAGCGCCTGCACGGCCTGATCGGCCTGGCGGGGCTCAGTCCCGGTCCGCTGCTGCTGGCCGCGGTGGTGGCCGCCGTGCTGCTGGGGTTTCGCCCCGAAGCCGGGGCGCGACTGCTGCACGCCGTCCTGGGGCTCGGCCTGGCCCTGGTGCTGGGGCGGGGCTGGGGTCTCTGGAGTCTGGCGGTGGTGGCCGAGCCCAGCGGCATCCGTGAGCCGCTGCTGGGCGCCGACGTGAGCTTTGTGCTGCTGCGCTTCCCCGCCCTGGCCCTGGCGCTCACCCTGGCCCTGGCTCTGGTGCTGGGCAGCCTCTGCCTGGCGCTCTGGGGCCTGCTGGCACGGGGCTCCCAGCTCAGCGACGGCCGCTTTGAGGGCTTCAGCCCGCCCCAGCTGCTGGCCCTGCGGGCGCCCCTGGCCCTGCTGGCGCTGCTGCTCGCCCTGGCCTTCTGGCTGGGCCGCCACCAGCTGCTGCTCAGCACCACCGGCAGCGTGCCGGGGGCTGGCTGGCTGGATGTGCATCTGGCCCTGCCCCTGCGCACTGCAGCCGCCGCCGTGGCCCTGCTGCTGGCGGTGGTGCTGTTGGTGCCGCTGGCCCGGGAAGGGCGGCGGGCCCCGCTGGCCCTGGGCCTGGCGCTGCTGCTGCCCCTGCTGCCCCTGGCCGAGGGGCTGCTCGGCCCCCTGCTCCAGAACCTGCTGGTGAACCCCCAGGAGCTGGAGCGGGAGCTGCCTTACCTGGCCCGCTCGATCGGGGCCACCCGCCGGGCCTTCCAGCTCGACGGCATGACGATCGTGGATCGGGTGCCCAGCGCCCGCCTCACGCGCCAGGACCTCACCGCCGGCGAGGCCACCCTCAGCAACGTGCGCCTCTGGGACAGCGAACCGCTGCTGGCCACCAACCGCCAGCTCCAGCAGCTGCGGGTGTACTACCGCTTCTCAGAGCCGGTGGTGGATCGCTACCGGCTGCGCTCCGAGGAGGGCCTGGGGCGCCAGCAGGTGTTCATGGCGGCCCGGGAACTCGACCAGGGAGCCCTGCCCAGCACTGCCCGCACCTGGCTGAACCGCCACCTGGTGTTCACCCACGGCAACGGCTTCACCCTGTCGCCGGTGAACACCAGCGGCCCCGAGGGCCTGCCCGACTTCTTCATCTCCGATCTGGGCCCCTCCACCCGGGTGGAGGGCAACAGCCAGCTGGGCATCACCAAGGCCGAGGTGCAGCAGGTGGTGCCCACTCAGGACCCCTTCCTCTACTTCGGCGCTCTGCCCTCCCCCTACGCGCTGGCGCCGACGGCGGTGCAGGAGTTCAACTATCCCCAGGGCGACGAGAACTTCTACATCCACTACAGCGGCGGTGCCGGGGTGCCCCTGGCCCAGGGCTGGCAGCGCCTGGCCGCAGCGATCTACCTGGGGGAGCCCAAGCTGCTGGTGGGTGGTGAACTCACCGGCGACACCCGCCTGCTGCTGCACCGGGAAGTGCGCGACCGGCTGCGCACGGCGGCTCCCTTCGTGCGCTTTGAGGCCGATCCCTACCTGGTGTCGGTGCAGCTGGATGGCTCAGCACCGTTCAGCGCCGACCAGCACCAGTACTGGATCGTGGATGGCTTCACCACCAGTGCCTTCTACCCCTACAGCGCCGCGGTGCCGGACCGGCCTGAACTGCGCTACGCCCGCAATGCGGTGAAGGCGGTGGTGGATGCCTTCACCGGCCAGATGGTGCTGTACGTGGCGGAGCCCGCCGATCCGCTGATTCGCAGCTGGCAGAAGCTGTTTCCAGAGCTGTTCCAGCCGATCACGGCGATGCCCGCGGCGATCCGGGAGCACATCATGTATCCCCGCTGGCAGTTCGAGGTGCAGACCACCCAGCTGCTCCGCTACCACGTGACCGATCCGCGCATCTTCTACAGCGGCGACGACGTGTGGCAGGTGCCCAAGGAGCTCTACGGCGAGGAGCAGGTGCGGGTGGAGCCCTTCCATGCCAGTGCCCAGCTGCCGGGGGAGAAGGAGCCGGAGTTTCTGCTGCTGCAGCCCCTCACCCCGCTGGCCCGCCCCAACCTGGTGGGCTGGCTGGCCGCCCGGAGTGATGCCCCCCACTACGGCGAACTCACCCTGCTGCGCTTCCCCAGCCAGCTGCCCATCTACGGGCCTGAGCAGGTGCAGGCCCTGATCAACCAGAACCCGCGGATCAGCCAGCAGTTCGGCCTCTGGGACCGGGCCGGTTCCAAGGTGATCCAGGGCAATCTGCTGGTGGTGCCGATCGGCGAGGGTCTGCTCTATGTGGAGCCGGTGTACCTGCAGGCCCGGGCCGGCGGCCTGCCCACCCTGACGCGGGTGGTGGTGAGCGACAGCTCTCGGATTGCGATGGAGGCCAGCCTCAGCGAAGCCCTCGAGGCCCTGCTCGACCCCGGCCGCTCCACAGCGGCCACGGCGGTGGAGCCGCTGAACGGATCCGACGGAACGTGAGGTTGATGCGTTCCTGGCGCAGTCGCAGGCGCCGGGGCACCTGGTGCAGCCAATGCTCCTGGGTGGGGGGATCCATCACCAGCAGATCCCCATGGCCCAGCTCGTAGACCAGCGGCTTGCCTTGATTGCGGCCAGGGGCCCTGGGCTTGAGCCGGAAGCTGCGGGGAGCCCCGAAGCTCAGGGACGCGATCGGCGCCCGGGGATCGAGCTCCGGCTCGTTATCGGCATGCCAGCCCATCGCGTCGCGACCATCGCGGTAGCGGTTCAGCAGCAGGGAGTTGAAGCGGCAGCCCGCCGCGGTCTGCACCCGCTCTCGAAGCTGCTGGAGCAGGGGCGACCAGGGCTCGATCGGGTCGGCAACGCCGCTGTAGGTGTAGGAGCAACCTGGATCTCCCACCCAGCAGGTGAGGCGTGGCACGGGGTGGGTGCAGCCAAACAGGGTGATGGAGTCATGCTTCCAGGGCACCTCACGCCTGAGTTGTTCCATCCACCTGTCGGCCCCGGGGCCGGCCCAGCTGGGCCAGAAGCGCAGGGCAAGGCCAGGTAACTCCTGGGTATGTGGAGCAGCGCTGAGGGAGGGGTCAAAGATGCCCAGCTGGCCGCTCATCGAGGCTCGCTCCAAGGCGGGATCATCGGCGACGAAGCAAACAAAAAAGGGGGCCTAGGCCCCCTGCATGGTTTGGGCCCGCCTTGGCGGGCCGTGGGAGTAGAAGCGATCAGGCGGGCACGGCCACCTTGGGCTCCAGTTCGCCCTTGGCGTAGAGGGCGGCGTAGTAGTTGATGTCGCGCTGCTTGATCTTGCTGGCGTTGCCGGCGCACCAGAACTGCTGGTAGCGGTCGAGGCAGACCTGCTTCATGTAGGCCCGGGCAGGCTTGTTGAAGTGGCGGGGATCGAAGTTGGCGGGATCCTTGGCGGCTGCTTCCCGCACCGCAGCGGTGAAGGCCAGGCGGTTGTCGGTGTCGATGTTCACCTTGCGCACGCCATTGCGGATGCCTTCCTGGATCTCTTCCACGGGCACGCCGTAGGTCTCGGGGATGGCGCCGCCGTACTTGTTGATCATGTCGAGCCACTCCTGGGGAACCGAGGAGGAGCCATGCATCACCAGGTGGGTGTTGGGCAGAGCCTTGTGGATCTCAGCGATGCGGCTGATCGCCAGCACCTCGCCCGTGGGCTTGCGGGTGAACTTGTAGGCGCCGTGGCTGGTGCCGATGGCGATCGCCAGGGCGTCCACCTTGGTCTTGGCCACGAAGTCGGCGGCTTCGGCGGGATCGGTGAGCAGTTGCTCCTTGGAGAGAGCACCCTCGAAGCCGTGGCCGTCCTCGGCCTCACCCTTGCCGGTTTCAAGGGAGCCGAGGCAGCCCAGCTCGCCCTCCACGCTCACGCCGATGGCGTGGGCCACGTCCACCACCTCTTTGGTGACGCGCACGTTGTACTCATAGGAGGCGGGTGTCTTGGCATCGGCCTCCAGGGAGCCGTCCATCATCACCGAGGTGAAGCCGTTGGCCGCGGCGCCGAAGCAGGTGGCGGGGCTGTTGCCGTGGTCCTGGTGCATCACCACCGGGATGTCCGGATAGGTTTCGGTGGCGGCCAGGATCAGGTGGCGCAGAAAGGCCTCACCGGCATAGGCGCGGGCACCGCGGGACGCCTGCAGGATCACGGGGCTGTCGGTTTCATACGCCGCCTCCATGATCGATTGCACCTGCTCCAGGTTGTTCACGTTGAACGCGGGAATGCCGTAACCGTTCTCGGCAGCGTGATCAAGCAGCAGCCGAAGCGGAACCAACGCCATGGGAAACCTCGCAGAAAGGAGACGGAACTGGAGGCGAGTCTAGGTGATGCCCCCCGCGGCTTTGGCTCGTGGCGTGGTAAGCGAGGCGACTCAGTCGATCAGGTGCTGACGGCGCAGGGCCTGCAGGCTGAACGCGTCCTGCTTGGCGGCGCGGCGGGCGGCCTCGGCCTGGCGGGCCAGCTGACGGGCGGTGGTGATGGACATGGACGTGGCTCCGAAAGGGCGCACCCGGTGAAGCCCGGGCTCAACGCCCCTGAATCGTAGCGGTTGTTACCGAATGCCGGTGTTTCGTCAGGTGCTCTGGCGGGCCTCATCGCAGCAGCGCTGGCTGCTCGCGGCCTCGGCCAGCCCCGGCACCATCGGCCGCCCCTGCCGCACCGCCTGGCTCCACCAGCCGTGCAGGCGGGCCACCGGCGCGATGCGGCCGTCCTCCCAGCTGCGCGGAAAGGCCAGGGCCGGATCGGGCTCAAGCCGGCGCAGCGGCTCCCCGGCCTGGGAGCACCAGAGCTGGAAGCCGTGCACGTAGTCGGCCTGGTTGTCGGAGCCCAGCACGGCCGTGCCCTGGCGGCCGTAGAGCTCCAGCCAGCAGCCGCGGCCGCGGCGGGCCACCGAAGAGAGGGCCACCTGGGCGGGCACGATGCGGCCATCGGCCGCCTCCAGCTCCAGCTGCACCAGGGCAACGTCTTCGGCGTCCACGGCGGCCAGCCGGCCGCTGCCATCCGGCAGGGGACGTTCGCCGATGGCGGTGCTGAGCTGGCCATGCACCCGCCGGCCCGGACCCACGAACCACCGCAGCATGTCGAAGGCATGGGTGCCGAGGGCCCCCAGCACTCCGCCGCCGGCCTCGGCCTGGGAATACCAGCTCCAGGGCCGGGAGGCATCGGCCCGGCTGCCCATCAGCCAGTCGAGCTTCACCAGCACCAGATCGCCCAGCTCACCGCTGCGCAGCAGGGCGTCCAGCTGCTGGAACTGGGGCACCGCCCGGTATTCAAAGTCCACCGCCACCGTGAGCCCCCGGGCCAGGGCCAGCCGCTGCAGCTCCTCCACTTGGCCGGCGTTGAGGGCCACGGGCTTTTCAAGCATCAGGTGCTTTCCCGCCTCCAGCGCCTGCCGGGCCAGGGCAAAGCGTGGTCCTGGCGGCGTGGCGATCACCACCGCCTCCACCCTGGGATCCGCCAGCAGGGCGGCGAAGTCGCTGTGGCCGGGCAGCTCCTGCTCGCCGCAGACGCGGTCCAGCCGCACCTGGCGGGGGTGCCAGAGGGCCACCGGTTCAGTGCCGGCACAGGCCCGCAGGGCCGGCAGGTGTACGGCCGCCCCGAAGCCGAGGCCGGCCACGGCCACGCCCAGGGGGCGCTGGGAGAGGGTGGCGGGGCTCACGGCCATCGGAGCAGGGAGAAGGGATTCAGGCAGCCTGCAGCAGCGCCGCACCGGCCAGGCAGCTCTCGGCGATCACCGAGCTGATCAGGTCGTCGCCGGCGGCGGGCTGCCACTCGGAGCCGAACTGGGGTAGGCCATTGATTGAAGTGTCCCGGTAGAGCTTCTGGCCGCAGTCCACCTCCATCACATAGAGATCTCCCATGCGGGGCTGGTCAGAGTCGCTGGCGGGCTGAAAACGGCTCAGCACCGAGAGGTTGCCGTCACGGCTGCGGCGCAGGCTGCCGGCATCCCACCACTGGCGCCCCTCGTCCGTTGCTGGCACCTCGTGCCAGTCCACCGAGCCGGCAGCGGCCGGTGCCACGTCCAGCCACCGTCCCAGCTCCAGGCCCGGCAACGGTGCCAGCAGCAGCAGGCCCAGCACCAGGCCAGCGAACAGCGACCACAACGACTGTCGCGGGCTCATGGGGTGGCTCCTGTCGCCACCTGTTCGCGGCAGCCGTGCAGGCGCAGCAGCTCCGCCAGGGTGGCCCGGAAGTCGGGACGCGCGACGATCGCATCCACGAAGCCATGGTCCTGGAGGTATTCGGCGGTCTGGAAGTCGTCGGGCAGCTTTTCGCGCAGGGTCTGCTCGATCACACGCCGGCCGGCAAAGCCGATCAGGGCCTTGGGCTCCGCCAGGATCAGATCTCCCAGCATGGCGAAGCTGGCCGTCACCCCACCGGTGGTGGGGTGGGTGAGCAGGGGGATGTAGAGCAGTTCAGCGGCGCGGTGGCGTTGCAGAGCGCCGGACACCTTGGCCATCTGCATCAGGCTGAGCATGCCCTCCTGCATGCGCGCCCCGCCGGAGGAGCACACGATCAGCAGCGGGTAGCGCCGGGCTGTGGCCGTTTCGATCAGACGGGTGAGTTTTTCGCCCACCACCGAGCCCATCGAGCCGCCCATGAAGCGGAAGTCCATCACGCCGAGGGCGAGCGGCAGGTCGCTGCTGCGGCATAGACCGGTGACCACGGCATCGCGCAGGCCGGTGTTCTGCTGGCAGTCGCGCAGCCGGTCGGTGTAGCTGCGCCGGTCCTTGAAGGCGAGGGGGTCGGTGGGGGCCACGTCGGCATCGAGCTGCTCGAAGCTGCCCGGATCGGCAATCAGGCGGATGCGCTCCTCGCTGTGGATGCGGTGGTGGTGGCCGCAGCCCTTGCAGACACTGGCATTGGCGATCAGGTCCTTGCGGTACACCACCAGGCCGCAGTCCGGGCACTTGCTCCAGAGGCCATCCCCCTCTTCCGGCTCCTGGGTGACGCGCACCACCGGCGGCGGCTTGCGGCGATCGGCGAACCAGTCGAACAGGGACATCGGCGCAGGGCGAGACGCATCGGGCTGGAGGAACCATTTAAGGCGCTTGCCGATCAGCCAGCTCCCACCAGACCCCAGCGCCCCAGCAGTTCGATCCAGAAGCCGTTGCCCAGCAGCCACACCCCGGCCCCGCCGCTGGCCAGAAAGGGGCCGAAGGGCATCGGATCGTGGCGGGCCAGCCGGCCGCTGAGCCGACCGGCCAGCCCCACCAGGGCGCCAGAGCCCACGGCCAGCGCCACGGTGATCCCCAGGCCGCCCAGCCCCAGCCAGGCGCCCAGCAGGGCAGCGAGCTTGGCATCGCCCAGGCCCAGGGCCGGTTGGCCGACCACTCGTTCAGCGAGGGCGCTCATCGCTTCAAAACCGAGCAGCCCCAGACCGGCGGCCAGCAGATGGTTCAGCACCAGGGCCCGGCCCACTGCCCCCCCCTGGGCCAGGCCGAGCAGGGCCGTGGCGGCCAGACCCAGCAGCAGTCCGAAGCGGCAGAGCGGTTCGGGCAGCCAGAGCCGATCCAGGTCGATCAGGGTGAGGGGAATCAGCCAGCTGAGCAGCAACCAGCCGGCCAGCACCCTTCCCCAGGCCAGCGGTTCAGGCCCCATGGCGCTGGGCTCGGCCAGCACGGCTGCCACCCAGAGCCCGGCGGTGAGCAGCTCCACCAGGGGATAGCGGACTGGGATCCGGCTATAGCAGTGGCGGCAACGAGCGCCCAGCCCAAGCCAGCTCAGCAGCGGGATGTTCTCGAACCAGGCCAGACGGGTGCCGCAGCGGGGGCAGTGACTCGGGGGGCTCAGCAGGGATTCTTCCCGGGGCAGGCGCCACACCACCACATTCAGAAAGCTGCCAACACAGGCCCCCAGCACAAAGGCTCCCCACAGCCAGAGTTCCGGCGGTGAGGGGGCCGGTGCTGTGAGGTTGGTCAGGAGGAGCTCCATGGCTGTGGATTCAGCTGGGCCTGGCCCAGCGCAGGCGGCTGCCTCCGCCCCGGGTGAGCCGGCCCCGGATCAGCTCGATCGGAATGAACTGCTCATCTGGCAGCAACACCGGCATCTCCAGCACCACGCGTCCCCGCTCGGCCTGGAGCACCACGCCGCAGGGCTCCGGGCCGCCGGGGCAGTGCTCCATGTAGCTGAACAGGGCCCGTCGGGCCAGCAGCACCACCTGCTGGCTGTTGATGCGATCCAGACGCAGATTCAATCCGGGAGAGGCAGACGCTCCAGGGATCAGAAAGGAAGGACAGAGTGGTCCGGATGGGGCGTTGCTAATGGTCTCACCGCCTCCAGATTGCTCAGCACAGCATAAGCGCTGTTGCCGTTATGCGGATGCAGCCGTTGCTGGCCAGCTCAGGCTGCGGCCTTTTTCACCTCGATCATGCGGTGGATGATCGGGGTGAGGATCAGCTCCATGGCGAAGCCCATCTTGCCGCCGTTCACCACGATCGAGGTGGGGCTGGACATGAAGGAGTCGTGGATCATGTCGAGCAGGTAGGTGAAGTCGATCCCCCACTTCTCCCGGGCACCCTTGCGGAAGTGGATGATCACGAAGCTCTCATCCGGGGTGGGGATGTTGCGGATCTTGAACGGGTTCGAGGTGTCCACCGTGGGAACCCGCTGGAAGTTGATGTCGGTGAGGCTGAATTGGGGGCAGATGTGTTGATGTAGTCCGGCATGCGGCGCAGGATCGTGTCCACGATTGCCTCGGCCGAATAGCCACGCTCGGCGCTGTCGCGGGAAATCTTCTGGATCCATTCCAGGTTGGTGATCGGCACCACGCCCACCAACAGGTCCACCAGGGCGGCCACGTCGTAGCCATCGCCCACGACGCCGCCGTGCAGCCCCTCATAGAACAGCAGATCGGTGGAGGCGGGAATCGGCTCCCACGGGGTGAACTGACCCGGATCGAGGTTGACGCCCAGGCGGCCGTTGTGCTCGGCGGCCTCTTCCACGGAGTGGAGGTAGTAGCGCTTCTGACCGCCACCGGTTTCGCCATAGCTGCGGAACAGCTCCTCGAGCTTGTCGAAGAGATTGGCCTCCGGACCGAAGTGGGAGAAGTTCTCACCACTCGCCATCGCCGCAGCCATGGCCTCTTTCATCGGCCCGCGCTCATAGCGGTGGTAGCTGTCGCCCTCCACCACGGCCGGGGTGATGCCCTCGCGCTGGAAGATGGTCTCGAAAGCCCGCTTCACAGTGCTGGTGCCCGCGCCGGACGACCCGGTGACAGCAACAACCGGATGACGCTTCGACATGCGCGGGGATCAGTGAAACTCCGGCTGAGTTTGACAGGTCGCCCCCCCAGGCCCAGCCAAGCCCCATGGAACGTTGCCTGGCCAGCCGGCTGGCCAGGTTGGCTGCCGGTTCAGCCCTCCAGGGCGGCCAGCAGCTGGTCGGCCATGGCGGCGCAGCCCAGCTCGGTGCAGCCGGGGGCCATCAGGTCGCCGGTGCGATACCCCCGGGCCAGAACCAGATCCACAGCGCTCTCCAGGGCGGCTGCGGCGGCCTCCTGCTGCAGGCCCACCCGCAGCATCATGGCGGCGCTCAGCACCATCGCCATCGGGTTGGCCCTGTCCTGGCCGGCGATGTCCGGGGCGGAGCCGTGGATCGGCTCAAACAGGCCCGGCCCGTCACTGCCGAGGGAGGCCGAGGGCAGCATGCCGATCGAGCCACTCAGCATCGCCGCCTCATCGCTGAGGATGTCGCCGAACAGGTTGCCGGTGAGCAGCACGTCGAACTGGCTCGGCTGGCGCACCAGCTGCATGGCGGCGTTGTCCACGTACAGGTGGCTGAGAGCCACCTCCGGGTAGGCGCTGGCGTGGAGGCTCTCCACCCGCTCGCGCCACAGCTGCGACACATCCAGCACATTGGCCTTGTCCACGCTGCAGAGCCGGCCGCTGCGCTCCTTGGCCAGCTCGAAGCCCACCTTGGCGATGCGGTCGATCTCGTGGTCGCTGTAGGCCATGGTGTTGAAGGCGCGCACGCCGGCGTCGGTCTCGACGCGTCCCTTGGGGCTGCCGAAGTAGATGCCGCTGGTGAGTTCCCGCACCACGATCAGATCCACCCCCTCCACCACCTCGCGCCGCAGGCTGCTGGCCTCGATCAGGGCGGGCAGGATCTTCACCGGCCGCAGATTGGCGAACAGCCCCAGGCCGGCTCGCAGGCCCAGCAGGCCGGTTTCAGGCCGCTGCTGGCGGGGCAGGCTGTCGTACTGGGGTGAGCCGATGGCGGCCATCAGCACCGCATCACTGGCCCGGCAGGCCTCCAGGGTGCTCTCCGGCAAGGGAACGCCGCAGCTGTCGATCGCGGCGCCGCCGATCGGCTGCTCGTTGTAGTCGAGGCTGAAGCCGTGCCGGAGGCTCACCGCGTCGAGCAGCTGGCGGGCGACGGCCAGGATCTCCGGCCCGATGCCGTCGCCGGCGAGCAGGGTGATCCGGTGGCGGGAGGACATGGAGGGAGGCGACCGAGCCTGGAGCGTGAGGCTACGCGTCGGCCTCAACGGCCTCAGCGTTCGCCCCCGGCCTGCTCCTGGGCGCCCAGGCGCTTCTCCAGCTGCCGCAGCTGGCGGCTGAGTTCGGGCAGCTTGCTGAAGGCCGCCGAACAGCGCAGCCACAGCCGGTTGGGGATGGCGGGATAGCCGCTCACTACCTCGCCGGCGGCCACGCTGCCGTGGATCCCAGACTTCGAGGAGGCGATCGCCCCGTTGCCCATCACGGCCCGGTTGGCCAGCCCCACCTGGCCGGCGAGGATCACGCCGTCCCCCAGGCGCGCTCCGCCGGCGATCCCCACCTGGGCGGCCAGGGCACAGCCCCGGCCCGTGGTCACGCCATGGCCGATGTGCACCAGGTTGTCGATCTTGGTGCCGGCGCCGATGCGGGTTTCGCCCACCGTGGGGCGGTCGATGGTGCTGCCGCAGCCCACCTCCACGCCGTCTTCCAGCACCACCCGGCCGGTCTGGGGCATCTTGCGCCAGCCGGCGGCGGTGGGCACGAAGCCGAAGCCCTCGCTGCCGATCACGGCGTTGGCGTGCACCACGCAGCCCCGGCCCAGGCGCGTGCCGGCATGGAGCACCGCGCCGGCGTGCAGCGTGCAGCCCTCGGCCAGCTCCACGTCGTCGTAGAGCACCACGGAAGGGTGCAGGCAGCAGTGGGCCCCGATCGCGGCCCTGGCCCCCACCACCACGTTCGCGCCGATGTGGCTGCCGAGCCCCAGCTGCGCTGATGGGTCCACCACGGCGCTGGGGGCCACGCCCGCCGGCAGGGGGTCGGCTGGAAACAGCGCCTCCAGTGCCTCGGCGAAGCCCAGCCGCGGGTCGGGCAGGGCCACCCAGGCCAGGCCGCGGGCGCTGGCCAGCTCCTGCAGAGCCTGGGCCTCCTCGCCCCGCGCGGGCAGGAGCACGGCGGCGGCGTTGCAGCCCTCCAGGGCTGCGCTGAGCGCGTGGCCCGGCTCAAGGAAGCAGATCTGGGCGGCCCCGGCCTGGTCGAGGGCGGCAGCCCCCTCGATGCCGGGGTCGCCAGCCAGGTGGTGGGCCACGGCCCCTGCACCACCGGCGGCCTGCACGTCGCTCAGGAGGCCGAGCAGGTCGCTGAAGCGCATGGCCGCTGGAACTACGAGCTGGGCCGGATCGTAGAGCGATCGCGGTGACCGGCCGCAGCCTCACCCACCAGGGCCATGTGGTCGCGGTGCACCACCTCCACCCCGGCCTGGCCGATCAGCTGGCGCAGCTCGGCGCTGCCCCGGGTGGCGAGGCCCCGGCCCAGCTCACGGCCGTCGTTGCTGAGCAGACGCACGGCCTCCCGGGGCAGAAAGTCGCCCTCCACGGCCAGCACGCCCACCGCCAGCAGGGAGGCCCCATGGCTGATCAGGGCCTGCTCGGCCCCCACGTCGAGCCGCACACTGCCCTGGGGCAGCAGGGCATGGGCCAGCCAGCGCTTGCGGTCGGGCAGGGGGGTGGCGGCGGGCTGGAACAGGGTGCCGACCCGCTCGCCGGCCACCAGGGCATCGAGCACGGCGGGATCACGGCCATCGGCCAGGTGCACGCGGATGCCGCTGGAGGTGGCGATGCGGGCGGCCGCCAGCTTGGTGGTCATGCCGCCCGTGCCCCACTGGCCACCGCCGCTGGCTCCCTGGCTGAGGCGCTCCAGCTCCGCCAGGCTGCCCACCTCGTTGATCGGTTCGGCGCTGGCGTCCTGGCGGGGATCGCCCGAGTAGAGACGGTCCACGTCGGTGAGCAGGATTAGCTCGTCGCGCCAACGGCCACGGCCACCAGGGCCGAGAGGGTGTCGTTGTCGCCGAAACGCAGCTCATCGGTGGCCAGGGTGTCGTTCTCGTTCACCACGGGCACCACCCCCCAGGCGAACAGCTGGGCCAGGGTGCGGCAGGCGTTCTGATAGCGCCGCCGCGAGGCCAGATCCCCCCGGGTGAGCAGCACCTGGGCCGCCTTGAGGCCGCGCACGGCGAAGGCGTCCTGGTAGAGGCCCATCAGCCGCCCCTGGCCGATGGCGGCGGCGGCCTGCAGGGCTTCCACCTCCGTGGGGCGGCGGGCCAGGCCAAGAATGGAGCAGCCCAGCCCCACCGCACCGCTGGTGACCAGGGCCACACTGTCGCCCTGGCGGCGGGCCCGGTTGAGGCTGGCTGCCAGGTCGGCGATCACTGCGGCGGTGGGTCGTTCGGCCGAACCGCGCAGCAGGCTGGTGCCCACCTTCACCACCCGGCGCAGGGGGGTGGTGCTCATCGGCCCCGGCCACTGCCCATCCCACTGCCCAGCCCACTGCCCAGCCAGTGGGCCATGCGCAGCTCCAGCCGCTGCAGGCCATCGCGACGGCAGGGCTGCCCCTGGGGATCGATCGGTTTGACCAGCACCGTGAACAGCCCCAGCCGGTTGCCGGCGATCACGTCGGTGAACAGCCGATCGCCGATCAGGGCCACCTGGTGATGGGGCAGGGCGAACTGGTTCAGCACCTTGCGCAGGGCGCCACGGCGGGGTTTGCCGGCTGAGGTGGTGAAGGGCAGGTCCAGCTGCCGGGCCACGGCGCCGATGCGTTGCCGCGACGGGTTGTTGCTGAACAGGTGGATCGGCAGCTGCTCGCGGGCCGCCTGCAGCCAGCGCAGGGCGCTCTCCGGCAGGATCGTGGCCGTGCCCCTGGGCAGCAGGGTGCGGTCCACATCGAGCACCAGGGCGCGGATGCCCTGATCCAGCAGGTCCTGCATCGGCAGTTCCGCCAGGGTGCGATCGATCAGCCAGTTCGGCCGCAGCAGCTGACGCAGCATCACGCCAGCCCCTCCCGCTCCTCCAGCTCGGCCTCGATGCGGGGCTGCACCCGATCGAATTCCTCGCCTTCCACCACCAGGGCGCCGTTGCCCTCCATGCGGGCCACCACGAAGAAGGGATCGAGGGGGATGTAGAGGCCGTACTCCTGCTCGTCGGCCATGAAGGTCACCAGCAGCTCGTAGGTCTCTGTCTCGTCATCCTCTTCGTCTTCCTCGAGCTCGTCGGGATCGGGCTCATCGAGTTCGCCGCTCACCGTGAGGGTCACCGCCGAGCGCACCAGGGTGAGGTCATGCTCCTGCAGCACCACATCGGCCACCGAGAGGATCGGTTCGCTGGCCTCCAGGGTGTCGATCAACTCGGGCAGGTCGTCATCGTCGTTGAGGCGGAACAGGCACACCGGCGTGTCCACCGGCGTCAGCAGGCCGTAGTCGTGGCCATCGAGGGGAATCAGCTGTTCCAGGAAACAGAGCAGCTGGCGGCCCTGCTGATCCCGCACCAGGAGGGTGGGCACATCGGAGCGGATCTCGCCGGAGCCAGTCATGAATGAACCTGCGGTGCTCGCCATCGGAGGAGCTGTGCCCCTCAGGATGGTGCAACTTGGGACTCCGCGCCCCTGGCGATGGTCGCCCGCTCCACCGGCGCCTGCATGGCGGGTTCCGGACCCTCCTGCAGCCACTGCTCCAGCAGCAGCTGGGCGGCCGCGCTGTCCAGGGCACCGGAGCGGTCGCCGTGGAGGCCATGGCGCTCGGCCGCCGACCAGCTGCTGCCGTGCTCGTTCACCCAGGCCAGGGGCAGGCCGGTGGCTTTGGCCAGCTGCTCGCCGTAGCGGCGGCAGTGGCGGCACTGCTCGGTGGGCTGGCCAGCGCTGTCGAGTGGAAGGCCCACCACCAGGGCCTCGACCCGCCGCGTCGCGATCAGGGGTTGCAGGCGGGTCAGGTCAACCGCAAAGCGCCCCCGGGCCAGGGCCGGCAGTGGGCTCACGGTGAGGCCCAGCGGGTCGCAGCCGGCCAGGCCGATGCGACGGCGGCCCACATCAACCGCCAGCACCGAGCGGGGCCGCGGGGCCTGCCGCCGCCTGCCTGCGGCGAGCGCCTCAGGGGGCATCGGCCAGACCGCCCTGCCCTGGGCCCACCGGCGTGGGCATGGGCTGGCGACGGGGCTGCCACTGTTCCCACACCGCTTCCAGCCGACGGGCGGCCAGCTGGGCAGGGGCCCGCAGCTCCTGCCGGTGCCAGACGCTGCGGGCCATCAGCACCCGTTCACCGCGCTCCTCGGCACCGCTCTGGGCCAGCCAGCGCTGGCCGTTCTCCTGGCTCACGTCGCAGCCGAGCCAGAGGGCATGACCCTCGGCGAAGCTGTGCTGGGCCTGGCTGAGCAGCAGCGCGGTGGCGTCTCCGAACAGGTGCTGCCAGCCGGGATGCACGGTGAGCTTCACGTCGTGGCCGCCACCGGCGTGCTCACCGATCCAGCGCACCGCAGCCACGGCCTGCTCCCGGCAGGGATCGAACAGCATCCAGCCGCGGCCGTGGCTCTGGGCCAGGAGGTCGTCAACGCGTCGGTCCAGCAGCTGGCGCAGCTGGGCGGCACAGGCGGCCTGCTCCAGATGCCACAGCTCGGGCGCGGTGCGTCGGTTGAGGGGGCGCAGCTCCAGGCCGGCGGCGTCGCCACGGCAGGGGCTGGTCGGGGGCCAGCGCCACAGCCGATCGGTGCGCAGCGGCTGAAAGCCCTGCTCCCGCAGCACCGCCAGACGGTCGCGGTCGAGGCTGGAGGCGGTGGCGATCCAGCTGCTGGCCCCCCGGCCCCGCCGGATCGCCTCCCTCAGCAGGGTGCCGGCCAGCTCCCGCCGCGCCTGCGTGGCCGAGAGGCGCAGGTGCTGCACCTGCCAGCAGCTGCCGCTGCGGTTGAGCCGCCGGGTCACGATCAATCCCTGGGGCGTCTGCTGGCGCAGGGCCACCAGCACCTGCGGGCCCAGGGAGGGCCGGCTGCTCAGCAGCTGCAGCAGCCTCTGGGGCATGGTGAGCAGCACGGCGCGCTGCAGCAGCGGGTGCAGGGGCAGGTAGGCGGGATCATGCAGCAGCGGAATGTGCCAGCCAGCCAGTGGCTCCAGCCGCAGAGGGGCATCGAGCCCGGAGCCTTCGCCGCCAGCAGAGCCGTGGCTCGGTGGAGCCTCCATGGGGGTGCTGGCAGTGGATGGGGGAAGCACCGACATCCCTGGCAGACCTCGTAATGGACCTTGACAGGCTCGAGTGTGGGCTGAGCAGTGGACTGGCTCAAATCAAGCCACTCTGGGCTGATGCTATCGCCGCTGAAGCGGCACCGCTTGGCCGCCGCCGCGGCTGGGGCCGTGGGGTTCAGGCCGGCCGCACCAGCACCACGGGGGTGCGTTCGTTGGCATTGCCCGCCGGGTTGGGGCGCAGGGCGCGCTGCAACAGGGTCTCGTCGCAGCCACTGCTGGAGGCCAGCACCTTCACCCGGCCCAGGTCGTTCACGTCCACCACGGCCACCGCCACCCCCAGGGCCGCCGCCATGCGGGCGCAGAAGACTTCCGGCTGGTGGGGCCCCAGCACGATCGTCTGGTCGTAGGGGGGCGTGGTGCCGGTCACGTCGTCGATGAGGCGGGCCTGATCCCCTGCCAGCCGGTAAAACCAGCCCTTGGAGCCCACCAGCTTGAGGGCCGTGCCCACCAGCCAGGCGCCCAGTACCCGGGCCGGGCCCACCACGTCGATCAGGCTCTGCAGCCCGCAGGCGGTGGCGAGGGAACTGGTGGGGTGGAACACCCGGCAGAGCAGCCGCGCCAGCCCTGAGGGCGTGACCATCTCCGGGTGCTGGTAGCGGCCCTGCATCACCGCCAGGGGGGTCTCCCCCAGGGTGAGCACGTCACCTGGCTGGAGCAGGGCACCGGCGTAGCGCCGCAGCACGGCCTCGGCGTCATCGAGGCTGCCGAGCAGGTGGGTGCGCACGGGCAGTACTGCACAGCGTTCCCCTGCACGCCAGGTGGCGGTGGCGGGCTCCACCGGGGTGGGCAGCCGCAGCGGCACCAGAATTCCGTCCCGGCGCCAGAGGCGGCCGAACGGGCCGTAGTTGACCCACAGCACTTCGAGCCAGAGGGTGTCGAGCAGGGCGTCGAGGTCCTGGCCGGGGCCGGGGCGCAGCTCAAGGCTGAGGCGCGCGCTGGTGGCCTTGCGGCCCTTGACGATGTAGGCGGCCCAGTAGCCATCGGCGCGGCCCTCCTCGTCGGGATGGTCAGCACGCACCCGGCTGAGCAGCTGCACGCCTGCCAGGTCGCCGCGACCCAGCAGGGTGGGGCGCAGCTCCAGCTCGGGCACGAACACCTCCATGCGGGGATGGGGGTTGCGGATCGTGATCGTGCCGCTCACCCGGTAGCCCCCCGGCAGATCGGCGGGAGAACGCTCCACGTTGAAGCCATCGGCGCTGAGCTTCAGGGGAGAGGCCGGCCGCAGCCGGTGGCGCAGCTCCAGCCACAGCAGCAGCAGCCCCAGCAGCAGGGCCAGCACCAGGACGATCTTGAACACGGCAGCGAGGAACAACGGCAACGGCGTGTGGCTCGCCGGAGCGTACGTGCAGCCGGGGATCTAGCGTCGCTGCCAGCTGGCCGGGCGGCCTGGGGATGCGCAAGACCTTCGTGCTCGACACCAACGTGCTGCTGCACGATCCGGCTGCGCTCACCCGCTTCGAAGACAACGCGATCGTGATCCCGATCGAAGTGGTGGAGGAGATCGACCGCTTCAAGCGCGACCCCGCCGAAAAGGGTCGCAATGCCCGCCAGGTGTCGCGTCTGCTCGACGACCTCAGGGCCCAAGGCAACCTGGCCGACGGCGTGCCCAACGGCGACCAGGGGGGAACCCTGAAGGTGGTGTTCTGCCGCGCCGAAACCCTGGCGCAGCTGCCCCCGGAGCTGAAGGCCGGCAACGGCGACAACAACATCCTCGCCGTGGCCCTGGAGGCCCAGCGCCTGGAGGCGGTGATCGGCAGCCAGCCGCCGGTGGTGCTAGTCACCAAGGACACCAACCTGCGCATCAAGGCCGATGCGGTGGGTCTGATCGCGCAGGACTACAGCACCGACAAGGTGGCGATCGACGACCTCTATCCGGGGGTCTGCGAGCTGTGGGCCCGTGCCGAGCAGATGGATCAGGTGAAGCACGGGGCCGGGCTGAGCGTCGACGGCCTGAATCTGCCGGCCCCCCCTCAGGCCAACGAGGGGGTGATGCTGATCGACCTGGCCCAGCCAGCCCACACCATGCTGAGTCGCTTCCAGGCCCAGACGGGCACCCTGCAGCCGCTGCAGCGGGCCCAGAAGGTTCGCCTGGGCCGGATCCAGGCCCGTAACCGCGAGCAGACCTTCGCCCTCGACCTGCTGCTCGATCCCGACATCCAGCTGGTGACCCTGGTGGGCAAGGCGGGCACGGGCAAGACCCTGCTGGCCCTGGCGGCCGGCCTGCACCAGGTGGCCGATGAGCGCCTCTATGAACGCCTGCTGGTGACCCGGCCGGTGATCGCTCTGGGCAAGGAGCTGGGCTTCCTGCCCGGCGATCTCGAAGAGAAGATGGGTCCCTGGATGCAGCCGATCATCGACAACCTCGACTTCCTGCTGGGTGGCAGTGCGGAGGAGGCGGGTCGCAGCAACGGCCCTGGGGGCACAGGAGGCGGGCGAAGTCAGCGCTCTCAGCGCGGCAACTGGTCAGATCTCAAGGGCATGGGACTGCTGGAGGTGGAGGCGATCAGCTACATCCGCGGCCGCTCGATTCCCCGCCAGTTCATGGTGGTGGATGAAGCCCAGAACCTCACTCCCCATGAGGTGAAGACGATCGTGACCCGGGTGGGTGAAGGCACCAAGATCGTGCTCACCGGTGATCCCTATCAGATTGACAATCCCTATGTGGACGCGGAGAGCAATGGCCTCACCTGGCTGGTGGAGCGCTTCAAGGGACAGCCGCTGGCCGGCCATGTGACGCTGATGCGCGGTGAGCGCTCACCACTGGCGGAGCTGGCGGCGAATCTGCTTTGACAGCCATGCCCCAGCAGCGCAAGCCCTAAAGCGTCGTCAGCCATGACGGCTGGGGGAGCATCAGCGTGGCTGAGTTCGAGAACCTGGAGGAGACTCAGGAGCTGTTTCGTCTTTGGAATGCGCGTTGTCACGGCATGTCGTGTCTGAACTGGATCAATGGAGCTGTCATCCAATGCCTCATGGAACCAGCTCATTCCCTGCGGATCTGATCTGAACCTTCCCCTGAATTCCCGATGACCAATTCCGCAGAGCGCGCCAGCAAGATCTGCCCCGTGTGTGGGCGACCGTTTCAATGGCGTAAGAAATGGAAGGACGTGTGGGAGGAGGTGCGGTACTGCTCGGAGCGCTGCCGGCGCCGGCGCCACACTATGAGCAGCGATTCATCGTTGCTCCTACACTCGTTCTTCTGAACCCTTCATCGATAGACAAGAAATCGAGGGAACCCCATCTCTATCCGAGGTGAGACTCGTTCAATCGGCAGCATTCCTCCGCGTCGTTGGCCTTGCACACCTCATTGCAGAGCTAACGCTGCCCCTGAGTGGCAGGCATGAAGCCTGGCGTGGGGCACCATAGAGTTGGTGGTGCCCTGTCCACTCGAGGGGTGTGTTCGAAGTGTCGCTTCTCTATAGACAACCTCCGCAGACCTTCGCATCTACTGCAGGATCCAGAGTTATCGCGGGCTGACCAAAGGAATCGTTTGCCTTCCATGGCGGCGGTAGATATGGAAGTCGTTATCGGTAGTGAGAAGCAATGGTGAGTCGTTCATCTCCGACAGTCGAATCAAAGCAGTATCAGCTAGAGATGCAGGAACATTCTCATACCGCTTGAAGAGTGAACTCACAGAGCCGATCTGCTCCTGGAGAACGAAAGGCAATTGAACGACCCCTCGCTCAATGAACTGCAACGCCAGGGAAGGATCAAAACCGGAGCGCTTCAGCAGAAAACAAGTCTCCGCAACGACAGCCTCACAGCTCAGCAACGGAGGCTGAAAACACCGAAACTGTTCAATAGCCCATCTATGGTGGGTGTCGTTGCGACTCAACACGGCAACCCAAGGGCCTGTATCCAGCAGCACCGCCATAATCAGTTTGTACCGAAGTCAGACATGTAAGCAGGGTTAGATGACAGATCTACTGGTCCATCTTCACAACAACCAACCAAATCGGCTAACAGATCAGCGGCGGATTGTGGTGCTGAGTCTTCCACACCCTGCTCTGAGGACTGGAGAAACGCTGTCAATGCTCGTCGAACCAACTCAGACTTGCTCAGCCGACGACGATGAGCCTGCTCCGTGAGCTGCGCATCAAGGGCTCCGGTCAACTTGAGTGAGATCACAGCCATGGCAAGCACCCCGCTTCTACTCCATCATCATACCAGCTGCCAAACGGTATTACGGCCATCGTTGGCGGGCTTTTCGCGGAACTGGTTGCAGGGTCTACTTATGCCAGCAGCAGCGGCCTCCTCCACGGGGCATTTCTGCTCGCTCTTACCGATCCTTCGAACGCTGTCCCTGAGTGGCAGGCAAGAAGCTATCGCAATCCATCGAGAATTGACTAAGGCCTGTCCACTCAAGGGGCTTGTTCGAAGGTGTCGCTTCTCAACAGGCAGCGATTGCAGACCGTCGCTTCGCCAGCAGAGCTCAAGCCACCTCAGCTTCACTTCTCACAGTGGCACTCAACTTAAGCCCCAAGGCCGACACGACCTTGAGGATCGTGTCAAAGCTCGGACTGCGGTCCCCCGAGAGTGCCTTATAGAGACTTTCTCTGGATAGCCCTGAATCCTTGGCCACTTTGGTCATCCCTTGGGCGCGTGCGATGTCACCAAGGGCCTTGGCAATGAAAGCCACATCTCCATCCGCCTCCTCGATGCAGGCTTCCAGATAGGCCGCCATCTCCTCTTGGGTTCGTAGATGCTTGGCAACGTCGTAGGGGCTGGTCGTGACTTTCATCAGATCTCCTCACTCAGGTTGTCTGCCAGCAGAAGCGCCTCATCAATGTCCTTGGCCTGTGAGGACTTGTCTCCTCCAGCCAACAGGATGATCAATGCGGAGCCCCTCTGCAGGTAATAGACCCTGTATCCAGGGCCATAGTTGATGCGCAGCTCAGACACGCCGGCCCCGACGGGTTTGACGTCACCAGGATTGCCGCCGATGAGGCGTTCGATCCTGGCCTGAACCTTCGCTCTGGCCCTCAGATCACGCAGACCCGCAAGCCACTGGACGAAACGCTCTGTCTGGCGGACTTCAACCATAACCCAACTGTAGCCTCTTGGCTACGGCCACGCAATGCTGCCTTGCTGGCTCCCATCAAAGACGACACATCCTTCGAACGCTTGCCATCACCTGGCCGCTGTGAGTGAGGCATAAAGGAAATGGCCTTGCGGTGGCGGCTCAGGTGAATGGCGATGTTAGGTGGTATGAGTCAGATTGTGCAAATTACTCTTTCCCAAATTGCATTTCGAGCAAAGCGTCTGCAAGTTGTCGAGTTCTGTTTCGCCACCTTTTGACCATGGAACAATATGATCTACATGGAGCTCGGTCTCAGGGTTTTTGGCAGGAGACGCACCACAAGCGCGACACTTAAATGCATCCAGCTGTAAGGTTCGAAATCTCAACCTAAGATTTATATTCCTCGGCGTTCTCTTCTTTCTATTTTCTCCTGCAGCGTCCACTTCCGTATATGGGATGACTGACTCTTCGCTTGCTACATTGTCAAGGTCGTCCTGATTCGGAGAGCTACCGTCGCTTACATATTCCAAGAATGCTACCAGCGTATTTCTCCATCCACCAAACCGACGGCTAAGCGCTTCCAAGGATATTCTTGAGATTCCTCGTTTAAGATCAGTAGTCGTAGGCTGCCTGCCAAGGACTGTCCATATTCTTTCTATCTCTGTGAATACTTCAATGTCGGAGTATTTCGCAATAAAGCCGGTTACAGAAAGACCGGCATTCTCAAGTAAGTTCTTCCAAATTCCAAACTTCTCTATTACCGTTGGGAATGCATAAGCTCCAAGGGCTTCATACTGCTTTGACGTAACAATGCATGAGTTCAGCTCAGCCGCGATACGCTTGACGTCAGAAATGATGTTATCAGGATCAACCTTCTTCATTTCGGAACGAGGCTTGACCTGCTCTAGCCCAGACACCGCTAGAACTTTTGTCCAAGATCCAAATCGTCTCCTGAACGTATGATCCCCGTAGCGACCACCGGCTTTTCTATATCGCTGATATGAAAGATACTTATTGCCAACAAGCTTTGCAATTTTCCTGACATCTTCTGTCAACTCATCTCCGGTGACTCCTTGGCGGTATTCACTGAGCTGAAATTCCATCTCGCTACACCTTGGAGAAAGACTTTTGAAACAACTATACTAATGGCGATAGCACCTAACGATTAGCTGAGCCGCACCGCCGTTCTTGACGAACGTCGTTCGGCTAGCAGGCGGTGTCGGCTCGAGCTTGCTGTTGCTTAGCCGTGCAGATATCCTAGGCACCGAGAAAAACCGTAAAAACACGGTCGAAGCAACGCTGAATGGGCGGGTCCGGTATCTACCTCAACCCACGCGCCCCTGTCAGCCTATCTCTTCTCGGTGCACTCGGCCATGGGCGCCAACTTGACTCCAGCGCATTGGTTTCTGATGGCCAGGCCAGTTGGATGAGGGGTTTTATGCGGATCCGATAACCGTATGGCACACCTGATACACAGTCAGAGTTCATCGGCAGGGCTGGTGACGCCTATTGGGCCCCGATTCAGTACATGGGTGTAGATCATCGTGGTTTTCAAATCGCTGTGCCCCAGTAGCTCCTGAATGGTGCGGATGTCCTGGCTGCGTTCCAGAAGGTGGGTGGCGAACGAATGGCGCAGGCTGTGGCAGGTGGCCGGCTTGCTGATCCCAGCTGCCAGCACCGCCTTGCGCACCGCTTTCTGGATCAGGCTGGGATCAAGGTGGTGGCGGCCCTCTTCACCGGTGGCCGGATTGAACCAGCGGCTGTGTTGTGGGAACACCCACTGCCAACACCATTCGACAGAGGCATTCGGATACTTCCGGGCGAGGGCATGGGGCAGCTGCACCCGCCCCCAGCCTGACGTGGACCCCGGAAACCGGTCCAGGGTGAATGAGAGTCTTCAGCCGGCCAAACTGGGCCGGGGACTCGACCATGAAACGCACCAGGCACACAGCCGAGCAGATCATCCGCAAGCTCAAGACGGCCGAGCAGTTGATCGCCCAGGGAAAAACCGTCGCCGACGTCTGCCGCGTCATCGAGGTGACGCAACCGACCTACCACCGCTGGAGGCAGCAGTACGGGGGCATGCAGGCCGAGGAGGCCAGACGGCTGACCCAGCTGGAGAAGGAGAACGCCCGGCTCAAGAAGCTTCTGGCAGAAGCAGAGTTGGAGAAGGCCATGCTCTAGCCGCAGGCTTCTGCGCAGCAGTGGGACCTCGCCGAGGGAAACTTCTGAGCCCGGAGCGTCGCCGCAGGGCCGTCACGGTCCTGCAGGAGCGTTACCGGGCCTCTGAACGCCTGGCCTGCCGGGTGGTGGGCCAGCACCGCAGCACCCAGCGCCATGGCGGCAAGGTCGTCTCGATCGAGGAGGCCAAGCTCCGGCTGCGTCTCCGCGAGATCGCCGCGGACCACATCCGTTGGGGCCGCCGGATGGCCTACCGCCTGCTGCGGCGGGAGGGCTGGACCGTGAATCACAAGCGGGTGCAAAGGCTCTGGCGGGAGGAGGGTCTGCAGCGCCCCACTCCCAGGAAGCGGAAGCGGGCACGGCCGGCGGACGGCTCGGTGAGGCGTCACCGGGCTGAGCATCCCCACCAGGTGTGGGCCATGGATTTCCAGTTCGACGCCACCGCCGATGGCCGCAGACTCAAGTTCCTGAACGTGATCGATGAGCACAGCCGCCTCTGCCTGGCGATCCGGGTCGCAGGCGGTGCAAGGCCAAGGATGTGGTGGCCGTGCTGGAGGAACTCACCAGCCTCTACCCAGCACCGGCGTACATCCGATCGGACAACGGGCCGGAGTTCATTGCGCAGGCTCTACGCGACTGGTGTGAGGCCAGCACCACCACCAGAACGGCCTACATCGCGCCTGGATCTCCCTGGGAGAACGGATTCGCGGAATCGTTCAATGGCCGCTTCTGGGATGAGTTCCTCAACACCGAGCTGTTCACCACCGCTCCGGAGGCGCAAATCCTGGCCGATCGTTGGCGCTGGGAGTACAACTCACGCAGGCCGCACTCGGCCCTCCAGGGGCTGACGCCCCTGGAGGCAGCTCAACAGGGAGCTGCAGCATGACTACACCCACCCACTCTCATAAGGCCTGGACCGACGAAGGGGGTCACGTCAAGCCCTTGGCCAGATCCCGTTGGTGGATCACCCGCACGTCCACCAGATGGGAGCGCAGCTGCTCCGCTACGCGAAGGGGCAGCAGGGTGCGTCGGTCCTTCCCGCCCTTTCCGTCGCGCACCGTGAGTTCCTGCCGGCCGAAGTCCAGATCATGCACTCGCAGCCGCAACGCCTCCATTAACCGCAGGCCGCTGCCGTAGAGCAGCCCCGCCACCAGCGCCTCGGCACCCACCAGCCGCTGCAGCACAGCCCGCACCTCTTGCACCGTCAGCACCACCGGCAGCCTGCGGCGCGTGCGCGCCCGCACCACACCCTCCAGCTCCAGGTCCCGTTCCAGCAGTTCGCGGTACAGGAACAGCAGCGCCGACAGTGCCTGGTTCTGGGTAGAGGGGCTCACCTGCCGATTCACGGCCAAATGGCTGAGGAAGGCATTCACCTCGCGCTGCCCATCTCTCTGGGGTGTCGCAGGTTGTGGAAGCGCAGAAACCTTCTGAGCCACTGCTCATAGGTCTTCACCGTGCGACGGGCGTAGTGGCGGGTCTGCAGTTCCTCCCGGTAGCGCTGGATCAGCCCTGCAGCTTTGGGTTGCTCTGGCATGGGGGCCTGCGCCATGGCGTTGACTCAGAGTTGCCACGGCTGCCCAGGCATCTCAGCAATCCAGTGATGTGCACCGTTCGGCGTCGCTGATGTCGCCCCGTTCCCGCTGCCACTGGCGGCGGCGCAGCTTGCCGTAGGCCTGGCAGAACTCCTCTCCGAGGGCCTGGCGCAGGCCGGTGTCGGCGTCGAAGGCATCGAGGGCCTCGCCCAGATCGGCCGGCAGCCTTGGGCAGATCTCCGGTCCCAGCGGGGCGGCGTAGTTGTCGTTGTCATGGCGAGGTCCTGGCTCGAGCCCTCGCTCGATGCCGTCCAGGCCCGCCGCCAGGATGGCGGCCTGCAGCAGATAGGGATGGGCTGAGCCATCGGGCAGCCGCAGCTCCAGGCGCTGGTCGTCGGGGATGCGCAGCAGGTGGGTGCGGTTGTTGCCGCTGTAGCTGATCCCCGCCGGACTCCAGGTGGCCCCCGAGGTGGTGGGCGGCGCCGCCAGCCGCCGGTAGCTGTTCACCGTGGGGTTGGTGAGGGCGCACAGGGCTGGTGCGTGCTCCAGCAGACCCGCCAGAAACTGATAGGCCAGGGGCGACAGGCCCAGCTCACCGGCGGGGTCATGGAAGAGATTGACGCCAGCGGCGCTGTAGCCGGGTGCACCCCAGAGTGAGAGGTGGGTGTGGCAGCCGTTGCCGGTGCGCTCGGCGAAGGGTTTGGCCATGAAGCTGGCCTTGAAGCCCTGCTGCTCCGCCAGCGTCTTCACCATCACCTTGAAGAAGGCGTGGCGGTCGGCGGTGGTGAGGGCGTCGGCGAAGGTCCAGTTCAGCTCGAACTGGCCGTTGGCATCCTCGTGATCGGCCTGGTAGGGCCCCCAGCCCAGCTGCTCCATGGCCTCCAGCAGCGGTCCGATCAGCCCGTAGCGGCGCATCAGGGCCAGCTGGTCGTAGCAGGGTTTCTCCTGGTGGTCGGCGGCATCGGCGATGCTGCTTCCATCGGCGCCCAGCAGGAAGAACTCGGCCTCCACGCCACTGCGCAGCTCGAAGCCCAGCTGCAGCGCCCGCTCCTGCTGAAGCCGCAGCAGGCGGCGCGGGCACTGGGCCATCGGCTCACCGGCCAGCACCAGCTCCGCCGCCACCCAGCCCACGCCCGGCTGCCAGGGCAGGGGGGTGAGGCTGGCGGGATCGGGGATTGCCATCACGTCCCCGTCGGCGGGGGAGAGATCCAGCCAGGCCGCGAAGCCGGCGAAGCCGGCGCCGTCCCGGCCCATCGCCTCGGCGGCGGAGGCGGGCACCAGCTTGGCCCTTTGGATGCCGAACAGGTCGGTGAAGGAGATCAGCAGGAAGGAGAGCTCGAGCTCCTGGAGCCGTTGGGCGAGGGGGGTCATCGGCTGGCGAGATGGGGGGTGGGGAGCTGCAGCAGCTCCCTGGTGATGTGGCGCAGCTGCAGCTGCTCCGCCGTGCTGCTGTGGGGATTGCCGGCGCGGTGGCCGAGTTCGGAGTGGATCGTGTGCAGGCAGGCGCCGGGGATGGCGCATGCGTCTGCGGCCAGGTCGGCGGGGGGGAAGTAGAGGTCGTGGCTGCAGGCCACCAGGGCGGTTCGGGCCGTGATGCGGCCGAGGGCAGCGGCCAGATCGCCGCCGCCCGCCACGTCATGGGCGAGCCAGGTGTCGAGCATGGCGATCAGGTCGCGGGGGTCATGGCGGCGGTAGTGGGGCAGCCACTGCTGCTCCACATGGGCCTCGATCGAGCCGTTCACCGTGCGGAAGAAGGGCTGGCTGGCGGCCCAGCTGGCGTAGATCAGGGCAAAGGTGCGCAGCCCCTGCTCGGGCATGGCATCAAAACCGCTGCCATTCCAGTGGCGGTCGGCGGTGAGGGCCTGCCGCAGGCTGAGGCAGAACAGACGGTTGTGGGGGGAAGTGCGCGCCGTGCCGGCGATGCAGCAGATCCGCTCTACCTGTTCGGGATGCTGCACCGCCCATTGGTAAGCCTGTTGAGCCCCCATCGACCAGCCGTAGATCAGGGCCGGCCGCTCCACGGCGAACACCTCGGCCAGCAGCCGGCGCTGGGCGGCGACGTTGTCGCTGTGATGCACCACCCAGCCCGTTTCGGCCAGGCCCATGGCGCCGTGGCTGGGACTGCTGGAGCCGCCGTTGCCGAACTGGCCGGCGATCACGATGCACCACTGCTCGGGGGCGAGCACCGGCCCCGCCAGCCAGGCCAGATCCTCCACCCGGGCGCCGTAGGCGCTGGGCACCAGGATCAGGTTGGAGCGGGCGCTGTTCAGCTCGCCCAGCTGCAGGTAGCTGATCCGGGCCTCGGGGATCACCCGGCCGCAGGCCAGGGGCCAGGCGCCCAGCTGGTGATGCCGGCTCGGCGGCGTCACGCTCGCCCAGGTGCGGGGATGGCCAGGGAGGGCAGGTCGGCCAGCAGTTGGCGATGCACCCGCAGGTAGCCGTGGTCGAGGTGGCGCAGCTGGGGGGCGATCAGGGCGTGGGCCTGGGGCAGAGCGTGAAAGGGCAGGGAGGGGTAGAGGTGGTGTTCGGCGTGAAACGGCATGTTCCACATCAGCCAGCGCAGCGGCGCCAGGGTCAAGGTGGTGCGGGTGTTCGCGGTGCCGTCGTCGCTGAAGCTGCAGCCGCTGTGCTCGGCCAGCAGCACAAAGCGCAGGAAGGGTTGCCCCACCGCCAGGGGCAGCAGCCAGCTCCAGAACAGAAAGCCGTTCGCGCCTACGCAGGAGACGGCCAGCACCAGGGCATAGACGAGGGCCTGCAGCCGGGCTGAACGACGCACCTGGGGGATCACCTCAGGATTCAGGTAGGGCAGGGCGCTGAGGTCGCCCCAGAGCAGACGGGCATGGCCGCGCAGCTTGCCGCTCCACCAGGTCCAGCCGCTCAGTTCCTTCAGGTAGCCGGGCCAGGAGGTGGGCGCCGGATCCTCGAGTTCCGGGTCGCGGCCGGGTTGGTGGGTAAAGCGATGGTGCCACTGGTGGTAGCGCCGGTAGAAGGTGGCGTTGTAGAAGCTCAGCACCCCTGCCAGCCAGGCCACGGCATCGTTGGTGGCCCGGCTCCGGAAGGCGGTGCGGTGGCAGCACTCGTGCAGGGGGGCAAAACAGGTGGCCAGGGCGATGCCGCTCAGCAGCAGAGCGGTGGCCCGCCAGGGCAGGGCCAGATCGGGCTGGCGCCAGAGCCATCCCGCTATCACCACGAGGAGCAGGTGGGTGCTGAGCCTCAGCCAGGCCGGCCCCCGCCGCAGGGTGTTCAGCTCACTGAGGGCCTGGCGGTCAATCAGAGCGGCGGACGGGGATGCCATAGGAGGTAGTCCAGCAGTTGGCCTACTGCCACTGCGGTAGGCAATGCGACGGCAGCGACGTCCACAGCCCTAAAGTCAGGCAAGGAAATGTCGTGGTCGTTACCGTCATGGCCAGCCCAGACCAAGCCCTCCAGTCTCAGGAACGGCGGCGTCAGACCCTCGTGGAGTCGCTGCGCCACCGCTACGCCGCTGCCCAGAGTCGGCAGGATCCGCTCGCCAAGCAGGGACTGTTCAAGGAAGCCGTTTACCTGAACATCCTTCCGGGGGAGTTCACTGACCCCGCCTGAGGCGAGGGCTCAGGCCAGGGCAGGCTCCATCCCGCGCAGACAGGTGGCCAACTCCTCCCGCAGGGCCAGGAAGGGTGGCGACACTCGCAGGTGGGCCATGTTGCCGTGGTCCAGATCCACCTGGACACTGCGCACGATCCGCCCCGGCCTGGGCGCCATGATGTGGACCCGCTGGGCCAGCAGCAGCGCTTCCTCAAGGTCGTGGGTGATCAGCAGCGCCGAGAGGCCCGTGCGTTGCCACAGCCCGTGCAGAAACTCCTGCATCGACTCCCGGATCTGCAGGTCGAGGGCGCCGAAGGGCTCATCCAGCAGCAGGATCTTGGGCTGGGCGGCCAGGGCGCGGGCGATGGCGACGCGCTGCTGCATGCCCCCCGAGATCTCCCGGGGTCGCCGCCGGGCCGCATCGGCCAGGCCCACCACCTCCAGGAAATAGCCCGTGCGCTCGCGGATCTCGGGCCTGCTGAGCCCCTGCAGTTCCATGCCGAAGGCCACGTTCTGGGCGGCCGTGAGCCAGGGGTAGAGGCTGTACTTCTGGAACACCATGCCGCGGTCGGAACCAGGGCCGCGCACGGGTTGGCCGTCCACCGTGACCACCCCAGCGCTGGGGTGGTCCAGGCCAGCCACCAGGCGCATCAGGGTGGATTTCCCGCAGCCTGAGCTGCCCACCAGGGCCACGAATTCACCGCTGTTGACGCTGAAGCTGATGTCCTCGAGCACACAACTGGCGCTGCGGCCCACCCCGAACACCTTGGACACCTGATCGACAACGAGCTGCATCGGTTCGGTGGTCAGTTGGCCCAGGAGCAGGCTCGCCGCATCGTGAAGCGGAAGCCCAGATCGATCAGCAGCCCGATCAGCCCGATCACAATCAGGCCGAGAAAGATCTGATCGGTGCGCAGAAAGCGCTGGGCCAGGCTGATGCGTTTGCCCAGGCCTTCGTTGGCGGCCACGAGTTCCGCCACGATCACCAGGTTCCAGGCGGCCGCCATGTTGATCCGGTAGGCATCCAGCACCTGGGGGGCGATGCAGGGGGTGATCACCCGCAGCAGCACCTGGGAGGGGCGGCCCCCCAGGGTGCGGGCTGTTTCGATCAGCTCGTTGGGAACGAACTTCACCGCATCCATGATCATCAGGGTGTTGAAAAAGAGGGTGCCGATGAAGATCAGCAGAATCTTGGGCAGTTCACCCAGCCCGAAGTAGATGATCAACAGGGGGATGAAGGCCGGAGCCGGCATGTAGCGGATCAGGCCCATCAGCGGCTCCAGCAGCCGGTTGATCAAGGTGCTGGTGCCCATGGCGATCCCCAGGGGCAGGGCGACCAGCGCCGACAGGCCGAAACCGGCGAACACCCGTCCCACACTGGCCAGCAGGTCGGCCCAGAGCAACCCCTCCCGGGCCTGGCTGCTGCCGGCGGCCAGCACGGCCGAGGGGCTGGGCAGAAACAGGGGATCCACCACAGCAGCCGCTGTCACGGCGCTCCAGATGGCCACCACGGCCAGGATCCCCACCAGCCCCAGCACCCAGGGGTGCAGGGCCAGTCGCCGCAGACGAGCCCGGTTCACGGGGTCTTCGCCGCTTCCACGAACTGCGCCGCGAACAGGCCATCCAGGTCGGGAGGACTGGTGGCCAGCCCCACGTCCTGCAGGAACGTGCTGATCTGCTCCGCCGCGAAGGGCAGGGAGGCCATGGTGGTGCCCGGTTGCAGCGCCTTGAGGTTGTCCTCCAGGCTGAAGATCGTGGTGCCGGCGTCGTACTCCTTGTACTCCGCCTCACTCACGCCTGCCCGGGCACTGAGGATGGCCAGGGAGGGCCCGGGGTTGGCCTTGATTTCAGCCAGGGTGGCGAACCAGGCATCCACCACCTTCTGCACCTTTTCAGGGTTGTTGGCCACAAACTCGGTGCGGCACACCAGGTGGTCGCTGATGGCGCCGGGGAAGTCGGCCGAGGAGAACAACGTGGTGCTGCCGGCGCGCTTCAGGGCCTGGGTGGTGAAGGGAGCAAACACGCCGACCGCATCCACCTGGCCGGCCACGAAGGCGGCCGCCGCCGCGCCGGTTTCCAGTGGCACGAAGGTGATGTCATCGGCGCTGAGGCCGGCCTGCTCCAGGCCCAGCAGCAGCAGGTAGTGATCCACCGTGCCCTCTTCGGCGGCCACCTTCTTGCCCTTCAGATCGGCAAGGCTGGTGATCCCTTCCGCCACGATGATCTGGTCGTTGCCGGTGGAGTTGTCGTTGGTGAGCACCACCTGCAGCTCGGCGCCGCCGGCGATCGAGCTGATCGTGTCGCCGAGGGTCTGGCTGTTGCAGTCGAGCTGGCCGGCGTTGAGGGCGTTGATCGAATCGAGGTAGCCGTCAAACCACTGCAGCGTCACCGGCAGCCCGAACAGGCCCTTTTCCTCGGTGACTTTCCAGGGGATCCAGCCGGGCCAGGCGCTGTAGCCGATCCGCACCGGCGCATCGGAGCCGCCGCCGCCCTGGCCACCGCAGGCGGTGAGGGCACCGGCGCCTAGGCCGAGCAGGAGCAGGGTGGCCAGCAACCGGGTGCGGGAGCGGCGGAAGCGGCGCGGGGGGTTGGGGGTGGTCATCGGGGTGGAAGCGGAATGGGTGCTGGAGGCGGGGCAAGGGGCCCTGGACGTTGACGAAGGCGTAGATCACCGAGGCGACGCCCTAGGTGGGGCGGGCTGGGCCCAGGACTGGGAAGTTCGGGAGCTCATGGACTCACCAGCGCCGGCACTTCGGCCATAGCCGGGGCAGCGGCCTTGGCAGCGTCTGCCCTGCGTGCCGCAGCCAGCTGTTGCCGCTGCTGCTCCAGCCAGGCGTGCCAGGCATCCAGGCCCTCTCCATTGGTGGCCGACACCCGGATCACGGCGCAGCGGGGGTTCACCTGGCGGATGTGGGCTTCGATCCGCTCCACCGACACCGGTAGGTGGGGCAGCAGGTCGGTCTTGGTGATCAGCACGCAGTCGGCCTCCCGGAACATCACCGGGTACTTGAGCGGCTTGTCCTCCCCTTCGGTGACGCTGAGCAGCGCCACCTTGCGGTGCTCGCCGATGGCGAATTCGGCGGGGCACACCAGGTTGCCCACGTTCTCCACCCAGAGCAGATCGAGGCCGGCGGGATCGAGGCGCTGGCCCAGCAGCCGGAGGCCGCCACGCACCATCGCCGCATCCAGATGGCAGGCGCGGCCGGTGGTGATCGGCACCACCGGCACCCCCACGGCCTGCAGCCGCTCGGCATCGAGCTGGGTGGTCATGTCGCCCTCCAGCACCGCCATGGCGTAGGTGCCGGCCAGCTGGGCCAGGGAGCGCTCCAGCAGGGAGGTCTTGCCGGCGCCGGGGCTGCTCATCACGTTGAGGCAGAGCAGCTGCCAGGCGTCGAAGTGCTCGCGGTTGTGGGCGGCCTGATGGTCATTGGCGGCCAGCAGGTTGAGGCCGAGGGTGTCTTCCAGGGGCATGTGCATGGCGATCAGCGGCAGGGGGCGAGGTGGGACGAGGATTGGCCAGAGAGGCTGTAATCAATCGAGCGGATCTTCAGCTCCCGGCCCTGCACGATCTCCTCCATCGGGTGCTGGCAGCAGGGGGAGCGGTAGCCCTGCTCGGAACTGGGCGCGTAGGTGCCGTTGCAGAGCACACAACGGCCCAGCAGGGGCACCGATTCGATCGCCAGCCGGGCTCCGGCCAGCCAGCTGGACTGCACGGCCACCTGCCAGGTGGTCACCAGCTGCTCGGGCTCCACGCAGGTGAAGCTGCCCACCAGCAGGTGCACGGTGGTCACCTTCGGCGTGGCCGGAGCGTGGCCCCGCTTCCACTCCTCCATCGAGAGCAGCAGGCAGCGGGTCATGTCGACTTCATGCATGACTCACCTCCACGTCTGATCGACCTGCATGTTGCAGGCCTCATGCAGCCAGGCCGGCTTCTGTTGGCGCGGCAGCTGGCCGCTCACCACCAGGTGGGCCATGGTGTCGCAGATCACCCGGGTGGCCATCAGGGAGGTCATGTCGCTGATGTCGTAGGGGGGCGACACCTCCACCAGCTCCAGGCCGCAGACCGGCACGTTGCGCACGATCAGCTCCAGCAGCTTGAGCGCTTCGCGGGGCAGCAGGCCGCCGGGTTCGGGCCAGCCGGTGCCGGGCACGAAACCGGCGTCGATGCAGTCGATGTCGAAGGAGATGTAGACGCAGTCGGTGCCATCGGTGGCGCGCTCGATCGCGTACTGGGCGGCCGCCTCCAGGCCCATGTCGCAGATATCGGTGACGGTGAGCACGTTGGTGCCCCGCTCGCGGCACACCTTCACCCCTTCGCGCGGCACCTGCCAGCCGCCGATGCCCAGCTGCACCAGGTTTTCGGCGGGGGCGTTGGCCATGTTCGTGGCGTGGAACCACGGACAGGTGTGCATGCGTTCGTCGAGGTCGATCTCCTGGGTGTCGACGTGGCGATCGAAGTGGATGATGCCCACCTTCTTGTCGCCCAGGTGGCGGCACACCCCCCGCACGGTGGGAAAGCCGATCGAGTGATCGCCGCCGAGGATGATCGGGAAGGCGCCGCTGGCGAACACGTGCGCCACGCCCTTGGAGATCTGATCGAAGCTCTTCTCGTTGTTGGCAGGAATCGTGAAGATGTCGCCCACATCGCAGAGCCGGATCGACTCACGCAGGTCGACCCCCATCTCGTAGTTGTAGGGCGTGTAGAGGGCCGAGATGCGGCGGATGCCCTGGGGGCCGAAGCGGGTGCCGGGCCGGTAGGTGGTGCCGGAATCGTGGGGCACCCCCAGGATCGCCACATCGAATTCGCCGACGCGGTTGACGTCTTCGATGTAGGGCGCCTTCATGAAGGTGTTGATGCCGGCGTAGTGGGGCAGCTCGCCGCGAGAAAAGGTGGAGATGCGCCGGTCAACGATGCTCTCAGCCGCCTCCAGCCCGTAGCGCAGGCCCTGGTCCACCTCCTGCTGCCAGCCGGTGAGCGGCAGGCGGGCTTCCTTCTCCAGGGCTTCGGCGCCCTGGCGGCCAGTAGCCGCTGTGGTGCGGCGGTCAAAGGCCCCTTCAGGGCCTGGCGATGCGGTCATGGCAGAACACGGAGGTGGGGGTTGCGGTCTCCCGGGCTTTTATCCCTCCGTGCAACCGGGTGACCCCGGTGAGCTTCTCTCGGACCAGACGTCTCTCCAGCAGGACCATGGGGCCATCGCTGAACGAGACCGGAACCCTAGAAACTGCTTCCGCCCCAATACCCTCTCCCAGGTGTTGGCTGAGCGTTGTGGTGATTGTTACCGGGGCTCGAAGCCGGCGCCAGCTCAGCCCTGCGCTGCCGATCCCAGCATCTGATTGGGCTGCACCCAGCGATCGAAGTCTTCCCCGCTCAGCTCTCCCAGCACCAGGGCCGCTTCCTTCAGGCTGAGGCCCTGCCGGTGGGCGTGGCTGGCAATGGCGCTGGCACGGTCGTAGCCGATCACGGGGGTGAGGGCCGTGACCAGCATCAGGCTCTGGTCGAGCAGGGTGGCGATGCGTGCCTCATCGGCCCGGAGGCCCTCCAGACAATGCTGGCGGAAGGCGGTGCAGCTTCCCTGCAGCAGGGCGATGCTCTCCAGCACGTTATGGGCGATCAGGGGCTTGAACACGTTCAGCTCGAAGTTGCCCTGGCTGGCGGCCATCTGCACGGCGGTGTTGTTGCCCATCACCTGCACCGCCACCATGGTGAGGCTCTCGCACTGGGTGGGATTCACCTTGCCGGGCATGATCGAGCTGCCCGGTTCGTTCTCAGGCAATACCAGCTCACCAAGGCCGCAGCGGGGTCCACTGGCCAGCCAGCGGATGTCGTTGGCGATCTTCAGCAGGGATCCGGCCAGCACGGTGAGGGCTCCGTGCAGGGCAGCCAGGGGCTCATGGCCCGCCAGCGCCTGGAACTTGTTGGGGGCACTGGTGAACGGCAGCGCCAGCCGGGCCGAGAGCCGGGCGGCCACGGCCTCACCAAAGCCCGCCGGAGCGTTGAGACCCGTGCCCACGGCGGTGGCGCCGATGGCCAGTTGCCTCACCTGGGGCAAGGTGGCGGCCAGGCTCTCAAGCCCCAGCTGCAACTGGGCCGCATAGCCGCTGAACTCCTGGCCGAGGCTGAGCGGCACCGCATCCTGGAGGTGGGTGCGGCCGATCTTGACGATGCCGCTGAAGGCTGCCGCCTTCTGTGCCAGCTCCTGCTGCAGAGCCTTCAGCACCGGGATCAGCCCCCGCTCCAGCTGCAGCGCCACCGCCACATGAAGGGCAGCCGGGAAGGTGTCGTTGCTCGACTGGCTGAGGTTCACATGGTCGTTGGGGTGTACCGGTGCCTTGCTGCCCAGCACCCCGCCACAGGCTTTGATCGCCCGGTTGGCGATCACCTCGTTGACGTTCATGTTGGTCTGGGTGCCGGAGCCGGTCTGCCACACCTTCAGGGGGAATTCGGCATCGAGCTCGCCCCGGGCCACCTGCTCGGCCGCCGCCACGATCAGGTCGGCAAGGTGAGGCGTGAGCTTGCCCTCGGCGGCGTTCACCTCGGCGCAGGCGGCCTTGAGCTGGCCGAAGGCGTGCACCACGGCCAGGGGCATGGCCTGCCCGAAGGGGAAGAAGTGGATCGAGCGCTGGGTCTGGGCGCCCCAGTAGTGCTCGGCCGGCACGGCGAGGCTGCCGAGGCTGTCGCTCTCCAGCCGCGTGGCGGGGCCATCGATGCTCATCGCCCGCTCAGCACCTCGGTGTTGAGCTCGTTGAAGCTCATGCTGCCGCTGCTCTTGAAGCTATCGGGCAGCTCCAGGCCGGTGGCAAGGCTCACCGCTGGATTGATCCGATCCAGGCCCACCTGCCCCTCCTCATCGAGCAGCACCTGGCCATCGCCATCGAGCACCACCACCTGGGGGGTGTGGCCATGCCAGTAGTAGGCCGGATCCGAAGGCCCCGTGGTGGGACGGTTCTGCAGGGGATCGGTGACCAGGGGGATCAGCTCGATGCTGGTGCCCCAGAGCCGCTGCAGCTCAGACACCACCGGCGCGAAGGCCTTGCTGGCGCTGTCGTCATCGAGGTAATAGACCACCAGGGCCGGCCTGTGCTCCTCCAGGGTCTTGGCCAGGCTGGTGCGCGGCGGCACCAGGGAACCGTTGCCGGCATAGAGGGCGTAGATGTTGCCGTCGTAGCTGTTGGTGGTGAGGGCCGCCTGGGCGGGAGCACCGCTGAGGCCAAGACCCAGCCCCAGGGCCAGGACCAGGCTCAGGGCAGGGCCCAGCAGTGTCCTGAGCAGGGAGCACCGCTCGCCGCTCAGGTGCCATGCGCCTGGCCGGGCCGCTCGCGGGCGGGCATCCCGGCCTGTGACTGTGCGTTGCATCGTTGACATCGGGGCCCCGGCGATGGGCCCATTGTGAAGGGCCGATGGTGCCGGCCTGCGCGCGGGCTAGGGGTTGCTGGGCCGCCGGCCCATCCCCTGCAGGATGCCCCTGCCGATCAGCCCGATCGCCCGGCCCACCACCTGGGTGAGCAGCACCACCACCAGGTTGCCGAGCCCCTGGATCAGCTGGCGCAGCTGAGGGGCCACGGCGTCGCGGCTTTCCAGGGCCAGCGTCACCAGTTGCTGCAGGGGACCGAGCCGGCGCAGCTCCCCGTCGCGGGGTTCCACCAGGTGGAGGGTGGCGATGCGACCGGCTTCCACGCAGAGCAGCTGGCGGCGGCTTTCGTAGATGGCGATCGGGCGCTCGAACCACTCTCTCCAGCGCTGCTGGGCATTGAGCTGGTTGCGCAGCCGCTCCAGGTTGCGGGTGGAGAGCAGCTCGGGTCTGAGTAGGTAGCGGCGCAGCTCCGGCCAGGCGCCGCAGCAGCTGAGCACCTCCGCCGCCAGCAGTTCGGCGGTACGCATCAGCCAGTTGGCCACCAGGCGTTCCAGGTGCAACAGGGCCTGGAGCTCATCGGCGGCCACCAGTTGGCCCTCCACCAGCAGCGGCTGGGCCAGCACCAGGGTGGCCAGCATCGCCTGGGCGTCCGGCAGCTCGGGGTCGCTGGCCGCCAGATCACTGGTCTGCACCAGGGCCGTGGCCACCGGTTCGAGCGTGCCCAGGCGGGGGAGCTGCACGTAGGGGCTGGCCATGCTGCGCAGGGCCTGCTCGCGCAGCTGGGGCTGCAGTTCGAGCCAGCGCTGCAGCAGCGTGTTCGCCGCGCCGGGCTCGTCGGCAAGCTGGCTGCGCAGACTCTCGAGCTGGTCCAGCAGGGCCAGGAGCAGGTCGCGGCAGCGCTGTGGACTAAGCCCCTCGATGGCCAGCAGCTGACCGCTGCGGTTGTCGAGTCCAGGGCCGATGGCCGTCTCCAGCCGCAGGCGCACGGCCTGCCAGATGCCGGCGGCGTTGCGCTGCTGCAGGGTGAGACTCGTGCCCCGGCCGGGGTTGGTGGTGGACGTGGGGGGCGGTGTCTGCTGCTCCGGCAGGCCCCAGGCCAGGCTCACCGGGCCCCAGATCAGCAGCAGCAGCTGGCGGGCACAGGCCAGTTCCCGCACTCTTCCCTCCAGGATCCAGCGCTGCAGGGGTGCCTGGGGAGGCGGATCCAGCAGCCGCAGGCAGAGGGCGCTGGCGGCATCGATCTGCTCGAGGCCGTCGAGCAGGAGGCGCTGGCCCAGGCCCGTGCCCCAGCCGCTGCCCATGGCTGCTGCACCGCCGGCGGCCTGGTTCGAGCGGGCGGGGTTGGCGGCGTCGCCCGGGAGCGTGGGGGCCTGCAGCTGCAGCACCCGGCCGCCGGCCCGCAGGGTGCGGATCGCCTCCAGCAGCTCGTCGCTGCCTGGGGCCTCCAGCAGCCCGTGGACCCCCAATTGCAGCAGTGATGAGGCGGCGATGCCATGGCCCGCAGCCAGCAGCAGCAGCAGGGGCGCAGGCCGCCATCGCTCCCGCAGCAGCAGCGACTCGCGGCTCAGGTCGGCTGCCGTGGTGGCAGCCGCGGGGCGCCAGATCACCAGCTGGGGGGCCCCCACCAGTTCGGAGGGGTTCGTGACCACCACCAGGTCATCGCCATGGTCCTGGATGAGGCGGATCAGTCCGCCGGCCACCAGGGGTTCAGCGAACAGCAGTAGCTGCGGAGTCACGCACCCAGGCCCTGGTGATGGCCCAAGGTAACGGCCTCAGCCACGGAGATCCACAGGCTGATCGGGGCTGCTGCCGCTGGGGCGACGACCGGTGAGGTTGAGGGTGTACGACTCGATGCGGTAGCCGGTGGACCGCTCGATCTGCTCCAGCAGTTCGGCGGGCAGGGCCACATCGAGATCCTCGATGGCCCCGGAATCGAGGCAGGTGATGTGGCTGTGGGGATCACTGCGGTAGCCGTAGAGGCGGCCACTGGCGCGGTCGAGGCACTCGATCACTCCTGCCGATTGCAGCGCTTCCAGATTCTGATAGACGGACGTGTGGCCGATGTTGCGGCCCAGGTCGTTGAGCTTTTCGAAGATGTCGCGGGCGCTCAGATGGCTTTTCTCGGCCCAGAGCAGATCCAGCACCATGCGCCGTTGGCGGCTCAGCCGCATGCCCAGATCCCTGCAGCGTCTGTACACCGCTTCGGCGCAGTCAGGCACGGCCTTGGTCTCAGGCTCGGCCAACGTGCCTGTCAGAGCTGTCTGGGCCGCCGTGCTCAAGCGAACCACCTGGAAGGGAGCATCTCTGTTATAGGCCAACCCACAAGTGGTCCGTGTACGCCCAGGCCAAGGCGCCATGGCTGAGTCAGCCAGGCTCAGGCGATCGACGCGCTTTCCGGTGGGGTCGTCACGTCCTGAAGCCTGCCATCGGCCACGGCGGCCATCGCCTCAGCCAGGTCGACACGGCCGTCGTAGAGGGCGCGGCCCAGGATCACCCCCTCCACCCCCAGGGGCACCAGGCTCAGCAGTGAGAGCAGGTGCTCCAGGCAGCCGACGCCCCCGGAGGCGATCACCGGAACCGCACTGGCCTCGGCCATGGCCCGCAGGGCCTCCAGATTCGGGCCGGCCAGGGTGCCGTCGGTGGCGATGTCGGTGCTGATGATCGCCGCGATGCCGATGCCGTTGAAGCGCCTGGCCAATGCTGTGGCTTCCAGACTGCTGCCATCCAGCCAGCCGCGGGTGGCCACCTTGCCGTCACGGGCATCGATTCCCACCACGATCCGCCCCGGATGACGGCGGGCCAGCTCATCCACCAGCTGCGGCTGTTCGGCGGCCACCGTGCCCAGGATCACCCGGTCGAGCCCACAGGCCAGCAGCTCCTCGGCCCGCTCCGCCGTGCGCACACCGCCCCCCAGCTGCACCGGGATCGTCAGGGCGGCGGTGATCGCCTTCACCACGGCGTCGTTGAGTGGGGTGCCGGTGCGTGCCCCATCCAGATCCACCAGATGCAGCCGCTGGGCGCCCTGGGCCTGCCAGCTCAGGGCCTGGGCCACCGGATCGCCTGAAAAGCGTGTCACCTGGTCGTAATCCCCCTGGTGCAGACGCACGCAGTGCCCGTCCAGCAGGTCGATGGCGGGAATGATCTGCATGGGGCGCCGCAGCTGTTGCCAGCCAGGCTGCCAGAGCCGCCTGTCCCGCAGCTGCTGCAGCGGCACCAGCAGCCGCAGGCTCGGATCCAGCACGGCGGCCAGCTCCACGGCGCGGCCGGCGGCCCTGCCCCGCTGGCCCACCAGGGCGAAGTGGCGATAGCCCCGGGTGTCCTGCGGCGCAGCGGGCTGGGCGGTGTAGGCCTGGCTCAGGCGCATCGGTTCCACGGCATCGGAGCGGGGGGGGGCTGGAGGGGTGAGCCTGGAGAATGGCGCTCCAGTTGCGCAGCAGTGCCATGCAGATCCTCGTCATGGGCGGAACCCGTTTTGTGGGCAAGCCCCTGGTGGAGCAGCTGCTGGCCTGCGGCCATGAGCTCACCCTGTTCACCCGTGGCCGCAACCCGGTGCCGGCCGGCCCCCGTCACCTGGTGGGGGATCGCAGCGACCCGGCGGCCCTGGAGCTGCTGGCCGGCGAGCGCTTCGATGTGATCGTGGACAGCTCCGGCCGCAGCCTGGAGGATTCCCGCGCCGTGCTGGAGCGCACCGGCCCCCCCAGCCATCGCTTCGTCTATGTGAGCTCGGCGGGGGTCTATGCCGATTCCGAGCTCTGGCCCCTTGATGAGGATGCCCCCACCGATCCGGCCAGCCGCCACGCCGGCAAGGCGGAGACCGAAACCTGGCTGCGCCAGCAGGGGATTCCCTTCACCAGCTTCCGGCCCACCTACATCGTGGGTCCGGGCAACTACAACCCTGTGGAGAGCTGGTTTTTCGATCGGATCCTGCATGGCCGGCCCCTGCCCCTGCCGGGCGACGGCAGCACCATCACCCAGCTGGGCCATGTGAAGGACCTGGCGGCCGCGATGGCGCGCTGCATCGAGGTGGAGACCGCCACCAACCGCATCTACAACTGCACCGGCAGCAAGGGCGTGACCTTCCGGGGGCTGGTGGATGCCGCAGCCCGGGCCTGCGGCCAGGATCCCGCCAGCGTGGACGTGCGCAGCTTCGATCCCGCCGGCCTCGACAAGAAGGCCCGCAAGGCCTTCCCGCTGCGGCTGGCTCACTTCCTCACCGACACCACCCGGGTGCGGCGCGAACTGGCCTGGGAGCCCGTCTTCGACCTGGAGGCCACCCTCAACGACAGCTACAGCCACGACTACGCCCTGCGGGCGCCCGGCACCCCGGACTTCTCCGCCGACGAGGCCCTGCTCAGCGGTTCAGCCGCGGCGCAGGTAGCCCCAGGCTGAGCTCAGGGCCAGCAGCAGGGAGGGCCAGAAGAGCCACCAGCCCAGCGGCACCAGCAGCGCCTGGCCCGGCCAGGGCCAGAGCAGCAGCAGCAGGCTGCTGAACTGCAGCACGGTCTTGAGCTTGCCGGCCAGGGAGGCGGGGCCGCCGCCGCCCTGGCCGGCCCGCCAGCCGGAAATCAGCAGCTCGCGGGCCAGCAACAGCCACACGGCCGCCAGGGGCAGCACCCCCTGGGCCCCGAGCCACAGCAGCGGCGCGCTGATCAGGATCTTGTCGGTGAGGGGATCGAGGCGGGCACCCCACACCGAGCCGCCGCCGGCGCGTCGGGCCAGCGCTCCATCGGCCCAGTCGCTCAGCCCCCCCAGCAGCAGCAGCAGCCAGGCCAGCACGGGCTGGCCCGCCAGCAGGGCCAGCAGCAGGGGGAGCCCCAGCACGGCCCGCAGCACGGTGAGGCCATCGGCCAGGCGTCGCATCCTGTTGCCCTTCATCCCGGCTCCCGGCCACAGGCTCAGAATGGCCGACACGCCGCTCCAGCAGCCCATGGTCCAACAGTCGGTCTCCGCCGTGATGAGTAGCCCGGTTCTGAGCGTGGCGGTGGACACGCCCCTGCAGGAGGCGGTGAAGCTGATGAGCGAGCACCACATCGGAGGGCTGCCGGTGGTGGATGGGGGCGGCGCCCTGGTGGGCGAGCTCACCGAACAGGACCTGATGGTGCGCGAGAGCGGCTTCGATGCCGGCCCCTACGTGATGCTGCTCGATGCCGTGATCTACCTGCGCAATCCCCTGCAGTGGGACAAGCAGGTGCACCAGGTGCTGGGCAGCACCGTGGGCGAAGTGATGCGCCCCAGCCCCCACACCTGCCCGGCCGAGCTGCCCCTGCCGGCGGCGGCCCGCCAGCTGCACGAGAGCAGCACCCAGCGGCTGTTTGTGGTGGATGGCGGGCACCGCCCCGTGGGCGTGCTCACCCGCGGGGATGTGGTGCGGGCCCTGGCCCAGGCCGGTGCCTGAGCGGTACGGCTTGGATCGAGGAGCTTATTGAGAGGGCATGAGAACCATTGCCGCTAAAGGCGTCAATGAAGGGCGTGGTGCCTCTCGCTAGTGCAGCCGCTAGTGGCACTGGTTCTCAACAAGGACGGCTTATTGCAGATTTCTACTCGTGGGAGTGTCACAACTGTTGACAATGCCCAGAGTTGACCTGATGACTGGGGCAGGGCAAACGGGGGTTCCCCTGATTGCAGAGAGGTAGTGCGTGACACCTGGGGCCAGCCCCAACTTTCTTCAGCGCCGCGTGGGGTGCGCCGAAGCTTGTGGACCACAGAGGTGTCTCACAGCCTGCTCAGCGCCGCATCCAGTCCCTCTGTGACGGCCGCCAGAAAGGGCAGATCCAGAGTCTCGATCGTGTCGCTCATCTGGTGGTAGTTGGGGTTGCGCATGAACGAGGTGTCGGTGACCATCACAGCGTCGTAACCCGCGTCCCAGAAGGGGCTGTGATCGCTGAGGCGTACATCAGGGATGGCACGGCCGCCATTGGGCACCGGCAGCACCTTGGTCTTCACGTGCTGGCCCATGCCCTGCGCCAGCTGGGGAAGGGTGAGGGCGGCCCCGGCGTTGCCCACCACGGCGATGAAGTCGCCCACATCGCCATAGATCCGCTGCATCGCCGGCAACGGGTAGTCCTGGCTGGGGCTGGTGTAGCCGAGCATCTCCAAGCTCACCATCAGCCGTAGTTTCTGGCCGCTCTGGTGGAGTTCTCGGGCCAGGGCCTTGCTGCCCAGCATCCCCCACTCCTCCTGATCGAAGCCCACGATCCAGACAGGCCTCCTGGGTGGATCAGCGGCCCAGCGCTGGGCAAGGACAAGCAGGGCAGCAACGCCGGTGGCGTTGTCGTCGGCGCCGATCGATTGCAGGGGCCCGTCGTAGTGGGCACCGATCAGCAGCGGATCAAGGCCGGGCTCCTGGCCAGGCAGGCGCAGGATCAGGTTGGTGCCGGCCTCGCTGCCCTCCTGGAAGCGGTGCTCCTCCACCTCCCCGATGGCAGCCAGCTGCTCGTGGATGTAGGCGCGTACGGTCATCAGCCCAAGCGGGTCCCACTTGCTGTGACGGGGCCGGGCGAGCTGATTGAGGTGAGCGCGGAGGCGCGAATGGAGAGGAGATGGCATCGTCAGCTGTGGCATTGATTCCCTCGCAGACCGAAGAAGAACACCGCCTCATCGTTCTGCTGTCTTTCGGCTGATTCAGCACCCATTGGGCAGGAGGTGCGCGCTCAGCAGCTGCTCACTGCTCGACGGCCACTGGCAGCAGGCTGAGCTGGGCGGCATCACCGAGGCGGTGGTAGTGGTGAAACAGGTTGGCGTAGCTCTGCTTGCCCACCCCGGCAATCGCCGCCAGCTGACGGAAACGCGCAGGAACAGCAGCCTCCAGCAGGGCGGTACGCACCTTGCCCTTGCAGAACGGCGGCAGCTCTCCGCTTTGGTGATCGCGCCCGTAGGCGTTGAGCATCACGGCCTCGGTGCCCTCGGCCGCTGCGGTGTCGCTGCAGAGGTAGACGGTGAGATCCACCAGCTCGCCCAGGTGGCGGTGGATCAGGGGCTCCACCTGCTGCCAGTCCAGTCCGCCCCGATCACATCCAAGGCGGGGCAGCGCCAGTGAGGTGATCGCGGGGCTGCCCTTGCGGTAGTTGGCGGCGAGATAGGCCAGGCCCTGCTCGATCCACTCCAGCCGGGAGGGAAAGCGCCAGTGCTGCTTGGTTGGGAAGTTGAGCACCCTGCTGTAGGAGCAGCCGCTGATGGCAAAGAGATAGGGCCGGCCGATCTGGACGCTGCCGGCCTTGCAGCGCAGCTGGTAATCGGCCGCCAGATCGGGGTGGCGCAGCCCAAACTCCAGCGCCAGACCCGCACCCATCACCCCGGTGCAGTTCACCGTGTTGGCGACCACCGCGGCGCTGGTGTTGAACACAGAGGCAGAGGTGTGGAGGATCATGAGAAGAACAGCTCCTGGTCGTCATCGACCTGGCAGTGGGCAAGGTCGGCCGGGTTGAGCTGCCTGGCGAGGGTTCGCAGCGCCGAGGGCTTCTGCAACCACACCTTGCGGATGTGTCGCGGTGCGAGGCTGCCGTTCACGAGCACTACGGCCATGGTGCGGCGGCGCTGATCGCGCGCGGCATCGTGCCAGGAAGAGCAGTGAATCGCCTGCCAGTCCAGGGCCTGGAATGCGGCGGGGTCATCGGCATTGAAGAGCCTGGTGTCGCTGCTGGAGGCGATGCCATCGGCCACCAGGCTGGCGTGCCACTGGGCCGGTTCACCGCTGATCTCCAGGATCGCCAGCTCACCGCTGTGCCCGTGCTCTCTGAGAGTGCAAAGAAGGCGGTAGAGCATCGGGTTGCGGGGATTGAGAAACAGCTGCACGTAGCGATGGAGGTCAACGTCCGAGGCATCCACGCGGCGGTGGGTGCGGCGTGCCTGGCAGCCAGGGTCAGAGAGATCGACATAGGGCAGTGCCTGGGCATCGATGCGCTTACGGCTGAGCAGACCGCGTCGGGCGATGCCGGGAACGTTGTCGAGGTGGGTGAGGTGAAAGAGTTTGCGGATGGTCATCGACAGGGCGGGAGACTCTGTCGACCTGTCGTTAGGGCGTGGCGGAGTTGATTCCGCAGCCCTGCTCGATCAGCTGCCGGCGCAGGCTGATGATCGCTGCGGGCGTCTTCTGCATCGGAGCAAAGAGCAGCTCGGACGCCAGGGCGCTGCGGCCCTGGAGGGCCTGGGCCTCGATGAGCTCCAGCCTTGGAGCTTGATCAGCCAGCAACTTCTCTGCCCGCTGCTGCTCGGCGGCGGCGGCAGCCTGCAACTCGACGGAGGCGAAGTCGGCTCCGGCTGCACCCTGGGGCCGCAGCCGCAGCGTGACGGTCTCGCCGGGCTGGAGTGGCGACAGAGGCCAGGGGATCGCTCCTGTGATCGGGTGGCTAGAGGAGGCGCGCCGCCCCCAGAGGATGCGCCCGTCCCGTTCCAGCCGAACCTCATTGAGGGGGCCTGCTGCCAGCAAGGCGGGGGTGGGGCTGCTGACGACGGCGGTGGCTACGCCATCAGCGCGCTGGCGGAAGCGGGGTGTGATCAGACAGAGCTGGCCCGCGCTGCCACTGCGGCTGCCGCCGACGGCCTGGCGCGGGTTGTAGCCGATCAGTTCGCGCAGCTTCTGCAGCAGGGTCGCCTGGTTCTGCGCAGGGGCCTCCGGCAATGGCAGGGGCCGCCGCATCGGTGGTGACCGGTGCTGGGACAGGTGATTGGCCCGAGCGGCTGCCGTGGTGAGGGTGAGGAGCAGGCAGAGCAGCATCCCGGTGGGACGGCCAATGGAGATGGCATGGGTAAGGCGTGGGGCGGTCATCTCAGTCACGTCTCAGCAGGGTGGTGGTGGAGAGGGCAGCGAGAGGAAGGACGATCGGGATCAGTAACCGCTGGCTGACCGCCACCTGAAGACTGATCGGAATCGTGAGTGCCGCAGTGCCGATCAACCAGAGCAGCCGCCGACGACGCTGGGGGTAGGCGGCTGCCAGCAGCACCCCCAGCCCTCCGGCCAGGGCGGTGGATGCGGGCAGGGAGAGGGGTGTGAGCCAGTGGCGCAGCGAGAGGCTCTGGGCCATCACCGCCTGCACCAGAGCCCCGGGGATGGCATCGCTGGAGCCCCCCCAGAGCGGCAGGAGATGGCGGATGGCACCGGGTGCCCCGAACAGGTCGTGCTGATCGGCATCAATCGTGCCGTCAGTTCCCACCAGCAGTGCCGCAGCCTGCAGATCCGCCAGGTCAGCGACGCTGACGATGCGGATCAGGGGGTGCCAGTCGATCGACCAATCGATCACTGAATCGGCAGGCATGCGCGGATCAGCGATCCCACTGAAGACAGCCGCGAAGTTCCGCTCGTTCACCTCCCACAGCAGCCGCAGGGGCAGTGGCTGGAGAGCGCCATTGCCTCCTGGGGTGCCGACACCCAGATCACGCGCCATGAGACCGGCCTCAAGCAGCTCGGGCTGGGGCATTGATTTCTTTCCTGCTCCACGGGCCTGTGCATCGGGGTTGAGCCAACCAGCCACCACCACCTGGCGGGACTGACGACGGAGCACATCTGCAAGCTCAGAGGCGCCAGGCGCCGGTTCATCGAGAACCACATCCAGAGCCACCATTGGCACGGCACCTACAGGAGTGCGACGCAACACCTCCGCCAGGGCGGAGCGTGCCACCCGGCCCGGTGTGGGCTGAACACCAAGGGCTGGGTAGGAGCGGCGCTCATCGAGGAGCAGCACGGCCAGGGGAGACCTTCTGGGTCCGGGCTGGCCTGTGACCTGCCGCCAGAGCCGCTGCACATACAGCCTGCGATCCAGCAGATAGGTGCTGAGCGGGTTGTCCGGCCTCAGTTCAGCGGCTGTCGCCAAACCGGCCAGCGCCAGGGCGGCAATGGCCTGGCGGGCCTGGCTTGTGGTGAGGCGCAGGCGGAACTGTCGGCGCCGGCTGAGCGGAAGGACCAGTTCGGTGGCACTCCCGGCGCACATGGCGCTGAGGAGAAGATCGCAGCCCGCAGGGCCACTGTCTGAGAGGCCCTGACGCACCCGCTCAAGGGCTGCCGAGAAGCTCAGGCCCTTCTCCATTGCCGCCAGCAGCTGAGAGAAGGCCAGCGACGCTGCACGGGTGGGCACGACCTCCCGGAAGCAGAGCGCCCAGGGGATGCCGGCATCGGTGCAGCAGCGGGCCAGATCCATGCCCGAGCAGCTGTTAAGCAGCACCAGGGCCAGCCCGTGTGCGCTGGACTGCCGCAGTTCCTGGGCAAGGGCATGGCCTCCTAGCCAGTGGCCATCACCAAGTTGCAGCCGCCCACCTCCCTGGGGATCGCCTGCGGAATGGCCAAGGAAGACGAGCACATCCCAGCCTTGCCTTCCCCCAAGAGCGGTGCGCAGACCGGCAAGCGTGGAGGCCTGGCCCCTGAGGATGTGGAGGTCAATCCTGCCCTGGCGATCAAGGCGCTCCAGCACTGTGATGTCAGGGTCCAGATCGAGTCCTTCCTCCTGTCCCACCAGCAACAGCAGCCGTGGACAGCGAACACTCCGGCGCCTGCCCACGCCGGCGGGGAGCGCTCCGGGGCCATCCAGCCGCCAGAGCGGCCGCTCCAGCTGCAGCAGCTCCCACGGCAGGCGCTCGATCAGCGGCATTGCCGGATCGCAGCGCAGCCGCAGGGGGACTCCCGGCAGGCGCTCCAGCACGCGCTGCAGGGGAATCCAGTCGCTTTGCTGTAGCCAGGCTTCCATGGCGGCACTCAGGCGGTAGCTGTAGCCGCGTACCACTGCTGACGGGACCTCCGGGCCTGCGGGGTCGTGATGGATCAGGAACCGCCGCAGCCAGGCCTGATGCAGGCCAGCCCAGGGCTGATTCAAAGTGTGTCACAGGCGGCCTGGTCGGGGCTGTCAGCATGGGTTGAGGTCAGCGGAATCGCGCTCTTCCTGTGCCCGAAACCGCTCTTCCCGCCACTGATCTCGACCTGATCAGCTTTCACGCACTTTCGCGGTTGGGCAGGTGGCGGCAGAAATATTCTATCTGGTCGGCGTAGATATTGGGCGTCGCCGCCTCGACCGTGGCCGGCAGGTTGAGGATGATCGGATGATCGGGCGTGGGCTGGAGCACCTCCATCACAGCGGCGCAGACTTCGATGCTGAAGTTCAGTTCGGCGGTGGAGAAGGTTTCAGGGCTGTACTGGAAATGCCAGTCGGTATCCGGACGCTTGCCCGCCTCGTCGCGCATCACCTTGGCCCCGGCAACGGCGATGGCCTTGACCTCGTCCTTGCTCATCCGGAACACGATGTCGCGCCACGCTGGGGACACGGCGTTGTAGAGGTGGACGATCGCCGCCCGCGCGCCATCGAGGCTTTCAAAGCTGGTGCGGATCAGGTCTTCGCGGCTTTGGGTGAGCACCTGCACGGTCACGTCGTCAGGGATATCGCCCGAGCGCACGAGGCCGGAGATGAAATCGAACTCGGTCGCGCCCGCGCTGGGGAAACCGACTTCGATTTCCTTCACGCCGACTTCGATCAACAGGTCGAAGAAGCGGCGCTTTTTCACCGCGTCCATCGGGTCGATGATCGACTGGTTGCCGTCGCGCAGATCGGTCGAGAGCCAGCGTGGGGCCTTTTCGATCAGGCGCGAAGGCCACTGGCGGTCGGGCAGGTTGATCTGGCCGAAGGGGCGATATTTTACGGAAGGATCCTTGAGCATGGACATGGAATGAGGCTCGTCGCGAAAGGGAAGGTCAGGCTGCGGCGTGTCACCCTTGGGAGCAGGGCCGCGCCAGTCTGCCGCGCGACGACCTACGCCCAAGGGCGCATAAGTCGAAGCAGTGCGAGTGCGTTCCGCGTCATGGCGATTGTCTTTGCCGATTATTGCGCGTGGTGCAAGCCGGTAATCATGCGGTGCCTAGCCGCAGCGCGCGTCGCGGATGATGTTCTGCTCGTCCAGCATCAGGCTGAGGCGCGGGTTGGTGGGATCGGGATTGACATAGCCGCCGCTGCCGAAGGCGACAAAGCGCAGGTTGTCGCTGCGGCCGAGCGCCGCGACAATCGCGGCGCGGGTGCTCTCGTCGGCGGGCTGGCCGATAAAGGGGCCCATCAGGTTCGCGCCGCAGGTCGCCGAGGCGGGATCGGTCTGCGTGCCGGGGACGAAGACACCGGGGGCAGCACCGGGCTTGGGTTCGGCCACGGTCGGCGCGACCGTGCCTTGCGCTGCGGGGGTCGCCGTGCCGTTCTGGTTGATCCTTGCGGCAAAGCTGTCGGCGCTGTTGGCGGCAGGCTCAGGCTCGCTTCCGCAGGCGGACAGCGCGAGTGCGAGGGGCAGGGCGAGGAAAGCAGGCGAAAGCTTGGTCATGGTACGGATCCGTCAGCAGGTTGAGCCTGCCTCAAGGCGCTTTTCGTTACCTGATTATGACACGGGCCTGTGTCGGAGCCTGTCGCGGGTCAGTTGATTGATCCGCGTCACCCCCATCAGCCGCATGCCCCTTTCGATCTCGTCTTTGAGAATGCCGAGCGCGCGTTCAACGCCCTCCTGCCCGGCGGCGGCCAGCGCATAGAGATAGAGCCGCCCGCCCGAAGCCGCCGTCGCGCCGCTGCACAGGGCCTTGAGCACATGGGTACCGCGCCGCACGCCGCCATCGCAGATGATCTCGATCTGCCCGCCCACCGCATCGACGATTTCGGGCAGCTGGTCGAAAGGCGCGCGGCTGCCATCCAGCTGCCGCCCGCCGTGGTTCGAAATCATGATCGCATCCGCGCCGATATCGACCGCGCGCCGCGCATCACCGGCGCTCATCACGCCCTTGAGGACGAAAGTGCCGCCCCATTGCTGCCGGATCGCTGCCGCCGTGTCCCAGTCCATCGCGGTGTCGAGCATGGTGTTGAAATATTCGGCGATGCTCACCGCCTTGTTGGTGCCTTCGCTGACATGGGTGTCGAGATTGGGCAGGCGGAATTTCTCGCGCAAGAGGTAATCCAGCGTCCAGCGCGGGCGGGTGGCATAGCTGAGCACGCTCGCCGGGGTGAAGCGCGGCGGGGTGGTGAAGCCGCTGCGCAGACAGCGTTCGCGCTTGCCCGAAACGATGGTGTCGACCGTCAGCGCCAGCGCATCGAACTTCGCGGCCTGACAGCGTTCGATCATGTGGGTGTTGAGCCCCTTGTCCTTGTGGACATAGAGCTGGAACAGCTTGGGGCCGGTTGTGAGCGCGGCGATCTCCTCGATGCTGCGCGTCGCAAGGCTGGAGATGCCGAACCACAGACCGAATTTCTCGGCGGCCTTCGCCACTGCGGTCTCGCCCTGCCAGTGGAAGGCGCGTTGGACGGCGGTGGGGGAGAGCATCAGCGGCAGCGCCGATCGCCGCCCGAGAATGGTGCAGGAGGTGTCGATCACCTCCACCCCCGCCAGCACGTCAGGCACCAGATCGACGCCCGCGAAGGCGGCGGTGTTCCGCGCTTGGTCAGCTCGTCATCCGCCGCCCCGTCGATATAGTCGAACACGGGGAAGGGCAGGCGGGCTTTTGCCAGCCGCCGGAAATCGTCGATATTGTGGCAATCGGACAGGCGCATGGGTGCAGCGCCTGCCCGATTGGACGCAGAGTGTCGAGAGCGAGTTACTGCTTCTCGAAAGCGACGCTGATGTCGAGTTCGACTTCATCGCTGACGAAGGGAATGCCGTAGTTCACGCCGAAGTCCGACCGCTTGATCTCGGTCTCGGCTTCGAAGCCCACGGTTTCCTTCTGGTTGAACGGATTGGTGCCCGCGCCGGTGAATTCGGCTTCGAAGGTGACGGGTTTGGTCACGCCGTTCAGCGTCAGGTTGCCGGTGATGGTCGCCGTGGTCTTGCTGGTCTGCTTGACGCCGGTCGAAACGAAGCGGGCCGCAGCAGGGGCGGGGCCAAAGAAATCGGGCGCCGCGCCATCCTTGCCGGGGCGCAGGAGGTGATCGGTCAGCCCCTTGCTGGCGGTGGTGACGCTGGCGACGGGGATGGTCACATCGACCTTTGCCGAGGCGATATTGGCCGGATCGAGCATCAGCGTGCCTGCAACATCGCCGAAGATGCCGTAATAATCGTTGAAGCCGAAGTGGTTGACTTCAAAGGCGATCAGCGAATGGGCAGGGTCGGCGGCATAGGTGCCGCCGGTTACCCGCGCGGGCTCCACGGCTCCGGGAATCTGGGCCGCACCTTGCGCAAACAGGGCAGGGGCGGCAGCGATGCCGCCTGCGGACAGGACAGCGGCGGCGGCAAGAGCAAGGGCAGTTCGGTTCATCGGATCAGGTCTCCATCAGGGGGCTTGCCCTGCAAATGAGCAAGCCCCCGGAGAGTTCCGACGCGTCAGTTCTTTGCCTTGTCGACCAGCTTGTTGGCGCTGATCCACGGCATCATGGCGCGCAGTTGGGCCCCGGTCTGCTCGATCGGGTGCGCCTCGGCCTGCTTGCGGGCGGCCTTCAATTCGGGCTGACCGGCGCGGTTGTCGAGCACGAAGTTCTTGACGAAGCGGCCCGACTGGATGTCGGCCAGCACGCGCTTCATTTCGGCCTTGGTTTCATCCGTGATGATGCGCGGGCCCGTGGTGATGTCGCCATATTCGGCGGTGTTCGAGATCGAATAGCGCATGTTGGCGATGCCGCCTTCATAGAGCAGATCGACGATCAGCTTGGTTTCGTGGAGGCACTCGAAATAGGCCATTTCGGGGGCGTAGCCGGCTTCGACCAGCGTCTCGAACCCGGCCTGAATGAGGTGGGTAATCCCGCCACACAGCACGGCCTGTTCGCCGAACAGGTCGGTTTCGCATTCTTCGCGGAAGTTGGTTTCGATGATGCCGCTGCGCCCGCCGCCGACGGCAGAGGCATAGGCGAGGGCGACATCATGGGCGCTGCCGGAAGCGTCCTGATGGATCGCGATGAGGCAGGGCACGCCGCCGCCCTTCACATATTCGCTGCGCACCGTGTGACCCGGCCCCTTGGGCGCAATCATGATGACGTCGATGTCGGAGGGCGCTTCGATCAGGCCGAAATGGATGTTGAGCCCGTGGGCGAAGGCGAGCGCGGAGCCGGGCTTCATGTGGCCCTTGAGGTCGTTCTCCCAGATCGCCGCCTGATGTTCATCGGGCGCGAGGATCATGATGATATCGGCCCATTGGGCGGCTTCGGTGTTGGAGAGCACCTTGAATCCCGCGGCTTCGGCCTTCTTCGCGGTGGCCGAGCCTTCGCGCAGGGCGATGGCGACTTCGGCGACGCCCGAATCGCGCAGGTTCTGGGCATGGGCATGGCCCTGCGAGCCATAGCCGACGATTGCGACCTTCTTGGGCTTGATCAGGTTGAGATCGGCGTCGGCGTCGTAATAGACTTTCATTTCTTCTTCTTTCCACGTCGTCCCAGCGAAAGCTGGGATCCAGGGCGGCTGAGTGCGGCCCTTGTTGCTTGAGGTGCCAGCTTTCGCTGGCATGACGAAAAACTGGTTAGGCCCCTTGCGCCCCGCGCATCATGCCCACGATCCCGGTGCGGCCGACCTCGACCAGCCCCAGCTCGCGCATCAGGGCGATGAAGCTGTCGACCTTGTCGGGCGGGCCGGTGATTTCGAAGATGAAGCTTTCGGTGGTGGTGTCGACGGGCCGCGCGCGGAAGATATCGGCGAGGCGCAGCGCCTCGACCCGCTTTTCGCCCGTGCCGGTGACCTTGATGAGCGCCAGTTCGCGTTCGACATGCGGCCCGGCGGTGGTGAGGTCGGTGACCTTGTGCACCGGCACCAGCCGTTCCAGCTGCGCCTCGATCTGGTCGATCACCGAAGGCGGCCCGTTGGTGACGATGGTGATGCGGCTGACCGCGTGATCCTCGGTGATGTCGGCCACGGTGAGGCTGTCGATATTGTAGCCGCGCGCGGTGAACAGGCCGGTGATCTTGGCGAGGATCCCGGGTTCGTTATCAACGGTGACAGCGAGCACATGGCGCTCGGAGGCCGCTTCGGCGATTTTCATGGGCATTGTTCGTGTCCTCAGACCAGCGCCTTGGCTTCGTCGTCCATCGTCCCGTCGACCTTGTCGCCGTAGAGGATCATATCGGTATGCGCCGCGCCGGATGGGATCATCGGCAGGCAGTTGGCATCCTGCGCGACGAGGCAATCGACCATCACCGGCCCATCATGGGCGAGCATCGCGGCGATGCCTTCGTCCAGCTCGCTTTCGTCATGGATGCGGATGCCCTTCCACCCGTACGCCTCGGCCAGCCGCACGAAATCGGGCAGGCTGTCGGAGTAGCTGTTCGAATAGCGGCTCTCATAGGTCAGTTCCTGCCACTGGCGGACCATGCCCATATATTCGTTGTTGAGGATGAACACCTTGACCGGCAGGCGGTACTGGCTCGCGGTGCCGAGTTCCTGAATGTTCATCTGGATGCTGGCTTCGCCCGCAATGTCGATCACCAGCGCATCCGGGTGGCCAAGCTGCGCACCGATCGCGGCGGGCAGGCCATAACCCATCGTGCCGAGCCCGCCGCTGGTCAGCCACTTGTTCGGATCATCAAAGCCGAAATATTGCGCCGCCCACATCTGATGCTGGCCGACTTCGGTGGAGATCACCGGCTTTTGCGCGTGGGTGAGCGCGTGCAGCCGCTCGATCGCCTTTTGCGGCATGATCATGTTCGGGTGCTTGGCCGAACGTTCGGGATAAGCAAGGCATTCGCGCGCACGCCAGCCGGCGATCCGCGCCTTCCATTCGCCCAGGTCCTTAGGCTGGCGCGCACCCCATGCTTCGACCAACTGGCCGAGCACCGCTGCGCAATCGCCGACAATGCCGAGGTCAACGGCCACGGTCTTGTTGATCGATGAGCGGTCGATATCGATGTGGATCTTTTTCGAATTGGGCGAGAAAGCATCGAGCTTGCCCGTCACCCGGTCATCGAAGCGCGCGCCGATGCACACCATCACGTCGCAGGTGTTCATCGCCATGTTGGCTTCATAGGTGCCATGCATGCCCAGCATCCCCAGCCAGTCGGGATGGGTCGAGGCAAAGGCGCCGAGGCCCATCAGGGTCGAGGTGACGGGTGCCCCGGTGATGTCCTGGAAGCGGCGCAGCAGCGCGCTTGCCTCTGGCCCGGCATTGATCACCCCGCCGCCGGTATAGAGGATCGGGCGCTCGGCAGAGGCGATCATCTCGACCGCCTCGATGATCTGCTCGGCCGGGGCTACCATCTGCGGGGCGTAGCGGTGCGATCCGGGGCGCACAAGCGCGCGGCGTTCGGAAGGCACGGCGATCTGCACGTCCTTGGGAATGTCGATCACCACCGGGCCGGGGCGGCCGGTGGTGGCAATGCGAAACGCCTCGGCAATGGTCGCGGCAAGGTCTGCCGGGTCCTTCACCAGATAATTGTGCTTGGTGCAGTGGCGGGTGATGCCGATGGTGTCGGCTTCCTGAAAGGCATCGGTGCCGATCAGGCTGGTCGGCACCTGTCCGGTGATGACCACCAGCGGGATCGAGTCCATCCACGCATCGGCAATCCCGGTGATCGCGTTGGTCGCGCCGGGGCCGGAGGTGACCAGCACCACGCCCGGCTTGCCGGTGGCGCGGGCATAGCCTTCTGCCGCGTGGGCCGCGCCCGCCTCGTGGCGGACGAGGATGTGGCGGATATGATCATTGCCGAAGAGTTCGTCATAGATCGGCAGCACCGCGCCGCCGGGATAGCCGAACACGAATTCCACGCCCTGCTCGATCAGGCACTGCACAAGGATCGCCGCACCGCTGCTGGCGGTGGGGGAAGGCTTGGCAGGATCCGGCTGAGCGGGCACGGGGAACTCCATCTTGAACGGTTGGCGCCCGTTGGTGGGCAAGGCTGCGGGCAGGCGGGGCTTAACAACAAAACCGGCCCGATGCAGGGGGGATTGCATCGGACCGAGTTCCATCGCCGCTATCGGTTACATTCTGATAGGTCAACCCCTAATTGTGAAATAATGATGCGAAATTCGCGTCAATGTCGATATTTTCATATCCGGGCCCGATGGCGATGCGCGGCCACTCAGCCGGTGGCTGACGCCGGAACCAGGTGAATTGCCGCTTGGCATAGTTGCGGGTCGCCTGCTGTCCGGACGCGATCAGCGTCGCCTCGTCGATCGTCCCGGCGATGGCGGCGGCAATTTCGGCCACGCCGATCGCGCGCATCACCGGCAGATCGGGGTCGAGTTCGCGCGCCAGCAGGGCGGCGACCTCCTCGATCGCGCCCGCCTCCAGCATCGCCGCAAAGCGCTGGTCGCAGCGTCCGTAGAGCCAGGTGCGCTCGGGCAGCAGGATCAGCGGGTGCAGCGTCACCTCCTCGCCGATGCCGCCCGCCTTGGCGATCTGCCAGTCGGCCAGCGTCACGCCGGTCGAGCGCTTGACCTCCAGCGCGCGGGCGATGCGCTGGCGGTCGCCGGGGTCGAGCTGGGCGGCGCGCAGCGGGTCTTCGACTGCGAGCAATTTATACGCTGCATCCTCATCCAGCGCGCGCACGGTGGCGCGCACATCGGGGTCGATCTCCGGGATCGGGGCGATGCCTTCAAGCAGCACCTTGATATACAGCCCGGTGCCGCCGACCAGGATCGGCACGTCGCCGCTGGCGTGAATATCGGCAATCTCGTCCTTCGCGCGCGCGGCCCAGGCGGCGGCCGAGCAGGCCTCGGCCCCGTCCCATGCGCCGAACAGGCGATGCTCGATGCCCTCCATCTCGTCCTCGGACGGGCGCGCGGAGAGCACGCGCAGATCGGCATAGACCTGCGCGCTGTCGGCATTGACGATCACCCCGCGCCGGCCGGTCTCGGCAAGCCGCTGGGCCAGCGCAATCGCAATCGCGCTCTTGCCGCTGGCGGTCGGCCCTGCAATGAGCGCAAGCGGATTTTCAGGTAGATGTTCTGGAGTAACGGACTTGCTCATTGCCCGGCTGATAGCAGACCCAGCGACAAGGGAAACACGCCTTGATGCGATGGCCGATGCGCTGAAAGGCGAAGGCGCTATGCTGGCCGCGGCGGCCCTGCTGCCGGGCGAGGACGTGCTGGAGCTGCGCTTTGCCCAAGGCGATCCGCAAGCGGTGCTGGGCGCGATCGACCGCTTCTTCGCCCCTGCCGATGCGCTGGTGAGCGAGGGCGAGATCGTTATCCCGCAAGTCTTCGTCTCTGACATGGATTCGACCATGATCGGGCAGGAATGCATCGACGAACTGGCCGATTACGCCGGGTTGAAGCCGCAGATCGCCGCGATCACCGAACGCGCGATGCAGGGCGAGCTCGATTTCGCCGAAGCCCTGTGCGAGCGGGTGGCGCTGCTCGAAGGGCTGGATGAAGGGGCGATCGGCACCTGTCTGGCAGAACGGATCACTCCGATGGCGGGCGCGCGCACGCTGGTGGCAACGCTGGCTGCGCTGGGGACGCGCACGGTGCTGGTGACCGGCGGCTTTCACCACTTCGCCGAACCGGTGGCGGGGATGCTGGGGTTTGAAAGGGTGGTCGGCAACCGGCTTGAGGTCGCAGGCGGAATGCTCACCGGCAGGCTGGTCGGCCCGATCACCGATAGCGCGGTGAAGGCGGCAGTCCTGCGCGAGGAGGCGGGGGAAGGGCAGGTCAGCCTCGCCACCGGGGACGGGGCCAATGACATTCCGATGATCGCGGCGGCGACCTATGGCTTTGCCTATCGCGCCAAGCCCAAGGCCCGCGCGGCGGCCAATGGGCGGGTTGATGCGGGCGATCTGACCGCGGTGCTCACCCTGCTGGGCGTGCCGCGCGCGCAGTGCGCGAGAGCTGATCGGAGGCGCGGGAACAGGCGGGCGAAAAGCGGGTTTTCTTCATGAAGCGAATCTGCTATTAACATTGATGTAAGCAAGTCGGGCGATAAGTCGCCCATCTTGAAGGATTAGCTATCAATGACCCGCTTCGACCGTGACGCCTATACCCGCCTCCGCGCCGCTGATGGCACCGTGCTGCTGCACCCCGATCGCCCGGCTGCACGCTATCGCCCGCTGCGCGCGGTCAAGGCGTTTCAGGCGCTGATCAAGGACAAGGAAGACACCTCGCTGGTGTTCAAGATCTTCGAATCGCTCCCGTCGAAGACCTTTCTGCCCCGCGTGCAGGACCTCGCCCTGTCCGAGCGCGGCGAAGCGCTGCGCCGCACCGAGCCGCGCCTGCCCGAAATCCTCGACGATCACGCCGCGCTGCGCCGGACGCCCAAGGGCAGCCTTGCCCATGCCTATTGCGATTTCATGGAAAGCGAAGGCCTGACCGCAGCCGGACTGGTGGCCGAGGCCGAGAGCCTTGGCCGCGCCAAGTATCCCGATCTCGTCCAGTGGTTCATGGAACGCTCGCGCGATACGCATGATCTGTTTCACGTGCTGACCGGCTATGGCCGCGATGCGCTGGGTGAACAATGCGTGTTGCTGTTCACCCATGGCCAGTCGCCCAGTCAGGGCCACTTGCTGATCGGCTATGCCGGGGCGGCGAACATTGCCAAGATGGTGCGCGGCAGCAAGGCGCCGGTGCTTGGCGCTGTGCGTCAGGCCCATCGCACCGGCAAGGGCGCGCCGCGTCTGATCGAACAATCGATCCGCGATCTGCTCGCCCGCCCGCTGGAACAGGTGCGCGCCGATCTGCGCATTCCCGAGCCGACGCAATATCGCGTATGTCACCGCATCTGGCGCACCGAGGGGATCGACCCCTACAACCTGCTCGCCAGCCCCAGCGCCCAGCAGGAACTGGCTGCGGCCTGATCTCTCGCACCCCGGAGCATCCGATAATGGCCTTTCCCGATCTCCCGCTGGTGGCCCCCGACCGCAAGACCTCGGGCTTTCGTCCGCTCAAGGTGCTGCACCATTTCGGCAAGCTGGTCGAGGACAAGGAGGACACCGAACAGGTGTTCCACATCATCGAGGCGACCAAGGGCCGCAAGACCCACGCGCAGGCGCACGCCTTCATTCGTTCGCCGGAAGGCCAGCGCTTCCTGCGCGACGGGGTGGATATTCCCGCGATGCTCGACGATCATGCGCGCTGGGCCGATTGCGGGCCCGATAGCGTCGCGGCGCATTACATCGCCTTCATGAAGCGCGAGGGGCTGTCGGCGGCCGGGCTGGTGGCGGAAAGCCACAAGTGGGCGCCGCCCGAAAGCCTGCCGCGCGATCTGACCCAGTGGTATTTCGACCGTCTGCGCGACACGCATGATCTGTTCCACGTGCTCACCGGCTATGGCCGCGATGCGCTGGGGGAGGCGAGCCTGCTGGCCTTCAGCTACGAGCAGAACCACAACAAGGGCATCCTGTTCATCGCCTATGCCGGGGCGCGCCAGATCGGCAAGGTGAGCGGCACCAAGGCGCCGCTCTACGCCGCGATTCACGAAGGTCGCAGGCTCGGCAAGGCGGCGGCGAAGATCGCGCATCAGGACATCGCCGCGCTGATGCGCGAGGATATCGGCGCGGCGCGCGCACGGCTCGGCATCGGCAAGCCGGAGGTCTACCGGCAGTGCCTCGCGATCCTCGAAAGCGAGGGCGTGGCCCGGGAACAGCTGACGCTGGGCGGGGCGGGGGCGCAGGCGGCTTAGAAAGCCACTAACGGCGGGGAGTGATTACCCCTCCATCCACTCGCTGAAGAACCGCTGATTGGCCGCGCGCAACTCGCTGAGCGGCACGCCCAGCACATGATCGCCGCCCACGGTGCCCACGCGCTGGAAGCCGATCTGGGCGGTCTCCTCGTCGCGCGTGCCCTTGGCCAGCGCTGCGTTCAATGCCGCGACATCAGGCACGGTGACCAGATAGCGCCCCTGATCCTCGCCGAACCACCATTGCGCCGGGGTGTAGGCAGGGTTGGCCGGTTCGACTTCCGCGCCGATCCCGCCCGCCAGCGCCATTTCCGCCAGCGCGACCGCGAGGCCGCCGTCGCTGAGGTCATGCACCGCGTTGACCAGCCCGTCGGCGATCAATTCGTGGATGATTTCGCCTGCCGTGCGCTCGACCACGAGATCGGTCGGCGGGGTGCGGCCCGCCTCCATCCCCTTGACCACCCGCAGCCACAGCGACTGGCGAGGTGCGAGCGGGTGGGATCGGGCTTGGCCCAGAATTCCGGCCCGACAAGGTAGATCGCATCGCCCGCCTGCTTGAAGTGCATGGTCATCATCTTGGAGAGGTCCGTGATGATGCCGACGCCGCCGATCGCCGGGGTGGGCAGGATCGCCGAGCCGCCGCCGGTCGCCTTGGACTCGTTGTAAAGGCTGACATTTCCGCTGACGATGGGGAAGTCCAAAGCGCGGCAGGCGTCACCCATGCCATCGAGCGCATGGACGATCTGCGCCATGATCTCGGGGCGCTGGGGGTTGGCGAAGTTGAGGCAGTTGGTCACCGCCAGCGGCCGCGCACCCACGGCGCAAAGATTGCGGTATGCCTCGGCAATGGCCTGCTTACCGCCCTCGTAGGGGTCGGCGAAGACATAACGCGGGGTGCAATCGGTGGTGATGGCGAGCGCCTTGCCCGTTCCGTGCACCCGCACCACGCCCGCATCGCCGCCGGTCTGGAGCGTGTCCGCACCGACCTGCGAATCATATTGCTCGGCAATCCAGCCGCGCGAGGCGAGATCGGGCGAGGCCATCAGCGTCAGCAGATCGGCGGCCACATCATCGGTGGCCGGAAGCTCGCCCAGCGGTTTGACGCCTGCCCAGGCCTTGTATTCCTCTTTCGACAGGTAGGGCCGGTCATAAAGCGGGGCTTCGTCGGCCAGCGGGGCGAGCGGAATGTCGCACACCACCTCGCCGTTGAATTCGAGCACCATATGGCCGGTATCGGTGACTTCGCCGATCACCGCAAAATCGAGCTCCCACTTGCGGAAGATCGCCTCGGCCATGGCTTCCTTGCCGGGCTGCAGCACCATGAGCATCCGCTCCTGGCTTTCGCTCAGCATCATTTCGTAAGGCGTCATGCCCTCTTCGCGGCACGGGACCTTGTTCATGTCGAGCCGGATGCCCGCTCCGCCCTTGGACGCCATTTCGACGCTCGAGGAGGTCAGACCCGCCGCGCCCATGTCTTGAATGGCGACAATCGCATCAGTCGCCATCAGTTCGAGGCAGGCCTCGATCAGCAGCTTCTCGGTGAAGGGATCGCCGACCTGCACGGTGGGGCGCTTCGCGTCCGCATCCTCGCCGAAGTCCGCCGAAGCCATGGTCGCGCCGTGGATGCCGTCGCGCCCGGTCTTGGAGCCGACATAGACGATGGGGTTCCCGAGCCCAGTGGCGGCGCTGTAGAAAATCTTGTCCTGATCGGCGACGCCCACCGTCATGGCGTTCACAAGGATATTGCCGTCATAGGCCGGGTGGAAGTTCGTCTCCCCCGCGACCGTAGGCACGCCGACGCAATTGCCGTAGCCGCCGATCCCGGCGACCACGCCCTGCACCAGATGCTTCATCTTGGGGTGTTCCGGCCGCCCGAAGCGCAGCGCATTGGCGTTCGCCATCGGCCGCGCGCCCATGGTGAAGACATCGCGCAGGATGCCGCCCACGCCCGTAGCCGCGCCCTGATAGGGTTCGATGTAGCTGGGGTGGTTGTGGCTCTCCATCTTGAAGATCGCCGCCTGCCCATCGCCAATGTCGATCACGCCCGCGTTCTCGCCCGGGCCGCAGATCACCCAGGGGGCCTCGGTCGCAGCTTCTTGAGATGCAGGCGCGAGGATTTGTAGCTGCAATGCTCCGACCACATCACCGAGAAGATGCCGAGTTCCACAAGATTGGGCTCGCGGCCGAGCGCGTGCAGGACGCGCGCATATTCCTCAGGCGAAAGGCCGTGGCTCTCGACGATTTCGGGGGTGATGGTGGTCATGCCGGGGACTCCTTGCGCCGCCCCCTAGATTACACTTCGCCGAAGGCCAAGCCGCCGCGTTTCTGGAACCAGCGATTCTCCCCCACCCATGCCGCCAGCGCGGTGAGGATGGCGAAGGCGAGCAGGGCTTGCAGATAGAGGAACGGCCCCGCCGTTTCGGGATGGGGGCCGAACCAGTTGACGGCTTGGAGCAGCAGCATCACCGCCAGCAGCACCAGCGGCGGGCCGATGGGGCCGCGCGTGCGGCGCACGTAGAAGGCAAAGGCGCCGCCCGTCAGCAGCAGTTCGAGCGGCATGGCGATCAGGGGAAAGTTCCACAGCCCCAGACCCAGCTTGGGCGGCTCGCCGTCGATGGTGAGATCGGGCACATGCACCAGCCAGTCGAGCCCCCAGTGCGACAGCACCACCAGCCCGGCCAGCAGCCCGGCAAACAGGCTGCGCTGCCAGCCGGCCACCACCGCAAGGCAGGCCAGCGCCCACAGCCCAGCGCCGATCAGGCTGTGGGTATAGGGCATGTGATAGAGATCGAGCGGCACCATCACGCTTGCCGCCGGATCGACCTTCAGCCGTTCCACCCCGATCAGCGCCAGCGCGAAGAACCCCCAGTCGACCAGCTGCGCCGCCACGAACAGCGTGCCGAGCCGCGGGCTTTTGGGGCTGACAGCGGCGGCGATGAAGGCCGGGGCGAAGTGGCCGATGAACATCAGGTGGCAGCGGGGGCGAAGCGCAACACCACCCAGGTCGCGACTGCGCTCGCCGTGCCGGTGGCAAAGGCGCCCCACAGGATGTCGAGCACGCTGACATGGGTCGCCCACACCTTGAACACGGCCTGCGAGGTGAGGTCGAAGGTGGCATAGCACAGCCCGCCCAGCAGGATCCCGTTCAGCAGCGCGGCCTGCACCGTGCCGCTTTCAATGCCAGGCTTGATTGCGAACCATGTCATGCCCGCCAGATAGATGAAGTAGAATGCCCCCGCCGCGGCGACGTTGAAATTCTCGGCCATGATCTCGCCGATCACCGGCTTGTAGAGATTGCCCGAGGCCCAGCGCAGCCACACCGCATCCAGCGCCCCGAAGGCAAGCGCGGCGGTGCCATAGGCGATGATCCATTTCGTCATATTCGTTAGTATCCCGGTTTGTCCCGCCCCGATGCGCGCCAGCCTTGACCGGGCCGAGCGGCTCCGTCAATGCTGCGGGGCATGGACGAGGGCAATACCGCCGCCGGGTCGGCACCTGAGATTTCGCAGATGAGCTTCGAGCAGGCGCTGGCCGCGCTCGAGCAGATTGTGCAGCAACTTGAACGCGGCGACGTGCCGCTCGACCAGTCGATCAGCCTCTATGAACGCGGCGAGGCGCTGCGCGCGGCGTGTCAGGCGCGGCTCGATGCGGCGCAGGCGCGGATCGAGAAAATCGTCACCGGTGCCGATGGCCGGGCGAGCGGCACCCGTCCTTTCGACGCGGAGAGCTGAGACCATGCTGGCGGGGGTAGAAACCGATATTCTGGGCGAGGGCCTGACACGCGTTCAGGGCGAAATCGATTCGCTGTTCGATGCGCTGCTGCCGGTGCCGGACGATACCAGCGCGCGCCTGATCGAGGCGATGCGCTATGCCGCGATCGGCGGGGGCAAGCGGGTGCGCCCGCTGCTGGTGGTCAGCACCGCGAGCTTGTTCGGCGTGTCGCGCGATGCGGCCCTGCGGGCAGGCGCGGCGATCGAGGCGATTCACGTCTATTCGCTGATCCATGATGATCTGCCGTGCATGGATGATGACGACCTGCGCCATGGCAAGCCCACGCTGCACAAGGTCTATGACGAGGCGACCGCGGTGCTCGCCGGGGACGCGCTGCACGCGCTCGCCTTCGAGATTCTCGCCGAGGAGGAAACCAGCAGCGATCCCTTCGTGCGCTCCGAACTGATCGCCACGCTTGGCAAGGCTTCGGGCATGCACGGCATGGCCGGGGGGCAGATAATGGACATGGTCGCCGACGAGGAAGGCGTGACCTATGACCTGCACACCATCACCCGGCTGCAACAACTGAAGACCGGCGCGCTGCTTGCCGCCAGCGTCGAAATGGGCGCGATCCTTGGCCGGGTAGCGCCGCAGGGCCGGGCGCACCTGAGAGGCTATGCCCGCGATATCGGCCTTGCCTTCCAGATCGCCGATGATCTGCTCGATGTGACGGGCGATCAGGACAAGGCGGGCAAGGCGCTGCGCAAGGACATCGAGCAGGGCAAGCAGACCTTCGTCACCCTCTTGGGGGTGGAACGGGCGCGCGAACAGGCCCGCGCGCTGGTGGATCAGGCCATCGGCCACCTTTCGACCTACGGTCCCGAGGCCGATATCCTGCGCGCGCTCGCCCGCTTCATCGTCGAACGCGACCGCTGACTTCGCGAGAGGGGACACGCCTCATGACACGCCGCATCGGGATCTATCCCGGAACCTTCGACCCGATTACGCTGGGCCATGCCGATATCATCCGGCGCGGGGCCAAGCTGGTCGATCACCTCATCATCGGGGTGACCACCAATCCCAGCAAGAACCCGATGTTCTCGACCGAGGAACGCTTTCGCATGGTCGAGCGGGAGGTGGCGAACATGGGGCTCGCCAATGTCGCGGTGGCAGGCTTCAACGCGCTGCTGGTGAAGTTTGCGCAGAAGCAGGGCGCAAGCGTCATCATCCGCGGCCTGCGGGCGGTGGCCGATTTCGAGTACGAATACCAGATGGCGGGCATGAACCAGCAGCTCGACGAGGACATTGAGACGGTGTTCCTGATGGCCGATGTCTCGCTTCAGCCGATCGCCTCGAAACTGGTCAAGGAAATCGCCATGTATGGCGGCGATATCGCCAAATTCGTCAGCCCGCCGGTGCGCGAAGAGGTGATCGCGCGGGTGCGCGAGCAGGGGCTGAAGGGCGATTACTAGGCCCGCTCTGTTGGCAAGGCGCGCTTCATTCATTGCAGTGTCAGCGTGGGCTGGCTACAGGCTGCGGGCAATCCGGATGACATGATGATCAAAGCCTCGTTCCTCTCCGCCTTTGGTGCCCTTTTTTTGCTGGCCGCAGCCCACCCGGCGCTGGCCCGTCAGCAGGACGGCGACGCGCCGCCGGCCGCAAGCGGCGACAATGCCGAAAAGATGGACGAGGACGCCGAGGAAGCGGCGGTTGCCCCGCCCAGGATGTACGCGCCGATCGATTACGACGTGACGTCCGATCCGGAGAATATCTGGGTGCTCGACCTGTCGAACGGCGAGCGGGTGAAGATCCGCCTGATGCCCGACTGGGCGCCCGGCCATGTCGAGCGGATCAAGCTGCTGACCCGCAGCGGCTTTTACAACGGCGTGATCTTCCACCGCGTGATCGACGGCTTCATGGCTCAGGGCGGCGATCCGACCGGGACGGGGCAGGGCGGCAGCGAGCTGCCCGACCTCAAGGCCGAATTCAATCCGATGCCCCACGTGCGCGGCACCGTGGCGATGGCCCGCGCGAGCGAGGAAGACAGCGCCAACAGCCAGTTCTTCATCGTCTTCTACCCGCGTTTCAGCCTCGACAAGAAATACACCAATTTCGGCCGGGTGATCGAGAACATGGACGCGGTCGACACGATCAATCGCGGCGAACCGCCGAGCGATGCGACCTATATCGTCCAGGCTTCGCTGGCGAGCGACAACCTGCCACCCCCGCCGCCGCCCGCTCCGGCCGAGGACGAGCCGATCACGCTCGACATGCTGAACGGCCCAACCAGCTAAAAGGCTTTCCTGAGCAGGGCCTGCGCATTATGCGCTGCCGGCCATGAAAGTAGACCTGTTCGATTTCGATCTCCCGCAAGAGCGGATTGCTCTTCGCCCCGTTCGCCCGCGCGATGCGGCGCGGATGCTGGTGGTGCGCGGGGGCGACGCGCCGTTCGAGGATGCCGGCGTGCGCGATCTGCCAAGCCTGCTCAATCCCGGCGATGTGCTGGTCTTCAACGATACCCGCGTGATTCCCGCCCAGCTCGAAGGCCGCCGCGCCGACGGGGAGGCGAAGATCGGCGCCACCCTGCACAAGCGGATCGACCTCAGGCGCTGGCAGGCCTTCCTCAAGAACGCCAGACGGGTGAAGATCGGCGACCAACTGGTGTTCGGCGGCGGGGTCACCGCGCTGGCCGAGGAACGCCACGCCGATGGCTCGCTGACGCTGTTCTTCGAGGGCGAAGAGCCGGTCGAGGTGCTGCTCGACCGCGCCGGCACCATGCCCTTGCCGCCCTATATCGCCTCGAAGCGCGGGGTCGATGCCCAGGATCTTGAAGACTACCAGACCATGTTCGCGCGCGAGGAAGGCGCGGTTGCCGCTCCCACCGCCTCGCTGCATTTCACGCCAAGGCTGATCGATGCGATCGACGCGGCCGGGATCGGGCGGGCGATGCTGACCCTGCATGTGGGGGCGGGCACCTTCCTGCCGGTCAAGGCCGAGGATACCGACGACCACCAGATGCACGCCGAATTCGGCCGCATCCCGGCCGAGACCGCCGCGCAGCTCAATGAAGCGCGCGCGAAGGGCGGGAAGATCATCGCGGTCGGCACCACGGTCCTGCGCCTGCTCGAAAGCGCGGTGGACGAGAATGGGATCATCCAGCCTTTCGCGGGCGATACGTCGATCTTCATCACGCCGGGCTACCGGCTCAGGGCGGTGGACGGGCTGATGACCAATTTCCACCTGCCCAAATCGACCCTGATGATGCTGGTCAGCGCATTGATGGGGCGCGAGCGGATGATGGCGGCCTATGCCCATGCCATCGCAAACGAATACCGCTTCTATTCCTACGGCGATTCCTCGCTGCTGCTGCCCTGAGGGCAGGCCCGGTCCGGTAGCTTTTCGGCACGGTCTGCGAGCGGCTTTTGTCGAGCTCCAGGCGCAGTCCATCTGACCTGAGGAGGAATTCGTCTGACTGTTAATGTCTTGGAAAGAATATAAACCTAGCGGATGGCGTTCCCGCAGCATTCCTGCGGCGGGCCATAAACAAGGATAGAAAACGCATGAGGAAAATCGCATTCACCACGCTGACGGTGATGGCCGCGATGGCACTTCCGGCGGCTGCCCAGGCGCAGTCCAATGATGACCCCGAGGTGGAGGCCTTCGTCGGTGTATCGGCCGGTATTCATGACATCGGCCTTGGCATCCCCGATGACAGTGGCGGCATCTACGGCGTCATTGCCGGGGTCGATGTGCCGCTCGGCGAGACCGTTTTCATCGGGGCCGAGGGCAATTTCCACTTCGGCGATGGTGCGATTAACAATGAATACGGCATCGCGCCCGCGCCGGCTTTCGTGTTGGCGACTCCGCCAAGCTGTTCGTGCGCGGCGGCTATCAGGAAGTGGATGTCGACCTTGCCAACATCCTCGGCGTCCCCGTGCCGCCTGGTCTCGACACCTCCGATGGCGATTACATCGTCGGGGGGGGCGTGGAGTTCGGCCTTGGTGACAGTCCGGTTCGCTTCCGGGCGGTGATCGATACCATTGCCTTCGACACCACCCGCGGGACTGTGGGCGTGCTCTACACCTTCTGAGGCCTGCGCAACCAGTAACAGGGCAGGCGCCGCTTACCTGAGCGGTGCCTGCCCTTTTTGCTGCGCGCGTGACAGCGCGGCGCGCTGCGGCTAGGGGCGCTGGCGCAATGACCACCCCGCGCTTTTCCTTCACCCTCCACGCAACCGACGGCAAGGCCCGCACCGGTACCATCGCCATGCAGCGCGGGGAAATCCGCACGCCCGCCTTCATGCCGGTCGGCACGGCGGCGACGGTCAAGGCGATGAAGCCCGAAAGCGTGCGCGCGACCGGGGCCGATATCATCCTCGGCAATACCTATCACCTGATGCTGCGCCCCGGCGCGGAGCGGGTCGCGCGGCTTGGCGGCTTGCACCGCTTCATGAACTGGCCGCGCCCGATCCTGACCGATAGCGGCGGCTATCAGGTGATGAGCCTTTCGGAACTGCGCAAGCTGACCGAACAGGGGGTCGAATTCCGCAGCCACCTCGATGGGTCGAAGCACATGCTGAGCCCCGAACGCAGCATGGAAATCCAGCGCCTGCTGGGCTCGGACATCGTCATGGCCTTCGACGAATGCCCCCGCGCCGACCGGCCGCGTGACGAAATCGCGGCCAGCATGGAATTGTCGATGCGCTGGGCAAGGCGCAGCCGCGAGGGGTTTGATGCGGACGAGGAACATGCTGCCCGCGCGGCGTTGTTCGGCATCCAGCAGGGCGCGCTGCATGAAGACCTGCGCCGCATCAGCGCCGAAAAGCTCACCGAAATCGGGTTCGATGGCTATGCCGTCGGCGGCCTCGCGGTGGGCGAGGGGCAGGAGGCGATGTTCGGCGTGCTCGACTATGCGCCCGATATGCTCCCCACCGATCGCCCGCGTTACCTGATGGGGGTGGGCAAGCCCGATGATCTGGTCGGCGCGGTTGAGCGCGGCATCGACATGTTCGATTGCGTGCTGCCGACACGGTCAGGGCGCAACGGGCAGGCCTTTACCTGGAACGGCCCGCTCAACCTGCGCAATGCCCGCTTTGCCGAGGATACCGGGCCGCTCGATGAGCGTTGCCAGTGTCCGGTCTGCACCACCTATAGCCGCGCCTATATCCACCACCTCGTCAAATCGGGCGAGATGCTGGGGGCGATGCTGGTGACGGAGCACAATCTCAGCTTCTATCAGGCCTTGATGCAGGGGATGCGGGATGCCATTGCGGAAGGGCGCTTTGCCGATTTTGCCGCCGCGTTCCGGCGCGATTACCTTGGAAGTTCCGTTTGATGCCCAAACTCCCCGAAGCCTGCACCACCATGGCCGAGGTGCGCGAAGGCGTTGATGCGCTTGACCGCGAGCTGGTGGCCCTGCTCGCGACCCGCTTCGGCTACATGCGCGCCGCCGCGGATCAAGCCGACCCGCGAAGCGGTGCGCGACGAGGAACGCAAAGCCAGCGTGATCGCCGCTGCTGTGGCCGCAGCCGAGGCGCAAGGGCTGCCGGGTGACGTGGTGGCCGACATCTGGGAACGGCTCGTCGAAGGTCGATCGCCTACGAATTCACCGAATGGGACCGGATCAGGGATTAGTCTCTTTGCCAAGGAAGGCGGCGAGCCGGGCCTGCTTTTTCTGCGGCGCTTTCTGACGGATCGAGCGCGCCATTTTCGCCACCCGCGCTTCCCACTTGGCGATGTTGCGCGGCGGGGTGTTTTCCCCCACTGGCCCCAGCGACAATGTGCGCACCGGGGCAAAGCCGCAAAAGCCGAGGATCTGCCCCTTCCAGCGCCGCACCAGCGGGTTGCCGTGATACCAGCGGATCACGAAGGGCGGGGTGTCCATCGTCGCGATCAGATCGGCCGAACGGCCCTGCATCAGCTTGTCCCACCACGGATCGCCGACATGATAGGCGAAGGTGAATTTGGGCAGGAACAGCCGGTCGATCAGGCCCTTCAGCGCCGCCGGTTCCGCGCCCCACCACATCGGGAAGGCCACCACCAGATGATCGCAGGCATCAAGCTTTTCGGCGAGCGCGACCAGGTCCGGCTCCCATTCGGTGCGCTGGCGATAGCCGTGTTTGAGCACCGGCGAGAAAGCAAGATCGCGCACCGCCACGCGGGTCACCTCGGCGCCTGCGGGCAGGGCGGCGGCATAGGTATCGAGCAGGTGCGTGGTCAGGCGACCTTCTTCCGGATGACCATCCAGCAGCAGCACGTTCATGGTGATGCGATCCCCTTGGCGATTTGGCCGGGGTGATGGCAAAGCCGCGCGCAAAAGAAAAGGGCGACCCCGCAGGGCCGCCCTCTTGTCTTCGCCTTTCGGCAAAAGCCTTTTAGCGCGAGTAGAACTCGACCACCAGGTTCGGTTCCATCGTGACCGGATAGGGCACTTCGTCGAGCTTAGGCACGCGGGTGAACTGGACCTTGTCGTTGCCGTCGGGGGCGACGTAATCGGGAATGTCACGCTCGGGCAGGGTCTGGGCTTCGATCACCAGCGCCATTTCCTTGGCCTTGCTGCCGAGGCTGATGACATCGCCCACATCGACCCGGCGCGAGGCGATGTTGCACTTCACGCCGTTCACATAGATGTGACCGTGGCTGACGATCTGGCGAGCCGAGAAGATGGTCGGCGCGAACTTGGCGCGGTAGACCACCATGTCGAGGCGACGCTCAAGCAGGCCGATCAGGTTCTGGCTGGTGTCACCCTTCATGCGCGAGGCTTCGGCGTAGGTGCGCTTGAACTGCTTTTCGGTGACGTCGCCATAATAGCCCTTGAGCTTCTGCTTGGCGCGCAGCTGAAGACCGAAGTCGCTCATCTTGCCCTTGCGGCGCTGGCCGTGCTGGCCGGGGCCGTAGGAACGCTTGTTCACCGGGGAATTGGGGCGACCCCAGATGTTTTCGCCCATCCGGCGGTCAAGCTTGTACTTGGCGCTCTTGCGCTTCGACATAAGTCGTGTCCTTCAATGTGCTGGATCAGCCCTGTGCTGACCATTCAACCCGGCATCGCTCCATCACGCACGGAGGCGGGATGCGGCCACTGCTTCACCGGGGTGCAGGGCCCATTTGCGAAGGCGCGCGCATAGCAGGATAGGGCACAAGGTCAAGCCTTGGCGGCGTGACCGGCGGCGCTCAGTCGCCCTTCTCGCGTTCGAGCGTGCTGAGAATGCCGCGCAGGGTGCGCACCTCGAGATGGTTCCAGCCCGGCTTGGTCAGCAGCCCGCGCAAGGTGCGGCGGGTGCTTTCGGCGCGCGCTTCGGGGTGGAAATAACCGCGCGGCTCCAGCAGTCGCTCCAGATGGGCGATCATCCCGTCGAGCTCCTCCTGCGGGGCGGGGGGCAGGGCCTCTTCGGCGGTGGGCTGCACCAGCACTTCGTCCGCCTCGCCCAGCTCGCGCCCGATGCGCGACCATTCATAGGCCACCAGAATCACTGCCTGCGCCAGATTGAGCGAGCCGAATTCGGGATTGATCGGAATGGTCAGGATATTGCGCGCGAGCGCTACGTCCTCGGTTTCCAGCCCCGAACGTTCGGGCCGAAGATGATCGCATGGCGGCCGGGCAGGGTGTGGACCTGCCGCCCGGCCTCGTCCGCGCCGATCACCGGCTTGGTGACGCCGCGCTTTCTCACCGTGGTGGCATGGACATGGGCGCAATCGGCGACCGCCTCGGCGGTGGTGGCATAGACCTGCGCCTGTTCCAGCACGATATCAGCCCCGGCCGCTGCCGGGCCAGCGGAAGGATTGGGCCAGCCATCGCGGGGGGAGACGAGGCGCATCTCGGTCAGCCCGAAATTGAGCATCGCGCGCGCCGCCTTGCCGATATTCTCGCCCAATTGCGGGCGCACGAGCACGATCACGGGCTTGTTGAGATCGGCCATCTTGTGATTATTCCTTCGCCGCTTGCTGGACGGTGCTGGCAAATTCCTCGAAGTCACGCGCCTCGGAGAAGTCGCGATAGACGCTGGCGAAGCGGATATAGGCAACCGAGTCGATCTGGCGCAGGCCTTCCATCACCAGCTCGCCGATATGGGCCGAGGGCACCTCGGCCTCGCCCGAGGTTTCGACCTGACGCTGGATGCCGGAAATGAGCTGGTCGAGCCGTTCCTGCTCGATCCCGCGCTTGCGCGAGGCAAGGGCGATGGATTGTTCGAGCTTCATCCGGTCGAAAGGTTCGCGGCGATCCCCGGACTTGACCACCACCACCTCGCGCAATTGCACGCGCTCGAAGGTGGTGAAGCGCGCCCCGCAGGACGAACACTGCCGCCGCCGCCGGATCGAGGTGCCATCCTCGGTCGGCCGGCTATCCTTTACCTGGCTGTCATCATGGGCGCAAAAGGGGCAGCGCATTCAGAGGGTTACTTTCTGATCCTCTGGTAGAGTGCGAAGCCCGCACCGGCGAGGCCGCCAAGGATCGGCCCGCCGATAATCAGCGCGCCCGCGAGCGCGCCGATCCCGGTTCCGATCAGGACCGGCTTGGTCGAGGGGTGACCCATCCCCTCCTTGGCCATGGCCGAAATCTCGGTCTTGGCATCTTCCACCCAATCGGGGGTCTGGCGCGGTTCCTGATCGCTCATCGGTTGATCCTCACATGCCCGGATAGACGGGGAAGGCGGCGCACAGATCGGACACCCGCGCACGCACGCTCTCTTCCACCTGCGCATCGCCTTCGGGGCCGTTTTTGGAAAGGCCTTCAACCACTTCGGCGATGAGCTTGCCAACCGTGCGGAACTCTTCCGGGCCGAAACCGCGGGTGGTCCCGGCGGGCGTGCCCAGACGGATGCCGCTGGTGACGAAGGGCGAGCGGGTGTCGTAGGGAATGCCGTTCTTGTTGCAGGTGAGGAAGGCGCGGTCGAGACCCTTTTCGGCGTCCTTGCCGGTCACGTCCTTGCTCGTCAGATCGACCAGCATCGAGTGATTGTCCGTGCCGCCCGAAACGATCCGCAGCCCGTTTTCTTCAAGGCTCGCCGCCAGCGCGCGGGCGTTTTCGACGATGCGGTGGGCGTAGGTCTTGAATTCGGGCTGCAATGCCTCGCGGAACGCCACCGCCTTGGCCGCGACGACATGCATCAGCGGGCCGCCCTGCATCCCGGGGAACACCGCCATGTTGAGCGGCTTGGTGAACTTCTCGTCATTCCACAGGATGATGCCCGAACGTGGCCCGCGCAGGCTCTTGTGCGTCGTCGAGGTGACGATGTCGCAATGCGGGAAGGGCGATGGATGTGCGCCGCCCGCAACGAGGCCGGAGATGTGGCTCATGTCGCACAGCAGCACCGCGCCCACTTCATCGGCGATGGCGCGGAAGGCGGGGAAATCCCACTGCCGCGAATAGGCCGTGCCGCCGCAGATGATGATCTTCGGCTTGTTTTCCCGCGCCTTCGCGGCGACCTCGTCCATGTCGATGGTCTCGGTCTCGCGGGTCACGCCGTAGGAGACGACGTTGAACCACTTGCCGCTCATGTTGACCGGCGAGCCATGCGTCAGGTGCCCGCCCGAATTGAGGTCGAGCCCCATGAAGGTGTCGCCCGGCTGAAGCAGGGCGAGGAACACCGCCTGGTTCATCTGCGAGCCGGAATTGGGCTGCACATTGGCAAAATTGCAGCCGAACAATTGCTTGGCGCGCTCGATCGCCAGCGTTTCGACCACGTCGCATAGTCGCAGCCGCCATAGTAACGCTTGCCCGGATAGCCTTCGGCATATTTGTTGGTGAAGACCGAACCCGTGGCCTCCAGCACCGCGCGGCTTGCGATGTTCTCGCTCGCGATCAGCTCGATCTTGTCGCGCTGGCGGGCCAGTTCCTTGGCAACCGCAGCGGCGATTTCGGGGTCGGCAGAGGCGAGGTCGTCATGCCAGAAGGCATCCATCGACTGGGCTGCGTGGCGGGAGGCAAAATCGGCGGGGGCGGTGCTCATTGATGGGTCTCGATATGGTCGGGGGAGAAGGGGGGCTTGCCGAGCTTGCCGACCCGGCGCTGGTGACGCCCGGCCGGATCGCCGGCATCGGCGAATTCGGTGTCGAGAAATGTGGCAACGCAGGACTTCGCCATTTCGATCCCTACGAGACGCGCGCCCATTGCGATGCAATTGGCATCATTATGTTCGCGGGCGAGGGCGGCGGAAAGCGGCTCGGAAACGAGCGCGCAGCGCACTTCGGGGTGGCGGTTGACCGCCATCGAAATGCCGATCCCGCTGCCGCACAGGGCAATGCCGAATTCGACCGTGCCTTCGGCGATGATCTCGGCAAGGCGGTAGCCATAGTCGGGATAATCGACGCTCTGGCCGGGTTCCGGGCCGAGATCGGCGACCTCGTGGCCTTCCTCGATGAGCCATTCGGCGAGGTCGGCCTTCAATTCGGTCGCGGCGTGGTCTGAGGCGATGGCGATGCGCATGGCTTTGCCATAGTCGCTGGGGCGGGGATTCTCCACCCCGTAGATTGCCCTTTTCGACCGCTGCCGCCGGTTTCGGCTTTACGCTGCGGAAAGAGACCTGATGCTAGACGCGTGCCGATGCACAAGCCCGCTTCCCCCCTGACCGCCGAGCAATGGCTGGCGCGCGTCTTTGCCGACGCTGCGCCCCGCCATTTCGGCACGGGCTGGATCAGCGGGGTGCTGGGGATCGTGCTGGGGCTGCTGGCGCTGTTGGCGGTGCTGTGCCTGCACTTTCCGCAATA
>NZ_JADEWM010000004.1:0-305244 GCF_015207615.1 Cyanobium sp. LEGE 06113 | reverse complement strand
GGGCCTCAGGGGCTGGGGCGGCGCGGCCGGTGAGGCTGCGGGAGCCGCCGCGGCCACGGCGGCGATGTCGGCCTCGCTCTCCACGATCAGGCCGATCGTTTCACCCACCGGCGCCGTGCCGCCGGCCGGCATCAGCACGGCGGCCAGGAAGCCCTCCTGGAAGGCCTCCACGTCCATGTCGGCCTTGTCGCTCTCCACCACGAGCACCGATTCGCCCCGCTCGACCCGATCGCCGGGCTGCTTGAGCCACTCCACGATCTTGCCCTCCGTCATGGTGGAGGAGAGGGCGGGCATGAAGATTTCGTGGGTGGCCAACGGGGTGCGCCGCGCGGAATGGGCGGATTTTACGAGGCGCCTTCCACCGCTTCGATCACGCCATCGCGCACCAGCACCGAGGCCTGCAGTTTTTCCACCAGGTTGTCGCCCACCTGCACCGTGCAGAAGCTCTCCAGCTGCCCCTGCTCCACGATCTGCTCCATCTCCAGCTCGCGCACCTGGCGTTGCTGCTCCAGCATCTGGCGCTTCTGTTCCTCGAGCTCGGATCGCTTCGCCGCCACCTGCTGCTGCACTGACCCCACCTGCTCCTGCACCCGGGGGTCGAGGGGGTTGGCGCTCTGGCGGCGGATCTCATCGATCACCTGCTGCCCCTCCTGCTCCAGCTGGGCCAGCTGGGCGTCACTGGTGGCGAGGCCATTGCTCAGTTCCCGCTCCGCATCCTCCTTCCAGCGCGGGGTGACCACAGCGCGCACGGTGATGGAGCGCTTGATCGAAAGACTGGCGTCGGCCATGGGGGAAGGGATGCAGCAGTCAGGTTGTCAGCGCGGCGGGTGCTGGTCAACCGACGGACGCTCAGTGAGGCCGATACAGCGCCTCGATCGCGGCGGCATCGCGGCTGGCGATGCGGTCACGGCGCTGCTTGAGGGTCTGGGTGAGCAGGCCGTTGTCGAGGCTGAAGGGGTGCACCAGCGCCACCCCCCCCAGCCGCTCCTCGGGCCGGGAGCCTGGCCGGGCAGCCAGCAGGCGGTTGCACTCACGGGTCAGGGCCCGCAGCAGGGCCGGCTCCGCCGGCTGCCCCTGAGCCCAGGTGAGGCCCGCCTCGGCCGCGAACGCCACCAGCTGCTCGGGCCGGGGCACCAGCAGGGCCCCCAACTGCTTGCGGTCCTGCCCCACCAGCATCACCTGCTCCAGCAGCGGACTGGCCACCAGGGCATCCTCCAGGGGGCCGGGCTCGATGTTCTCACCGCTGCTGAGCACGATCGTGTCCTTGGCCCGGCCGGTGAGCACCAGGGAGCCATCGGGCAGCAGATGGCCCAGATCCCCCGTGTCGAACCAGCCCTCGGCGTCCAGCACACGGGCGCTGGCCTCGGGCTTGTGCCAGTAGCCCCCCATCACCTGGGGGCCACGGGCCAGCACCAGCCCCCGCTGCCCCAGGGTCAGGGGCCGATGACTCTCGGGGTCGGCCACTCTGATCGCCGTGCCGGGCAGGGGCTGGCCGGCGCTGCCGCGGCGATTGGCCCAGGGGCGGCGGCAGGTGAGCACCGGGCTGGTCTCGGTGAGGCCGTAGCCCACCAGCAGCTCGATGCCGATCGCCTCGAAGAAGCCATCCACGTGCAGGGCGAGGGCGCCACCGCCGCTGATCGCCGTGCGCAGCCGTCCGCCCACCAGCTGGGTGCGCACCTTCGGCCACAGCACCGCGCCGGCCAGGCGGTGCAGCGGCCAGCGCAGCAGCGCCTCGAGGGCGGCCCAGGCCCGGCTCGCCGGCGGCTCGGGGCTGAGGGTGAGATCGAGCATGCGGCGACGGGCCAGCCCCTGGGCGCGGCTGTTGGCCAGGGCGGCGCCGATCAGCCGCTGGCGGGGGGCCGGCATGCTGCGCAGGGCGTCCTCGAAGCCCGCCAGGATCGCCTCCCACAGCCGTGGCACGCTGATCAGATAGTGAGGTTGCACCCGCTGCAGGTCGGGCCGCAGCTGCTTGAGCGTGGTGTAGGTCTGATGGCAGCCGCAGGCCAGCAGGAAGTACTCGGCGCTGCGCTCGTAGGAGTGCCAGATCGGCAACACGCTCACCACCCGGTCACCGGGCTGGGGTGTGACGGCCACACCCAGGTGGCGCAGCTGGTGCAGCAGGTTGGCGTGGGTGAGCGGCACACCCTTCGGCTGGCCTGTGGTGCCGGAGGTGTAGAGAATCGTGGCCAGGGCCTGGGGATCGGCCGGTGGCGGCGGGGCCGGCCGGCCGGCCGCCAGGGCTTCAGCACCCCGCTGGGCCAGCTCCTGCCAACCCATCAGCGCCGTGGCTGAGGGGGTTTCGCCGGCAGGCGGCTCCCCCTCGATCAGCACCACGAAGCGCAACGCCGCCAGAGCGGCTGGCGGCAGCTCGAGCTGCCGCCACAGGGCCGCCGACTCCACCACCAGGCCGATGGCGCCGGAGTCCTCCAGGATGTAACGCAGCTCCTCCACCGGAGCGGCGCTGCCGCGCACGGCATCGGCAGCACCGCAGCGCATCAGCCCCTGGTCGGCCTGCAGCCAACGGCTGCCGTTCTCGGCAAAGATCGCCACCACGTCACCGCTGGCCACGCCAAGAGCGCTCAAGCCTGCCGCCAGCTGCTCAATCCGCTCCTGGAGCTGGCGGTAGCTCAGCGACTCGGGAACTGCCGCATGGGGGGCCTCCAGGGCCGGCGCATCGCCGTAGCGCTCGGCCAGCAGCGGCCAGAGGCCGTGAATCCCGCTGAGCTGGCTCCAGTCGCTGTGCAGGGCCAGGGCCTGCTGGTCGCGACGGCTGCCGCTCCAGTGGATCTCGGCAAGCTCAGGAGCGACCTCAGGAGCGGCAGATGAGGGAGCTGGCGACACGGGCTCTGCCCAGAGAGTCACCATCGTTACCATCCCTGGAGCTGTTCGTGGGGTGCCGGGGGGCGCAGGTTCAGCTGGAACCGCTGGGCGAAGGCCGCCAGCAGCGGGGCGCGCAGCCCCGCGGCCGTGAGGCTGGGATCCAGGTCGGTGAGCCGGCCCACGCGCTGATCGGCCAGACCGCAGGGCACCACCGCCTCGAAGCCGGCCAGATCGGCCTCCACGTTCAGGGCCAGGCCGTGCTGGCTGATCCAGCGCCGTCCCCCCACTCCGATCGCCGCCACCTTGCGGCCCTCCAGCCACACACCGGTGAGCCCCTCAATGCGCTCACCGCGCAGGGCCAAGCCCGCCAGCAGGTCGATCACCACCTGCTCCAGCTGGCGCAGGTAGAGGTGCAGGTCAGCCCCGTGGCGGCGCAGGTTGAGCACCGGATAGAGCACCAGCTGGCCCGGGGTGTGGTGGGTCACCTCGCCGCCGCGGTCGATGCGGTGCAGGGGGAAGGGCAGGGCACTGGGGGGACAGCGCAGGAAGGCCTCCGAGGCTCCGCGCCCCAGGGTGTAACAGCTCTGGTGCTCCAGCAGCAGCACGGCATCGGGGCTCTCAGGGGCAGCCAGCAGGCGCTGCTGCAGCTGCCGCTGGGCCCGCCAGGCCGGCTCGAACGCCACTGGAAGGCGGGATTCAAAAAGGATTGCGTCGAGCGGGGGGGGCACCGGCAGGCGTTCCTAGCGTGGGGATGAACCAGCAACGGAGCCGGCTGCTATCTGATGAAACTGCTGATCCATGGCCGCAATCTTGAAGTCACCCCCGCCATCCGGGAGTACACCGAAACCAAACTGACCCGAGCCATCAGCCACTTTGAGGGCATGGTCAAGGAGGCTGACGTGCACCTCTCGGTGGCCCGCAACCCCCGCGTGCCCCAACAGATCGCCGAGGTGACGATGTTCGCCAACGGCACCGTGATCCGGGCCCAGGAGCACAGCGACAACCTCTACGCCAGCATCGACCTGGTGGCCAGCAAGCTCACCCGTCAGCTGAACCGCTACAAGGAGCGCATCCACGAGCGCCATCAGGGTCCGGTGCATCGCTCCGCCCGCGACGAGGAGGCCGGTGCCGCCGCCCTGCCACCCCCCGGCGGCAGCCTCACCGATGGCAAGGAGCCGGAACTCCCCAACCGCGGCGTGCGGCGCAAGTACTTCTCCATGCCGCCCATGACCCTGGATGAAGCCACCCACCAGCTGGAGTTGATCGACCACGACTTCTACGTGTTCCAGGAGGCCGAGACGGGGCAGATCCAGGTGGTGTATCTCCGCAACCATGGGGGCTTCGGGGTGATCCAGCCGAAGGAGGCGTGAGTCGCGAACGCCCCGATCTCATCCCCCTGATCGAGCACGCCCTGCTGGATCCCCTGCAGGGCAGCGAGGCCATCCAGCAGGGCTGCGATCAGGCCCGCCACTACGGCTTCGCCGGCCTGTGCGTGGCCTCACGCTGGGTGGATGAGGCCCGCCAGCGCCTGCCGCTGGCGAGCTCGGGCCGCGGCTCCGGGCCGCGCCTGATTGCCGTGGTGGGATTCCCGTTCGGAGCGGTGCCCGCCGCCGTGAAACGGGCCGAGGCCGAGGCCGCCGCCGCCGCCGGGGCCGACGAGCTCGATGTGGTGCCCGACTTCGGCGCCCTGGCCGATCGAGACAGCGCCAGGGTGCTCGATGAGCTCTCGGCCCTCTGCGAGCTCGGGCTGCCCGTGAAGGTGACCCTGGAGGCGGGGCGCCTGGAGCCCGAGGCCCTGGCCCTGCTGGTGGAAATCAGCATCGATGCCGGCGCCCGCTTCCTGAAGAGCGGCGCCGGCTTCGGGCCGCCGGTGACCGCGGCCCTGGTGGCCCAGCTGCGCGACCTGGCCCGGGGCCGGGCCGGCATCCAGGCCTCCGGCGGCATCAGCGGCCTCGAGCAGGCCGTGGAGCTGGTGGAGGCTGGCGCCAGCCGCCTGGGCACCAGCCGGGGGGTGGCCCTCGCCATGGCCCAGAAGAGCTGAGGCGCCTGTGGCTGAAGAACGGCTGGACAGCCTGGCCCTGAGCAGCAGGCCCCTGGGAGAGAGCGACCGCCTGCTCACTGTGCTCAGTGAGGCGCACGGGCTCAGCCGCCTGGCCGTGCCCGGGGCCCGCAAACCCCGCAGCAGCCTGGCGGCGGCCGTGCCCCTGGCCCATCTGCAGCTGCAGGTGGGTGGACGCAGCGGCCTGCGACGGGTGCGCCAACTACGGGTGCTGCACAACTACAGCCAGCTGGCCCAGCGCCTGGAGACCCTCGCAGCCGCCCAGGCCCTGGCTGAACTCTGCATGGCCCTGGTGCCCACAGACGAACCGGTGCCGGGAATGCTCACCACCGTGCTGATGCATCTGGGTCGGCTGGAGCTGCTGGTGCGCGATCGCAGCGACAACCTGGAGGCCCTCGCCGTGGCCGTGCAGGCGGCAGTGCACGTGCTGGCCATCGGCGGCTACGCCCTGCCCCTGAGCAGCTGCTGCCGCAGCGGGGCGCCCCTGGACCCTCCCGTGGGCACCTGGGAGTGGCGCTGCAGCCTGCTGCCCGGCGAGGGCTTCGCGATCGGAGCCATCGCCGGAGCCCGGGTGGTGCTGAATGCCTCCGAACTGGCCCTGCTGCAACGGCTGCCGCGGGCCACCCTGCCCCGCCGCCGCGACGGGGCCCTGATGGGCCCCCAAGTCGTGTGGCTGCACCTGCTGGAGCTGCTGGAGTGCTGGTGCGGCGAGCATCTGAGCCGGCACCCCCGATCCTTCCGGCTGCTGCGGCAGGGGATCGAAACCGCCTCCGGACCACCCTGAAACGGCCCTGAGCCATCATGGGCAGCCGTGCTCGGGGCCAATCCAGCTTGACCGGCAGTCCAGAGGGCTCCCCTGTGAGCAGGGGGCCGGGCCCAGGCAGGACGAGATCAGGGGTCCAGGCCGTGCTGGCCTTGCCCGACTTCCGCCTGCTCTGGCTGGGGCAGATCTTCTCCCAGCTGGCCGACAAGTTCTACATCGTGCTGATGGTGTTCCTGATCGCCCAGACCTGGGTGCGCGGTACGCCGGATGCCAACCCCGCCCTGGCCGAGGCGGCCACGGCGATGCGGATGGATCTGCCCGAGACCAGGGCCCAGATGATCACGCTGCTGGCCACGGGCATCTACGTGGCCAACACCCTGCCCGCGATGCTGCTGGGCACCGTGGCCGGCGTCTGGGCCGACCGCTGGCCCAAGCGCACCGTGATGGTGGCCTCCAATGGCCTGCGGGCAGCGCTGGTGCTGTTCGTGCCCTTCTGCCTGGTGGACACGCCCCTGTGGATGGGGCTGAGCGTGGGCTACTGGGGCCTGGTGCTGATGACCTTTCTGGAATCGGTGCTCACCCAGTTCTTTGCGCCGGCTGAGCAGGCCGCCATCCCCCAGCTGGTGCCGAGCCAGCACCTGCTGGCGGCCAATTCCCTCTATCAGGCCACCAGCATGGCGGCCACCATCGTGGGCTTTGCCCTCGGCGATCCGATCCTGCGGCTGCTGCAGCGGGTCCTGGCCGGGATCGGCATCGAGGGGGGTGAATTCCTGTTGCTGCCCGCCTGCTACGGCATCGCGGCCCTCTCGATCTCCCGCATCCGCTGGCGGGAATCGCCCCGGCCGGTGGCCCGCACGTCGGTGCTGTCAGAGATCCGCCAGGGACTGGCCGTGGTGCGGGAGCGGCCGCCGGTGGCCCGGGCCATGGGCCAGCTGGTGCTGCTCTACAGCCTGCTGGCGGCCCTCTACGTGCTGGCCATCAGCCTGGCCTCGGCGGTGCCGGGGCTCGGTCCAACCCGTTTCGGCACGCTGCTGGCCATGAGTGGCCTGGGATTGGGGATCGGCGCCCTGGCCGTGGCCCAGCTCGGTCAGCGGCTGCCGCGCCGCAGCCTGGCCGCCGCCGGCCTGGGCACGATCGGCTGGAGCCTGCTGCTGCTGGGCCAGCTGCGCGGCAGTCTCGTGTTCACCCTGCTGCTCTGCGGCGTGCTGGGGGTCGGCGCCGCGATGCTGGCGATCCCGGCCCAGACCACGATCCAGGAAGACACCCCCGAGGCGATGCGGGGCAAGGTGTTCGGCCTGCAGAACAACCTGATCAACATCGCCCTGAGCCTGCCCCTGGTGCTCGCCGGTGCGGTGGTGAGCCGCTGGGGTCTGCTGCCGGTGCTGTGGGCGCTGGCCTCGATCGCCCTGGTGGCGGCCCTGGCCGAGCAGCCCTGGCGCCGCTGGTAGCGTCAGGGGAAGACGCGCGAGGCTGGGTGGCTCAGATTGCCTGGCTAGGCAAGAAATCTCCCTTCTGCGGCAACGTCACCTACGGCCTCACCACGACGTATGCCCTGCGGGAGCGCGGCCACGGCGTGAGCTTCATCCACTTCGACACCCCTGCTGCCCAGCTCGGGCGCCATGGGGCCGAGCCCGGTGGCCTGGCGCCTGAGGCCGTCGGTCGCTGGGGGGGCTCGAACCTGAGGCGCCGCGGGCAGCGCAGCCGTGCTGGTGGTGCCGGGGGCAGGCTGGGGGACGGGGCAGTGCTGGACCTGCCGGAGGCGGTGCATGACCTGGGCCCGGTAGGGGCGCCTTCCCCAGGCGGGACGGACCCGGAGGTGATCCTCTCCTACCTGGTGAAATCCCAGGTGTACACGATTCCCTCACCCGGGGCCCAGCGGGAGTTGCGGGAGTCGCTGGAGCGGCTGCGCCCCGATCTGGTGCACGCCAGCCTCACCCTGTCCCCGCTCGACTTCCGGCTGCCGGACCTCTGCCAGCAGCTGGGCCTGCCGCTGGTGGCCACCTTCCATCCGGCCTTTGACGCCAGCCTGCGCAACCTCACGGCCGGCACCCAGCAACTCACCTACCAGCTTTACGCCCCCGCCCTGGCTCGCTTCGACCGGGTGATCGTGTTCTCCGATCGCCAGGCAGAGGTGCTGATGCGGCTGGGGGTGAGGCCCGAACGCCTCGCCGTGATCCCCAACGGCGTGGACAGCGACACCTGGACGCCCGCCCCAGCCGCTCCCTCCAAAGAACTGCAGGCCCTGCGCCACCAGTTCGGCGGCAGCCGCGTGTTCCTGTACATGGGCCGGATGGCCACCGAGAAGAACGTGGAGGCCCTGCTCAGGGCCTGGCGGCTGGTGCGCCCCGCTGGCTGCAGGCTCGTGATCGTCGGTGATGGTCCCCTGCGGGCCGCCCTCCAGGGCGCCTCCCAGGACGATGACGTGGTGTGGTGGGGCTACGAGCCCAACCTGGCCACCCGGGTGGCGCTGCTGCAGTTGGCCGAAGTGTTCCTGCTGCCCTCCCTGGTGGAGGGCCTCTCCCTGGCCCTGCTGGAGGCCATGGCCTGTGGCACGGCCTGCATCGCCACCGATGCCGGCGCCGATGGCGAGGTGCTGGATGGCGGGGCCGGCATCGTGATCAGCACCCAGGGGGTGACCACCCAGCTGCGCACCCTGCTGCCGGTCCTGCGGGACCAGCCCGTGCTCACCACCGAGCTGGGACGGCGGGCGCGGGCCCGGGTGCTGGAGCGCTACACCCTCAGCCGCAATCTCGACGCCCTCGAGCGGCTCTATGGGGAGCTGATCGGCAAGCCCACGCTGGCCGCCTGATCCCCAACCCCCTCAGCCCCTGGCCCCATCGGCAGCGGCTTGAACCAGCGTGGCTTCGAGTCCCTGCCGCACCTGGGCGGTGAGGGCCTCAACCGATCGGCGGCGATCGCGGCGATAGGCCGCATAGCGCTCCGTGACCTCGATCGGGGCCTGCACCTGCAGCCGTGCCCGGCTGCGGCCCAGCGACGGCGGCGAGGCCCCCGGGCGGCCTTCGATCCAGGCCACGGCCCGCCAGAGGATCTGCAGCACCTCGGCGTAGCGATCCGGCGTGGGCGCCTCGGCCACGTAGTGACCGCTGATGGCCGCAAACGGCTCCACCAGGTGCATGTGCTCCAGGCAGAGACTGGCCTCGGCGGCGGTCCAGTCGGCCAGGCCCAGGGCCACCGGTGAGAGCTGCTGGCCATCGCTGCGGTAGATCCGCTCCCAACCGGCCTGCTCGATGCGGCGGCAGCGCTCCTGCAGCGTGCCCTGGGGCCTGAGCCCGAAGCGGGCCTCAGCCAAGCCGAGCATGGCCTCCCGCAGCCGCGCCAGGCGATCGACGAAGGGGGCGTTGGCATCGAACACCAGCCCATGGGCCTGCCGGTAGAACACCTCCATGGCCCCCAGCAGGGCCGTGGACACCGCCTGCAGCCGCCCATAGCGCCGCGCCTGGGGCGACGGGAAGGCGGGATCGCCCGCGGCGGAGGCAGCCACCCCCAGCTGCCGCTCCAGCAGCAGCAGCAGCTCGTCGATGCGCGGCCAGCTGGGCCGCAGCAGCTCGTAGCGCACACCGAGGGGCACGATCAGCACCCGCTCGTCGCGCCCCGCCGCCGCCAGGTCGTCACAGGTCCAGAAGGCGATCTGGGCCAGCCCCGGCTCCAGGGGAGCGATCAGATCCCCGTGCTCGTTGGTGGCTCCCTCCGGGGCGATGGCCAGGGGGAAGGGGCCCCGGGCCGCCACCTCCCGGGCGAGGCGAAGAGCCTGGCGATCGAGCTTGCCACGCTGGATCGGGATGCCCCCCAGCCGGCTCAGCAGCCAGCCCACCGCGGCACCGGCCCAGAGCGGAACGCCCCGGTCGTAGAGAAACTGGGCGTGGCAGGGCCGATGCAGGCGCAGGCCCTGGCGGCGGGCCAGGCGCGGCAGGGCACACCAGAACAGCCAGGCCAGCACCAGGGGGTCGCGGGTGCTCGGGTGGCGGAAGGCCAGCAGCAGCCGCAACTCACCACGCTGGTGGGCCTGGAACAGCTTGGCGAGGTCGTCGCCGCCGGCCACCTCGATGCGCCACACCCCCTGGCAGCGGTGCAGCAGGGGCAGCAGACCGCGCAGCAGCAGCCGCACCCAGGGCCGGCGCATCGGCGGGATGAAGCGGAGCGGGGGCTGGACCCCCCCGACGTGCAGACGGGGCATGAGACAGGCCTCGACTCAGGACAGCTCAGCGCAACAGGCGGCAAAGGCCGCCGCCGGATCAGACGCCGTGGTGATGGGCCGGCCGATCACCAGCTGGCTGGCCCCGGCGGCCAAGGCCTCAGCCGGCGTCAGCACCCGCCGCTGGTCGCCGGCGGGAGAGCCTGCAGGCCGGATGCCCGGGGTCACCAGATGAAAGGGCCGGGGATGGGCCTGCCGCAGCGCCGACACCTCCAGGGGAGAGCACACGGCACCGGCGATGCCGGCAGCGGCGGCGAGCCGGGCCAGGTGCAGGACGTAGGGCTGCAGGGGGGTCTCGATGGCCAGCTCGGTGCGGAAGCGCTGCGCCTCCCAGCTGGTGAGCACGGTCACGGCCAGCAGGGAGGGAGCACCCAGGCCGGCCCGCTCCGCTCCCTCGGCGGCGCCGGCCTGGGCAGCGGCGAGGGCCTCGGCCCCGGCGCAGGCATGCACCGTGATCAGCTGCGCCCCCAGAGCCGCCGCGCTGCGACAGGCCCCGGCCATGGTGGCCGGGATGTCGTGCAGTTTCAGATCGAGAAACACCGACAGGCCCTCGTCCCGCAGGCGACGAACCACCTCCGGACCGGCCGACACGAACAGCTCCAGACCCACCTTCACCCAGCGCAGGCCGGGGATGGCGATGGCCAGGGCCAGGGCCTCCCCGGCCTGGAGGCCATCGAGGGCCACGATGATCTGCTCGGCAGGTTCCTGCTGGCCCGTGGCCGGGCTCGGCGGGGCCGCGTGCCAGGAAGCAACGGCCAGGGTGGGATCGACGCTCACCGGCAGTGGCGGAGGCTGACCCGCACCCTAGGTGGGTCGCAGCACCGGGCTCGGGCCAGGGCGTCCTGATCCAGAGCGGCTCAGCCCGGCACCAGGCGCCGGAAGGTCTTTCTGCCGAGCTGCAGCACCCTGCCGGCCAGGTCGTCGGGCGCGGCGAAGGTCTGGTTGGGGTCGGTGAGCTTCTCGCCATCGAGCCGCACGCCACCGCCCTGGATCTGGCGACGGGCCTCGCTGCTGCTGGCACAGAGGCCAAGAGCCCGCAGCAGATAGAAGGCCGTCGCCGGGAAGCTCACGGCTGCCAGGGAGGCCTCGGGCACCTGAGCCGCCTCGGCCCCGGCCACCAGCGCAGCGGCATCCCGCTGGGCCTGCTCAGCGGCCGCCAGACCATGGCGCTGGGCGGTGATCGCCAGGGCCATGGCCTGCTGGCGCTCTCGGCCGCCGGCCCCCAGGGCAGCGGGATCGAGATCGGTGAGCAGCGTGAGGTAATCCCCCACGAGGGCATCGGGAAGCTTCTCCAGCTTCGCGTACATCGACAGCGGGTCCTCGTCGAGACCCACGGTGTTGCCCAGGCTCTTGCTCATCTTCTGCACCCCGTCGAGGCCTGGAAGGATCGGCAACAGCAGGCCGAACTGGGGGCGCTGGCCGAAGTGGCGCTGCAGGTCGCGCCCCATGGCCACGTTGAACTTCTGGTCGGTGCCCCCCAGCTCCAGATCGGCCTGGATGGCCACGGAGTCGTAGCCCTGCAACAGCGGGTAGAGGAATTCGTGCAGGGAAATCGGCGTGCCGGAGCCGTAGCGCCTGGAGAAGTCGTCCTTGGCGAGCATCTGGCCCACGGTGGAGGTGGCGAGCAGGTCGATCGCGGCGGGGAGGTCGAGATCGGCCAGCCACTCGCCGTTGCGTCGCACTTCCAGACGCCCTGGGGTGTGGAAATCGAGCAGGGAGCGTTCAGCCGGCTGGCCCTGACCCAGCTGGCTGAGGTAAGTGGCGGCATTGGCCTCCACGGCCTCAGCGCTGAGCTGTACCCGGGTTGCGCTCTTGCCGGTGGGGTCACCGATCCGAGCGGTGAAATCCCCCAGGATCAGCACCGCCGTGTGGCCGGCGTCCTGGAAGGCCCGCAGCTTGCGGAACAGGATCGCGTGGCCCAGGTGGATGTCGGTGCCCGTGGGGTCGATGCCCAGCTTGATCCTCAGCGGGCGTCCCTGCCGCTCGGCCTCCTGCAGGCGAAGGGCCAGGCAGTTGTCTGCATCCGGGTCCGCTCCCGCCGACGTCGCGGGAGCCAGGGCTGGGAACAGGTCGGCGAGGCCCCGCTCCAACCAGGTCGGAAGCTCCACTGTGTGCTCAGCCATCGACCTGCCCCGCTCAGCGGCGGATCGTAGGCAGGCCCCGGGCCCCGGCACTGCCTCAGCTGGAAGCGGAGGCCATGGCTGGTCAGGTCTGGGCTTCGAGCTGGCCCTTCATCCGCTCCAGGGTGTGGTGCATCTGCTCAAACATCGCTTCCGGCGTGAGACCGAACTGGCCCAGCTGGGTGCGGAGCTGCTCCACCGTGAGCTTGGCCTGGAAGTCCTCCGAGAGCTCGAACCGCTTCATGAACACCCGGTAGCGATCCATCATCGCCTCCATCTGCTCGATGTAGAGCTTCTTGCCTTCGCGATCGAACTTGCCGTAGTCGCCACCGATCTGCATCAGTTGCTGGTAGTCGAGAAACAGCCGCTTGGCCTCGTCCTGGACGATCTCGGAATCGAAGAAGGCCATTGGCTGCCCAGCTCCACGGATCTGCGTGCCTTCAATTGTGAGCAGGAAGGCAGGGCCCTGGGGAGTGTGGATTGGCGTAATCGCCGCATCCTGCGGCGCCAGGACCAACCCTGCAGACAACCCGGCTGAGCGCAGCCAGGATGGGGCCTCAGGCGGCCCTGACCTGAGTTCGCGCCCCGTGGACTACACCCCCAATCTCGACGCCATCCGCGAGCGGGGGCGGCAGGCAGCGGCGCTGCTGAAGGACAGCAGGGTGGTGCTCTGCCTCGGCAACCGGGTGATCCTGAGCGTGTGGGTGGCGGGGTCGATGGCCTCCAGGGCCGTGGTGGGAGCCGCCACAACGGCAGCGGAGGGCCTGGCCCTGGTGGAGCGGCTTGCCCCCTCCCTGCTGGTGGTGAGCGATCAGCTCGAGCAGGGCAGCGGCATCGACCTGCTGCTGGCCGTGAAGGCTCGCTGGCCAGACCTGGCCGTGCTGGTGGTGGTGGGGCGGCAGCAGCGGAGGCGACAGCTGCGCCAGGCCATGGCGGCCGGCTGCGAGGGGCTGGTGCCCGAGTCCCGCTTCGGCCAGGGAGCCGGGCTGGCCGCCCTGTCCACGATCGCCGGTGGCGGCATCTACCTCGATCGCACCCTGCGCGCCCTGATCCAGGGCTGGGCACCCGGCGAGGGGCCGCTTGAGCTGCTCTCCCCGCGGGAACTGGAGGTGCTCTCCCTGGTGGCCCGGGGCACCAGCAACGCCGAGATCGCCCGCAGCCTCTTCCTCAGCGTCGACACCGTGAAGACCCATCTGCACAACGTGCTGCGCAAGCTGCCGGCCCGGGACCGGGCCCATGCCGCCGTGCTCGGCCTCTGCTGGGACCTGATCGACTGGCCTGACCCCTGATCCAGCCGCTAGGTTCGGGCCCACGACAGCAGATGGCATCCACCCATGGCCAGCAGGCACTGGCTGGACCCCCTGGCGCGGCAGCTGCTGGTGGCCACGGGCCAGATCCCCGCCAGCCCATCGCCCGCGCCTGCTGCTTCCCAGCAGGCCCCGCCCCCGTCCACCTGCTCAGGGGCCTCCCGCGAGGACGAGATCGAGCGGGAGTTGCTGGCCCTGAAGCTGCGCCAGGACCCCTCCCAGCCCCTGCGTGACGCCGACGCTGTGCGCCATGCCGCGGCCCTCGGCTGGCGCCTGGACGTGAACCGGGCCACCGCTGCGGACTGGTGGCGGCTGCCTGGCATCGGTGCAGACCAGGTGGACCTGCTGCTCAGGCTCCAGGCCGGCGGCATCCAGCTCAGCGATGCAGAAGACCTGCACAAGGCCCTGGGCTGGTCGGCAGCGCAGGTGGCGCCCTGGCTGCCGGTGCTCGCCTTCCGCTGGTATGGCGAGCCCCCCACCAGCCCGGAACGCAGCCGCGTCGACCTGAATCGGGCCAGCGCCTCAACCCTGCTGGCCCTGGGGCTGTCCAGCCAGCAGTCGCAGCGCCTGCAGCGGGAGCGGGCGCGCCGGCCCTTCCAGGACCTGGCTGAGCTGCAGGAGCGGCTGCAGCTGCCACCGGCCCTGGTGGAGCGCTGGCTCGGAAGGGTGCGCTTCGGGGCGGGGCCCGCCGGCCCCGTGCTGCCCCCGGGACCCCGGCGCTAGGCGATGGCTCGCCAGGGGGAACTGTTTGGCGTGGCCGGACACGGGGCCCCTGGCACCCCAGGGGCCGAGCACCGACTGGAGCGACATCAGCTGCTGAGCTGGCAGCAACGGGTTGCCGCCTTTCAGAAACCCCTGTTCGCTGCTGAGCCGGCGCCGGCGAGCCAGCCCTCGCTGTTCGGGGCGCCTGCGCTCACGCCGGCCCCGGCAGAGGCCGCAATCAGCGGAGCGGAGGCAGGCGCCACCAGGCTCCAGCCCCTGAGCCTCCAGCCCCAGTCGCTCTTGTTCTGGCGTTGGCCCGAGCCCCCCCAGACCGGCGCGGCGCTCTATCTGGTGGTCGACCAGGAACCCTCCCTGCCCGGCCCGCTGCTGCTCTATGTGGGCGAAACCGGCGAGGCCAGCCGGCGCTGGAAAGGCACCCACGACTGCAAGAGCTATCTGGAGGCCTACGGCGAAGCCTCAGCCACACGGGTCTGCCCAGCCGCCTCAGCATCCGCTTCTGGCTGGATGTGCCCCAGGCGATCCGGCCCCGGCGAGCCCTGGAGCAGGCCCTGATCCGCCGCTGGCAGCCCCCCTTCAACAAAGAGACCCGCGGCCGCTGGGCCACGCCGTTCACGGCCGAGGCCGGCACCTGACGCTGGCTACGATCGCGTCCCCTAAGGGCAGTCCATGGAGTTCCGCTGCATCCCCGCGTCGCTGAGCAGCTCACTGGGGGCGTGTGACACGGTTGCCATCGGCCTGTTTGCCAGCCCCCAGAACGGCCCGGAAGGCTCCTCCGGCCCCAGCCACGAGGGCGGCTTCGAGCCCCTCGATCCCGCCCTGGCCGAAGCCCTCGGCGCTGAGCTTGAGCCGTGGTTACGGCAGCGGCGCTTCAAGGCCAAACCCGGCGAGTGCCTCAGCCTGCAACGCCTGGGCCAGCAGCCCGGCAGCGTGATCCTGGTGGGGCTCGGCGAAGCGGCGAGCTACGCACTCTCCAGCCTGCAGGAGGCGGCGGCCGCCGCGGCCCGCTGCGCCCTGGCCAGCGGCAGTGTGCAGCTGGGCCTGGCCTTGCCGCTGGCCGGCCTGGATCCAGCTGAGGCGGCGGCGGCGATGGCCATCGCCGTGCGCCTCAGCCTCTATGAGGACCAGCGCTTCAAGGGCGAGCCCCAGGCCCGGCCCCTGCCACAGCGGATCGATCTGATCGGTCTGCCGGCCGAAGCCAGCAACGGCCTGGCGCGGGTGGAGGCCACCTGCGCCGGGGTTGAGCTGGCCCGCCAGCTCGTGGCGGCTCCGCCCAACGTGGCCACGCCCCAGCACCTGGCGGACACAGCAGCCTCGATCGCCCAGAACCATGGCCTCAGCCTCAAGGTGCTGGAGCGGGGCGACTGCGAGGCGGCCGGCATGGGGGCCTTCCTGGCGGTGGCCCAGGGCTCCGATCTGCCCCCCAAGTTCATCCACCTCACCTACACCCCCCAGGGAGGCGCCCAGCGCCGGGTGGTGCTTGTGGGCAAGGGGCTCACCTTCGATTCCGGCGGCTACAACCTCAAGACCGGTGGCTCCCAGATCGAGATGATGAAGTACGACATGGGCGGCAGCGCGGCCGTGCTGGGGGCGGCACGGGCGATCGGTCAGCTGCAGCCCGCCGGCGTGGAGGTGCATGTGATCGTGGCCAGCTGCGAAAACATGATCAGCGGCGGTGCCGTCCATCCCGGCGACGTCGTGACGACGTCCAAGGGCAAGACGATCGAGATCAACAACACCGATGCGGAAGGGCGCCTCACCCTGGCCGACGCCCTCGACTACGCCTGCGGCCTGGAGCCCGATGCCGTGGTGGATCTGGCCACCCTCACCGGCGCCTGTGTGATCGCCCTGGGCGACGAGATGGCCGGGCTGTGGTCCAACAGCGATGGGTTGGCCGAGGCCCTGCTGAAAGCGGGCGCGGCGGGCGGTGAGGCCCTGTGGCGCATGCCCCTGCGCGCTTCCTACAAGAAGGGTCTCAAGAGTGGCGTGGCCGATCTCAAGAACACCGGCCCCCGCCCGGGGGGCTCGATCACCGCTGCCCTGTTCCTGCAGGACTTCGTGACCCAGGGGCTGCCCTGGGCCCACCTGGACATCGCCGGCACCGTCTGGAGCGACAAGGGCCGGGGGCTGGACCCCGCTGGCGCCACCGGTTACGGGGTGCGCACCCTGGTGGAGTGGGTCTGCCGCGGAGCCAGCAGCGGCAACTGAGGCTCGGGCCGCCGAGGCTCGGGCCGCTGGGGCTCACACCGTTGCTGGCTAAGCGGCAATCGGGCCCGCCGGGCCGGCACAGTCGGCCCTGGCCTCAGCCGGGGCTTCGAGGGCATGGATCAGCCAGCGGGCCCGGTTGCTGCAGTACGGCAACAGGCGGTCGAGGTCGTCAGCAGCCTGCTTGGGGCTGGCGTAGGGACCGATATGGCGGGTCTGCAAGCCTTCGCGGATGGTCAGCAGATACATACAAAACTCTGCCCGTCAGTTCGTACAGCCTAAGCGGATTGGGCCGCTTCTGAACCGCCCCGGCAGGGAAACCGGCCGTCAAGGTGACGCAGAGAACACTCCACAACCAGGCAATCTTTATCTTTTCTTTTGTAAGGCCCCCTTGCGGCGGCGGCCTTGCTCACCACGGATCGGCCGCTCGCGCCTGGTCCCCCCACACCGCCCGCAGCCGCCGGTCGCGGCCACAGGCCCAGCGGTAGTAGCCGTAGCTCGTGCCGTTCTGATCCGCGTAGTTCTGGTGGTACGCCTCCGCCGGCCAGAACCGCTGCAGCGGTCTGATCGCCACCTGCAGCGCCGAGACCTCCACAGTCAGGGCCTGGGCGGCGGACTCCTGGCTTGCTTCGGCCTGGGCCTGCTGATCGCCGCCGGAGGTGAAGATCACCGGCCGGTAGGAGTCGCCGCGATCGCAGAACTGCCCCGCCCCATCGAGGGGATCCACGTTGCGCCAGTAGGCCCGCAGCAGGGTGGGGTAGCTGATCTGCGCGGGATCGAAGCGCACCTGCACGGCTTCCTGGTGGCCCGTTCCCCCGGCGGACACCTGGGCGTAGGTGGGATTGGCGAGGTCACCGCCGCTGTAGCCGCTCACCACCTCCAACACCCCGTTCAAGCCTTCGAGATCGTGCTCCAGACACCAGAAGCAGCCCCCTGCCAGCACCGCCTGCTGCGGTTCGGACGCCAGGGCCGGCCGGGGCGTGAACACCACCCCCAGCAGCAGAAGCAGGGCCAGCAGCGCGCCCAGGATGCGCCGCCCGCTGCAGCTCAGCGGCCAGGGAACTGGCGACCGAGAGCTGGCGTGGCGAGGCGATGGCGGGCTCATGGGGTCTCCAGCACCAGATCGAGGATGGCGGCGGCGGCTCGGCGGGTGACGCCAGGTTCGCCCAGCACCGCCCGCAACCTGGCATAGCCTCCAGCATCGAGCCATGGGCGCCGCTGTCCGGCTGCAGCAGGGGCCGGGCAGCCCGCACGATCGCCTCGGCGGTGAGGTCGGCCTGCAGCAGCTCCGGCACCAGCCGCTCCCCCAGCACCAGGTTCACCGGCGAGATGTGGGGCACGCTGAAGCGCAGGATGCGTCGCGCCACGAAGGCCGTGAGCCCGCTCACCCGGTACACCACCACCTGGGGAACCCCCCGCAGGGCCAGTTCCAGATTCACCGTGCCGGACTTGGCCAGGGCCAGGTCGGCGGCCGCGCAGAGGGCCGGCTTGAGCCGGTCGGCATCGGCGGCAGGAATCACCAGGGCCTTCACCCCGGCCTGATCGAGCTGGCGGCTGAGGTGGGCCTCGAAACCCGAGAGGCCAGCGGGCACCACCACCTGCAGCTCCGGCTGGCAGCGCTGCAGCTCGGCGGCGGCCGCCACGATGTAGGGGAGCATGTAGCGCAGCTCCTGGCGCCGGGAGGCGGGCATCAGCAGCAGCACCGGTGCCTCGTTGACCAGACCCAGCAGGGCTCTGGCCTCACTGCGGCTGGGGGATTCCTCCACAGTGTCCACCAGGGGGTGGCCCACATAGGTGACGTTGGCGCCCCGGCAGCCGTAGTAACGGGCCTCCTCCTGGAAGATGGCCAGGATCTGGTTGGTGAAGCGGATCAGGTTGGTGCGGCCTTCGGATCCGAATTTGAAGGCCCACTCCTGGGGAGCGATGTAGTACGTCACCGGCACCCCCGGAAAGCGCCGCTTCAGCCGCAGGCCCAGGTTCACGTTGGGGCCCATGTAGTCGATCAGCACCACCCCGTCCGGCGGGGCCTGGCGAAACCAGTGCTTGAGGCGGCGCTGCAGCCGCAGGGTGGGCAGCACGAAGGGCATCACCTCCAACAGGCCAATGGCGCCCATGCGGGTGGTGTCGGCCAGCAGTTCGGCACCGGCCCGGGCCATGCGGTCGCCACCGAGGGCGACCACCTGCAGCTCCAGCCCGCGCCGACTCGCCTCCTCATAGAGCGCCTGCACCAGCAGCGCCCCCTGCAGATCGCCGGACACCTCACCGGTGCTGACCAGCAGTCGCAGCATCAGCGGGCTCCGGGGATCGGACCGCGACGCCCTGGCTGGAGCGAGGACTCCAGAAAGGCCACCAGCGTCTCAGCGGCAGCCGTGAGCGGAGTGGCCCGCAGCTGATCCAGCGCCTCGGCCAGGGTCAGCTCCTGCCGGTAGAGCAGGGACCAGCAGCGCTTGAGATCGGCGAACTGCAGGCCCCCATCCAGCTCGGTGAGCCCGCTGCGGCGCAGGCCGATCGTGTTGAGAGCCCGCACCCGCGACGGGTGGCCTTCCACCAGGGTGAAGGGCGGCACGTCGCGCTCGATGCGGCTCATCCCCCCCACCATCGCCAGGCTGCCGATCTGCACGAACTGGTGGATGCCGAGCACCCCCCCGATCACGGCCCGATCGCCGATCACCACATGGCCGGCCACGGCCACGCCGTTGGCGATCACGATCCGATCGCCCAGGGCACAGTTGTGGCCCAGGTGGCTGTAGGCCATCAGCAGGTTGCCATCGCCGATGCGGGTCTGCTGGCTGTCGGTGGTGGCACGGTTGATGGTCACGTACTCGCGGATCGTGTTGTCATCGCCGATCACCACCTCGGTGGGATCGCCGGTGTACTTGAGATCCTGGGGTTCCAGGCCGATGCAGGCTCCGGGGAAGATGCGGTTGCCGCGGCCCATGCGCACCCGGCCATCGAGCACCACATGGGGGCCGATGCTGCAGTCCGGGCCGAGGCGCACCTGGGGCCCGATCACCGCATAGGGACCCACCGCGACACCGGCGGCCAGCTCGGCGCGCGGGTCGACCACGGCGGTGGGATGGATCGTGGTGGCCATCAGTCCACCAGAGAGAACATCAATTCACCGGAACAGGCCAGCTCACCATCCACGAGGGCTTCGGCGGCCACTTTGCCGAAGCGCCGGCGCTTGAGGCTGAGCAGAGTGCAGGTGATCACGAGCTGATCGCCGGGCACCACCGGGCGGCGAAAGCGCACGCCATCGATGCCGGCAAACACGAACAGGCCCTTGGGCAGGTCGGGCATCTGGGTCACGATCAGGCCGCCCACCTGGGCCATCGCCTCGACGATCAGCACCCCGGGCATCAGGGGCCGACCGGGGAAATGCCCCTGGAAGTGGGGTTCGTTGACGGTCACGTTCTTGATGGCCACGGCCCGCTTGCCCGGCTCGTGCAGGATCACCCGATCCACCAGGGCAAAGGGATAGCGGTGGGGCAGCAGCCCCTGGATCTGCTCGGCGCTCAGCACCACGGACGGCGGCACCGGCTCAGCAGCCGCGGGGTTCTCGGGGCAGGCGGCGGAAGGGTCGGGGGAGGTGGGCAAGGGGGTCAAGCGGCAAACGACGAACGGGGCAGGTCCGCCAGGGCGGCCGCGAGGGCGGTGTGGAGTCCATGGGAGCCCCGGAAGGCAAACACCTGGGCCCGTGGCAGACCGACCAAGGCCAGATCGCCCAACAGGTCCAGGATTTTATGGCGCACCGGTTCATCGGCAAACCGGAGCGGCGGGTTGAGCCAGTGATCGCCATCACAGACGAGGGCGTTGTCGAGGGCACCGCCCTGGATCAGGCCGGCCGCCCGCAGCTGCTCCACCTGGGAGAGCAGGCCGAAGGTGCGTGCCGGGGCGATCTCCGCCACGAACGCCGCCGGGCTGAGCTCCAGGCCATAGAGCTGGCGACCGATCGCCGCCTCGCCAAACTCGATGCCGGCCCCCAGCCTCAGGCCTTGAGCTGGCAGGGCCGTGACGAAGCCGGCCCCCTGGTGCAGCGTGAGCGGCGCCTCCAGCTGGGGCGAGGGTGGTGTGCCCTCCACCGGCTCCAGACCGGCTTCAGCGATCGCCTCCACCCAGGGGAGAGCGGAGCCATCGAGCAGGGGAACTTCCGGGCCATCCACCAGGATTTCGGCCTGGCTCACGCCGGTGCCGGCCAGGGCGGCCAGCAGGTGCTCCACGGTGGCCAGCTGACGGCCCCCCAGCGCCACCGCCGTGCAGAGGGTGGTGCCATGGACGGCCGCCGGCCCCAGCTGCAGCAGGGGGGCATCCGGCTGGTCCAGCCAGCCCAGCCAGTAGCCCGGTCGCCTGGACGACTGCAGCCTGACCCGGGAGGGGGCGCCGCTGTGCAGACCCACACCCGAGCGCTCCACGGCAGCGCTGAGGGTCCAGGCCCGGGAATAGTCGACGGGCCAGAGCCCCACTAGAACTTCCAGCCCACACCGAGGTTGAAGCGCCAGTTGTCGGTGAAGTTCTCCGTGGCCACCTCCAGCCGCAACGGCCCCACGGGGGTGGTGACGATCACGCCGACCCCGGGTGAGAAGCCCTCGCCCTCCTTGCCGAGCAGGCCACCCGGGTTGCCGGGGATGTCGCTCTGGGTGCCGAAGGTGGTGCCGGCGTCAAAGAACACCGAGCCGCTGATGATGCTGAACAGGGGGAAGCGGTATTCAACCGTGAACTCGGCATAGCTCTTGCCCACCCCCAGGTCACAGTCGAAGTAGCCCCGCACCGAGTTGCCACCGCCGAGGCAGAAGGCTTCGTAGGGGGGGATGTCATCGCCGATCAGGGTGCCGGCGGACACCTGAAACGCCAGGGCCTGCTTGCAATCGCGGGTCTCGCCCGGCTTGGGACGGCAGCCCTTGTAGATCTTCAGCCAGTCCACCGGGATGAAGTGGGTGAAGGTGGTGCGCAGACGGTTGAAGGTGGGGGAGTCCTCCCCCACCGAGAGGAACTGCTCGGTGCCGATGCTGAAGAAGTTGCCACTGGTGGGATTGCGGGGGTCGTCGAGGGAGCTGAAGGTGGCTCCCACCCTGAAGCTGAGCAACTGGTTTTCCGAGGCGCAGTTGAAGGCCAGGCAGATCACCTGATTGCTGCGCACCCGCACCGGCTGGGGCAGGTCGTCGTCGACGCCGACCACGGCCTGGCTGAACTTCGAGCCCGAGAAGTTCATCGGCGTGACCTCCTGGCCACCGAAGGCCAGGATCAGGTTCCAGGGGGCCCGCTTGAAGGGATCTCCACCGTTGAGGGGGCGGATGAACTGCACGTTGGCCCCGACCCGCTGGATCGCCACGGTGTCGAAGTTGGTGCGCACCTCAGCGAACGGCCCGGAGGTGTCCACAGGGCTGTTGGTGACGACGTCGAAATCAGCGCCGTTGAAGTCCTTCAGGTCAAAGGTGGTGTCGTTGTTCTCGCTCTGGAACAACTGGGGCACTTCCCGGCTGAAGAAGATCCGGGCGCGGAAAGAGGTTCGGAAGCGATCACCCTTGATCCAGGGATCGGTGAAGGTGATATCGCCCAGGCCACCGAACTGGCCATAGGAGAAGTTGGTACCCAGATTCCAGGCTCTGCCCAACAGATTGCTCTCCTGGAGCTGGATCTGTCCGAACACGCCCTGAGTCTGGCTGTAGCCGATGCCGCCCGAGATGGAGCCGGTGGACTGCTCCACCATGCCCAGCACGATCACCACCTTGCCGGGTTCGGCGGGCACCGGGCGGAGGGTGACCTTGACATCGCCGAACAGACCTGTGCCGTAGAGGCGGCGGATGTCTTCCTCCAGCTGGCGGCGGTTGAAGACATCTCCATTCTTCATGGAGATCTCGCGACTCACCACCCAGGGCTTGCTCTTGCCGCGGATCGGCTCACCGTTTTCGTTGGTGGCCGAACCCTCCTTATCCAGGAACTGGACTTCCACCCCCTCCACGGTGCCTTCCCGCACCAGCAGTTCCACCGTGCCGTCGGGGCTCACCCGGGTGGGGCCGGTGACCCTTGCCAGCGAATAACCCTGATCGGCATACCACCTCTGCAGATCCTGCATGCGGGACTGCATGGCGTTCAGGTTGAGGGTCTTGCCGAAGTCGGCGGCAAAGGTGTCGCTGACGACCTGCTCCGGCAGCTTCAGATCCGTGGGCTCCAGCTCCACGGCCTGAAGCACGGGGTTGGGCACCACCGAGACGATCAGCCTCACCCCCAGGGGCCCATCCTGGGGCTGAATGCGCACATCGGAAAACCAGCCCGTGGCATAGATGGCCGAGAGGTCGGTCTGCAGTTCACTGCGGGTGACCCGGGTGCCGGGGGTGACCGCCATGGCGGCATAGGCGGCCAGCTCAAGGCGCTCGCTCTCGGGATGCCCTTCGAGGCCCTCCACCACGATCTCAGCGATCTGAACCCGCGGCTCCTCAGGAACATCGGACTGCTCAGGCACCCCGAAGGCGTCAGCGGGAGCCGGGCTTTCCTGGGCTGGGGCCGGTGCCGTCTGCTGCGGTGCGGGCGTGGCCGGCTGCTCGGCCGGGGCGGGGATGGGGAAGTCAAACTCCCCCTCGCCCGGCGCTGTGGGCGGACTCTCCTCCGGCTGCACGGCGGGAGCGGCCGTCTCCTGCTGCTGGTCCTGGGCCAGCACCGGCGAGCCTGCCAGAAGTGCAAGACCCAGGAGCGGACCCGCACCTTTCCAGCCGAATGAACCCACCATGCCAGTCACGAAGAGCGCGGGATGGCCGCAAATGCCGTGACCTTACCGGTAGACCTCCGGTTGGGGACAGACCCCTTGGAGCCGTTTGAGAACCTGCCCATAGGCCTCCACCACTCCGCCAAGATCGCGGCGAAAGCGGTCTTTGTCGAGGATGCGATCGTCGCTGTCGGCAATCCCTCGGTCCCAGAGCCGGCAGGTGTCGGGGCTGATCTCATCGGCCACCACCAGCTGCCCGTCGGCCGTGAAGCCCAGTTCAATCTTGAAATCCACCAGGATCAGTCCCACGCTGGCCAGCACCTCCTGGAGCGCAGCATTCACCTCACGGGCCAGCCGCTCCAGCTCCTGGCGCTGGCTGGAATCCAGCAGGCCGAGATGCTGCAGGCGCGCCTCGGTGAGCAGGGGGTCTGCAAGGCCATCATCCTTGTAATAGAGGTCGAGCAGCGGCGGCTCCAGAGGGGTGCCCGCCTCGATCGGCATCTGGCGGCAGAGGGAGCCGGCCGCCAGATTGCGGATCACCACCTCGATCGGCACGATGCGCACCGGCCTCACCAACATCCAATGGCCGCCGTGCTCCCCCTCGCCCAGTCCGAGGTAGTGGGTGGGGATGCCCTGACGGGCCAGGAGCTCGAACAGCAGGGCCGAGATCTGGCAGTTGAGTTCCCCCTTGCCCACCAGCTGGGCCGTTTTGAGCGCATTGAAGGCGGTGGCATCGTCCTTGAACTCCACCGCCACCAGGTCGGGCTGGTCGGTGGCGTGCACCCGTTTGGCCTTGCCTTCATGGAGCAGGGAACCGAGGCTGTAGGCGCTCATGGCAGGGATGGGTCAGGGGGCTGGACGGCATGGCCGCCGGGATCACGGGGGGAGCGCAGCAGCCGATCCAGCTGGGCGGCCCGGGCCGGATCCGCCGCAAAGCGGCGCTGCAGCAGCCACTCACCGTAGGCATCGTCAATCCGGCCGCTGAGCCGCAGGCGCCGCTGCAGCGCCTGGGCCTCGGCCGCTGAGAGCTGGGTGATGGGGCCGGACGGGGCTGCGGCGAGCTGCTGATCGAGCAGGTCGGCCACCAGCCCCCAGGCACCGCTGGCGGCGGCCTGTTCGAGGGCCCGCTCCAGCAGGCTGTCTCGCAGATCAGGCTCCAGGCCTGTGCTCAGGGCCACCGCTCGGCCCCAGCGCCGGGCGTCGCTCTCCGGCGTGCCGCGGCTGGCCAGCAGCACCACGGCGGCCTCGTCGGCGCGGCCCAGGCTTTCGAGGTGGTCGGCCAGCTGGTCGAGGGCGGAGCGGGTCTGCGGCGATGCTCCCTGCCGCGGGGCCAGGGGCAGGCTGACCTCCTGAAGGCGCACCGGGTCGCCATCCGCCAGCCAGCGCAGGGCCTGGGCGGCGCGCTCGTGGTCGAGTCCCGCATCGGCGGCCCGCCACTGCAGCAGCAGCCAGGCCCGGCGGCCAGGACCGGGAGCGGGAGAACGGCGCGCCAGCACGGTCAGGGCGGCGTCGGGGGCCTCACAGCGCACCAGGGCATCGGCGCTGGCCAGCACCGGCTCCAGTCCCTGGTCCGTGGGCAGGGCCAGCAGGCGATCCTGCAGGCTGCGCAGCTGAACCGCGTCCGCCGCGGCCCGGGCCTGCATGCAGAGGTCCAGGAGTGGGGGGATGGCCTCAGGGGCGGGCTGGGCCCTCAGCGGGCCTCCGCCTCCCCCGGGCAGCAACGTCGCCCAGGCCAGGCCCAGAGCCAGCGCGGTGCTTCGCGATCGACCAGCCTGCATGGGGAGAGAATGGAGCGGGAGTTCAGGAACGAGACCCCTGATGGGCCAGAAGCGGGCACCCGGTCCACTCCTGGACCGGGCCTGGCAGGCCAGTCGGGCCAGGGGCCAGCCATGCTGGTGGTTTCAACCTAGCCACTGACCTCTCTCCCTACCCCAGTTCCGAGCCCGATGGCCCCTGAGGCAACGCAGCACGACCTCCGCATCCTTGTGGTGGGTTCCGGTGGCCGGGAGAACGCCCTCGGCTGGGCTCTGGCCCGCTCCACTGGGGTAGGCCAGGTGTGGCTGAGCCCGGGCAATGGCGGCAGCGGCGATCTACCCGGCTGCCGCCAGCTGGAGATCGGCGAGGGCGATGGGCCCGCCCTGCAGCAGTGCTGCCGCGAGCTGGCCATCGATCTGGTGGTGATCGGCCCGGAGGTGCCGCTGGCGGCCGGGCTCGCTGACCAGCTCAGGGCCTGCGGTGTGGCGGTGTTCGGTCCCGGCGCCGATGGAGCCCAGCTGGAGTCCAGCAAGCGCTGGGCCAAGACCCTGATGCAGGAGGCCGGGGTGCCCAGTGCGGGCTTCTGGCCTGCAGCCAACCGCGAGGAGGCCCTGGCGCTCCTGGAGGCCCAGGGCCGGCCCCTGGTGGTCAAGGCCGATGGCCTGGCCGCCGGCAAGGGGGTGACCGTGGCCGAAACGCTGGAGGAGGCCCGCGCAGCCATCGAGGCGATCTTCGCGGGCCGTTTCGGCCCCGGCGCCTCCCTGGTGCTTGAGGAGCGCACCCACGGTCCGGAGGTCTCCGTGTTCGCCCTCTGCGATGGCGAGCGTTTGCTGCTGCTGCCTGCGGCTCAGGACCACAAGCGGATCGGCGAAGGAGACACCGGCCCCAACACCGGCGGCATGGGGGCCTATGCCCCGGCCCCGCTCCTCGACGCCGCCGCCATTGAGGAGGTGCGGCAGCAGGTGCTTGAGCCCACCCTGCGGGCCCTGCAGGCGCGCGGCATCGACTACCGCGGCGTGCTCTATGCGGGCCTGATGCTGACGCCGCAGGGGCTGAGTGTGATCGAGTTCAACTGCCGTTTCGGCGATCCCGAGTGCGAAACCCTGATGCCCCTGCTGGGCGAGGAACTGGCCCAGGTGCTGCTGGCCTGCGCCGAGGGCCGGCTCGACACCGCTCCCCCGCTCAGCCTGCGCAGCGGCTGCAGTGCCTGCGTGATCGCCGCCGCCGAGGGCTACCCGGGCACGATCCGGCAGGGCGACCCCGTGGAGGGCGTGGCCAGCCCGGGCGACGAGCTGCAGATCTTCCACGCCGGCACCAGGCGCGCCCCCGATGGAACCTGCGTCAGCAGCGGTGGGCGGGTGCTCGCCGTGGTGGCCCAGGCGGAGGATTTCGACGCGGCCTTCGCCAGGGCCTATGAAGGACTGGCCCAGGTGCACTTCACCGGCATGACCTACCGGCGCGATATCGGTCACCAGGTGCGTCGCCGATGAGCCCGTCGAGCAGCACCGCTCCCCCCCCGTTCTCCTGGCGCCAGGCCCTGGCGCGCTGGTGGGCCGAGTTCAGCCTGCAGACCAAGTTGCTGGCGGTGGCCACCCTGGTGGTGAGCCTGCTGATGACCGGCATCACCTTCCTGGCGCTCAACGGCATCCAGCGGGACGCCCGCATGAGCGACACCCGCTATGCCCGCGACCTGGGGTTGCTGCTCTCCGCCAACGTGACGCCCCTGGTGGCGGAGGGCAACGACCGCGAGCTGGCCATGGTGGCCGAGCGCTTCTGGCAGACCAGCCGCAGCCTGCGTTACATCTTCTTCGCCGATCCTGACGGGATCATTTATCTGGGCATCCCGATCGGCGGCACCTCGGGGGGCAGCGAACTGCTGCTGAGTCGGCGTCTGGAACTTCCCCCCGACATCCAGAAGCGACCAGACAATCCCCTGGTGCGCCAGCACCTCACCCCCGACGGCCAGGTCACGGACGTGTTCGTGCCGCTGGTGAATGAGGGGCGCTTCTTTGGGGTGATGGCCATGGGCATCAACCCCAACGAAACCCTGCTGGCCAGCGCGGCCCTCACCCGGGAGGTGACGGTGGCCGTGTTCATCTCGATCTGGGTGCTGGTGATCCTGGGGGCCGTGTTCAACGCCCTCACCATCACCCAGCCGGTGAAGGAGCTGCTGCGGGGCGTGCGCCAGGTGGCGGTGGGCGACTTCGAAACCCGCATCGCCCTGCCGATGGGGGGAGAACTGGGGGAACTGCTGGAGGGATTCAACGCGATGACCTCCCAGCTGGAGGTGTACAAGGCGGCCAACATCGAGGAGCTCACTGCCGCCCAGGTGAAGCAGGAATCGCTGATCGCCACCATGGCCGACGGCGCCGTGCTGCTCGATGCCGCCGGGGGCATCGTGCTGGCCAACCCCACCGCCCGGCGCCTGTTCCGCTGGGAGGGCCGCAATCTCGAGGGCCAGGAACTGATCGGCGAGCTGCCGGAACGGCTGGCCCTGGAGCTGCATTCCGCCCTCGACAACATGATCATCGGCCAGCAGGATGCCGCCGACGTGCGCTGCAGCGTCGGCGATCCCGCCCGCACCCTGCGCATCGTGCTGCAGCCGGTGCGCGATGCCAGCGGCGAATCGCTCAAGGGCATCGCCATGACCATCCAGGACCTCACCCGGGAGGTGGAGCTCAACGCCGCCCAGAGTCGTTTCATCAGCAATGTGTCCCACGAGCTGCGCACGCCGCTGTTCAACATCAAGAGCTACGTGGAAACCCTCTACGACCTGGGCGACCAGCTCTCTGACCAGGAGAAGCACGAATTCCTCGGCATCGCCAACGCCGAAACCGACCGGCTCACCAGGCTGGTCAACGACGTGCTCGATCTGTCGCGGCTGGAATCGGAGCGCTCCTGGAGCTTTGAACCGCTGGATGTGGCCGAGGCGATCGAGCAGATCCTGCGCACCTACCGGCTGAATGCCGAGGAGCGAGGCGTGAAGCTTCGGTTCGAAGCCGAAACGCTGCTGCCCAGGGTGCTCGGCAACTGGGACCTGCTGCTGCAGGTGTTCGGCAACCTGGTGGGCAATGCCCTCAAGTTCACCCCGCCCGGTGGACAGATCGTGCTGAGGGCCTATCCCTGGCCCGATCTCTGCCTGCTCCACGACGACCAGGTGCCCAGGGAAGACAACCCCCGCTGCGAGCTCACCTCACCGCTGCCGCGGTTGCGGATCGAGATCGGTGACAGCGGCTGCGGCATCTCCGAAGCCGACCAGGCCCGCATCTTCGAGCGTTTCTTCCGGGTCGAGAATGCGGTGCACATCGAGGCGGGCACGGGCCTTGGACTCTCGATCGTGCGTGGCATCCTCGACAAGCACGGCACCCAGGTGAAGATGGCCAGCGAGCCGGAGGTTGGCAGCGTGTTCTGGTTTGATCTCTCCCTTGAAGAATCCGACCAGGATGAACTGCAGCTCAGCGCCGAGCGCAGGGCCCAGAGCCTGGAGCTTGCGCCGCTCCCAGCCCTGGCTGCTCAGCCGGTGAGTCTCTAGGCCAGGCTCAGCGCTGGTGCTCAGCGCTCATCAGCCACGCCGCGCACAATCCGGGAGAGCTCACTGCGCTCATCGGTGGTGACCCGGTGGGGCACACCACTGATGATCCGCTCGAAGTTGGAGAAGGAGTCTTTGATCTCAGGGCCGTTATCGGTGATCACAAATTCGCGGATCCCCTTGTCATGCCAGGAGCCTCGCATCTTGAACACATTCAGGGCGCGGGCCATCTCACCACGGATCTCCACATACTGGAGCAGGAGGATGGTATCGGTGATCGTGGAGATATGGGAATCAGTGATGGAGTGACTGCCCATGAACTCCTCTGATGTGTTCGTGAAGAATCCGGCAATCTCCTCCTGTTTGGCATAGCCGGTTACCCCGATCACAAACTGGCGGAAGGCATTGTGGCTGACGCCGCGGGCCAGGGCACTGAGCGAGTCGATGGCCATCCGCGAGGGCTTGAACTGGCTGATTTCGGTCTTGATGATCTGGAGGTGGTCCTCCAGGCCGGTGGATTCCGGATAGGCGCAGATGATCTTGAGCAGGCCATCCTGCTCCATCTGCTCAAAGTCAATGCCCCAGCTGGTGCCATTGCGCAGCAACTGGGCCCGGGATTCCTCATAGGCGAAGAGGATGGCGCGCTGCTTGCTGCGGCAGGCGTCTTCGATGAACTTGGACACCAGCAGTGTCTTGCCCGTACCGGTGGCTCCGGTGGCCAGGATGATGGAGTCCTTGAAAAAGCCACCGCCACACATGGCATCCAGCCGGGGGACACCCGAGCTCACGCGCACATTGGAAGACCGCTGGGTGAGCCGCATCGCCCCCAGCGGGAACACGCTCATGCCATGGCTGCCCATCGTGAACGGGAACTCGCCTTTCATGTGGGTCGTACCCCGCAGCTTGAGAATCTCCACGGTGCGCCTGCGCCGTTCGCCCTCCAGCACATTGCGCAGAATCACCACATTATCGGACACAAACTCTTCAACTCCGTAGCGAGCGATCGGCCCATACTCATCAATGCGCTCGGTGGTCATCACGGTGGTCACACCAATCTCCTTGAGCCTGGCAATCAGTCTGAAGATCTCCCGGCGCACCACCGAAACGGCGTCATACTGCTGGAAGACAGCGGTGATCGAATCGATGGCTACCCGCTTGGCCTTGTATTTGCGAATGGCGTAGTTGATACGCTCAATCAGTCCGGAAAGGTCAAAGTTTCCAGCCACGTCCTGGCCATCTGGGTCTGGTGATGCATCCAGAACAAACAATTTGTCCTGTTCGATCATCTCCTGAAGATCCCAGCCAAAGCTGGCCGCATTGCGCATGATATCGAGCGGCGACTCCTCAAAAGTCACAAAGATGCCGGCTTCTTTGTACTGTCGGATGCCGTTGTAGAGAAAATTCAACGACAGCACGGTCTTCCCGGTTCCCGAGGTGCCGCTGATCAGCGTCGAGCGGCCGATCGGCAACCCCCCATGGCAGACATCGTCAAAGCCATCGATGCCGGTGGGCAGCTTCTGGACCTGCATCAACTGAGCGTCGATTGGACTGTTTTCCTGCATGACCTGGGGAGACGTGGACAAAAGGGCTGGGGGCAGATCAATGCCCTGATCAAGCTCGGGGATTCAGACCATCATCAGGAAGCGATCCTTCCTGAACGAGATCAGCCAGAGCATCATCCTCTCCAGAGAGGCGCGAAGCAGCCAGGCCCTGGCTGGCGTGCAGAAGCTCATTGAGCTCACCATCGTCGGTCAGCTCGTCGTAGAGCAGATCCAGGCCGATCAGCACCCGTTCGCGGTCGCTGAGATCGCCGATGATGCGGCGCACCGGGGGTGGCAGGATCTTGGTGAGGGTGGGCGTGGCCAGAATCTTGTCCTCCTCGGCCAGTTGTGGGTTCACGAGCACATCGATCACCTTGAGGGCATAGACCCCCTTGAATTCGGTTTCCAGAATGTCGCGCAGCGTTTTCAGCGCGCGCATCGAGTTGGGAGTGTTGCCAGCCACATACAGCTTCAGAATGTAAGTTTTACGGGGTGTCATGACAGGAATGTCCAGGTGTGCGAATGCATCTGCGCCTCAAGCCTCTGAAGCGAATGGCATCAGCGGCACATCGGGAGGGATTGAGCGTCGGTACATCTCGCAAAGATGGGCCATCACATCCAGCAGAGCCAGTCTGTAATCCTGAAGAAAATCACTCTTGTGACCCTCCAACTGCAGACGCTTGGAAAACAGATCGATCAGGTCCATGTGGATTTGAACGGTTGTCGTGATGGATAGATCACTGAAAAAGGCCGTGTTCACGAAGCTCTCCAGCGCCTGGTTGGCCGCCGAGGGGTTGCGGAAGTAATGGATGAGCAGATCCCGATAGCTGCGCTCCAGCGAACGCAGCAGGTCGTCCTGCTCCCCCTTGGGCAGGTTGCGCAGGAAGCGGGAGGGATCACGCTTGTAGAACACCCCCAGCAGCCCCAGCCGCTCCTTGAGGCGGCCATCCAGTCGCCAGGGCCGGGGGGCCTCGCTGGTCGCGACAGCGGCTCCGGCCTTCGCGGCGGAGGGCTGATCATCCTGGCCCCCGGTCGGGGACGACACACTGACGGCGAAGCCGGGTCCAGGGTTGGCTTCAGCGGGATTGCCCAGGCCCTGACGCAGAAAACGCGACACCGCAGCATCGAGGCAGTAGCTGAGTTGCTCCAGCTGATCAGCCTGCAGCCTCACCTCCGCCTCGTGAAAGCTGACCTCGCCATTGACCGCACCGATCACCACCGCGGGCAGCACCAGACCCCGCTCGGTGAGACCGCTCAGCACCGAACCATCCACGGCATCGGCCTCGATCAGCAGGGCGTCGAACTCCTCGCGCAGGCGGTCGAGGTCGGCCACAGGGTCGGCCAGGGGGTCGACGCTGACGAGGGTGTAGCGGCCAGCGGCCAGCCAACGGGACACCCCGGCCTGCATGGTGGGATCGCGGACAAGGGAGGCAACGGTGAGGGCCGACTTGGGCATAGGGGCGGTCCGAAGCCAGGGGAATCTGGCGGACAGGTGCCCCAATGTTGACGAAAGGCAGCTTGGAATCGGAGGATTTGCCATTGTCTTTCGATTGTGCGTCTGGCCCAATCGGCCGGCGGTCACCCGCCGGTCAGCCTGACCACGCCCCATCCCCATGACCCAAGACCCCGCCGCAGCCCCGGCGCCCTACGCCATCGTGGAGGCCTCCGGCCAGCAGTTCTGGCTTCAGGCCAACCGCTACTACGACCTCGACCGCCTGCCCGCCGCCGTCGATGAGACCGTCACTCTCGAGAGCGTGCTGCTCGTGAACGACGGACAGGCCGCCACCCTGGGCCAGCCCTACGTGAGCGGAGCCAGCGTGACGCTCAAGGTGATGGCTCACCGCCGCGGTCCCAAGCTGATCGTCTACAAGATGCGTCCCAAGAAGAAGACCCGTCGCAAGAACGGCCACCGCCAGGAGCTCACCCGTGTGATGGTGGAAGCCATCACCGTGGCTGGCAAGGCCCTGGGCTGAGGTCCTCTGGCCAGAACAAGCTGACCAGATCCCCACGATCGTTTCCATCCACCCTCTCCGCGTTCATCGCCCCCCTGATCCATGGCCCACAAGAAAGGCACAGGCTCCACCCGCAACGGCCGCGACTCCAACTCCAAGCGCCTGGGCGTCAAGACCTCCGGCGGCACGAGCGTGAGCGCCGGCTCCATCCTGATCCGCCAGCGCGGCACCTCCGTACTGCCCGGCCTCAATGTGGGCCGCGGCTCTGACGACACCCTGTTTGCCCTCAGCGATGGCGTCGTGGGCTTTGACACCATCAAGCGCGGCCTGCGCACCCGCAAGCGCATCAACGTGGCCCTGGCCGTCTGACGCGAGCCCCAAGCCCTCTGGGCCTATCGGCTGTGCTCTCAGAGCAGTCGGTAGGCCCTGGTGGTGATCAGGTAGGGGTGGAACACCTCCAGAAAGCGCTCCTGGAGGGTGTGGAAGAAGCGGTCCACCAAGGCCGGCTCATCCACGTGAAATGGGTATTCGCCGTTGAAGCCCTTGAAGAAATACCAGTTGAGCAGAGCGGTTCCAGAGGGCGCCAGGCGCTGGGCGAACTGTTCGAGCTGACCTGCGGGATCGGGCAGATGCTCCAGCACGTCCAGGCACACCAGGGTGTCGAACCGCCCTGGCAGCCTGGCGTCGTCCAGGTCGCGGTGACAGGAGAGGCGCGCTCCCAGCCCCAGGCTGTCGGCCCGCGCCTGCACGCAGGCCCGGTTGTGGGGGTTGAGATCGACGAACCACACCCGCTCCACCTGCGGCAAGGCGGCGGCGGCCAGGGCATGGCTGCCGATGCCGCCGCCGAAGTCGAGCACCTGGCCCTCGGCAAAGCGCTGCTGCAGCCTGAGGGTGTCGGCGATGTACTCAGCGCTGCCCAGGTGCCAGGCGGCCAGCTCCAGCAGGTGGGCCGTGCCCACGGTGTCTTCATAGAAGCGGCCGGCCTGGGCGAAGTCGAAGGCGCCGGGGTGGAGGGCGGCCAGCTGCTCGGTGCTGCTGGGCAGCCGCTGCTCCAGCTCACTGGGCTCGAGGCGCAGGTAGTCGGCCAGGTGCTGCTTGAGCGAAAAGCCATCCGCCAGGAAGTGCTCCACTCCAAGCCCCGTGCCCACTGCCGTCGTCACTGCTGCGCTGGTATCGGTGGCGCCAACTTAGTTGGCGGGGGCTCAGCCGATCTCCGCCCCCTGGCCGGGCACCTCAAGCCAGCGCCGCAGCCAGGCCGTGAGGGCATAGAAGGGCAGGGTGTCGACCAGGGCGGCCAGAGCCTTGAACAGATAGCCGCTGGCGATGTAGCTGCCGAGCTGGGGCAGCACGGCCTCGTCGGCACGGATCGGCAGCACATGGCTGGCGTAGTGGCTCACCAGCACCACCGCCGTGGTGTCCACCAGCTGGCTGCCCAGGGTGGAGCCGTTGTTGCGCAGCCACAGGGCACCGCCGCCGCTGAAGCGCTTCCAGAAATGGAACAGCCGCACATCGGCGAACTGGGCGGCCAGGTAGGCCAGCATCGAGGCCCCCACGGCCCCGAAGGCGAGGTGCTGCACCTCAAAGAAGGTGGCCTCCGGTGCCCCCGCCAGGCCAGGCAGCACGCCCCCCAGCCAGAGGATCAGCACCACCCAGCCGTTGAGGGCCAGCCCCACCCACACCAGCTGGGTCGCCTTCTGCTCGCCCCAGAGCTCACTGATCAGGTCGGTGCAGAGGAAGGTCACCGGGTAGGGCAGGGCGCCCACCGCCACCACGATTGGCCAGGAGCCGATCGCCCCCAGCTGCAGAAAGCGGGTGAGGCCCAGGATGTTCAGCATCGCCATGCTGCCCAGGAAGAGGCCGGCCAGCACCAGGAACGCCAGGTCGCGGCGCTGCTGCAGGGTCATCGGGGAGGGTGGCGTGGGACTGTTCCAGGCTGATGGGTGCCGGCATGGCTGACCAGCCCTGTGGATTTCTGGTGTTGGACAAGCCCGCCGGACTCACCTCCCACGGCTGCGTGGCCCGGGTGCGGCGGGCCTACGGCCTGCGGCGGGTGGGCCACGGCGGCACCCTCGATCCCGCCGTGACCGGCGTGCTGCCCCTGGCGCTCGGACCGGCCACCCGGCTGCTGCCCTACCTGGTGGGTGACAAGCACTACGAGGGCACGATCCAGCTGGGGCTGTGCACCGACACGGACGATCTCAGCGGCACCGTGCTGGAGCGCCACCCCCTGCCGCCACTGCCACACGACGCCCTGGAGCGGGCCCTGGCGCCCTTCCGCGGATCGATCCTGCAGGTGCCGCCCCAGGTCTCCGCCGTGCACGTGCAGGGCGAGCGGGCCTACGCCCGCGCCCGCCGGGGCGAGGCCCTCAGCCTGCCCCCCCGGGCCGTGACCATCACACAGCTGGAGCTGCGCCGCTGGGAGCCGGCCACGGGCCGCCTGCAGCTGGAGGTGCAGTGCTCGGCGGGCACCTACATCCGCTCCCTGGCGCGGGACCTCGGCACAGCCCTGGGCTGCGGTGGCGCCCTGGCGGAGCTGCGGCGCACCGGGGCGCTGGGCTTCGACCTGGCCCAGGCCATGCCCCTTGAAGCCCTGGAGCAGCCGCCGCTGCCACCGCTGTTGAACCCGCTCGCGGCCCTCGGCCATCTGCCGCGCCGGCAGCTGGCGCCGGGCGAACTGGAGGGCTGGCGCTGCGGCCGGAGCCTGGAGGGCCAGGCGGACTGGCCACCCGGGCAGCCGGTGGCGGTGCTCGGTCCAGATGGCAACCTGGTGGGCATGGCCCTGGCCTGCGCCGCTGATCGGCTGCAACCGAAGCTGGTCTTCGATGCGCTCGGCTGAGCCGGCTCGCTCCTCTCCTTCGACCACCTCCCAGCTCCGATGGCCGGCCACAGCAAATGGGCCCAGATCAAGCGCACCAAGGCGGTGGTGGATGCCAAGCGGGGAGCTGTGTTCACCCGTCTGGGCCGGGAGATCAGCGTGGCCGCCCGCGGCGGCGCCGACCCCAGTGGCAACTTCCAGCTGCGCACCGCGATCGAGAAGGCCAAGGCCGCCGGCGTTCCCAACGCCAACATCGAGCGGGCAATCCTGAAGGGATCAGGGCAGCTCAGCGGTGGCGGGGAGCAGTTCGCTGACGTGCGCTACGAGGGCTACGGGCCAGGCGGCGTGGCGGTGCTGATCGAGGCCTTCACCGACAACCGCAACCGCACCGCCGCCGACGTGCGCCTGGCCTTCAACAAGCACGGCGGCAACCTGGGGGAAAGCGGCTGCGTCAGCTATCTGTTCGAGCAGCGCGGCGTGGTGAGCCTCGGTTCACCCCTCGCCCCGGAACGGCTGGAGCTGTCCCTGCTGGAGGGGCTGGAGGCGATCGAGGCCGCCGGTGGTCCCCCAACCCTGGACTACGAGCTCCAGGCAGGGGGAGTGGAGCTGCAGTGCCACTTCAGTGCCCTGGAAGCCCTGCAGGAGGCTCTGCAGGGAGCAGGTTTCACGGTGGAAGGCTGGGAGCACCGCTGGATTCCCCAGACCCCCTGCCCGCTGCACGAGGCCGAGCAGCTGCGGGGATGCCTGGGCCTGCTCGATGCCCTGGAGGATCTCGATGACGTGCGCGACGTGACCTCCAACCTGGAGGCCGAGGACGCCCTGCTGGAGGCCCTGATGGCGGAGTGAATCCCGCTCTGGCGCCCGGTCAGGCCAGGCTGAGGGCGGCCTGGTCGGCCAGCAGCGTGACGGCGGGGTGCCTGCGCAGCCAGCTCGCCGGCAGCAGGGCGCTGGGGGGATCCTGCAGCAGCCGCCGCAGCACGGCCGCCTTGGCGCCGCCCGTGACCACCAGCACAATCGCGCGGGCAGCGAGGATCTCCGCCAGTCCAAGGCTGATTGCCCTGGCCGGCACGGCCGCCAGGTCGCCGCCGAAAGCCCCGCTGTTCTGCTCACGCGTCGTGGCGCTGAGGGCCACACAGCGGCAGGGGGCATCGGCAGCGCAGGGAGGTTCGTTGAAGCCCACGTGACCATTGAGGCCAAGCCCAAGCACCTGCAGGCCGATCCCCCCCGCAGCGGCCACAGACGCCCGATAGCGCGCGGCCGCAGCAGCGGGGTCGGCGGCGAGGCCATCGGGCAGCCGCACCTGGCTGGACTTCAGGCCCAGGGGGCCGGCCAGCCGCTCCTGCATGAAAGCCGCAAAGGAGCGGCCATCACCGGGGGCCAGGCCCACGTACTCATCCAGATTGAAGCTGAGCCAGGAACGGCGCACGGAGCGGCGCTCCGTTTCGGGTGCCCGGTGCCACCGCTTGACCAGAGCGGCGTAAACCGGCTCCATGGTTCGTCCTGTGGCCAGCCCCAGGGGTTGCTGGGGAGTCGCCAGGCGCTGCTGCCAGAGGCGCTCTGCCAGATGGTCCGCCACGGCTGCGGCGTTCTCAAACCGGATCAGCTCCAGCTCCTCAGAGCGGCTCAAGCTAGGGGTAGCGGCGCAACTGAGTGCCCCTGAAGTAGTGGCTCAGGATGGTCTCATGGCTGCGGCCCTGTTCCGCCATGGCCAGGGCGCCCCACTGGCTCATGCCCACCCCGTGGCCGAAGCCTCGACCGATCGCCAGCAGGGAAGGGGCCTCGGTGGCCGAATCCACGGCGGGGAACGGCTGAGCCAAGGGGGTCGTGGAGACCCTGGAGACCGCCAGCACAGGCGGCGGCGGCGTGGGCAGGCCCCGGGTGAGGGGACGGCTGGGCTCCACCACCTCAAAACGCACCTTGGTGCTGCGCAGGCCCAGGCGGCTGCGCAGCTGGGGGCCGGTCACCACCAGGGTGCCGGCCGGGCCGATCACCCTGGCCTGCCGCACCCGGCCGGTGGCCGTGGTGGCCAGCACATCGATGCGCCGCACCCCCCCGGTTTCGGCGAAGGCCTGGCGCAGAGCCTGCGGGGGCAGAGGCTTCTCCCACTGGTGCACAGGGCTGTTGTGGTCGAAATCAGGCACGCTCACCAGGTAGGGAAGCTGGCGTGTCCAGAGATCGCCGCTGTTCTCAGTGCGGCCGCCACTGCTGCTGTGGAACACCGTGGTGGCCAGTTTGCCCTGGTAGAAGAGCACCTGGCTGCGGGTGCTGGCCACGGCGCTCCGGGTGGAGTCGGTTTCGGCCTCCACACCCTTGTACACCTGGCTGCTCACCGTGGCGGTGACGTCGAAGGCGGAGCCTGGCTTGCGTTGGCGCAGGGCGTAGGTGCGGGCCGCGACGGCCTGGGCCCGCAGGGCGGCCTGGGGCCAACTGGCCGGCATCTCGCTACCCACCACACTCGGGAGATAGGTTTCGAGGCCGATGTGATTGATGGCCTGGAGGGTCTGGCCCTCGCGGCGCAGCATCAACCTTCCGCGGTAGTGCCGTTTCTGCAGCTGGAACAAGGCCTCCCGGGCGCCCACGCCGGGCTCTTTGGCCTCCAGCCAGAGGCCAGTGGCGGCCGGCAGTTCCCTGGAGCCCGCCTCGCTCTCAACCTGCAGGCGCCCCCCCTGCAGCCGTAGCACCAAGGCAGTGGCCGGAGCCAGCTCCAGCAGCGCGGGCGAGCGGGCCCCGCTGCGCAGCACCAGGGGCTGCCGCAGCGAACTCAGGCGGATTTCGTTGCCCTCAGCCAACAGCACCCGGATCTCTGGCTCCCCCTGCTGGGCCTGCAGCTCGCTGCCACTGGGCACCAGGGCGACCACCGGCAGCGCCAGGGCCAGGGGGAGGATCACAGCCGAGCGGCGGGAGATCAGGGAGTGCAGCGCCACAGGTGGGCCGGCAGAAGGCCCCCCATTGTGGCGATGCTGTTGGCAGCCCGCCAGCCCCGGCGTGGCAGCATGCGCAGGAGGCACAAGGCCCGTGCAGGTCACGTTTCTCGGCACCAGCTCCGGCGTTCCCACCCGTAGCCGCAATGTTTCCGCCGTGGCGCTGCGCCTGCCGCAGCGCAGCGAGCTCTGGCTGTTCGACTGCGGCGAGGGCACCCAGCACCAGTTTCTACGCAGCTCCCTGCGCGTGAGCCAGCTGCGCCGGGTGTTCGTGACCCACATGCATGGCGACCACATCTTTGGCCTGCCGGGCCTGCTCGCCAGCCTTGGCATGGCCGGCAGCTGCAGCGGCATCGACCTCTACGGCCCCGATCGCCTGCGCGACTACCTGGAGGGGGTGCTGCACACCAGTTCCACCCGCATCGGCTATCCCCTGCGGCATCACCAGGTGCGCCAGGCGGCCGAGCAGGGCCATCTGCTGCTGGACGACGGAGATCTCACCGTGCGCTGCACCCCCCTCACCCACCGGGTGCCGGCGTTCGGCTACCGCGTGGACCAGAAACCGAGGCCGGGGCGCTTCGACGTGGCCAGGGCCCAGGCTCTGGGCATCCCGCCCGGGCCCGTCTATGCCGAGCTGAAGCAGGGGCGGACTGTGAGCCTGGAGGACGGCCGGATCATCCGCGGCAGCAGCCTCTGCGGCCCGCCCCAGCCCGGCGCCAGCATGGTGTATTGCACCGACACGGTGTTCTGTGAGGCCGCCGTGGAGCTGGCCCGCGGCGCCGATCTGCTCATCCACGAGAGCACCTTCTCCAATGGGGAGGCGGAGCTCGCCTACCAGCGCCAGCACTCCACCAGCACCATGGCCGCCCAGACGGCCCTGGCCGCCGGGGTCAAGCAGCTGGCACTGACCCATCTGAGCCCGCGCTACGTGGCCGGCAACGCGATCAGCGCCGAGGACCTCGTGGAGGAAGCACGCGCCATCTTCGCCAACACGCTTCTGGCCAAGGACTTTCTGACGCTCGACGTGGTGCCCGGCCCCGCCGAGCCACCGGCCGAGGCCGCGACTGCCCCCAGCAGCGGCGCCGCCGCCCCCAGGGCCAGCCCAAGACGCCGAGCACGGGCGGCCCCACAGCCCTAGCCCTGCAACAGTTCTCCCGACTGCGCCGCTACGGCCCCGTTGCCCGTGATACAAGGTCTCCGATGCGGTTTCCGTCGCCCCACCTCCCACTGCCACACCGCCGGCTTCCCCCAATGGCCTCAACCTTCTCCCCATCGGCCCTTCGCAGAGTGCTGCGGGCCGCTGCCCGTGCCCTGCTGGCGCTGCCCCTGGCCCTGCTGCTCTGCCTCGGCTTCGGCGGCCAGGCCCTGGCCGCCCAGTGGACCAGCGAGCAGCTCACCGTTCCCGCCAGCCCTGACGGCACCGCGGTGACCTTCAGCGAAGCGGAGATCAAGGGCGGTCGCAAGCTGTTCAACAACAGCTGCGGCGAGTGCCACGCCGGCGGCATCACCAAGACCAACCAGAACGTGGGGCTCGATCCCGAAACCCTGGCCCTGGCCACCCCGGCCCGCGACAACGTCGAGGCCCTGGTGGACTACATGAAAGACCCCACCAGCTACGACGGTGAATACAGCATTGCCGACCTGCATCCCAGCATGCGCAGCAGCGACGTGTTCGTGAAGATGCGCGATCTCGATGACGACGACCTGCGCCTGATGGCCGGCTACATCCTGGTGGCGCCCAAGGCCCAGGGCCTGCAGTGGGGCGGCGGCAAGATCTACTTCTGAGCCCGCTGGATTCCAGCGGTCCTGTGAAGCCTCAGCCGGTGTCCCCCACACCGGCTTTTTGCTGGCTGGACGGCGGGGGAGCGGCCCTTGGAGGCTGTTGGTTGGTGGGGTCGAAGGAACTGGGCAACTTGCTGTACCACCACTCCTGCAGGCCGCCGGCGAGGCGCACCGGGAACAGGGTGATCACCGTGGCGGTGGGCCGGGAGCCAGGCTGGAGCAGCTCCACGGCATAGGAAGGACAGCGGCGGGCGGCCAGGTCGGCCACGAAGCGCCGGCCCACCCGCCGCCAGCTGGGCTCCTTGCTGCGCCAGGCCAGCCGGCAGCACGGCCAGGGCAGGTCTTCCCGGTCGAACAGCCGGCAGCAGGCCCCCAGCACCCGATAGCTGTACTGGCCGCCTGGACTGGCGTGCACACTGCCTGGCTCCAGCAGCTCCTGATCGGGCCGAGGCAGCGGGGCGCTGGTGGAGGCACGACCAGAACCGAGCATCAAGGCGGGAGGCGGCTGGGAGGGCATGAAAAAGCCACCCATCAGGGTGGCATGGTCAGAACGGGAAGACGAGAGGCCTGAGGCCTGCCGTCAGACAGCCTGAGAACTCAGTAGAGCTCTTCTTCGGAGTGGGTCTTGATGGTGCAGTCGCTGGTGGGGTAAGCCACGCAGGTGAGCACGAAACCAGCTTCGATCTGGTCGTCGTCGAGGAAGCTCTGGTCAGACTGGTCAACGGTTCCGGAGGACAGCTTGCCGGCGCAGGTGCTGCAGGCACCGGCGCGGCAGGAGTAGGGGAGGTCGATGCCCTGCTCTTCAGCGGCGTCGAGGATGTACTGATCGTCAGGAACCTCGATGGTCTTGTTGAGGCCTTCGCTCTCGTTGATGAGGGTGACCTTGTAGGAAGCCATGGAAGGGATTGGGGCTCACAGGCACCCGGGCAACCGGGCCTGTAGGACCCGCCCTTCATACATCCGCCACAGGCCGTTCCTGTCGATTTCGGGGCCCGAGGGCTGGAAGGCCAATCAAAGGGCAGACACAGATCAGCGTGCCTTATGCGACATCAGGCCCCGGCCTCAGGCCCTGCGGATCCGCAGCAGCGCCCAGCCGCTCTGCCGGCGCGCCAGGCTGCTGAGCCAGCCTTCGGCCGCAAGAACCCTCTGCAGGCGTGGTGTCTGATCCTCCAGCAGGCCACTGAGCACGCCCACCCCCCCAGGAGCCAGCAGGCTGCTGAAGGCGGGGCAGAGGGCCTCGAGCACCGGCGCCAGGATGTTGCAGAGCAGCAGGTCGGCCCGCTGGCCGGCCTGCAGGGCCGCGAGCTCCGCTGCTGAGCCCTGCACCACCTGCAGCTGCTCGCCACAGCCGTTCATGGTGGCGTTCGCCCGGGTGGCGCGCACAGCCAGGGCATCGGTGTCGGCGGCGGCCACCCGGGTGGCGCCCTGCAGCAGGGCCGCCATGCCGAGGACGCCGCTGCCGCAGCCCAGGTCGGCCACGCTGACCTCCCCTGCCGGGCTGAAGCCCGCCGCCCCCTGCTGCGCCAGCAGCGCCTCGATCTCTTCGAGGCAGAGGCGGGTGGTGGGATGGCTGCCCGTGCCGAAGGCGCTGCCGGGGTCCATGCGGATCACGAGCCTGTCGGCGTGCTCCGCAGGGCGATCCAGCCAGGCGGGAAGAATCAGCAGCCGCTGCCCGACTGGATCGGGCCGCCAGTGCTGCTTCCAGCTGCTGCTCCAGTCTTCGTCGGCCTGCTGTTGCCAGGACACGGGCGGGAACACCAGCCCAAAGGGATCGGCCAGCTGGGCCAGGGCAGCCTCCAGCTGGCGCCGCTCCGGCTCAGGCCAGTCGATGGCCGGCAGCCAGGCCTGCAGAAGGCGCTGGTCTGGTCGCTCAGGCCGATGCCGGATCGCCACCCGGGGAAGGCCCAGGTCCTGCAGTTTCCACAGCAGCGACTCCTCCAGTTCGGGCGGCACAGGGAGTTCCAGCCGCCACCAGCACAGGGTCATGGTTGATCGCGGCGGGGGAACAGGCCTGTTCAGAGGGTCACCGGATGGGCCTCCTGGATGCCGGTGATCTCATGCACCAGGGCCAGCAGGCTGGCCGGAATCGGATCGTCGAGGCTGAGCACCATCACCGCATCCCCCCGCACGATGCGGCGGCCCACCTGCATCGAGGCGATGTTGACGTTGTTCTCGCCCAGCACCGAACCGATCTGGCCAATGATGCCTGGCATGTCCCGGTGACGGGTGAACAGCATGTGGCGGCTCGGGTTCACGCTCACGGGAAACTCGTCGATGCAGGTGACCCGTAACTCCCCATCGGCGAACACAGCTCCAGTGACGCTGTGGTTGCCGAGGCTGCTGCGGGAGCTGAGCTGCAGCGAGCCGCCGGCGTAGTCGCGGGCGGCGTCATCCTTCACCTCAAGCACGTGGATGCCGCGCTCCTTGGCCTCCAGGCTGGCGTTCACATAGTTGATGGAATCCCCGAGCGCGGTGGAAAGCATTCCCTTGAGGGCGGCCACCACCAGGGGCTGGGCCGGATGGCTGGCGAATTCCCCCTGCAGGCGCACCTCCAGTTCGCTGATGCCGCCGCCGGCCAGCTGGCTGAGCAGCTGCCCCAGGGTCTCGGCCAGCTGCAGATGGGGCTTCAGCTGCTCCATCACCTCGGCGTTGAGGCCGGGGATGTTCACCGCACTGCGGGCGGGCAGGCCCTGCAGCACGTCCCGGATCTGCTCGGCCACATCGATGGCCACGTTCTCCTGGGCCTCGGCGGTGCTCGCCCCGAGGTGGGGGGTGAGCAGTAGACGTTCCTTCACGAGCCGCAGGGGCGAGTCGGCAGCCAGGGGCTCCTTGGCGTACACGTCCAGGGCGGCGCCGGCGATCACGCCGGCCTCCACGGCCTCCGCCAGGGCCGCCTCATCGACGATGCCCCCCCGGGCGCAGTTCACCAGGCGGGCCGTGGGCTTCATGGTGCGCAGCAACGCCGCGTTCACCAGATTCTCGGTGTCCGGCGTGCGGGGCAGGTGCAGGGTGACGTAGTCGGCCTCGGCGAACAGCTCGGCCAGGGGCAGCAGCTTCACCTGCATCGTCTGGGCCCGCTCGGGGGAGACGAAGGGGTCGTAGGCGAGCAGCTCCATGCCCATGGCCTTGGCCACCCGGGCCACGTGGGAGCCGATCTTGCCGAGGCCCACCACGCCGAGCTTCTTCTTGTAGAGCTCATTGCCCACGTAGGTCTTGCGGTCCCAGCCACCGGCCAGGGTGCTGGCGTGGGCCTGGGGCACGTGGCGCGACAGCGACAGCATCAGGGCCAGGGCGTGCTCGGCGGCCGCGATCGTGTTGCCCTCAGGCGAATTCACCACCAGCACGCCGCGCCGGGTGGCCGCAGGCACGTCCACGTTGTCGACGCCGACGCCGGCCCGACCGATGATGCGCAAGCGGTCGGCGGCTTCGATCACCTCGGCGGTCACCGTGGTGCCGGAGCGGATCATCAGAGCGTCGTAGCCACCGATGCAGGCCTTGAGCTCCGCGGCCGAGAGACCGGAGCGTAGGTCCACCTGGGCCACCTCGGAGAGGATGTCGATCCCCGCCTGGTCGATGGGATCGGAGACGAGAACCTTTGTCATGCCCGGCAGGTGGGGTGGGTAAGCCGGAGGTGAAGTGTAGTGAGCAGCGAGAATGCCGCGCAGACCGAATTTCTGAGGCAAGGCGGCGTGGGCACGAGCGTGGTGGTGGTGTTCAACGACCGCAAGCGGTTGAAGCAGTGCCAGGAGTGCCTGGCCGAGCGGCAGCCTCCCCTGGCGGAGCTGGTGGCCATCGGGGCCCAGGAGAGCAGCCTCGATGACGTGCCCCGCCTCAATCCAGCGGTGGCGCGCCGCAACAGGCAGCGCAGCATGGCCCGCTGGCTGCTGCCCTTCGGCTTCATGGCCGGGCTCACCTTCACCTACATCACCGATCTCGAAACCTTCGCCTTTGCGGGGGCCTGGAGCCAGCACCTGATCGGAGCCCTGCTGGGTCTGGTGTCGGGCTGGATGGGCAGTTTCGCCGCCGCGGCCAGCGTGAGTTCCGAGGACGACGACAGGATCCGCGGCCTGCGCAACCGGCTGGAGGAAGGCAGCTGGCTGCTGTTGGCTGAGACCGCCAGCGGCGTGGACATGCCCTGGCTGCTGCTGCAGCAGCACCGGCCCCTGGCGGTGGTGCGCCTGGCAGACCGCTGATGCTGCCCCGCCGCGACCTGCTGTCGGGCAGCCGCCATCCGGCCGAGCTGGAGGCCCTGATCGCCAGCGCCGAACGGGTGCTGCACACCTGGCAGCCCCTCTGGAGCGGTTTTCTGGAGGGCTCGGTGCTGGAGGAGGCCCAGCAGCGGCTGGGCGATCTGGCCGAACTGCAGCTCCATGCCGAGGGGGGCTACAGCGGGGCGGAGCGCCGCCGGCTGCTGCTCAGCCGGCGGGACGGTGTCCAGGGGTGCGATCCGGTGGAGGCCGGCCTGGGTGGCCTCAGCCTGAACGGCAATTTCCTGTTCGATCCGGCTGAACCAGCCGATTTCCGCGCCAGCCTCACCACCGCGGGGCTACCGCCGCAAGCCCTCGGCGATCTCTGGCTGCGCGGCGACCGTGGCGCCCAGGCCGTGATCGCCACCAGCTGGGCCCTCCCCGAGGCGGTGGACCTGAGGGTGCGCAGCGTGCCGGTGAGCCTGGAGCCCCTGCCCCTGGAGCAACTGCAGCCTCCGGGGCGCCGCCTGCCGCGCCGTATCGACACGGTGGAGGCCTCCAGGCGGCTGGACGCGGTCGCCTCCGCCGGCTTCGGCGTCTCGCGCAGTCGGATGGGCAGCTGGATCCGCGCCGGACAGGTGCGGCTCAACTGGGCCGCGGTGACCCGCCCCGGCCACGAACTGGTGGAGGGCGACCGGGTGCAGCTGAGCGGCAAGGGGGAGCTGCAGGTGGAGGCGATCAGCCCCACCAAGCGCGACCGCTTCCGCATCACCCTGCAGCGCCGCTGATGGCGGCTGGTTGCAGGAGCTCCGACTGCTAGGTTCCAATCACCTTGTCATGGCAGGGCACGGCAGCGATGGCATCCCGCTCCAGAACGGGATCCGTTGATCACTGAATCCAGGCTTCCGGCCTGGTCATTGCTCACCACCAGCGTCGTCGTCATTTCGTTGTTTGACGTTCCTGGGCTGAGCTATCCGTTCAGGGTTTCGTTCAGCATCAAGCCGTTCAACATCAAGCCGATCAGCATCCAGCTTCAGGCTTGAACCGTCACACCTCAAACCCGTCCTACGGGCGATTAGCTCAGAGGTAGAGCACTACCTTGACACGGTAGGAGTCACTGGTTCGATTCCAGTATCGCCCACTTGTCTGAACCGGCGCCCTGCAGCGCCGCCCCCGATGTCCACCACGCCCCTGCGCCGTGAGGGTCTGACCGCCGTGGTGGGGATCGGACGCTCCGGCTCTGGCGCCGCTCGATTGCTCCACCGGGAGGGCCATCGGGTGTGCGTGATCGATTCGGCCGATGACGCCGAGCAGCGCCGGCGTGCTGAACAGCTGCGGCAGCTGGGGATCGAGGCACGCCTGGGCATCCCCCTGGAGGCCAAGGCGCTCGACAGCCTGGGACCCCAGCTGGAGCGGCTGATCCTGAGCCCCGGCATTCGCTGGGACCATCCGGCCGTGGAGGATCTGCGGCGCCGCGGCGTGCGCGTGGATGGGGAACTGGTGCCGGCCTGGGAGGCCAGCCGACCGGTGCCCTGGATCGGCATCACGGGCACCAATGGCAAGACCACGGTGACCCATCTGGTGCACCACCTGCTCAACAGCAACGGCATCGATGCGCCGATGGCCGGCAACGTGGGCCTCTCCGCCGCGGAGCTGGTGCTGGAGCGGCTGAGCGCCCCCGAGGGGCTGCCGCAATGGATGGTGGTGGAACTGAGCAGCTATCAGATCGAGGCGGCTCAGGTGGTGGCGCCCCGGGTGGGCCTCTGGACCACGCTCACCCCTGACCACCTGGAACGGCACGGCAGCCTGGAGGCCTACCGGGCGATCAAGCGGAGCCTGCTGGAGCACAGCGCCGTGCGCCTGCTGAATGCCGACGACCCCGATCTGCGCCGCCATGCCGACAGCTGGCCGGGAGCCCATTGGGTCAGCGCCGGGCCGCGACAGGCCCTGCCGCCCTCGATCCAGCCCCTGCTCTGGATCGAGCGGGGCCGCATCTGGCAGGAGCGAGGCGGCCACGCCCACGATCTGATGGACGCCACCTGTCTGCAGATGCCAGGGCAGCACAACCTTCAGAACATGCTGCTTGCCGCCGCCGTCGGCCTGGAAGCCGGCCTCGACGGCCCCAGCATGGAGCGGGCCTTCCGCCTGTTCCAGGGGGTGCCGCACCGCCTGGAACGCATCGAGGTGTTGGAGGGCATCACCTATTACAACGACAGCAAAGCCACCAACTACGACGCCGCCGTGGTGGCCGTGCGAGCCCTCGAGGGTCCCCTGGTGGTGCTGGCCGGGGGGCAGGCCAAGCTCGGTGAGGCCCGCCAGTGGCTGGATGCCCTCCGGCAGAAGGCCCTGGCGGTGGTGCTGTTCGGCGCGGCCCGTGAGCGGTTCGGGACCCTGCTGCAGCAGGCAGGATTCGCAGGCGTGGTGCATCACTGTGAGGGACTGGAGGACGCCGTGCCCCTGGCTCGGCAGGCCGCCGAGAGCCTGGCGTGCCGGGCCGTGCTGCTCTCACCAGCCTGCGCCAGCTTCGATCAGTACAGCGATTTTGAGGCGCGCGGCAACCACTTCCGCGAGCTGGTGCTCAACCTCAAGACCTGATCATGCCGGCCCCTGTCACCCTCCGGCGCTGCCTCTAGCATGGGTTTCTGGCTGGCGGTGCGATGGCCTACTGGTTAATGAAGAGCGAGCCCGAGGTCTACGGCATCGACCACCTGCGGCGGGAAGGCACCACGCTCTGGGATGGGATCCGCAACTACCAGGCGCGCAATTTCATGCGCAGCATGGTGCCGGGAGATCTGGCCTTTTTCTATCACTCCAACACCAAGCCACCGGGCATCGTCGGCCTGATGGAGGTGATTGAAACCCACCTGGTGGATCCCAGCCAGTTCGATCCGGCCTCGAAGTATTTCGATGCCGCCGCCTCCCCGGAAACCCCCCGCTGGGACTGCGTCCGCCTGCGCTATCGCACCACCTACCCCCGGATGCTGAGCCTCGATACCCTGCGGCAGGCTTTTACCCCTGAGGCGCTGGGCGTGGTGAAACGGGGCAACCGGCTGTCGATCCTGCCCGTGCCGGAGGCCACCGCCCGGCGACTCGAGACGCTCCTCGCCGCCGGCCCCGGGGAAACCTGATGGCTGATCCGGTGGCCGCGGCCACACCCGCCATCGCAATCCGACGGGCCGTGGAGGAGGGCTGGCAGGCCTTCATCAGAACGCCTGTTCCCTTCGTGCTGTTCACCACAGTGCTGGGAACAGCGAACCTGCTCTGCCAGCTGGCGATCCGCTTTCAGCAGGACCAGCTGCTGACGCCCTTCGGCCAGCCGGACGCCGGCGCCCAGCTGTTGCTCGTGATCGCGTGGTTCTGCTGGGGACTCAGCAATCTCTGGCTGGCCGTGGGGCTGCTGCACGGCGCCAGCACGGCTCTGGACCATGGCCGACCCCGGCTGCGCCGGATGCTGCGGCCCGATGGCCGGGCGATGCTGCGGGGAGCCGGCACCCTGGGGCTGGTGCTGCTGGTGCTGGGCGCCATTGCCCGGCTCGCCCAGGCCAGCGGCTGGCTGCTGGCCCTGATCCAACCGCTGCTGTCGTGGCTGCCGCTGCTGGCGGGCTGGGCCGTGACGGTGTACCTGGCCACCGACCAACTGCTCTGCCTGCCGATCAGCGTGCTCGGCCAGGCCTCGCCGCTTGGGGCCTTCCGAGAGGGGCGCCGGGCGATTGATCCCCACTGGCTCCAGGCCCTCGGGCTCACCCTGGTGTTGATCCTGGTGGTGTTGGCAGGGTTCCTGGGCCTGCTGCTGGGGCTGGTGGTGGCCCTGCCGGTGGCCACCTGCATCCAGACCGCCGCTTACCGCCAGCTCTTCGGCATCCCGGCTCAACGGCCCCTGAACTCCGCCTGAGTCGGGAACAGGGTGGCCAGGTAGGTGCGGGTGAGCTCGCGGCTCGGCTCTCCGTTCTGCACCAGGAATCCCGCCAGGGCCGCCTGCACCAGGCGGTATTGATCCCAGTGGGGGTGACGTTCGATGAACAGCCGCATGCTGCGCAGCAAACCTTCGGGGACGCAGGCCTGCAGGCTCACGGTGGGGGAGGGCTCAGGGGCAGAGGCGTCGACCGAACCATCCCTGCCATCGGCGTTGGTCATAGCGGCTTCAGCCCGGCGATCGTCACCCAGTAGCCCATAGGTCGTGCGGAGGGTCAAATGCCGCCGGTCCGGGCCACGCAGAGGGGCTCCCACCCTGAGATCGCCTGCTGCAGCAGGGGTGCTCCCGCCACGGCGCTCCCCTGCCAAGGCTCGCCAGCCTCGAGAGCGACCTGTCAAGGGGAGCGAGGCGCCAAGCCCCTCACTGCGCCCCCTCTCCCCAGGACCGGGCAGGTGCCAGGCCGGGGCGACAGGCCCCCCGGGAAAACCTGTGGAAAAAGAGGGGCTGGCCTGGGGGATCTCCAGCAGGGCAGGAACAATCAGCACTGCTGATCACCTCAGGCTGAACCGGAACCGTCTCAGCCGGGATCAGCGGCACAAGCTGGGGGCCCCCGGAGTCCGCCGATGCCTACTGCCGCCCCGATCGCCCTGCTCGGCACCGGACTGCTGGGAGGCGCCATCGCCGAACGGCTGCTGCGGCAGGGCTACAGCGTTCAGGCCTGGAACCGCAGCCCTGCCCGGCTGCGGGCCCTGGAGACCTGCGGTGCCCTGGCCTGCGCGAGCCCCGCCGCCGCGACGCAGGGCTGCAGCTGGGTGATCACCGTGCTGTCAGATGCCAGCGCCTGCCGCCAGGTGCTGCTGGAGCAGCCAGAGCTGGAGCTGGCAGGCCTGCGGGTGGTGCAGATGGGCACCATCGGGCCATGGGAAAGCCAGGAGCTGGCGGAGTCGATCGCGGGCCGTGGCGGCCGCTACCTGGAGGCACCGGTGCTGGGCAGCAGGCCGGAAGCCCTGGCCGGCCGCCTGCAGGTGATGGCGGCGGGGCCGGCCGAGCTGTTTGCCGAGGCCCTGCCCCTGCTGCGGGAGCTGGGGCCCCAGCCCATCCATCTGGGTCCGGTGGGCCGGGCCATGCACACCAAACTGGCCCTCAACCAGCTGATCGCCAGCCTCACCCATGCCTTCAGCCTCTCGCTGCAGCTGGTTCAGGCGGCCGGGGTGGAGAGGGAAAGCTTTCTCGCCCTGCTGCGGGGCAGTGCCCTGCATGCCCCCACCTTCGACAAGAAGCTCCCCCGGATGGTGGCTGGCGACTACGCCAATCCCAACTTCCCCACCGCCCACCTGCGCAAGGACCTGAACCTGTTCCTGCAGGCAGCCCAGCGCCAGGGCCTGCACACCGAAGGGCTGGCGGGCCTGGCGGCGCTGCTGGAACGGGCAGCCGGCAGCCCCCTTGATGGCCTCGACTACAGCGCCCTGCATGAGCTCACGGGCCCCTGCTGGGAAGCTGAAAGCTCTGGGGCTTGAAGCTCCAAGCCCTGCAGGGCCTGCTCCAGGGCTGCCGCGATGGCGGCGCTGCCCTGAGGGCACCAGCGCCCCTCGATGCCGCGCCGCTCCGGGCCCGGGGCCAGCACGAGCCGCAGGGCCCAGGCCCTGCGGTGGCCCTCGATCTCCAGCCAGAGGGAGCCGGCGCCACAGGGTCGCTCCAATTCCAGGGTGATGGACTCTTCCGCCATCAGCTGATCGGCCAGGGCCTCCAGCTGGGCAGCGAGCTCCTGCACACCGCTCGCCAGCAGGCGGGCCTCGCCAGCACTGAGTTCGGCGGCCCACCCCTCAGCGCCGATCAGCACGGGCCAGGGGGCGCGGCAGGGGTCCACCACCAACCGCCATCCCTGACCCTCGAGAACCTCCACAGCCAGGGGGACTGCGTCGGTCAGCCAGGCAACAGGGCCGGCTGATCCTGCTCGTCGCTCAGTTCGACAATCGCCCGCTGCACGGGTTTGATCATCGACTCGTCCAGCAGACCGTCGAAGTCGTCAAAACGACGCTGCTTGGCGCGGAAGGCGATGCGAACCGTGGTGAGGTAGCGGTTGCTGGAGTGGCGGATCAGGCTCTCCGCCCGCTGGGCCAGTTCCTTGGCATTCACGTCCAGACCACGTTGCATCGGATCGATTACCACAGAGCATCAAGCGTAGGCCACTACCCCGGGAACTCCCGTACCCCCACTCCGACCGTCTAGAAGGACGCCATGGCTGGCACGCTCGCCATTGATCTCGGCAGCAGCACCACCGTGGTGGCCTATCAGGCACCAGGGGGGGTTCCGGTGTTGCTGGCCCTCTCCCCCTTCAGCCTGGAGGAGCCGCCGGTCATCCCCTCGCTGCTGTGGCTGGCCAGCGCCGACAGTCCCAGACCCCTGGTGGGCCGCCAGGTGCTGGAGGCAGGTCTGGCCCAGTCCACCGGAGTGGAGCTGCAGCGGGATTTCAAACGCCGGATCGGCGCTGGCCCGGCGCCGACCGCTGCCGCTAGCAACGACGCCAGCGCCCTGCCGCTGGCCCCGGAGACCAGCGCCAGCCTTCTGCTGCGGCTGCTCTGGGAGGCCCTGCCGCCCGACCTGGAACCCGGCCGGCTTGTGCTCACCGCCCCGATCGAGGGCTACCGGGGTTATCGGAACTGGCTGCTGCAGGCCTGCAGCGCGCTGGATGTGGCCGAGGTGGCCCTGGTGGATGAGCCCACCGCAGCGGCGATCGGCGCCGGGCTGGCGGCCGGCAGCACCGTGCTGGTGGTGGACGTGGGAGGCGGCACGATCGACCTCTCCCTGGTGCGGCTGGAGGGGGGCGAGGGCCGGGCGATGCCGATTGCCCAGCTGCTCCGCTTCGCGGGCCGCGACCTCGGCAGCAGCCGCCAGGCCCTGCGCTGCGCCACGGTGATCGGCAAGGCCGGCGTGGCCCTGGGCGGCCGCGACATCGATCGCTGGATCGCCCACCATCTCTGCGGCGAGCTGGGCAGCGACGGCCAGGCCGAGCCGGCCCTGCTGGATGGGGCCGAACGGCTCAAGTGCCGTCTCAGCCAGGTGCCCGAGGCGCGGGTGCTGGTGAGTTCACCCGGCGGGGCGCCGCTGGAGTGGCGGCTCAACCGCAGTGAACTCGACGCGCTGCTGGAGCAGCAGGGCCTGCTGGAGGAACTCGACGCCTTGCTGGAGCAGGTCCTGGCCGCCGGACGCCGCGCCGGGATGGGCCTGGGCGACATCGGGGCGGTGCTGCCGGTGGGGGGAGGCAGCCAGTTGGGAGCCGTGAGGGAGTGGCTGGCCAGACGCTGCCCAGGGGTGACCATCCGCGACCAGCGGCCGGTGGAGGCCGTCGCCCTCGGCGCCCTCGCCCTCACCCCGGGCGTCCGCGTCAATGACGTGCTCAGCCATGGCGTGAGCCTGCGCTGCTGGGATCGGCGCAGCGCCTGCCACCACTGGCATGCCCTGTTCGTGGCAGGCCAGAGCTGGCCCACGGAACGCCCCCTGGAGCTGGTGCTGGCCTGCAGTCAGGACGGGCAGCGGGAACTGGAGCTGATCTTCGGGGAGCCCGTTGACGAGCAACGGCGCGAAGTGCTGTTCGAAGACGGCTTGCCCGTGCTGCGCCGACGCCAGGCCGGCGAGGCCGGCGTGCGGCGCTGGAGCCAGCCGCTGGTGGCCCTGCCCCTCGATCCGCCCGGCAGCCAGGGGGTGGATCGGCTGCGCCTGAGCTTCGGGATCGATGCCCAGGGGCAGCTGGTGCTGCGCGTCACGGACCTGCTCACCGAGGAGCAGGGCCCAGAGCGGCCCCTGGGGCCGGTCCGCTGAGACGGATTCACCGGATCGGCTCTGCATGGCCCAGGCCCCCAGTCCTTGGCAGGGCCTGCCAGAGCGCAGCGGGGGCGCTTACATGGGAACTGCATTGCTGGGATCTGCCCCCTTTTGGCCCTGCGTCCGCTTCGGCGACCTCGCGTCTGGATTGCTGTTGCTGTCGGGCTGGTGGCCGCGATGGCGGGGGGGGCCTGGTGGTGGGAACGCCAGCTGCCTGGCCGTCTTGAGACGGCCGCCGAACGCGGCGACCTGGACGCCTGCCTGCGCTATGGCGCCCAGCTGCAGGCCCTGCGCTGGCTGGGCGGCGGCGCTGCTCAGGAGCAGGGCCAGTGCCGCCGGCGTCAAGCCGGCCAGTTGTGGGAGGAGGAGCAGTGGGGCGAGGCCCTGCGGCTGCAGCTGCAGCTGGTCAATTCCGAAGCGGCCCGGCCGGAAGACCGCCAACGCCTCGACGCCTGGCAGGTGGCCCTTCAGGATCGGGCCATGGCCCGCTTTGAAGCCGGCGATCTCGAGGGCAGCCTCGCCCTGCTCGAACCCATGGGCGAGCACGAGCGCCCCGACCGGCGGTCCCTGGGCAACCGGCTCAGGGAGATCTGGAGCCGCAACCAGCAGCAGCTGAAGCGGGCCCAGCGCCTGAGTCAGGAGAAGCGCTGGTGGGAGGCCCTTGAGGCCCTCAACCGCATCGACCATCCCTGGTGGAAGCAGCAGAGTGAGGCCGTCAGGGAGGAGGTCCAGGTGGGCATCGGCAGCCTGCGCGGTCCAGATCGCCAACGGGATGGCCATGGCGCCCTGCCCCACTCGGTACCCCTTGAGCAGCTGGACCGGCAAGTGCAGCAGCGCATCGCTGCCGGCATGGATGAATGGGCCGCCTTCGAGGCCGCCTGCCGGGCCCTCGGCGGCGAGGTGGTCGAGGCCGGGCCGGAGAGCGGTTGTCAGCGCTGAGGAAGGCTCAGGCGCGCCATGACAAGATTGTGCCCTTGAGTGTCGGGTCGTTCATGCAGCCAGGGGATCAGGTCAGGGTCTGCCAGAGCGTGGTGGTGTATCACCATCCCGAACACCGCGGCGAGGCCTTTGATCTGAAGGGTCAGCAGGGTGAAGTGAAGACGGTGCTGAACGAATGGAAAGGACGGGTGATCAGCCCCACCCTGCCCGTGATCGTCGTGTTCGGAAAATTCAGGGCCCACTTCCGCCCCGACGAGCTCGAAGCCGCCTGAGCCGGGCCCATGTCCGGGCCGCGCTCTCTCAGGTTGAGGGGCGGATCAGAAAGACACCCTCTTCCGGGTCGATGCCGCGCAGACAGAGCTGAATCGACTCCTGGCGGCTGGTCGGCACCACGCGGCCGCAGAAGTCGGGCTGGATCGGCACTTCCCTGTGCCCCCGGTCCACCATCACCAGCAGGCTCACCCGTTTGGGGCGCCCCCAGGCCTGCAGCGCCTCCAGGGCAGCCCGCACCGTGCGGCCCGTGAAGATCACGTCATCCACCAGCAGCACATGGCGTCCCTCCAGGGCCACCGGCAGGGCCGTGGGCTGCACCAGACGGGTGCCCACCCGATCCAGGTCGTCCCGGTGAAAGGTGGGATCGAGGGCGCCCCGGTCCACGCACTGGCCGCTGAGCTGCTCCAGCCTTGAGGCCAGCACCTCGGCCAAGGCCACGCCCCTGGTGGGGATTCCCAGCAACAGCAGCGCCTCAGCGTCCGGCTCGGCCTCCAGCACCTGGGTGGCCAGCCGATCGAGGGTGCGGGCCAGCTCACCGCTGGAGAGAAGTGCCAGCCTGGCCATGCGCAGAGAAAGCTCCAGGGCACTCAAACTGAATCGTAGGCAGAGCGAGGCTCCAGCCAGCCCGGCTATCGGAGAACTGGCAGGGCCGCCCATCGTCAGGAGTGTGACCAAAACCTGACGCTGAATGGAAGCAACGCAAGACCGTTACAAACGGGCTGTAAGTTGACTCCCGAAGACACTTTCCAGCATGTGAGGTGAGCCGGGTGTCAGCAAAGCCCTCCCAGCAATCAGCCGTGGGTTCCAGGGAGGGTGCGTCGGCCTCCAGGCTGCAGGGGCGCTCAGCTGATGGCTCCGGCTCCGTGGCTCCCGTGGTGTTGGCCATCCTCGACGGCTGGGGCCACCGCCGCGAACAGACCAACAACGCCATCCGCCTCGCCGACACACCGGTGATGGATGCCCTCTGGCACGCCTATCCCCACACCCTGATCGAGGCCAGCGGCGCCGCCGTGGGCCTGCCGGATGATCAGATGGGCAATTCCGAGGTGGGCCACCTCACGATTGGCTCAGGTCGGGTCATCCGCCAGGAACTGGTGCGTATCACCCAGGCCGTCCGCGATGGCTCCCTGGCCCGCAACGGCACCCTCAACACCCTGGCCGATTCCCTGCTTCAGAGCGGCGGCACCCTGCACCTGCTGGGCCTCTGCTCCGATGGCGGGGTGCACAGCCACATCAGCCACCTCGGAGGCCTGCTGCAGTGGGCCGCCGGACGGGGTCTGAGCGATGTGTGTGTGCATCTGATCACCGATGGCCGCGACACGGCCCCCACCAGCGCCCTCACCTACGCGGCGATGGTCGAGGCCCAGATCGCGTCGGCAGGGGTCGGCCGCATCGCCACCGCCTGCGGGCGGTACTGGGCCATGGACCGCGACAGCCGCTGGGAGCGCACCGAGCGGGCCTATCGCCTCTACACCGAGCCCGGAGAGCCCACGGGTCAGTCAGCGGCGGAGGTCATCGCCGCCTCCCATGGGGCCGACGTGGGCGATGAATTCCTGGAGCCGGTGCGGCTGAGCGAGGGCCATCTGAAGTCCGGCGACGGCCTGATCTGCTTCAACTTCCGTCCCGACCGGGTGCGGCAACTGGTCCGCGCTCTGGTGCTCAGCGACTTCGAGGGCTTCCCCCGCGCCGATCCCCCCAGGCTGCAGGTGGTCACATTCACCCAGTACGAGCGGGGCCTGCCGGTTGAGGTGGCCTTCCCACCGGAATCCCTCGATGGCCTCCTGGGGCAGGCGGTGTCGGAGGCGGGCCTGCGCCAGTTCCGAACCGCAGAAACGGAGAAATACCCCCATGTCACCTACTTCATGAATGGCGGGATTGAGCAGGCCTTCCCGGGGGAAGACCGGCACCTGGTGCCTTCGCCCAGGGTCGCCACTTACGACCAGTCTCCGGCCATGTCGGCCGAACAGCTCACCGAGAGCTGCGTGGCGGCGATCCGCAAGGGCCTCTATGCCCTGGTGGTGATCAACTACGCCAACCCCGACATGGTGGGACACACCGGCCAGATCCAGGCCACCACCGAGGCGATCGGCACCGTGGACCGCTGCGTGGGCCGCCTGATGGAAGCCACCAATCGCATGGGCGGCACGCTGCTGATCACCGCCGACCACGGCAATGCCGAGGTGATGGTGGGCAGCGATGGCCGCCCCTGGACAGCTCACACCACCAACCCGGTGCCTGTGATCCTGGTGGAGGGGGAGCGGCGCAAGCTGCCCGGCCACGGCAACGCCGTGACCCTGCGGGAGCACGGCGGACTGGCCGACATTGCCCCCACCCTGCTGGAGATCCTGGGGCTTCCCAAGCCAAGCCTGATGACCGGCACCTCCCTGGTGGAGCCGAGCACCGTCACCGTGGCGGAGAACCGGGTGCCGCAGACCCTGAGCGTCTAGCCTGCGGCAACCGCACCCGCAGCCATGGTTGCTTCCGTGATGGCCTGGGTCTGGGCCGCCACCGGCATTCTCCTGATCCTGACCATTCTCCTGCACAGCCCCAAAGGCGACGGCATGGGTGGCCTGGCGTCCAGCGGCGGCTCGATGTTCACCAGCGCCCGCAGCGCTGAACAGACCCTCAACCGCGTCACCTGGACCCTGCTGGTGCTGTTCCTGGCCCTGGCCGTGGTGCTGAGTGCCGGCTGGCTGGCCTGAGCCCGCCCCTTGCCTTCCCCTCTCTGATGCCGATGTCCCGTCGCAACCTGCTCACCGGCGTCGCCTCGGGCCTGGCCGGTCTGCTGGCCACAGGATGCCGGGCGGATGCCTCTGCAGAGGCCAACGACCCGAGTTGGCAACTGAGCGAAGCGGAGTGGCGCAAGCGACTGAGCCCCGAGGCCTTCAAGGTGCTGCGCCAGGAGGGCACCGAGCGCCCCTTCTCCAGCCCGCTCAATGACGAAAAGCGTCAGGGCACCTACAGCTGCGCCGGCTGCGACCTGCCCCTGTTCAGCTCCAGCACCAAGTACGACAGCGGCACCGGCTGGCCGAGCTTCTGGGACCCCCTGCCCAACGCCATCGGCACCAAGAAGGATTTCAAGCTGATCGTGCCCCGCACCGAATACCACTGCCGTCGCTGCGGCGGCCACCAGGGCCATGTCTTCGCTGACGGCCCCAGGCCCACGGGCAAGCGCTACTGCAACAACGGTGTCGCCCTGCGCTTCGTGCCCAGCTGATTGTCCGCAAACCGTGCTGATTGCCCGTGACGAGTCCCTACAGCGCCCTGCCGAGCAGGGCTTTCTGGCGCAAGGCGGTGGTGGAGGCCTCCCCCTTCGATCAGAGCGATCTCTATCAACCCAAGTGGAAGATCAGCCCAGAAACCAAGATTGCGACCGCTGGCAGCTGCTTTGCTCAGCACATCACCAGCCATCTGAGGGCGCATCGCTTCAACGTCCTCGACCTGGAAAGACCGCCCTTTTCCTTGGCGGAAGAACACCATCAGCGTTTCGGATTCTCGCTTTATTCCTGCCGCTACGGCAACATTTACACCGCCCAGCAGCTGCTCCAGCTGGCCCAGGAAGCACGGGGCCGCTTTCAGCCCCAGGAACCCGCCTGGGAGCGGGACGGCCGCTGGTTTGATGCCCAGCGGCCGGGCGTCGAACCTGAAGGCCTGGACAGTGCAGATGCCGTGAGGGAGCATCGCCGCCATCACCTCACCCGGGTGAGACTGATGTTCAAGCGCATGGATCTGTTCATCTTCACCCTCGGCCTCACGGAAGCCTGGGTGAGCCCCGGCGGGCTGCAGGACACGGTGTACCCCACCGCTCCTGGCACGATCGCCGGCCAGTTCGAGCCACAACGGTATGCCTTCAGAAATTACGGCTGCGCCAATGTGATTCAGGCGCTGCAGAGCTTCCGTCGGGTGGTGCTGAGCCTGCGGCGCGGCCGTTCCTTTCAGATGCTGCTCACCGTGTCGCCGGTGCCGCTCACGGCCACAGCCAGTGGTGACCACGTGCTCGCTGCCACCACCTACTCCAAGGCCGTGCTGCGGGCGGCGGCAGGTGATCTGGCGGCCGGCTCTGAGGCCATCGATTATTTCCCTTCCTACGAGATCATCACCAACCAGGCGGCCCGCGGTGTCTTCTACGAGGCCAATCTGCGCTCGGTGCGCAGCCAGGGCGTGAGCGTGGCGATGGACACCTTCCTGGAAGCCCACAGGTCCGAGGCCCTCAACCGCAATGGCCTGGGAGCTGACACCAGCCCAGGGGCGACGATGCCTACCAGAGTGCGGGGCAAAAGCGCCTCCCGGGTGCGGCGCCAGGGCCAACGGGCCCAACGACAGACCAACCAGCGACAGCGGAGCGGCGATCTGCAGTGCGAAGAGGCCCTGCTGGAGGCCTTCGGCCCATGAAGCGGGTCCTCTGGTGCGGAGGCTCCCACCTGGGTAATACCAAGAATTCAGCGATTCGCCGCCTGCACGAAGGGCTGCTACGCGACTACAGCGCCGAGTTCTATATCACCGCTGCCCCCGCCAACCGCAACTGGAGTGCCAGGGGTGGGCGTTACGGCGTGGAAGGCAGCACGGTGTTTGGCAATCGCACCATGCCCACAGAGCGGCGTGATCTGAGCCTCTATGCCGCCATCATCTTCGTCGGCCAGTGGATTCAGCCCTGGTTCGCCTTCCGGGATGGCCTTCCACTCTCGGAGGCCCTGCTGCGGCTGAGCCTGGAGGGATTGCCCCTGCATCCCTGGATCACCCGTCAGGGCCAGCGGTTTCGCTGGTTCAATGAGCCCCTGGCCCTGTTTCCCCAGCTCACCGAGGCCCCCGTGATCCTGATTCGCGACCCCGAGGCCCGCATGGAGCACTACCGCTTGGTGCCAACGGCGGTGAAACGGCGCTTCCAGACCCATCTGGAGGCGTTCTGCCAGGAGGCCGGCATCCTTCTCTGTCCCCAGGCCTCAGACACCCTGGATCGCGACCTGGTGACCATGCCCCGTTATCTCCGCAACAGATCAGGGGACGATTGCGTGCACATGTCGGATGCGTACTGGCAGCGGCTGTTCGTCAACCAGCTGGAGCCGCTGTTGAGGGTTCAGCTACAGCAGCAGAAGGCGAGCATGAGGGCGGCCAACCTGGCAACAGCTAGAGTAATGTCATCAGGGCAATCCTGAAAGATGAGCAGGTTTCAAGCAACAATCTCCACATTTGCAGCGATCGGCACAATTGCCCTCACTGTTGTCACGGTCTACCGTTTTGTTGATAATCAGCGGCAGCGCGAGCTGCAGAATCAGAAGGAGATTCAAACCCTCAGAGAGCAGCTCAACCAGCAATTGCTCGACAGGTCCCTCGAACCTGAGCCTGAGGCTCCCACTCCCACACCACGAGAGCCATCAAGGCCGTCCCAGCAATCTGCCGGGCCATCCGAGCCGGCCCAGTCCCCGCCGCCGGTGTTCCAACCCTCAGTGATCCAGCCCCTCGAGCCCCCGCCGCAATCGCCGCCAGTGCATTCCGGCCCCTAGAAAGCTGGCAGGGCCACAGCCCAACAGCCGGCAAGGACGACCAAAAAAAGCGCCCCCGGAGGGGCGCTTGCTGGAGGCGGGATGACAGCATCCCGCCCGGATGACACCGTGGCGAATCAGTAGTCGAAGTCGCCGCCCATGCCACCGCCGCCGGCGGGAGCTGCTTCCTTCTTCTCGGGCAGGTCAGCCACGATGCACTCGGTGGTGAGCACCATGCCGGCGATCGAGGCGGCATTCTGGAGACCGGAGCGCGTGACCTTGGCGGGGTCCACGATGCCGGCGGCCAGCATGTCCACGTAGTCGCCGGTGGCCGCGTTGTAGCCCTCGTTGAAGGGCTTGTTCTTCACGTTTTCGGCCACCACAGCACCATTGGCGCCGGCATTCTCAGCGATCCGCTTGAGCGGAGCGGTGAGGGCGGAAGCACGATGGTGGCGCCGATCAGCTCTTCGCCGGAGAGGTTGGCCGCGGCCCACTCCTCGAGGGCGGGAGCCAGGTGGGCCAGGGTGGTGCCACCGCCGGGAACGATGCCCTCCTCAACAGCCGCCTTGGTGGCGTTGATGGCGTCTTCGAGGCGCAGCTTCTTGTCCTTCATCTCGGTCTCGGTGGCGGCGCCCACCTTGACCACGGCCACACCACCGCTCAGCTTGGCCAGACGCTCCTGCAGCTTCTCCTTGTCATAGGAGGAGTCGGTTTCGTCCATCTGCTTGCGGATCTGCTCGCAGCGGGCCTTCACCGCCACCTCGTTGCCTTCGGCCACGATGGTGGTGGTGTCCTTGTTGATGGTGATGCGGCGGGAGGTGCCCAGCATCTCCAGCTTGGTGTTCTCCAGTTTGAGGCCGGCGTCCTCGGTGATCAGCTGACCGTTGGTGAGAACGGCGATGTCCTCGAGCATGGCCTTGCGGCGGTCACCGAAGCCGGGGGCCTTGACGGCGGCCACGTTGAGCACACCGCGCAGGCGGTTCACCACCAGGGTGGCGAGGGCTTCCTTCTCGATGTCCTCGGCGATGATCAGCAGAGGCTTGCCGGTGCGGGCGATCTGCTCGAGCACGGGCACCAGGTCCTGCACCAGGCCGATCTTCTTGTCGGTGAGCAGGATGTAGGGCTCTTCGAGCACCGCTTCCATCCGCTCGGTGTCGGTGGCGAAGTAGGGCGAGATGTAGCCCTTGTCGAAGCGCATGCCCTCGGTGACCTCCAGCTCGGTGGTCATCGACTTGCCTTCTTCCAGGGAGATCACCCCCTCCTTGCCCACCTTGTCCATGGCGTCGGCGATCATCTGGCCGACTTCTTCGTCGTTACCGGCGGAGATGGTGCCCACCTGGGCGATGGCGTTGGAGTCGGAGATCGGCTTGGCGTGCTCCTCGATCTTCTTGACGAGGAAGTCGGAGGCCTTGTCGATGCCCTTCTTGAGGGTGATGGCGTTGGCACCGGCGGCCACGTTGCGCAGGCCCGCCTTGACCATGGCGTGGGCCAGGACGGTGGCGGTGGTGGTGCCGTCACCGGCAGCGTCATTGGTCTTGGAAGCGGCCTGACGGATCAGGGCCACACCGGTGTTCTCGATGTGATCCTCCAGCTCGATCTCCTTGGCGATCGTGACGCCGTCGTTGATGATCTGGGGGGCACCGAATTTCTTCTCGAGCACCACATTGCGGCCCTTGGGACCGAGGGTGACAGCCACTGATTCGGCAAGGATGTCGATGCCTTTTTCGAGCGCCCGACGGGCTTGCTCGTTGTAGATGATGCGCTTGGCCATGGGAGGCAAAGGTCGTAGGAAAGAACAGTGAAAGGAGTGTTCAGCGCGTCAGCGCGCCACAGCACTCAGCGTGGAGCTGGAATTCAGCTGACGACGGCGAGGATGTCCTTCTCGGACAGCAGCACGTATTCATCGGAGCCGAGCTTGATGTCGGTACCGGCGTACTTGCTGTAGAGCACCTGATCGCCGATGCTCACTTCCGGAGCCTGGCGGGAACCGTCGTCATTGCGCTTGCCGGCACCCACTTGAACCACTTCCCCGACCTGGGGCTTTTCCTGGGCGGTGTCGGGCAGAAGGATGCCGCCGGCGGTTTTTTCGTCTGAGGCAGAGACTTTGATGAAAATGCGATCTCCGAGGGGCTTAACCGTGGAGACGCTGAGGGAAACAGCAGCCATGGATAGATGCGATAGCAACGACATGGCGCCAGAGACGCCATGCAAGACCCGAGTTGGCACTCTGGCCCTGCGAGTGCCAACCTATGCGGCGCGACCGCCCTCCAGCCACCCCATCCGGTGTGCGGGTCACCGAACCCTGCTCAGCCCGCCAGGCGCCTTTGCTGAGCGGCCCGGTGGTAAGGTTGCCCGGCTCCCAGCGGGCAGGGATCGTTCCAGCACCCCACCCGCCCAGCGCCCTCCACGACTTCCTCCCATATGGCTGCTGCTACTGCCTCCGGCACCAAAGGCATCGTCCGGCAGGTGATCGGCCCCGTGCTTGACGTTGAATTCCCAGCCGGACAGCTGCCCAAGATCTTCAACGCGCTCCGCATCGAAGCCAAGAACTCCGCCGGCCAGGACGTGGCCCTCACCGCCGAAGTGCAGCAACTGCTCGGCGACCACAGGGTCCGCGCCGTGGCGATGAGCGGCACTGATGGTCTGGTGCGGGGCATGGAAGCCCTCGACACCGGTGCTCCGATCTCCGTCCCTGTGGGTGAAGCCACCCTGGGCCGGATCTTCAACGTGCTGGGCGAGCCGGTGGACGAGAAGGGTCCTGTGACCACCACCCTCACGGCGCCGATCCACCGCGAGGCTCCCAAGCTCACCGAGCTCGAAACCAAGCCCAAGGTGTTCGAGACCGGCATCAAGGTGATCGACCTTCTGGCTCCCTACCGCCAGGGCGGCAAGGTGGGTTTGTTCGGCGGCGCCGGCGTGGGCAAGACCGTGCTGATCCAGGAGCTGATCAACAACATCGCCAAGGAGCACGGCGGCGTATCGGTGTTCGGCGGCGTGGGTGAGCGCACCCGTGAGGGCAACGACCTCTACGAAGAGTTCAAGGAGTCGGGCGTGATCAACGCCGATGACCTCTCGAAGTCGAAGGTGGCTCTCTGCTACGGCCAGATGAACGAGCCCCCCGGCGCCCGCATGCGCGTGGGCCTCTCGGCACTCACCATGGCCGAGCATTTCCGCGATGTGAACAAGCAGGACGTGCTGCTGTTCGTGGACAACATCTTCCGCTTCGTGCAGGCCGGCTCCGAAGTGTCCGCGCTGCTGGGCCGCATGCCCTCTGCGGTGGGCTATCAGCCCACCCTCGGCACCGATGTGGGCATGCTGCAGGAGCGCATCACCTCCACCCTGGAAGGTTCGATCACCTCAATCCAGGCGGTGTACGTGCCTGCCGACGACCTCACCGACCCCGCCCCCGCCACCACCTTTGCTCACCTGGATGCCACCACGGTGCTGAGCCGTGGCCTGGCTTCCAAGGGCATCTATCCCGCCGTGGATCCCCTGGACTCCACCAGCACCATGCTCCAGCCCGCCGTGGTCGGCGATGAGCACTACCGCACCGCCCGTGCCGTTCAGAGCACCCTGCAGCGCTACAAGGAGCTCCAGGACATCATTGCGATTCTTGGTCTAGACGAACTCTCGGAAGACGACCGTCGCACGGTGGATCGGGCCCGCAAGATCGAGAAGTTCCTCTCCCAGCCCTTCTTTGTGGCCGAAGTGTTCACCGGCATGCCCGGCCAGTACGTGAAGCTGGAAGAAACGATCAAGGGCTTCAACATGATCCTTGCTGGCGAGCTCGATGACCTGCCCGAGGCAGCCTTCTACCTGGTGGGCAACATCGATCAGGTGAAGGCCAAGGCTGAGAAGATCAAGCGGATGCCAAGGGTTGATCCCGCTCCTTCAACCCTGAGGTTTTCATCATGTCCCTGACTCTCCGAGTTCTGGCGCCCGACCAGAGCGTTTTTGATGGCAGCGCCGAAGAGGTGATTCTGCCCAGCACCACAGGCCAGGTGGGCATCCTGCCCGGCCACGTCACCATGCTGGCGGCCCTGGACACAGGGGTGATGCGCCTGCGGGCGGGAGGCTCCTGGAGCTCGATCGCCCTGCTCGGTGGCTTTGCCGAAGTGGAAGCCGACGAGGTCACGGTGTTGGTGAACGGCGCCCAGTTGGGCGCCAGCATCGACGCCACCGCAGCCGAGGCTGAGTTCGAAGCGGCCCAGGCCGCCGCCGCCGGCTTTGAGGGCACAACTCCGAGCACGGAAAAGCTGAAAGCTCAGCAGGCCCTCGCCAAGGCCCGGGCCTGGCTCCAGGCCACCCGGGGCCAGTCCTGAGCCTCGGCGCTCAGCGAGGCTGAGGCCCCATGGAGTGATGGTTCCATGGGGCCGTCAAGCCACAGGCACCAGTTGGCGTGATCCCCCCGGCCATCAAAAAAGCGTCCCGACCGGGACGCTGATGACCTGACGGAGGCATCTGACGATGGTGACGGAAGCAGAAGAGCCGCCGCAGCGCCTCAGGCGGTACCGCAGAAGGTGACATCGGGGAACTTGAGCTTGGCCTCATCAAGGCTCTTGCCCTTGCCCTCCTCCTGCCAGTAATTGATCACCTCGGTGGCCTTGTTGAGGATCTCAACACGCTCATTGTCTGTGATCCAGCTCTTGGCCTCGAGCTCGCTCTTGAGGGTTTCCCAGGCGTCTTCCCGGGGCCAGAAGAAATAGGCGGTGAGGGGGCTCGGCCCGCCGCCCACGATCTGATCGACCGCCAGGGCGACGTTGTCGGGAAGCCAGAGGATCTTCAGCAGGAAGCGGCCCTCATCGGCCTTGGGGGTGTATCCCGAGGGAACACCGTCCTCATCGATGGTGGCTGAGGCCAGGGCGGCGCTGCCACCACGCATCACCGGACGTCCCTGAGAGGCGGTGTCTTCAGTGGCGGTGGCCACCTCGGGCGCATCGCTCACGGCAGCGCCGGCGGCGCTTTCGGTGGCTGGCATGGTGTCGGCGCTCAAGGCAGAAAGTCAAACAACTAACCTATCAGCCGAGCTTCCGCAGCCCCCTGAGTCCTCGCGCTGTCCAGCTCTTCGACATCGACGGTGTGATCCGTGACGTGTCCGGCAGCTACCGCCGCGCCCTGGCCGAAACCGTGCAGCACTACGCCGGCTGGCGGCCGGATGCGACCACGATCGACGCCCTCAAGGGCGAGGGTCGCTGGAACAACGACTGGGATGCCTCCCTGGAGCTGCTGCGCCGCCACGGCCACACCCCCCTGCCCCAGCGGCAGGCCCTGGTGGAGGTGTTCAGCCGTCACTATTTCGGCGGCGACCCCCACGGAGATCCGGGCCTGTGGCAGGGGTTCATCGGCCAGGAGCCCTTGCTGGTGGACGCCTCCCTGTTCACGTGGCTCAGCCATGCCCAGGTGGCCTGGGGCTTCGTGAGCGGTGCCGAACCCCCCTCCGCCCGCTACGTGCTGGAGCAGCGGCTGGGCCTGGAGCAGCCTCCCCTGCTCGCCATGGGCGATGCTCCGGACAAACCCGATCCCACAGGCCTGCTGCGTCTGGCCGCCCAGCTGGCCGAAGCACCCTTGGGCCTGGCCTCCAGCCCACCGGTGCTCTACCTGGGCGACACCGTGGCGGACGTGCTCACCGTGGTGCGGGCCCGGCAGCAGCTGCCCGAGCAGCCCCTTCTCGCCCTCGGGGTGGCACCTCCCCACCTGCGCAGCGATCCAGCCGCACTCCGCCGCTACGAGGCTTCCCTGCTCCAGGCCGGGGCCGACGCCGTGATCCCCAGCACCCAGGCCCTGCCGGAGCGCCTGGAGCGCCTGCTGGCGTCGCTCAGCGCTCCATCGCGCTGAGGCTCTTGAGGGCTGTGGCCGTCAGCACCTCATGGCCCCGGCCGGTGACGGCCACGTCATCCTCGATGCGGATGCCGATGCCCTTCCAGCGCTCCGCGATGGCGGGCTGGCCCTCCGGCACGGCCAGCCGGTCGCTCACGTACAGCCCCGGCTCCACCGTGAGCACCATGCCCGGCTCCAGCTGCACCGGGTGCTCGCCGAGTCGGTAAGCCCCCACGTCATGGACGTCCAGGCCGAGCCAGTGCCCGGTGCGGTGCATGTACAGGTGCCGGAAGGCGCCCTGCTCGATGACGCCGTCGACGCTGCCGCTCAGCAGGCCCAGCTCGATCAGGCCCTCCACCAGCACGCGTACGGCGGTCATGTGGACGGCCTCGGCGGTGTGGCCCGGGGCCACGGCGGCCACTGCCGCCTCCTGGGCCGACAGCACCAGGGCATAGAGCTCGCGCTGTTCGGCGCTGAAGCGTCCGTTCACCGGGAAGGTGCGGGTGATGTCGCCGTTGTAGTAGTCGGCCAGGCTGCAGCCGGCATCGATCAGCAGCAGATCGCCGTCCCGCAGGAGAGCGCTGTTGGCGGTGTAGTGCAGCACGCAGGCGTTGTCGCCGCCCGCCACGATCGAGCCATAGGCGGGTCCCCGGGCCCCCTGCTCCAGGAAATGCTGCTCGATCACCGCCTGCACCTGCCGCTCATTCCGGCCGGGGCGGGCCACCTGCCGGGCCAGTTCATGGGCCTCTGCCGAGATACGGCCGGCCTCCCGCAGGCGCTCGAGTTCATCCTCCCCCTTGCGCAGCCTCAGGGCATGCAGCAGCGGGCAGGGGGCCACCAGGCCGAGGGCAGCGCCCCCCCGCCTCGGCGCCCGGTCCAGCTGCTGGCCCCAGGCCTGCAGCACCAGGGGCTCCACCGCCGGGTGGCGACCCACCCGGAAGGCAATGCCCTCGGCGCCCTCGAGGTAGTCGGCCAGTCGGGTCGGCAGCTCCGAGAGCGGATGGGCCGCCGAGGCCCCGAACTGGTCCACCGCGCCCTCGGTGCCCCAGCGCACGCCGGTCCACACTTCAGCGCTGGGCTGCTTGGGCTGCACGAACAGCACGAAGGGCGAGTCTGGGCGGTGGGGCAGGAACAAAGCCACCGCATCGGGTTCGTCGAAGCCGGTGAGATACCAGAAATCGCTGTTCTGCCGAAAGGGGTACTCGCAGTCGGCGTGGTGGGTCACCAGCGGGGCCGCCGGGATCACCGCCGCGGCACCGCCGAGCTGCTGCAGGAAGCGGGCGCGCCGCTCGGCATGAATCGACACATCGGGAAGAGCCGTTGCGGCCATGCTGACGAACCCTGCGCAGCGACCATGCTGACGGTCCGTGGGCGACAGCGGTGGCGCAGGCGGATTTAATGGAGCGATCCACCCCTTCGATGGCAACGGGCCTGCCCCCACCTGAATGAACGACCTGGTGGCTCTGGCCCTGCTGGTGCTGGTGGTGCTGGTGGGCTCGGCCCTCTGCTCCGGGGTGGAGGCCGCCCTGCTCACCGTGAACCCCCTGCGGGTGCACGAGCTGCAGGCGCGCAGCAGACCGGTGCGGGGCGCCCGACGCCTGGCCCAGCTGCGCCAGCGCCTCGGCCGCACCCTCTCGGTGCTGGTGATCGCCAACAACGGCTTCAACATCTTCGGCAGCCTGATGCTGGGGGGCTATGCCGCCCAGGTGTTCTCCCGGTACGGCGTGGAGGGCGTGGCCCTGCCCCTGTTCTCGGTGGGCCTGACGCTGCTGGTGATGTTGCTGGGGGAAATCCTGCCCAAGGCGCTGGGCAGCCGCATGGCCCTGCCGGTCGCCCTGGCCAGCGCCCCGGCCCTCTACCTGCTGGGCCGGCTGATGCTTCCCCTGGTGCTGCTGCTGGAGCTGGTCCTGCCGGCGATCACGGCGGAGAGCGAGATCAGCACGGATGAGGAGGAGATTCGCCTGCTCGCCAGACTCGGGTCCCAGAAGGGACAGATCGAAGCCGATGAGGCCGCGATGATCGCCAAGGTGTTTCAGCTCAACGACCTCACGGCCAGGGATCTGATGACCCCCAGGGTGGCCGCTCCCACCCTGCGCGGGGCGGCCACCCTCACCGAGGCCCGCGCGGAACTGCTGGCCACCAACGCCCCCTGGTGGGTGGTGCTCGGCGAGGAGGTGGATGAAATTCTCGGCGTGGCGAGCCGGGAACAGCTGCTCACGGCCCTGCTGCAGGGCCATGGCGAGCGCACGCCTGCCGACCTCAGCGAGGCGGTGGAGTACGTGCCGGAGATGATTCGCGCCGACCGCCTGCTCACCGGCTTTCGCCGCAACAGCGGCGGTGTGCGCGTGGTGGTGGATGAATTCGGCGGTTTCGTGGGGGTGATCGGCGCCGAGGCCGTGCTCGCCGTGCTGGCCGGCTGGTGGCGTCGCCCCCAGGGGAGTGCTGAGGCCTCGGCGCCATGAGCCCCACCCTTCCCGCCCAGCGGCAGCGGCCACCGGACTCCCCTGAGCGGGCAAGGCTGCTGCTGGACCAGTGGCGCCGATCGCTCAGCCTCAGTGGCCGCGAAGCGAGCGTGCTGCAGGGCCAGCTGGCCGCCCTCGACCGCCAGCTGCAGCGGCTGCGCCAGCGGCAACCGCGGCTGGCCGTCTACGGCCGGGTGGGCGTGGGGAAGTCGAGCCTGTTGAACGCGTTGCTGGGGCGCCAGGCCTTCGCCACCGACGTGGCCCACGGCTGCACGCGCCACCAGCAGGCGGCACTGTGGCCCCAGCCGCTGGCGGGCCTGACCGCTGCGGAACTGGTGGACACCCCAGGGCTCGACGAGATCGGAGCGCCCGCGCGGGCACGGCTGGCCCGCCGGGTGGCCCTGGGCTGCGATCTGGTGCTGATGGTGCTGGACGCCGATCTCAGCGCCATCGAGCGCCAGGCCCTGGACGTGCTGCTGGCCGCTGGAAAGCCCGTGCTGCTGGTGCTCAACAGGTGCGATTGCTGGCCCGCCGAGCAGCGCCAAGGCCTGCTGGAGAGCATCCGGCGGCGGCTGCCGCCCCAGGCGCGGCAGCTGGAGCTGGTGGCCGTGGCCGCGGCGCCGCGGCGGGCGCGGCTGCTGGCCGATGGGCGGGTGCGCAGCGAGCCCCTGGAGCCCTCCGTGGCCCCGCTGGAGCGGCTGCTGATCGCCCTGCTGGAGAGCCAGGGTGAGCTGCTGCTGGCCATCAACAGCCTCAGGGCCGCCGAGCGGTTCCACCGGGCTCTGCAGGCCGCGCGGCTGGGGCACAGCCGCCGGGCGGCCCAGGGGCTGATCGGCAGGTTCGCGGCCCTGAAGGCGGCGGGGGTGGCGGCCAATCCACTGGTGCTGCTCGATCTGGCCGGTGGCCTGGCCAGCGACACCGCCCTGGTGATGCAGCTCTGCCAGTTGTACGGCCTGCCGATGGAGGGGGCCCGGGCCCGGCAGCTGCTGACGCGGCTCAGTGGCCACAACGCCCTGCTGGGCGGCGCCCAGCTCGGCCTCCAGGCCCTGTTGGGGGGCCTGAAGCAGCTGTTGCTGGCGGCGGCGCCCCTGAGTGGCGGCCTGAGCCTTGTCCCTGCCGCGCCGGTGGCGGTGGCCCAGGCGGCCCTGGCGGTGCACACCACCCGCCGCACCGGCAGGCTGGCGGCGCTGGAACTGGTCCGGGCCGCCAGGGGCGGGGGCCGGCCTGGTTCGCTGCTGCGAAGGCTGGCCGCCAGTGACCCGGAGGTGCGCCTGTGGCTGGGCACCTGGCCGGAGCGCTCCCAGGCCGCCACGCCTGGGGATTCCAGCCCGCCCCCCTGGCAGGGCCTGCTGCCATGAGCCGGCCTGGCCTGAACGCTGGGGGCGACGCCATCGCCCTGTTCGGCACCAGTGCCGACCCCCCCACCCGGGGCCACCAGGCCCTGCTGGAGGGGCTGCTGCAGCACTTCCCACGGGTGGCCACCTGGGCCAGTGACAATCCGATGAAGCAGCATGGTGCCCCCTTGGCCCAGCGGGCCGCGCTGCTGGGGGCCCTGGTGCGGGGCCTCCATGAACCGCGGCTGGAGCAGCATCAGGAGCTGAGCAGTCCCTGGACGATCACCACCCTGGAGCGGGCCGCCGCCACCTGGCCTGGGGCTCAGCTGGTGTTTGTGGTTGGCAGTGACCTGGCCCCCCAGATCCCGCGCTGGAAAGAGGCGGAGAAGCTGCTGCAGCGCTGCCGGCTGGCAATCGTGCCGCGGGTGGCTGGCCCGTGGCAGAGACCGATCTGCGCCCCCTGCACAGACTCGGCGCCCAGATTGAGGTGCTGCCTTTGGCGATTCCGGCCAGCGCCAGTTCGTCCCTGCGCCTCCAGCCGGATCGCGCCCAGGTGCCCGACAGCGTCTGGCCTGTGCTGCAGCAGCAGAATCTCTATGGCCATCCCCAGCCTGATGCAGCTCGCCCTCGCCCAGCTCAATCCCCTCGTGGGAGATCTGCGGGGCAATGGCGAGCGCATCCTGCGGGCCTGCCGCGAAGCGGCCAGCGGCGGGGCTGAGCTGGTGCTCACCCCCGAGCTCTCGCTCTGGGGCTATCCGCCGCGGGACCTGCTGCTGCAAGGGTCGCGCCTGGCCAGCCAGGCCCGGGTGCTGGGGCAGCTGGCGGCAGACCTGGCTGCCCACTGCCCGGGGGTGGCTGTGCTGGTGGGCATCGCCGAGCCGAGTGGCAGCTCAGCCCTGCCCAGCCTGTTCAATGCCCTGGCCCTGGTGCAGGCGGGGAGCTGGCGGGTGGTGGCGCGCAAACAGCTGCTGCCCACCTACGACGTGTTCGATGAACAGCGCTACTTCCGCCCGGGGGCGGCGCCGGCCGTGCTGCAACTGAACGGCCAGGCTGGTCGCCTGCGGCTGGGGCTCACCATCTGCGAAGACCTGTGGGTCGAGGAGGAGCTCCAGGGTCACCGTCTGGCGGGACCGGATCCACTGGCGGCCCTGGAGCACCAGGAGCTCGACCTGCTGATCAACCTCTCGGCCTCCCCCTTCAACCCAGGCAAGGCCGCCCTGCGCCATGCCCTGGGGGCCCGGGCGGCCCGGCGGCTGGGCTGTCCGGTGGTGTACGTGAACCAGGTGGGAGGGAACGACGAGCTGGTCTTCGATGGGGCCAGCTTTGTGGTGGACCGGGCGGGGGCCGTGGTGTGTCAGCTGCCGAGCTGCCAGGAGGCCCTGGAGCCCTGGAACCCCCTGCACAGCACTGGCTTGGTCAGGGCTCTGCCTGAACCGATCGAGCAGCTGTTTCGGGCGCTGGTGCTGGGGGTGCGCGACTACGCGGCCAAGTGCGGCTTTGGGCGGGCGCTGCTCGGCCTCAGCGGCGGCATCGACTCCGCCCTGGTGGCGGTCCTGGCGGTGGCGGCCCTGGGGGGGGGCCAGGTGCGGGCCCTGTTGATGCCCTCCCCCTGGAGCTCCGAGGGTTCGCTGGCCGATGCTCTGGCCCTGGCCAGCCGCCTGGGCCTGGACACCGACACGGTGCCGATCGCCGAGCTGATGGGCGGCTTCGATGCAGCTCTGGCACCAGCCCTGGGGCAGGAGCCGGCGGGGCTGACAGCCGAGAATCTGCAATCGCGCATCCGCGGCACCCTGCTGATGGCGGTGGCCAACCAGGACGGCCCGCTGCTGCTCTCCACGGGCAACAAATCCGAACTCGCCGTGGGCTACTGCACCCTCTACGGCGACATGAACGGGGGCCTGGCCGTGATCGGCGATCTCTACAAGAGCACCGTCTTTGCCCTGTGCGCCTGGCTCGACAGCCCGGAATCGTCCGCCTGCCGCGCGGCCCTGGGCTTGCCGGCCGAGGGGGAGCTGGTCGGGGCGGCCATCCGCCAGAAGCCCCCCAGCGCTGAACTGCGCCCCGACCAGCGCGACAGCGACTCGCTCCCCGACTACGGCCAGCTCGACCCCCTGCTCCAGGCCCTGGTGGAGGAGCACCGCAGCCCCGAGGAGCTGGTGGCCCAGGGCAGCGACCCCGCCCTGGCCGCCCGTGTGCATGGGCTGCTGCAGCGGGCGGAGTTCAAGCGCCGCCAGGCGGCACCGGTGCTCAAAGTGAGCGGTCACGCCTTCGGCAGCGGCTGGCGGATGCCGATCGCCGCTGGCTGAGCCAGTCTGGGGACACGCCTACCGCGTCTGCATGGCTGCCCAGGCTTCGTCCCTTCCCCTCACAGCGCCGATGGCGAGCATCGGTGTGCCCACGGAAATCAAGCGCGACGAGCGGCGCGTGGCCCTCACCCCCGATGGGGTGCGGGAGCTGGTGGGCCAGGGCATGGAGGTACGGGTGCAGCAGGGCGCCGGCCTCGGCGCCGGCATGGAGGATGCCGACTTCAGTGCCGCCGGCGCCCGGCTGGTGAGCTGCGAGGAGGCCTGGGCCGCCCACCTGGTGGTGAAGGTGAAGGAACCCCAGCCCGAGGAATTCGTCTACCTGCGCAGCGACCTGGTGCTGTTCACCTATCTGCACCTCGCCGCCTACCCGGCCGTGGGCCGGGCCCTGCTGGAGGCGGGCACCACCTCCGTGGCCTACGAGACGGTGCAGCTGGAAGACACCAGCCTGCCCCTGCTGGCGCCGATGAGCGAGATCGCCGGTCGGCTGGCGGCCCAGGTGGGCGCCCATCTGCTGGAGAAGCCCCACGGCGGCCGCGGCATCCTGATGGGCGGCTGCACCGGTGTGCGGCCGGCCCGGGTGGTGGTGCTGGGGGCCGGCACCGTGGGCTGGAACGCCGCTCGCATCGCCGCCGCCATGGACGCCGAAGTGTTCCTGCTGGACCGTTCGCCCCAGCGCCTGCGCCAGCTGGAGGCCGACCGCCGCGGCCGGCTGGTGAATCTGGTCAGCAGCCGCAGCCTGGTGGAGCGCCTGGTGCCCGGTGCCGACCTGGTGATCGGGGCCGTGCTCACCCCGGGGGGGCGGGCCCCCACCCTGGTGGAGGAGGAGCTGGTGCAGCGGATGAAGCCGGGTTCGGTGATCGTGGATGTGGCCATCGACCAGGGGGGCTGCATCGCCACCAGCCGGGAGACCACCCACACCGAACCCGTGCATGCCGTGCACGGCGTGCAGCACTACGCCGTGGGCAACATGCCCGGGGCGGTGCCCTTCACCTCCACCGAGGCCCTGATGAGTGTCACCCTGCCCTACATCCTGGTGATGGCGGGCCGGGGGCTGGCGGAGGCCGTCACCGACCGGCCGGAGCTGCTCTCCGGGCTGAACACGGTGGATGGGGCTGTCTGCCATCCCGGCGTCGCCAGGGCCCTCGGCGTGTCGCCGCGGCACCCGATGGCCTGTCTGCGCTGAGCGGCGAGCCCCCCGCATGCTGAATCCGAGCCGGATCCGGATCCTCGCAGTGGGCAAGCTGCGCAGGAGCTGGGTGCGGGATGGACTGGCGCACTACGCCAAGCGCCTGCCGGGGCTCACGATCGTGGAGCTCAAGGACAGCGATCCCCTGCGCGAGGCGGAGGCGATCCGCGCCCAGCTGCGCCACGATGAGCAGCTGATCGCCCTCAGCGAGGAGGGCCAGGTCCTGCCGTCGCGCCAACTGGCCACTCAGCTGCTGCAGCGCGGCTCCCTCAGGCTGGCCTTCGCGATCGGTGGTGCCGATGGTCTGCATGCCCAGCTCAAGACCGAGGCAGCTGGCAGCTGAGCCTCTCGGCCCTCACCTTCCCCCATGAGCTGGCCCGGCTGCTGCTGGTGGAGCAGCTCTACAGGGCCCAGACCATCCTCCAGGGCGGGCCCTACCACCGGGAGTGAGGCCCCAGAGGTTCACCCCCCCGGGTTGAGGGGCGGCAGGGGCCGACTCAGGGCCGTGGGGCAGATCCCCTCCCGCAGGGCCAGCACCAGGCCGGCGGCCTCGCTGTAGCTGCGCGCCGGCAGCACCTCCAGCCCCAGGGCCGCCCCATCCACCTGCAGCACGCAGGGGTTCTCCACGGCGATCAGGGGCACACCCCGCTCGGCGCAGGCCAGCACCGCCGCTCCCCCCAGGGCACCGGCCGGAGCCACCACCGCTCCGATCTGCTCGGGCAGCAGCAGGCCCGGATCGGCCCAGGCCGGGCGGCCGTTGCAGAGCGGCACCAGGTCGGGGGCCCGGCTGAGGCCCACCAGCACACAGGGGAGGAAGGTGTGGCCGAGCTCTTCGGCGGCAGCCCTGGGGTCGAGGGCCGGGTTCAGGGGCAGGCCAGCCAAGGCGGGGGCATGGGCACAGGGCAGCCCCAGCTGATCGGTGAGCAGGTGGCTGATCACCGCCTCGGCACCGGCCAGGGCGTCGACGCCGGAGCCGCCCCGGTAGGCCACCAGGGCCTCAGCATCGGCATCGTCCGGGAAGCGCGCCACCACGGCGATGGCCGTTGCTCCGGCGGCCCGCAGCCGTTCCGCCCCCTGCAGCAGCAGATCAGGCCGGCCCAGGCCGCCCCAGCTGGCCCCACTGGGGCCCCGCTCCAGGCGAACCTGCAGCGGCCCAGCGGTGCCCAGCACCGGGCCGACCGTGAGCCCCAGGGTGGCCCTGCAAGCGTCCACCACCTGGAGATGGCGCTGCAGCAGGGGCTGTTCAATGCCGTCGTCGAACAGGACCCCGAGCCGCTGGCTCCGCACCGGTCGCAGGGCCAGGCTGCCGCCAGCGAAGCGATCCAGGGCCGCGCCCTCCACATAGTGGATGCGGGGGTCCCGCCAATAGAGCGCCGCCCCGTTCATCACATTGGGATGGGTGATGAGACAGCCGCTGGCCGCTGCCAGCAGTCGGGCGGCAGGCAGGGCATCGCCGGCATAGCCCCCGAGGGCGCAGCCGATGCCCGTGGGCACCACCAACAGGGTGGGCAGCGGTGGCGACAGCACCGCTTCAGGGGCGATCACGGCCGGCCGGACGGGCCGATCACGACAGCTTCAAGGGTGAGGCCATCGCCGCACACTCCAGTGATGGCCCAGCGCAGCGGCCGGCCGTGCAAGGCCAGGGCCGCCAGCACCTGGGGGAGCAGGGCCCCCGGACAGCGCTGCAACCGCAGCTCGACAGATCTGAGCTCAAGCGAGCCGGGGGTGAGGAACTCGGCGCTGGATGGGGCGCTCACTTCTGGTACTGGCCGAACTGGAGGTCGTACAGAGCGTCCTCCATGCAGGCCTTGAGGGTCAGGTCACTGGTGGGGAAGGACACGCACAGCAGCGCATAGCCCTTCTCCTGCAGCTCCGGCTTCACCCCCATGGCGTCGGGCTGGCGCACCTGGCCCGAGCCGATCAGAGCCGCACAGGTGGTGCAGACCCCGGAACAGCAGGAACTGGGCAGGGGCACTCCGGCCAGCTCGGCCGCCGCCAGCACGGTCTGGTCGGCCCGGCAGGGGAAGGTGTGGCTGGTGCCGTCGATCTCAGCTGTGATCGTGAAAGTCTGGGGCGCGTCAGTCACGGAGGCGTCCGTCGTCGGGCTGGTGCTGTCCATCCTCCCAGCCGATCGGTCCGGAACCGAGATCCTGCCAGTGGCTTGGATGGGGTGCGAGGTATTCCGGTGGGGCGGTTCCGGCGGGAGCGCTGAGCACGAGGTCCAGGCTCAGGGAGCAGCGAAGGCTGTCGGGATCGCGGTTCGGCAGCACCGCATGATCGAGGCTGGCTGGGAACAGCAGCAGCAGGCCGGCGCGGGGAGCCACATCCACCCACGGCTGGGTCCAGGCCGAGGCCCGCAAGGGTCCGTCATGGCCCACGGCCATGCCAGGCACCAACTCATTGCCCGTGGTCGGCGCAAACAGGCGCAGGCTGCCCTGCTCGCCGCCACCATCGCCGGTGAAGTAATAGACCGCGCTGAGATGGGCATTGGGGTGGTGGTGGCGGCCCACCACCTGGCCGAACTCGCTGAGCACCGGCCAGCAGCGCTGCACCTGCAGGGCCACCCGCTCTGGCGCGAAACCAAGTTGCTCCAGAAACTCTGCGGCATGGCCACACAGCTGTCGCACCAGGGGCGCAAAGGTGGCGTGGCGATGCAGCTGCCACACCCCCTGCAGATCGCCGGTCCAGGCGCATCCGGGGTCAGGATTGCTGCAGGCGTCACCGCGCAGGGCCAGCAGATCCTGCAGCTGGATGGCCAGCTCAAGCGGATCAGGGCGTCGCTGCACCTCGGCGATGGCCACCGGGAACAGCGGCCTGAGATGGAGCTCTGAGCCTGGACAATCCAAGGGGAGGATTCAGCAGCTGAGGCCTGGCGGGCCTAGGCCATGGCGACAGAACCGCCCACAACCTCCAGGATCTCCTGGGTGATGGCAGCCTGGCGGGCCTTGTTGTAGTCCAGCGTCAGCGTTTTGGCGAGAGCCTTAGCGTTGTCGCTGGCATTGTTCATGGCCGTCATCCGGCTGGCCAGTTCCGAGGCGGCCGCCTCCTGCAGGGAACGCAGCAACTGGTTCTGCATGTAGAGCGGCAGCAGGGCGTTCAGCAGCTGCTCCGGACTCTGGTCAAAGATGATGTCTGAAGGCAGAGCAGGGGCACGTTGCCGGAGTTGCCGGCTTCCACCACCAGGCGACCTTCGCGGGTGGTGAGCCGGAAGATCTCATCCTCGGGGGTGGCGATGCCCTGGGGGTCCAGGGGCAGGAGTGTCTGGATGACAGGCCTGGAGCTCACCAGGTTGATGAACTTGGTGAAGATGATCTCCACGCGGTCGGTGGAGGCCGAGAGGAATTCAGCCAGGATCTCATTGGAGATGGCCCTGGCTTCCTCCGCACTGGGCACCTGCTCAAGGCCTGTGAATGTGGCGCGGATGGTGTAGATGCTGGCGCGATTCTGGAAGTAGCTGATGGCCTTGCGGCCGATCAGCACCAGGTCCACCTTGAAGCCCTGGCCCACAAGCTCAGCGTGGCGCTGCTCTGTGCGCTTGATGATGTTGGCGTTGTAGCCGCCGCAGAGACCACGATCACCCGTGACAGCGAGCAGGGTGATCTGATCAACCGGGCGGGACTCCAGCAGAGGAGCGTCCACATCTTCAAAGCCCATGCGCGACTGAAGGTTTTCCAGCACGCGAGCCAGGCGATCGGCAAAGGGGCGACTGCGCAGCACCTGATCCTGGGCGCGGCGCACCTTGGCCGCAGCCACAAGGCGCATCGCCTCAGTGATCTTGCGGGTGTTCTTGACCGAACTGATCCGGTCCCGGATTTCTTTGAGGTTGGCCATCGGTTCGTTCTCTCCTGCTCAGATCGAGGCGAGCATGGTGGACTTCACTTCAGCGATGGCCTCCTTGAGCATGGCTTCAGCTTCCTCGCTGAGAACCTTCTCGGTCTGCACTTTCGAGATGTAGTCAGGCTTGTTGGATTTCAGATACTCCCGCAGCTCACGGCAGAACTGGGCCACCGCATCGGCGGGAACCTCATCGATCAGGCCCTTGACGCCCGCATAGACAACGGCCACCTGCTCGGCAAGGATCAGGGGACTGAACTGGGGTTGCTTCAGGATTTCGCGAAGACGCTTGCCGCGTCCCAGCTGGGCCTGGGTTGCAGCATCGAGATCCGAGGCGAACTGCGAGAAGGCCGCCAGTTCATCGAACTGGGCCAGCTCCAGCTTCAGGGTGCCGGCGATCTTCTTGATCGCCTTGGTCTGGGCGGCACCACCCACCCTGCTCACCGAGATGCCCACATTGATGGCAGGCCGCAGGCCGGAATTGAACAGGTCGGAGCTGAGGAACACCTGACCATCGGTGATCGAGATCACGTTGGTGGGGATGTAGGCCGACACGTCACCAGCCTGGGTTTCGATGATCGGCAGGGCCGTCATCGACCCCTTGCCCATGGCATCGGAGAGCTTGGCGGCACGCTCAAGCAGGCGGCTGTGGCAGTAGAAGACGTCGCCGGGATAGGCCTCCCGCCCGGGAGGACGACGCAGCAGCAAGGACATCTGGCGGTAGGCCTGGGCCTGCTTGGTGAGGTCGTCATAGATCACCAGGGTGGCCTTGCCCTTGTACATGAACGATTCAGCCAGGGCTGCGCCGGTGTAGGGGGCGAGGTACTGCAGGGCCGCCGATTCGGAGGCGCTGGCCGCCACCACGATGGTGTAGTCGAGAGCGCCCTTTTCACGCAGCACCTCCACCACGTTGGCCACCGAGGCGGCCTTCTGGCCCACCGCCACGTAGACGCAGACCACGTCTTCGCCACGCTGATTGATGATCGTGTCGATGGCGATGGCCGTCTTGCCGGTCTGCCGGTCGCCAATGATCAGCTCCCGCTGTCCCCGGCCGATCGGGATCATGGCGTCGATGGCGGTGATGCCCGTCTGCATCGGCTCGTGCACCGACTTGCGCTGAATGATGCCAGGCGCCATCGATTCGATCAGGCGCGTGTCGGTGGTGGCGATGTCGCCCTTGCCATCGATCGGCTGACCCAGGGAGTTCACCACCCGGCCGAGCATGGCGTCGCCCACAGGCACGGAGGCGATCTTGCCGGTGGCCTTGACAGTGCTGCCCTCCTGGATTCCCCGGCCCTCACCCATCAGCACCACGCCGACGTTGTCGTCTTCGAGGTTGAGGGCGATCCCCTCGGTGCCGTCCTCGAATTCGACCAGTTCACCGGCCATGGCCTGCTGCAGGCCGTAGACACGGGCGATGCCGTCGCCGATCTGCAGCACGGTGCCGACGTTGCTGACGGCCACCGACTTGTCGTAGTCCTCAATCTGCTGCTTGAGGATGGCGCTGATCTCGTCAGGACGGATGGAAACCATGGGAGAAATCCCCGCAGGGGGAATGGAGGGAACTGGGGGGGAGTGAAGGGAGCGGGAGGGGAGACTCCCGAAGCGCAGGTTCTGGGTTGTTAGCCGACCTTGGCCAGGGCCAGACCGAGGCGACGGACCTGGCCGGAGAGGCTGGCGTCTACCACCTGGGAGCCCACGCTGACGATGAAACCGCCGATCAGGGCGGGGTCGATCTGCAGATCAACCTCCACGGCCTCGGTGCCAGCCAGGCCTTGCACCTTGGCGGTGAGCTGCTGCTGCTGCTCCTCGCTCAGGGGCGTGGCTGAGGTGACGGTGGCCATGGCGATGTTGCGGAGCTCGCGGTAGAGCTCGAGAAAGCGCATCAGCACCGAATCAAGGGCAGCGATCCGCTGGCGATCAGCGAGAACCTTGAGCAGATTCTGGAGGGACGCGGCTGTCTGGTCCTGAAACAGGGCGTCAAGGGCAGCTTTCTTGGCCTCAGGCTCCAGCACCGGAGAGCCCATGGCCTCCCGCAGCTGGGGAGAGGACTTCCAGATGCCGAGCAGGTCACGGACCTGTTCGGCCACATCGTCAGTTTCCTGGCGAGCCTCGGTGACCTGAAGCAGGGCCTCGGCGTAAGGGCTGGCAAGACTGTTGAGCAGAGGCATCAGACGTTCCCCAGATTCTGGATGGACTGATCGATCAGACGGGCCTGGGCTGCAGCATCGAGCTTCCCAGAAAGGCTGGCGAGCACCTTGTCGATCGCCTGCCTGGCGGCTTCCCGGCGCAGGCCCTCGGTGACCCTTGCGGCCTCCGCATCGAGATCGGCCATGGCGCCCTGCTTGAGGCGGGCCATCTCATCGACGGTGCGGGCCTCGCTCTCAGCTCGGATGGCGGCGGCCCGGGCCTTGCCATCCACCCGGATCTGCTCGGCCTTCTGCTGGGCTGAGGCCAGGGCCGCCTGAGCCTCGGACAGACTGGCATTGGCCTGACTCAGGCGCTGCTCGGCATCGTCGAGATCGCCGAGGATGGCGGCCCTGCGGCGCTCCAGGATTCCGCCCAGAAAACTGGGAAGGAACTTCCAGAGGGCGGCGATCACGATCACCAGGTTGATGATGTTGGTCTCGAACAGATCGAGGTTCAGACCAAAGCTGCCGTGGCTGGCGAAAAGAGGGAACATGGGGATCATGGCGCTGGGGCCAGCAGACGGGAGACGATCAGATCGGCCAGGCCATCGGCCTCTCCGCTGAGGCGGACGAGGGCCTGATCCCGTTGGACATCGATCTGACGCCGGGCCTCTTCCCGCTGAGCGTTGGCCTCTGCGGACGCTGCAGCCAGCACAGAGCGGTAGAGCTGATCCATTTCCTGCTCGGCTTCCACGATCAGCTTCTGGGCCTGCTGGCGGGCCTCCTTGAGCTGCTCGCGCAGGTCGCCCTCCAGCCGCTCCACCTGGGCCAGCTTCTGCTTGGCGTCGGCGCGACTGGTGCTGATGAAGCCCTCGCGCTCCTCAACGGCCCGCCGACGGGACGGAAGAACAGCGAGTTGAGGATGAAGGTGAGGAGAACCACCTGCACAGCCATCAGCGGCAAGGTGGCGTCGAGGTCGAAGAGACCTCCCTCGGGTGCGCCTGCTTCGGCGAGCAGAAGCCAGCTGGTCATGGGAATCGATGCGCTGGAAGGATCGGGATGGAAAGGGGGGCCGAGCTGCCAGATGGCAGGGGCGTGATGCCCCCACCAACCGTCCACTCAGAAGCCGATCAACCAGCGAAGGGGTTGGCGAACAGCAACACCAGGGCGACCACGAGGCCGTAGATGGTGAGTGCCTCCATGAAGGCCAGCGAGAGCAGCAGGGTGCCGCGGATCTTGCCCTCGGCTTCGGGCTGGCGGGCGATGCCTTCAACGGCGCCGCCGGCAGCGGTGCCCTGACCGATGCCAGGGCCGATGGCGCCCAGGCCGACGGCCAGACCAGCGGCCACAACGGAAGCTGCGGAAGTGATGGAATCCATGGGGGAAGAAAAGATGGATGCGCTGGAACAGCGCTGAGTGGACGGAGGGATGAAAGTCTCCTGCGCCTGGGACGTTGCCTGGGGTTGGCAACGGGCCCGGTGGCTACCGGACCTGCGCGCAGTGAGTTTGGCAGACCGGCGGACCGGGCCAGCGGTGGAGCCTCAGTGGTGCTCCTCGTGGACCGCCTCACCGATGTAGTAAGCGGCAAGGGTGGCGAAAATCAGAGCCTGGATCGCGCTGGTGAACAGGCCCAGGAACATGGCCGGAAGTGGCACCAGCAGGGGCACAAGGAAAGCCAGCACGGCCACCACCAATTCATCAGCAAGGATATTGCCGAAAAGTCGGAAGGAGAGCGAAAGTGGCTTGGTGAAATCCTCAACGATCTTGAACGGGAGCATGATCGGCGTGGGCTCCACGTAATACTCGAAGTAACGCAGTCCTTTCCGACTCAGGCCAGCGTAGAAGTAAGCAAGCGATACCAGCAGTGCCAGGGCAATGGTGGTGTTGATGTCGGCTGTCGGGGCGCCAAGCTCCCCACTGGGCAGGTGGATCAGCTTCCAGGGGACAAGCGCTCCACCCCAGTTGCTCACGAAGATGAACAGGAACAGCGTGCCGATGAAGGGCATCCAGTCTCGATAGGCCCGTTCACCGATCTGCTCCCGCGAGAGGTCGCGGATGTAATCCCACAGAAACTCGAGCAGGTTCTGGGTGCCGCGCGGGTCTCGCTCGAGCTTGCGGGTTCCGGCGATCACCAGAGCCAACAGGGCACCGATCACGACCCAGGAGCTCAGGAACACCTGGCCATGGATCTTGAAGTTGCCCAGCTGCCAGTAGAGGTGTTGACCCACCTCAAGCTCGGCGAAAGGAAGACTGGAGGGCAGCGCAAGCATCGGGGAGATCAGGGGAACGGGAAAGTCAGGCGTCGAGCACGGCCTGCAGGATCACTGCGGGCTTGTAGAGCAGGAACCCCAGGAAAGCAGGCAGCAGATCAAGCTGGGGCAGGCGGCAGGCTGCCAGCACGAGGAGAATGGGCACGAGCAGCTGGGCCTTGCCCATGCCGCGTCGCTCACCACCCAGCCGGCTGACGCTGCGCCCGAGCAGGCGCAGATAGAGCAGGGCCGCGGTAGCCCCCACCAGCACAGCGAACGCTGCGCTCGAGCTCAACAGCAGAGCGGTGACCAGAACGGCCACACCGCTGAGAACCAGGGTGAACTGCTGCAGCTTCCGTTGGAGCCGGTAGTACTCGGCCATGCCGTTGTCAGGCTCGGCAGCAGGGTCCACGTCCGCTGCCGGCTGGACGGCGTCGACCGGTCCTGTCACCTGATCAGCCAAGGGCTGCCCAGGCAGGCAAGGTGGAGAAACCGACAACCGAGCCAACCCTAGAAGGCGCGCGGAATCTATCACGCAGCCCCAGAAGCCAGTGGCAGCAAGACCCGGGCGGCCAAGAGCTCCCGGGCGGCGCACAGCCTGCGCTGGCTCGATGCGTCGATTGTGTCGTCAGTCGCGCTGGCTGTCGAGCTCTCAGCAGGCAGAGCACCGATCGCCGTGCCCGGGGGGGCGGCCTCCAGGGCCTGCATCAGGGCCAGAGCCTCGCTGCTGAGGCTCAGGGGCATCAGATCCGGATCGAGCAGCTCCGTGGAGGGCCAGCCCCAGAGGCAGCGGTTGCGGATGCCGCCGGCCGCAAGCAGTGCACCATCGTCCTCCCAGCCTCGCCGCTGCAGGGGCCCCCGGGAGAGAAAGAACTCGAAGTGGCTGATCTCAGGGTCCAGATCCTCCACCAGAGCCCAGCGCTCCCGGTCCGGCAGGGCCTGGGCCCTCTCCAGCAGCTCGCCGCCCAGCAACCGGGCCGGGTCCCAGACGCCCGGATTGGAAAAGCCGGCAAACGAGAGCTCCGCGCTCTGCACGAAGGCCATCAATCGCTCCAGGTTGTAGCTGGTCTCCTGGGGATGGAGGTACATGTCGGCGAAGTTGGCCTCGGCCGCGGTGTCGAGGGCCCAGCGCTGCTCGTGGTGCCGCCGCAGCCGGTTGGTCTCGGGCAGGTCGGCGAAGAGCTGGCGCCCCAGCCGCATCCCCTCGCTGCCGCTGCCCACCCCCAGACGGCCGAGGCTGCGCTGGATGCGGTGGACTTCCCAGCGTCCCCCATCGGCATAGAGGAAGAGGTGCAGGAGGCCGCCGGGCCTGAGCAGGCCCGCCAGGGCCTTCAGCCCGGCCTCCGGCTGACGCAGGTGATGGAGCACACCCACCGAGTTGATGTAGTCGAAGGGTCCCTCGCCGGCCAGGTCGAGCAGGCTGCGCTGCTCGATGCGCAGTTCCCCGACCTGCTGGGCAGCGCCGGAGCGGCGGGTGCGCTCCCGGGCCACGTCCAGGGCACCGGCACTGATGTCAACAGCCAGCACCGACGAGCCCGGGTTGAGATGGCAGAGGTAGTCGGTGCTCACCCCGGTGCCGCAGCCGGCGTCCAGGATCCGCCAGGCCCGCCTGCCTGAGGCGCCGGGCGGCGGCAGGGCACCGGTGGCCGCCACCCAGGCGCTGTCGACGCACCAGCGCCAGTTGTACCCAGGCGGAGGGCCGTCCTGGAGCGGGTCGGCGGGGTAGGGGAAGCGGTCGTAGAAGGCGCTCACCACAGGGGTGGCGGCATCAGTGGCGGACACGGCAGCAGGGCGATCTGGGGGCGAGCATTTCACGGCGGCCCCAGCCGCAGGGCCGCACCGGGGGGACGGCCGGAGCTGCCGGGGCTGCAAACATTTGTTCAACAGCTCCCGTTGCTCCTGGCAACGAGCCGTAGGTTGGCGCGGCCCGGTTCGCTCTCGTCAATGACCGTGACCGCCAGCAGCGGCAGCACCAGGGTTGCTCCCCAGCGCTACGACACCCTGCCGCTGTCCAGCGTCCGTCAGGCGGAGCAGGAAGACCGCTTCCCGGATGGGGGTGAGCTGAACAACCTGGTCACGTTCTTTCAGAGCGGCCAGAGGCGGGTGGAGGCAGCCCGTCGCATTTCGGACAATGCCGACTTCATCGTGGCCAAGGCGGCCAACAGGATCTTCTCGGGTGGAACGCCGCTCTCCTACCTGGATGCGCCCCTCAGTCCTGGGGCCCGCTCGGGCAGCCAGACCGCCGTGCTGGCCGCTGATCAGGCCGCCTTTCGCCGTTCGGTCGAAACCTACGCAGGGGCCAGCGGCAGCACCGGCCGCGGCAACCTGATCAGCCGCCTGCTGGAGGGAGCTGGTGGCGACGCCGACGTGCGCGTGGTGCTGCCGACCGGCTTTTCGCCAATTTCGGTGGGCCTGTACGGCACCGCCAGGATGCGGAAATCGATCCGCGACCTGGCCTGGTTCCTGCGCTACGTGGCTACGCCCTGGTGGCCGGCGACCCCAGCATCCTGGCCGTCAACACCCGCGGCCTCCGCGATGTGCTGGAGAAGGCCTGCTCCCTGACGGCCACCAACGTGGCCCTGCAGGAAATGCGGGCGGCCTCTGCCGGCCTGTTCAAGGCCGAGCCTGGCAGCCGCCAGCTGGTGATCCAGTATTTCAATGTGCTCATCGCCGAGCTGGCGATTCCCACGCCCTCGGCTCGCCAACGGCTGGGCAGCTCCGTGACCCAGGGGCTGCAGCTCCCCGCCACCTACGCCCTCGGCGCCCAGGGCAAGGCCCTGCGCTTCGTGATGAAGCCGGCCATGACCGGTGCCCAGAAGGCCGAGGTGATCCGGGCGGCCTACCGCCAGGTCTTCGAGCGCGACATCGTCAAGGGCTACGGCCAGGAGGTCTGCTCCGTGGAGGCCACCCAGACGCGCCAGGGCCAGCTCTCGATGCGCGAGTTCATCCGCGCTCTCGGCCGCAGCCGCGACTACCAGAAGCAGTTTTACGGCCGCTTTTCCAACAGCCGGGCCGTGGAGCTGGCCTTCCGCCACTTCCTTGGCCGGGGCCTCAGCTCAAGAGAAGAGTTCACTGCCTACTTCGACATCGTCAGCGCCCAGGGCCTGCCCGGTCTGGTCGACTGCCTGGTGAACTCGATGGAGTACGCCCGGGTCTTCGGTGAAGAGACCGTTCCCTACCTGCGTGACCTCGGCGAGGAAGCCCAGGAAAGCGCCGGCTGGGGTTCGAACCGCAAGCTCTTCCGCTTCAGCGCACCCTTTGAGGGAGCCCCCCAGTACGTCACCCTCTACGCCTCCTACCGCCAGCCCTATCCCGATCAGCACCCCTACGGCGGCAGCAACGATCCGCTGGGCCTCACCTACGGCGCCATCTTCCCCTCCAGCACCGCCAAGGTGGCCACCCGTCCCGCCCCGTTCGGCTATGACAGCCGACGCATCCTGATCGGCAACGGCCTGAACCAGCCCGGCCAGATGGACAGCCGCCAGTTCCGCAAGGCCGTTCCCCGGCGGGTCGGCCCCAAGGTGGTGCGCCTGCAGCAGATCGCCACCGGTGGCAACTCCGTGCCCCGCCGCGGCGGCCAGCCCAGTATCCGCGGCACCGAAGCCAGCACCCAGGCCGTGATCAATGCGGTGTATGTGCAGGTGCTCGGCAACAGCGGCTATGCCGGCGAGCGCAACAAGGTGGAAGAGATCAAGCTGGAGAACGGCGACATCAGCCTGAGGGAGTTCGTGCGCCAGGTGGCCCGCTCCAACGCCTTCCGCCGGCGCTACTGGAGCGGCCTCTACATCACCAAGGCCATTGAAGTGATGCATCGGCGCCTGTTGGGCCGCCCCAGCTTCGGCCGCTGGGAAATCGATGCCTACTTCGACACGGCAGCTCGCCAGGGCTTCTATGGCGTCATCGACGCCATGCTCAACAGCCGGGAGTACAACGACTGCTTCGGCGAGGACACGGTTCCCTTTGAGCGCTTCGTCACCCCGGCCGATCGCACCGCCCGCAAGGTGCCTGGTCTGAACCGGCCCTTCAACGCGGCCGCCTACCCGGACCTCACGCCCACCAAGCGCCCCGAGGTGGCTCCGCCCCTGGCCGTGCGCACCGTGGGCGACATCACCCCGCGCAACCTGCCGCAGCGCATCGAGGTCATCCGCGGTGTCTGGACCGCCAAGCTTGTCGGTGGCGAGGTCAACCGGCCAGCCGGCCCCCAGACCTCCAGCGCCAGTGTCCGCCAGCAGCCTGCGCCGCAACGCACCTGGCGTGCCCCTGGAGTCAATGCCTTCTGGAGCACCCCCGGTGGCCAGGGCTTTGAGAGCCCCTCTGCGGCCCAGGCCCCGGTCGCCGGTGGCTGGAGCAAGGCCGTTGCTGGCAACCTGGCGGCAGCGCCCGCCCTGCAACCTGGAGCGGCCATGCAACGGGCCCTGCGTCCCGGCCAGCCCCAGGGCTTCCGCCGGCGCCAGAGCCTCGGGCGTCCGGTGCGCGTGGGCCGCACCGCCAGCGAGGCCCAGGTGCAGGAAGCCGTCACCACCACCTACCGCCAACTGCTCAACCGCATTCCCCTGGGGGTCGAGCGCCTCAAGGATGCCGAGTCCCAGTTCCGCAACGTTCAGCTGACAGCTGCCGAATTCGTGGCCCAGGTGGCCACCGGTGAGTTGTTCCAGCAGCGGCTCAACCGCATGGCACCGCTGCGGGCGGCTTCAGCGGCCTACCTGGCGCTGCTGGGACGGGCGGCCCAGCCCCAGGAAGTGAGCCGTTATCTGGCCACGAGGGGCGCCGCCGGTCAGGTTGCTGCCGTGCAGGAGCTGCTGAACAGCCAGGAATACGCCGAGGCCTTTGGCCAGGACACGGTTCCCTACGTGCGCGGTCTGGACACAGCTGATGGCATTCCCCTCAGCACCGTGAACCGCACGGCGGCTCTCTATGGTGGCAACGGAGGGCTGAACCCAGCCCCGGGCGGAGCCATTTAGCGGAGGCCTCAGACCCTTCCTGAGCTGGGGCCAAGGCTCTGGAGGAGCCTGGACCCATGAGCACGCCAGGGCCAGATGCCCCAGGCTCCGGGCCACATCACCGCCACTGAGGCAGCCATTGATCAATCGGCTGAACGGTAGCCATCAGATTGCCGCAGCAAGCCTTGCGTCCCACATCCGTCGATCCTTGCTGGATGAGGGGCTGAGGCGATAACACCCATGAGCGCAACATCCTCTGCTGGTTAGAACTTCAAAGAGAGGTGATTGATCGCAGCAAAACTATGCCTGCACACCAACCTTTGCTGGAGCCGATGGAGGCAACACCCACCCCTGCAGACGACCCCAGCCAGGAGCGTCGCAGGGTTTATTCACTATTGGAAACATCCACCAAACCCCTTGCGCCCCAGTGCTTTTCCTTCAACGTCAGGCCATGAAGAACTGTTACCGGAGCAGGAGCCATGGCGGGGCCTTGGCGCAGAATGATTCGGCGATCGGCGCGAGTCGATCACTCCCTTACCCACCGGATACCGGTCTCCGTCAAGGCGGCCGCTTGTTTCGAGGCAGAACTGCATGAGCATCGTCTCCAACTCGATCATCAACGCGGACGCCGAAGCCCGCTATCTCAGCCCTGGCGAACTCGACCAGATCAAATCCTTCGTGACCGCAGGCCAGCGCCGTGTGCGCGTGGCCCAGGTCCTGAGCGAGAGCCGCGAACGCATCGTCAAAACGGCCGGGGGTGCGCTGTTCCAGCGGCGTCCCGACGTCATCTCCCCTGGCGGCAACGCCTATGGCGAGGAGATGACCGCGTCTTGCCTGCGGGACATGGACTATTACCTGCGCCTGGTCACCTACGGCGTTGTGGCCGGTGATGTGACACCCATTGAGGAAATCGGGATCATCGGTGCCAAGGAGATGTACCGCTCCCTGGGCACGCCTCTCGATGCCATGGCCGAGGCTGTGCGCGAGATGAAGAACGTGGCCACCGGCATGCTCACGGGTGGTGACGCCGAAGAAGCTGGTTTCTACTTCGACTACGTCATCGGCGCCCTCTCCTGAGGCTGCTCTTTCCCTTTTCCTCCTACGCCTTCAGCAGGATTCATGCAAGACGCCATCACCAACGTCATCAATCAGGCCGACGTTCAAGGCCTGTATCTCGACGGCTCCGCCATGGGTCGTCTGGAGCAGTACTTCGCCAGCGGTGAGCTGCGCGTCCGTGCCGCCGCCACGATCAGCGCCAATGCTTCCGGCATCATCAAAGAGGCTGTAGCCAAGTCGCTGTTGTATTCGGACATCACCCGTCCGGGCGGCAACATGTACACCTGCCGTCGTTATGCGGCCTGCATTCGCGACCTCGACTACTACCTGCGCTACGCCACCTACGCCATGCTCGCGGGTGACACTTCCATCCTGGATGAGCGGGTTCTCAACGGCCTCAAGGAAACCTACAACTCCCTGGGTGTGCCCATCGGCGCCACGGTGCAGTCAATTCAGGCCATGAAGGAAGTCACCGCTTCCTTGGTGGGCCCCGATGCCGGCCGTGAAATGGCCGTCTACTTCGACTACATCTGCTCGGGTCTGGGCAACTGATCCAGAGTTTCCGTCTATCCCTGCGGATCACTCCATGCGCCTGTTCAAAATCACTGCCTGCATCCCTTGCCCAGAGAAGTCGCGCACCCAGCGCGAACTTCAAAACACCTACTTCACCAAGTGGGTGCCCTACGAGAGCTGGTTTGCTGAACAGCAGCGAATCATGAAGCAGGGCGGCAAGATTCTCAAAGTTGAACTGGCTACCGGCGGCCGTCAAGTGAACGTCGGCAACTGAGTGAATCCTGGTTCATTCTGTCTTCTCGCTTCACCCAGCACCTCACCAGCCCGGCCACGTGCCGGGCTTTTTCATGCTCACCAACGCGCAGCGATCCATGACAGGACAGCTGCATGGGCGGCCTCAAGACTCGACAAGCAGGGGTGAGACACGTCTCAATAGGAGTCCTTCCTGGTCCTGCCAGGCACCGTTGCCCACTCCGTGACCTCCACTGCTGCGACCAAAGCCGCACGGCCACGACGGCCGGGCCGCCGGCCCCACACCGTTCAACCTGGGCGGCCCCTTCGGCCTTGGCCATGGGCCGAGTGGCCTGCGGAAGCGAGGCTGCTGCTGGCCCTGGTGGCCCTGTGGAGCCTGATGGGCTTGCTGGTGCTCGCCTCCGCCAGCTGGTGGGTGGCCGAGCGGGAGATGGGCGATGGCGCTTTCTATCTCAAGCGCCAACTGATCTGGACGGTGGCCAGCTGGGGACTGCTCTGGATGGCCGTGCGCACCAGTCTGCGGCGCTGGCTGCATCTGGCTCCCCTCGCCCTGTTGATCGGCACCCTGTTGGTGGCCGCCACCCTGGTGGTGGGCAGCACCGTGAATGGCGCCAGTCGCTGGTTGGTGCTCGGCCCCATCCAGATCCAGCCTTCCGAGCTGGTGAAGCCCTTCGTGGTGCTGCAGGGGGCCGCCCTGTTCGCCCACTGGCGCCGCATCAGCCTCGACCAGAAGCTCCTGTGGCTGGGCGTGTTCGGAACCCTGATCCTGCTGGTGCTCAAACAGCCCAACCTCAGCACCGCCGCCCTCACCGGACTCCTGCTCTGGCTGATGGCCCTGGCTGCCGGGGTTGGACTGCCCCTGCTGCTGGGGGCCGCCACCGCGGGGGGCCTGGTGGGCTCGGTCAGCATTCTGATCAACGACTACCAACGCCTGCGGGTGATCTCGTTCCTGGACCCCTGGCGGGACGCTCAGGGCGACGGCTACCAGCTTGTGCAGAGCCTGCTGGCCATCGGCTCCGGTGGGCTGCTCGGAGAGGGATTCGGCCTCTCGACCCAGAAGCTCCAGTACCTGCCGATCCAGACCACCGACTTCATCTTTGCCGTGTATGCCGAGGAATTCGGCTACGTGGGCTCGGTGGCATTGCTGTTGTTCCTGCTCCTGTTCGGCTTTGTGGGGGTGCGGGTGGCGCTCAGCTGCCGCAGCAACCAGCAGCGACTCGTGGCCATGGGCGCCACCACCCTGCTGGTGGGGCAGTCGATTCTCAACATTGCCGTGGCCAGCGGGGCCATGCCCACCACGGGGCTGCCGCTGCCCCTGATCAGCTATGGGGGCAATTCCCTGCTCGCCAGCCTGCTGATCTGCGGCCTGCTGATTCGCTGCTCGCTGGAATCAGGAGGCCTCGCCCCCGAACCCCGCCGGCGTCGCCCCCAGCCGGCCCGATAGGCTGGTTCCATGATCGAAGCTGGCCCAGCACTGGCCGATTGGGCCCGCAACAGTGAGCTGCTGCTCCAGAACTCGCTCCAGCATCCCGGGCCCGCCACCCTGCTTGTGGTGTTCGGCGGCGGGGTTCTCACCAGCCTCGGCCCCTGCTCCCTCTCCCTGCTGCCGGTGACCCTGGCCTACCTGGCCGGGTTCAGCGACCAGAGCGAGGCAGGCCGGCCCTGGCTGCGCAGTGCCAGCTTCGCTGCCGGAATCGTTGCCGCCCTGGTGCTGCTGGGCCTGGCCAGCGGGCTGCTCGGCAGGATCTACGGCCAGATTCCCGGCCTGATTCCCACCGTCGTGGCCCTGATCGCCCTGGCCATGGGCCTCAACCTGCTGGGTTGGCTGCCTTTGCAGCTTCCTGCCGGCCCGGATCCCGAACGCTGGCGCCAGCATGTTCCAGCACCCCTGGCCCCCCTGGCCGCGGGCCTGGCCTTTGGCCTGGCCGCCACGCCCTGCACCACGCCCGTGCTGGCGGTGCTGCTGGCCTGGATGGCCCAGGTGGGCAAGCCCCTGGTGGGCATGCTCCTGCTCACCAGCTTCGGGGCCGGGCAGGTGGTGCCCCTGCTGCTGGCCGGCACTGTGGCCGCCAGCCTGCAGGGTCTGCTCAGACTGCGGCGCCTGGGCCAATGGGTGCCGCCCCTGAGCGGCGCCGTGCTGCTGGCCACGGGTCTGGTGATGCTGGTCGCCAACTGGACCTGACCCCATGAGTGCCCTGCAACGCCTGGCTGGCTGGATTGCCGATCTCCGTCTGGCCATCGGTCTGTTGATCGTGATCGCCATCGCCAGCGGTGTCGGCACGGCCATTCCGCAGAAGGAGCCGGAGGGCCTTTACCACCAGCTCTACGACCCCCAGCCCTGGCTGGGGGTACTCAATGCCGACAGGGTGCTCGCCCTGGAACTCGACCATGTGTATTCCAGCCACTGGTTCCTGGCCCTGCTGGCCTGGCTGGCCCTCTCGCTTCTGCTCTGCAGCTGGAGGCGTCAGTGGCCCGCCCTGCGGGCCTCGCTGCGCTGGGTCGACTACCGCAGCCCGCGTCAGCTCAGCAAGCTGAACGTGGCCGAAACGCGGGCCTGCGACGATGCCAGCGCCGATCTGCAACGCCTGGAGGATCGGCTGCGGGCCGAGGGCTGGCAGGTGCAGCGCCAGCCCGATCGCCTCGCCGCCCGGCGGGGCGTGCTGGGGCGGGTGGGCCCCCTGCTGGTGCATGCCGGCATGGTGGTGCTGATGCTGGGGGCCGCCTGGGGAGCCCTCGGGGGCCAGCGGGCTGAGCAATTCCTGGCACCTGGGCGCAGCCTGGAGCTGGTGGACAGCCGCGGCCACAGCACCCTCACCCTCGCCCTCGACAGCTTCGCCGTGGAGCGCGATCCCGCCGGGCGGCCGGAACAGTTCCGCTCCGACCTGCGGCTGCTGGAAGGCGACGGCGAGACCGGCACGCTGCTGAAGGCTTCCCAGATCAGCGTAAACCACCCCTTGCGCTTCCAGGGCGTCACCCTCTACCAGGCCGACTGGGGGCTGGCCGCTATCACTGTTCAACTGGGCCGCAGCCCGCTGCTGCAACTTCCCCTGCAGAGCTTCCCTGAGCTGGGGGAGCAGGTGTGGGGCCTGGTGCTGCCCACCCGACCCGATGGCTCCGATCCTGTCCTGCTCAGCCTCAGCAGCGAGCAGGGTCCGGTGGAGGTGTTCGGGGCTGATGGCGCCAGGCTCGGGCAGCTGGGTATCGGCGCCTCCCCACTGGAGGTCAACGGCCTGCCGGTGCGGGTGGCTTCGGTGCTGCCGGCCAGCGGCATCCTGCTGAAGCGTGATCCGGGAGTGCCCCTGGTGTACGCGGGTTTTGCCATCGCCCTGGCCGGCGGTGGCCTGAGCCTGCTGGCCACGCGCCAGCTCTGGGCGATCAGCGAGGCCGGGAGGCTGCACGTGGCCGGCCTCTGCAACCGCAATCTCACGGCCTTCGCACGGGAGCTGCCGGAGTTGCTCAACCCGCCTCAGCAGGCCTGACGACTGCCGTGGCGAACCGTGACCACCGTGTGGACGTTGCCGCGCGGATTGAAATCAGCTTCCAGCTGCATCCATGTCGGCTCGCAGGCCACCACGAAGTCGTCCAGGATCCGGTTGGCCACCTCCTCATGGGAGATGCTGCGATTGCGGTAACTGTTCACGTAGAGCTTGATCGCCTTGAGCTCCATCACCCGGGGACCAGGCTGGTAGAGCAGGCGCAGAGTCGCGAAATCGGGATAGCCCGAAAAGGGGCAAAGGCAGGTGAATTCCGGCAGGGTGATGGCGATGTCGTAAGGACGCCCCGGCCGGGGATTGTCAAAGCAGATCAACCGGGATTCTGCGATGGCCCGTTCGCCGTAGAGGGGGGTCTGGGTGCGGCCCGGGGCGGAGCCGGCACTCGCCTCGGGCGTGGCAGATGGCGTGGACACGGCAGGGCACTGAGCGGGTCACGACCATGATGGCTGAAAGCATCTGAGGGCCTGGGGCCCGCTCCGGCCCAGAAGCGGGGATCCTGTCGAGGCGCTGGCCAAGTAACATTGGCTACGACAACACCCCCTTGGCTCAGGCCTAATGGACCCCTCTCCGCCAAAAGCGGCGAGCCATGAGACCCTGATCGTCCAGCCCACCGGTATCCATGAAAAAAGTCGAGGCCATCATTCGGCCCTTCAAGCTTGAAGACGTCAAGATTGCGCTGGTCAATGCCGGCATCGTGGGCATGACCGTCAGCGAGGTTCGCGGCTTTGGTCGTCAGAAAGGTCAGGTGGAGCGCTATCGGGGTTCCGAATTCACGGTGGAATTCCTCCAGAAGCTCAAGCTCGAAATTGTGGTAGATGACGACAAGGTGGACACCGTGGTCGATGCCATCCAGGACGCTGCCCGCACCGGCGAAATTGGCGATGGCAAGATTTTTGTGGGCACCATCGACGGCGTGATCCGCATCCGCACCGGTGATCGCGACAGCGGCGCGATCTGAGCCCATCAGGCTCTGACCTCTCTTCCCTGAGCACGCCAGCTCAGTTCTGCCCCCTCCACCACCAGACCACAAGGGGGCCAGTGCGGCCCCCTTTCCCACGACGCCGGCTCAGGGGATAGCCAGGGCGAGGTCAACGCACGCTTTGATCGCTGCAATCCTGTCCTTCGGATGCTGCGGCAAGGCCCAGTTCGCCAGCGCTGGAACGCTCTCCAATGCCGCCGAACGCAGCCAGAGCAGGTACTCGTGGTTGCCGGCAGGGCCTGTGATCGGAGAGGCCACAAGGCCTGAGGCCTGAAGGCCCAGCTGTTCAGCAGCCGCCAGCACCGCCGTGATCGCCCCGAGATGGGCCTGCGGACTGCGGACCACACCGCCTTTGCCCACCTGGCCCTTCCCCACCTCGAACTGGGGTTTGACCAGCAGGATCAGATCGCGCCCTGCAGTGGCTGATGATCCTCTCAGCAGCGCCAGCAAAGCCGGCAGCACCAGGGCCAGGGAGATGAACGACACGTCGGCGACGGCCAGATCCGGTCTGGGGTCGCTCGCGCCGAACAGCGCTTCAGGGGTGAGATGGCGCAGGTTCGTGCGCTCCTTGAGCACCACCCGCGGGTCACAGCGCAGCCGCCAGGCCGTCTGGCCGTAACCCACATCAATGCCGTACACTCGCGCAGCCCCGTGCTGCAGCAGGCAGTCGGTGAAGCCGCCCGTCGAGATGCCGCCATCAAGACACACCCGACCGCTCACAGGGATCGGGAAGCTGGCCAGGGCCAGCTCCAGCTTCTCGCCACCGCGGGACACGTAACGGGGCAGCTGCAGCACTTTCAACGGCAACGCAGGCGCCACCTCAGTGCCGGGTTTGTCAAGGATGCGCTCGCCGCTGCGCACGCGGCCGGCGCGGATCAGCACCTGGGCCTGTTGGCGTGTCTCCACCAAGCCGCGGGCCACCAGTTCTAGATCCAGGCGCTGTTTCGAAGCCACGACTCCGGGAGCGGACAGGTGTTGCCGTTCCCTGATCAAACCACAAAGCAAACGGAACAGATTGCGTGATTGTCCACGGCGGCGCCCTCAGCCGCCTGAAGATGGCCCCAGCCCCCGAGCGGCAGTATGCAGTCCAGCGCAGCCAGCATTCCAGCCACAGCCCAGGTGGCCGACCTGGAACGCCACCGTCAGTCGGCCCAGCTCATCGAGGCCCTGAGCCCTGGCAGCTTTGTCACGCTGCGCAACCAGCCCCCCGACCTCCCCCCCTTCCAGCTGATCCAGTGCCGGGGTGGGCGCTGCTGGGTACGCCAACAGAGCTGGGGGGCGATGGTGCAGTGGGAGGTGGCCCACCGTCAGCTCAGGGTCCTGGCCTGATCCCGGTGGGCCTTACAGCCGCGTCCTGGACGGCCCCATCCATACCGACCCATACATTGGATGGGCCGTTCCCACCCGCTGGGCCTTGATCGAGCGTTACACCCTGCCTGAGATGGGCGCCATCTGGAGCGAGCAGGCCAAGTTCCAGAGCTGGCTTGACGTGGAAATCGCCGCCACAGCCGCCAATAGCGAGCTGGGTCGGGTGCCCGCCGAGGCTCTGGCCCAGATCAGGGACAAGGCCAGCTTCAGCGTGGAGCGGATCCTCAGCATCGAGGCCGAGGTACGCCATGACGTGATCGCCTTCCTCACCAATGTGAATGAACACGTGGGCGATGCGGGGCGCTACATCCACGTGGGCATGACCAGCTCCGACGTGCTCGACACGGGGCTGGCGCTGCAGATGAAGGCCTCCGTGCAGGTGCTGCGCCAGGAACTGGATCAGCTGGCCAAGGCGCTGCGCAACCTGGCCCGACAGCACAAGGACACGGTGATGATCGGCCGCTCCCATGCGATTCACGGCGAACCGATCACCTTCGGCTTCAAGGTGGCCGGCTGGCTGGCCGAGACGCTGCGCAACCAGGAGCGGCTCGAGCGGCTCGAGCAGGTGGTGAGCGTGGGTCAGATCAGTGGCGCCATGGGCACCTACGCCAACACCGACCCTGAGGTGGAGGCCATCGCCTGCAGGCAGCTGGGCCTGGTGCCGGACACGGCCAGCACCCAGGTGATCGCCCGCGATCGCCATGCGGAATACGTTCAGACCCTGGCCCTGGTGGGAACCGCACTGGAGCGCTTCTCCACCGAGATCCGCAATCTGCAGCGCACTGACGTGCTGGAGGTGGAAGAGAACTTCGCCAAGGGCCAGAAGGGCAGCTCGGCCATGCCCCACAAGCGCAATCCAATCCGCAGCGAACGGATCAGCGGTCTGGCCAGGGTGCTGCGCAGCTACACCGTGGCGGCCCTGGAAAACTGCGCCCTCTGGCATGAACGCGACATCAGCCACAGCTCGGTAGAGCGCATGATGTTGCCCGATTGTTCAGCCACCCTGCAGTTCATGCTGAGGGAGATGACTGAGGTGGTAGGGGGTCTGGGGATCTACCCCGAAAACATGACCCGCAACATGAACATCTATGGCGGCGTTGTGTTCAGTCAGCGTGTGTTGCTTGCCCTAGTGGAATCGGGTCTCAGCCGCGAAGAGGCCTACCACATTGTTCAGACTCATGCCCACGCAGCCTGGAATTCCGAAACCGGTAACTTCCGAGACAACCTCGAGGGCGACCCGGCGGTCACAGAGCTCCTGAAGGCAGAGGCTTTGGCGGACTGTTTCTCCACGGAACTGCACCGGGAGAATCTGAATGTGATCTGGCAGCGACTGGGGATCTGAGCGATCCCAGCATTCAACACTACGCCTCAGCGAGTCAGGATGTTGTAAAGGGAGGCGGCATTCAACAGGGGACCGAGGGGCGCCACCGCCTGCGACAGAGTGTCATTGAAACGGGTCCAGTTGTTACGGGACACCACGATCACATCACCATTCCGCAGGGGGGGATTGGCCTCCGAACCCAGTTCGGCTGAAGGGTCAAAGGCCACCTCCTGGGAAAGGATCGAACCATCGGCCTCCAACCGCAGCAGGCGGACGTTGGAGACCCTGGCGCGCTGGGGGTCAAGTCCGCCGGCGGCCATCACCGCATTGGTCAGGGGGCTATTTGACTTCACCTGCTTGATACCAGGAACCTCTACTTCACCAACGACATTCACCGAGATGGCATCGGGAGCGAAGTTGGAAGCACCAGTAGCAATCAAGGCTTCATTGGATCGAGCGCCTTCCAACTTGCCGACCCTGATCATGTCACCGTCATTAATCAGGGGATTAACCACCTGTACATTGTTCATCAGGACGCTGAGATAGTCGAAGTGATATTCACGCGGCGCCTCTCCAGGAACATTGCCCTGGCGCACAAGCACCAGATTGGAGAGATCCCCCATGGCCGTGATGCCGCCTGCCCGCTGGATCGCATCCACCATGGTGGGCCAACCAGAGGTTGCCACCACCGTGCCCTCCACACCTGGGCCTGCCGCTCGCAACGTTGACGTCGATGGATCACGGCTGAGGGTATAAAAGCCTGGCCGCTCCAGCTGACCCACCAACGACACCCGCACCGGCCTGGGCGCGATCAGGTCGATGTAGACCAGGGGTCGACGCAGGATCGTGGAGTAGAGACTTGTGATGCGCTGGTTGGATTCATCCAGCGTCAAACCCCACACATTGACTGACCCGATCCGAGGCAGGTTCACCGTGCCGTCGCTGAGAACTTCCGTTTCTGCGGCATAGCCTTCAACCTTGAAAACAGAAATCCTCACCCGATCTCCGGGCGCCAGGCGGTAGCGGAAATTGCTGGTTTCCGGGCTGAAGGTGGCCCGGCGCGCGCGGGCCTGCCTGGTCTGCCGCTGCTGTTGCACCTCGGGTTGACCCGGGAAGGCGCTGGGAACCGAGGGATCTGACTGGGGCGCAGCTTTCTCCCCAGTCATCGGGTAAGCCTGGCGCTGGGCCAGCCAAGCACCGGAAGCGGCCTGCGGGGCGAAAGGCTGCCGCTGGCCTGCCTGAGCAGGGATGCCGAGAACCATCAGTCCAGGACTGGCGAGCAGCAGCCCCGCAGCTCCAATCCGCAGCGGTGCCTGGGCGGCGGCTGTCAAATGGACACGGACGGAGAGCAGCATCGAAACCTCGACAAACACGCTGACCTCCGGCCGCTACTGGCGGTTCAGCATTGGTCGCTCACTGTAAGGGCAGAGTCCGTTCGGATCCAGGTGACAGCCTCAGAACCGGCGGGGCCTCAGGGCCTCAGCCTGGGCCTTGGTTCTGAGCCTGCCAAGGTGGTTTCATGGGCAGCACGACCGTCCACCGCGCTCAGCCCCAGCGACCGATGATCCCCCTGAGCCGTGCACTGATTGACGACATCAAGCCATTTTATTTCTTTTCCAACTACGGATTAACCCTCTTTCTTATTCCTGGCAACACGTTCGAAAACTTTTCAGATGAAGTCGGCCTATTGCGAGAGCTGACCTACAGACAGAAGCTTTCCGGCTCCGGGAACAACAAAGACTTGGATGGCAGAGATCCATTCTACGATCACTTTATTTTGGTTGACGATGCAACATTTGCCCTTGCAGGGACAGCCCGCCTCCAGTTTGTGCCTGTTGAAACCCCTTCTACTGACCCCAGCCCCTGCGGTCTTGCCCACAGCTCTGCAACATCATATCTTGAGCACGTCTACCCAGGAATCAAAAATTTTCTGATCACCCGTGGCAGCCATCTTGAGATCGGCAGGGTCGCAATTTCGCCAGCATTTCAGAGGCAACCTGCTTCGCTGATGACCCTATTCCGAGGAGGCCTTCAAGCAGCCATTGCCTCAGGTTACACTGCTATCTATGGATTAGTATCCTATAATCACTTCCAATATCCAGGCAGTGTGAATGATTACTTTCTTCGTTCCCTGATGCTCTCTCCGTTCAGGGACGACAACACTGACATCCCCCCGGCCCGCTACCCAAGGGGCTTCCGCGGTGATGAACGCCACGCGGGTGGCAGCTGCCAATCCATCCAGAGACTGGAAGGTGAAACCCAGAAACAGCTGGGCAGCTTCAAGCTCCCGGTGTTGTTACGACAATACATCAATCTCATGGGTGCCAAAAGTCATGATATCTCAGTGGCCAAAGACTTCAACCAGATCACCGAGATTTTAATGACAGCCGACCTCACAAAGGTACCCCGCCGACGGCTGCAGCATTTCATTGGCTTTTCCCACGCGCCGGTGTACCGGCAGTTTCCCTGGTTCCGTGGTCCTTCTGAGATTGACCCCAGTGGTCCAGGCCGTGCTGGCAAACCCTTGAGTCAGTGATAAAATAATCTTCATAGAGCATCCGGTCAGACCCCGCTCCAGCTCGTCGTAGTCGCAAACTCTTGACAGATTCAGTCACCCCAGAATCCAACGAAGGGCTGCCATCCTGCGCAGGCCACCTGCAATCAGAGCCCAGCCCCGTGCTCACCGAGGCAGAGATTCTGGCCGGTTTGAAAGATATTCTGGCCCGGATCGCCGGGGTGGATCCCGCGGGTATTGAGCTGGATGCCCTCATCATTGATGATGTCGGTGTTGACTCCCTTGGTTTCTATGAGATTCTGATTGAGGCCGATGAAACCATGGGCATCAAAATCGAAGAAAAGGATCTCCTTACCTTCACGACTGTGCGCGACATCGTTGATTACGTCACTGCCCGTGCACTCACCGCGACCCAGCCAGCCCCTCGCTGAATGCCCCAGGGCCGGGGACTGAGCACGGTTGGGGCTCCGTAGGCGCAGGCCCCACCACGTAGGTTTGGCCATGTTTCGCGCACAGCGCTGAACCCAGCCGTGGCCAAGGAGAGGATCGCCATCACGGGCATGGGAGCCCTCTCGCCTCTGGGTGCCGGGGTAGAGAGCTGCTGGCAGGCCTACCTCGCAGGCCGATCAGGCATCAGCCTTCTGGCGGACGGGTGGGCTCAGGACTTGCCATCCCGGGTGGCGGGGATGATCCCAGACGAGCCCACGGCCCAGTTGGAGCCCCTGCTCAGGCGCCGCCTCGATCGCTGCTCCCAGTTGGCCCTGCTCGCGGCCAGGGAGGCCTGGCAGGGGGCGGGCCTCGACGCTCCTGGTGGTCTGTCCGAACGCCGGGTTGCGGTGGTGGTGGGCTGCGGCATCGGCGGTTTGGAGACCATGGGACAGCAGTACCGGATCCTGCTGGAACGGGGCCCCTCGCGGGTGAATCCGGTGACGGTGCCGATGCTGATTCCCAATGCGGGGGCAGGCCAGATCAGCATTGCCCTCGGTGCCCACGGCGGCGCCCACACTCCCGTTTCGGCCTGTGCTTCCTCCGCCGAAGCCCTGCTCTGGGCCCTGATGCTGCTGCGCGATGACCGCGCCGATGTGGTGGTGGCGGGGGGCTCGGAGGCCCCCGTGAACCAACTGGGTCTGGCCGGCTTCAGTGCCATGCGCGCCCTCTCCACCCGTAACAGCACTCCGGAACTGGCCTCCAGCCCCTATGGCCTGGATCGGGATGGCTTCGTGATCGCTGAGGGGGCCGGCATTCTGGTTCTGGAGCGCGAGGCCGATGCCAACGCCCGCGGCGCCCTCTGTGAGGCGTACCTGCTGGATGCGGGCAGCACCGCCGATGCCCATCACATGGTGTCGCCCGAACCCCATGGCACCCAGGCCCGGGCCGCCATGCAGCAGGCCCTGCAGCGCAGCGGTCTGGCCGTGGCCGATCTGAGTTTCATCCAGGCCCATGCCACGGGTACCGCCATGGGTGATCTGGCGGAAGCCAGGCGATCGGTGGGCTTCTGGGAGAAGCCAACGCGGCTCTAGCGGTGACGGCACCGAAAGGACAGTTCGGCCACATGCTCGGCGGGGCCGGCGCGGTGGAAACCATCATGGCCATCAGGTCCCTGGCCAGCGGGCAGGTTCCTGTGAGCGCCAACAGTCAGCCCCAGGATCCCGCCGTTCAGCTCCACTTAGTGCGGGGGGAACCAACCCGGCTCACGGTGCCGGTTGAGCAACGCTATGTGCTCAAAAATGCGTTTGGCTTTGGTGGGCACAACATTTCCCTGGTGCTGCAGGGGGCCTGATCAACTGGCCCGATGGTGATGGCGCTCAGCCCAGCCGGCCGCATCCTGGGAGTAGTACGCCATCACGCGGCGGGAGAAACCCTCCCGATGGTTCTCCTCAACCGGCAAGCCGAGATCCTCGGGACGACCCTGGCGACAGTGGAGCACAACCCGTGGGGCCGTGAGTCGCTGGGCCAGCAGGCGCAGTGGTCTGTAGAGCACCCCAGCCTCGATGCCCTCCAGCCCTCTGTACTCAAACCACCAGGGCACCACCGTGGCCCGATGGCGGCGGGCCAGCAGATAGGCACTGGCGGAAGCGCGCTGCAGGATCGACGTCTTCAGGGAACCGTTGGGCGCAATCATCAACTGGCCGTGGCGCTCCAGCACCTGCGACGACTTCCAGAGCGTGCTGCGTCGCTGATCGGGTTGACGATGATCCAGGAGCACATGGCCGGCATTGGTGGCGGAACGATCAAAGAACGGCAGCAACCGGTTCAGATGCAACCCGGAGGTGGTGACCGCGGGAATCTGCAGATAGCCCTGGATGGCGAACACATCAAAGGGGCTGTTGTGATTCCAGATATGGATGCGTCGGCACTGATCATCCTGCAGCAACAGGCTGTCGTCCACAATCACATCGATGCCCACGGCGCGCAGGCCGAAGCGGGCGACCGCGGTGAGCAAATGTCGGGCCAGTCGCCGCAGCCTCAGGGTGAGAGCGATCAGCTCCAAGGCATAGGCCACATACATGGCCCAGAAGCAGAACAGGCGATAGATCACCCGCAGCGGCACCACCCAGCCCAGGCTGGTGGCCTGAGCCCGCCCCAGCTGCGCTGGACTGGAGCGCGCCGAAAGGGCTACCGGCAAGGTCTCGCGGAAAGGGAATTCACCATCAAAGTTGCCGTTGATCTGGGTGGTGGTGACGAGGTGGTTGTAGAAGCGGTAAAACAAAGGCCGACTGCTGGTTTGGGGCGCGGCCCAAAACCCATCCAATGGCTGTTGATCCGTCAGGCCCGGCAGGTTATAGAACGTCTGCCCCATCACTTTGGTGGCTGCCGCATGGAAAAGAGACTGCAGCCCCACGGTGCTGTTCACGGTGACCACGCCGCGACAGGTTCGAATAAAGGCGCTGAGGGGACCATCGTGGAAGTAATGAACCCGGCCAGCGACACCTTCCCTCTCGGCCAGCAGGTGAATCAGTGATTTATAGTTGTTGTAACCACGATCGCGGGGATGGTGCTTGAAAGCCAGATGATCTGAGGGATGGGCATGGGCTGCAAATGACACGATCACCGTTTCAATGAAATCGTGCATGCCGCGGAATCCTGACCCTGTGGTGATCTGGGAGTCACTGGAGACCTGAAGAATCGCCAGGAAGAACGACAGGTTTTCGACCAACAGGTGCTTGAGCTTGCGTTCCTGCAGCCGATACATCCAGTAGCGCACGGAGCCCCGCACCTGGCACCAGAGAAAGGCTGGCGAGGGCTGCAACTTGTGCTCCCCTTCAATGATCCTGTAGCGCGTGAAGGCGTGTTGGATGAAGGTGGGTGCTTTCCAGATCTTGCGCCAGCGCCAACCAGGATCCAGGCGTGCCTGGGGCAGATGGGCCACCGCTGGCAGGGCCTCATAGAAGCTCACCGGCTGGTTGAGATTGGAGCGGCAGTTGACGCGATCACGCTCCAGAGTGACATAGTTCGGCCTGACGTAACCCAGCTCAAACACATAGGCATCAACGTTCAGGCTTTGGGCCACTTCAATGGCCAGGCGATGCGGATCAATGAAGTCGCCATACATGAACAGGTGGCGGATCCCCTTTTCCTGGATCACCTCCCGCAGGAATGCTGGCCATTCCTCCATGGAACCTGAAAACGGAATCCTGGCCTGCCGAGGAAATCCGAATTCGTGCAGCGGATAGGAAATCTTGTAGACCGGCACGCCGCAGTCGTGCAGATACCGCCAGAGGCGCGAGAAGAACAGACCGATCGGGCCCATCAGGAGCAGCACCGGGCCTTCGATCTGAATCTGAACGCTGGCCAATGCCACCCCTGCGGCCGGACGAGGCGATTCTCCCATGCTGCAGCGGCTAGGTCGGGCTGAAACCCAGTGCAGACAGGCACTGAGACAGGTGATGGATCCAGGGAGCAAGGCGTAAGATTGCCTCACCAACCTCCGGCACAAAGGATGGCGACCAGCCCGCAGCCGGCCGCTTTCCCGCTCCTGCCCAGCCCCAGTCCCGCCCCTGCAGGAGGCACCTCCGCAACCACCGCCGCCCTGGGCGGGCCGGAACCTCTGATCGGCCTTCCCGATCCCCTTGTGCTGGCCCACACCACTCTCGAGGCGCTGCTGGCTCCAGCGCAGGTTGTGGTGGGACGCCGTGCCTGCAGGCGCCTTGACCCCGACGCGTTGCTGGTGTGGGGACGGCGCCGCAGCGGGCTCTGGGGCGAACGGGAGGCCGTGCGCAGGGGCCTGCCCCTGTGGCGGGTCGAGGACGCCTTCCTGCGCTCGGTGGATCCAGGACCGGGCTCACCGCCGCTTGGCATCCTGCTGGACGATCGGGGGATCCATTACGACGCCTCCCGGCCGAGCAGGCTGGAGGGGCTGATCGCCTCGGGCCTGGATCCCGCCCAGCAGCAGCGGGCCCGGCAGCTGGCGGCGGCCTGGCGGCAGCACCGGGTCAGCAAGCTGAACGGGGCCCGGGAGTCGCCGCCCCCCGATGGCCCGTTCGTGCTTGTGGTGGATCAGGTGGCGGGCGATGTCTCCATCCGCCACGGCGCCGCCTCCGCAGCCAGCTTCCTGGCGATGCTCGAGGCCGCGCTGCAGGACTTCCCCGGGCACCAGGTCGTGCTGAAGACCCACCCCGAGGTGGTGAGCGGGCGGCGCCGGGGGCATGTCCCGGCGGCGGTCTTCCAGCACCCCAGGGTGCTGGCCTGTGCTGATGGCGGCCATCCTGCGGCCCTGCTGGAAGCCGCCAGCGCCGTGTATGTGGTGACCTCCCAGATGGGTTTCGAGGCCCTGATCTGGGGCAGGCCCGTGCACTGCTTCGGCATGCCCTTCTATGCCGGCTGGGGGCTCACCCACGACCGGCTGCCAGCCACGGATCACCCGGCCCGGGCAAGGGAAGCCCGCGCAGGAGGTGCACAGCTGGAGGATCTGGTGCATGCCTGCCTGGTGGGGTACGCCCGCTACCTCAATCCCGAAACCCGCCAGCTCACCAGTCCCGAGGCACTGATCGCCCATGTCGGACTGCAGCGGCGCCAGCGGGCCGCGGTGCCACCGGCCCTGGAGGTGTTTGGGATCGCCGGCTGGAAACGCCAGGCCGTGCGGCGCTTTCAGCGCTCCCTCAGCCCCGGACGGCTGCGCTTTCGCCCCTTCCATGCCAGGCCGACCCGGGAGGCCGGTTGGAGATCCCTGGTGTGGGGCAACCGGGTGGGGCTGGGTCTGCGGAAGGCCGGCAGCCCCCTGATCCACGCCGAAGACGGCTTTCTGCGGTCGGTGGGGCAGGGATGGTGGCTGCGCTGGGTGCCGCCGGTGTCCTGGGTGGTGGACCACTCCGGCATCTACTACGACGCCTCCTGCGCCTGCGACCTGGAGACCTTCCTGGCCCAACACCGCTTCACGGCTGCCCAGCGACAGCGGGCCGCGGCCCTGCGGCAGCGGATCGTGGCGGCGGGGGTGACGAAATACAACCTGCGCGCGCCCCTGTGGAGCCGTCCCTCAGACCTGGGGCGCAGGCAGGTGCGCCTGGTGCCCGGCCAGGTGGAGGTGGACCTCTCGATCCGCTATGGCGTGCCGGAGCAGGCCAGCGTGCGCAGCAATCTGCAGCTGCTGCAGGCGGTGCGCGCGGCCTATCCGGACGATTTCCTGATTTACAAGCCCCATCCGGATGTGGTTTCCGGGCGTCAGAAACCCGGCCCAGGGGAAGCGGAGGCTCACCGCCACTGCGATCTGGTGCTTGCCGAGGCGCCGATGGACCATCTGCTCCAGGAGGTGGACAGCGTGCACGTGCGCACCTCAATCACCGGCTTCGAAGCCCTGCTGCGGGGCATCCCGGTGGAGACCTGGGGCCTGCCCTTCTATGCCGGCTGGGGGCTCAGCCGCGACCAGCTGCAGTGCGAGCGGCGGGGCCGGGATCTGGAGCTCGATGAGCTTGTCTACGGCGCCCTGATCCACTACCCGATCTATCTGAGCCAGGCTTCAGGCGCCTTCACCACACCGGAGCGGGTCGTGGAGGAGCTGGGGCTGCTGCGCCGCGATCCCGGCACCTTCCCCACCCCCTTGCCCCGCTGGCTGGAGCTGCTGGGGCTGAATCCACCGCCGAAGCTGCACTTCCGGCTGGCCCAGATCCGAGCGCGGCTGCGTGCCTGGAGCCCCGATGGGCGCTGCTAGGTTCGGGCTCAGTGCGGACCCCGGAGTCCTGGGGATGGAACTGCCGATCCCGCGCCACGACTGGTCCGAACCGCTGATCGATCCCGCTCTCCCGCCCCTGGCCCTGATTCCGGCAAGGGGCGGGTCCAAGGGCATACCCCACAAGAACCTCCAGCCCCTGGGTGGGCTACCCCTGGTGGGTCGCACGGTTCAGTGCGCCCTCGCCGCCACGTGCATCGGCAGGGTGGTGGTCAGCACCGACGATGGGGCGATCGCTGAGGCCGCCGCCGCAGCAGGCGCCGAGCTGGTGAGCCGGCCTGCGGAGCTGGCAGGCGACGGGGCGTCGTCGGAGTCGGCCCTGGTGCACGCATTGCGCGACCTGGGCCTGCAGGGGGCCCTCCCCCCCGTGTTCGTCTTTCTGCAGTGCACCTCACCATTCACCACCGGCGAGCAGATTGACCAGGTGGTGCGGAGTCTGCAGGGGTCGGAGGCCAACCTGGCCTTTGCCGTGACGCCGTGGCACGGCTTCCTGTGGGGCCGCGATGCTGACGGCTGGGGGGTGGGCCTCAACCACGACGCCAGCCGCCCCCGCCAGAGGCGCCAGGATCTGGAGCCCTGCTTTCTCGAGACAGGCTCCATCTATGCCCTGCGTACCCAGGCCTTCCTGAGTGCCGGCAGCCGCTTCGTGCCACCTCTGCTGCCGGTACAGATCGAGGCGCTCTCCCCAGAGATTGACACCCCGGCCGATCTCGCCCTCTGCCGCCAGCTGGCCCCGCTGCTGGAGGGCGCCGTTCCCGGAGGATTGGGCGGATGAGCCGCCTGCAGGACCGACAGATCGCCGCCATCGCGAGCTTCGACTCCTTTGGCAAGACCGCCATGGCGATGTTGTCGGTGTGCCGCAAGCAGGGGGCAACGACCACCCTGTTCCTGCTGGAAATCCAGGGCCGCCGTCTGTCGCGGCGGCAGCTGATTGAAATCCAGCGGATCGACGCCAAGGTGACAATCGTGCGCCAGGACTGGCAGACCCTCCGCCAGATCCGCGCCACCCTCGCCGAGCTCGATGCCCTGGTGCTGGGCCTGGACGGCCAGCGCACCCGTGAGCTGCAGATGCTGCTGCGATCGGAGATGCCTGATGGGCGCTGGCCCCTGACGGTGAGCGCCTACCCCGGCATCCTCTTCCGCCACCAGATCGAGGGGATGATGGATCGCTCCGGTGCCGATCTGCTCTGCCTCAACTCCCCGGTGGACCTGGCGCTCTACAGCCACGCCTGCCAGGCTCTGGGAATCTCGGCCAGCAATGCCGTGGTGACGGGCCTGCCGATCCTCTGGAGCCTGCACCCAGGCCGCCGCGGCCCCGTGGAGAAGCCGAGCATCGTCTTCTTTGAGCAGCCTTCGGTGCCCGGCAATCCTCTGCAGCGCCACTACGTCTGCAACCGGCTCAACGACCTCGCCAAGCGCTGGCCAGACCACACGGTGATCTTCAAGCCGCGCACCTCCGGAGTGGAGCGCACCCTGCACAGGCGCCACGGGGAGATGGCCAGCCGCATCGAGAAGCTGATGCGCAAATCACCGAACCTGCAGATCAACTACAAGCCGAGCCTTGCCCTGCTGCGCCAGTGCGGCTGCGCCATCACCGTGTCGTCAACGGCGGCCATGGAGGCGATGGCCCTGGGCATCAGCACCCGCATCGTGGCCGACCTGGGGGTGAACGAAACGCTTGGCAACCACTACTTCGTGGCCTCGAACACGGTGCGCAGCTTCGAGGCGATCATCGCCGATCCGTTCACGCCGATCCACGACGAGGCCTGGCTCGACAGCCACGGCCGCTGTCAGGACGGCCGCGAACGCTTCATCGAGGCCATGGCCCAGCTGCTCGAACGGGGCAGGGAGGCCTCCCAGCCCAGCAGGCCCTCCAGCTCCCCGGGCCCGCCGGGCTGGGGGGCCGAGCCCTGGCAGCAGTACGCCCTCCGCCACGGCGGCCGGCGGATGCTGAGCAGCGCTGGCAACCGTTCACGCCTCAAGACCAGCCACCGCGGCAAAAATGTGATGCGCTATCTGCGCGACCTCGTGCTCGGTCTCCACTGGGTTGAGAACTTCGTCCGCGGCCGATGAGGGTGCTGCTGGTGAGCGACAGCCCGGCGACCCGCTCCGCCTGCGGGGCCCTCGCCACCGCGCTGGAGTCGGCAGGAGCGGAGGTGCTGATGGATGCGCCCCTGGGGCTGGAGGCCCTGAGCTGCAGCGATCTGCTGCTCAATCTTGACGGCGTGGGGCTGTTCATCAACCCCCTGCAGGTGCCCCCCTTCCTGCAACGGCTGCGGCAGGCTGCCGCCCTGAGGGGCCGTACGCCGGTGGCCGTGTTCAGTGGACCGTCCACGCCCCTGGTGGGCGATGACCTGGCCATGGATCTGCTGCCACGGCTCGGAGTCGACCTGCTCTGCCTGCAGGGCCCGCGTCAGCAGGAGGAGCTGGCAGACCTGGTGCGCACGTGCGGGCAATCGCCCCCGCCGACGGCCTTGCTGGGGTTGTGGGGGCTGGCGCCGAAGCTCCCTGCCGCAGCCCCAGGATCCCGGCCGCGGCGCCTGGTGTTCCTGGAGCAGGCGATGCTGCCGCCCGCCCCAGGGGCGCGTCTGCGGCTGCTGGAGGTGCTGGAGCGCCTCTGCTCCAGCTCTCCGGACTGGGAGGTGATCCTTCAGAGCGATCCCTTACAGGATGGGCTGGGCCATGCAGGGAACCATGCCGGTTCCGCCGCGGTCGAAGACAGCGAACCCAGCCTGGGCGCGTTGCTGGAGCAGCGCTCCCCCCTGGCCAACCTGCGCCTGGCCCCGCCCTCGGACTGGGCCCGAAGCCTCGATCGGGCCGGCGTCTGCGCCACGATCAGCAGTCCCCTGCTCTGGGAGGTGCTGGGCCGTGAGCTGCCGCTGCTGCTGCTGGGCGACTACGGCATCCGCTCCGACATGCAGGGGCCCCTGCTGTTCGGCTCCGGGGTGATGGGCCGGATCACCAGCTGCGAGAACCTCGAGGAGCTGCTGCATCTGCCGTCCCCCAATCCCGGCTGGCTGAGGGAGCTGGGCTGGGAGATCGGCACCGGTCCCAGTGCCCTGATCCAGTGGCTGGCGGGCGGGGCAACGCAGGCAACCGACCTGGCGGAGCAGGCATGAGCGCCGTCCTGCTGATCGCCGACTCGGACAGCCAGATGCTGTACTGCGAGGCCCTGGCCCGGGGGCACCGCGCCGCCGGCCTTGAGCTCACCATCCACCTGATCCCCCGGGACGGCACCCCGGAGGCGGTGAAGCGGCGGATGGAACAGCTGGGCACGGTGCAACAGGGCAGCTTGAGCACGCTGCTGCAGGACCCGGGTCTCAGCCGCTTCGCAGCGATCGGGGTGTTCCTCACCGGCAGCAAGATCGCCGGCTTCCGCAGCGCCTACCTCCGCTCACGTCAGCACGATCTCCAACCCAGGGCCCTGCTCTTCTGCGGGTTCAACGGCGTGGTGCTGGAGCGCTTCGAGGAGGCCGTCACCTGGCGCCTGGGCTACGACCTGATCTGTCTCAACGGCCCGCGCGACCAGGCGCGCTTCGAGCGCTTCCTGCGTCACACGCCCTTCCGGAGCCAGCGCACGGTGCTCACCGGGCTGCGGCGAGCCAGGGTGGCTGAGGTGAGGCCCCTGGCCGAACGTCCACGGCAGCTGGTGTTCGCCGAACAGGTGGCCATGCCCGCGAGCCTGGAGGAGCGGCGCCAGCTGGCCAGGCTGGTGGTGGACCTGGCCCAGCGGTTCAGCGACTGGCAGGTGGTGCTGAAGCCCCGGGTGGCGCCCCATGAGGCCACCTTCCATGAGATCGGCGAGCACATCACCACCACCCTCGAGCAGGCGTGCCGTCGTCGTCCGGCCAACCTGACGGTCTCCTACGCCCCCCTGGCCGCACTGCTGGCGGAGAGCCGCCTGTTCGCCACGCTGTCCTCCACGGCGTTGTTCGACGCCCTCGACCATGGCTGCTCAGCGCTGGTGATGGGCGACTTCGGCCTGCGCGGCGACCTGGGCAGCGACTTCTTCGGGGGCTCGGGACTGGTGCGCAGCCTGGCAGCCATCGGCGACCTCGACGCCTGGTAGGACTCCAGGGGGATTCGGCCTGGCTCCACTGGGTGGGCTACGACGAGGGCTGCAGCCCGAGCCGGCTGTTCGACGCCATCAAGCGCCACCGGCTCCAACAGGCTGGCGCCCCTGCTCAAGACCCAGTGGAACTGGAGCATCGGGGCTATGTGGTGAATTCCGCCGACATCTCCAGCAACCAGCTGCGGCGCGCAGCAGAGACGGCCATCGCGGCCCACGACTACGCCGAGGCGGGGAAGCTGCTGGAAATGGCCGCCCTGCAGCGGCCTGACAATGGCAACATCCAGCGCAGACTGAAGGCGGTGCGTTGCCCCAGTCGCCTCGGGCGGCGCTTGCTGCTGCTGGCCAGCCCCAGGTTCAGCCTGTAAGCTGGCCACTGCTATGAGGATTAAACACTGTTCTCTCGCAAAGCGGACGAGAGTACAGCAGCTGAGTTGGCCCGCTTGGATGACAAACTGGGCTGAGCAACTGGGTCAGCAGACTGGGATTCCAAAACGCTTGAATCGTCGATGCTGTTGTTAGAGGGGTAAGGCCATGCAGATCGAGCAGAATTTTACTCAGTTTGTGGTCTTCGCAGAAGACACTGTTCTGTCGGCCCTAGCCAAAATCACGGCCAATAAGTCACGGCTGATTTTTGTCGTCTCGGAAAGTGGCATCCTTCAGGGCGTGCTCAGCGACGGTGACTTTCGCCGCTGGGTGGCGGACTGCAGCCCAATCGATCTGAACGCGCCGGTGACGCGGGCCATGAATCCCCAGTGCCGCTCCGGACTGGTCGGCATGAGCCCAGCCGATCTGGCACCGCTGTTCAGCCCCCAGATCCAGTTGGTGCCACTGCTCGACAGCCACGGACGCATCACCGCCGTGGCCATTGAAGGAGCCCGTGAACTGCGACTCGCAGGTCGTGTGATCGGGGATGGCAGTGCAAGCTTCCTGATTGCGGAAATCGGCAATAACCACAATGGCTGCTTCGAGCTGGCCCTGAAGCTGATCGATGCGGCGGCCGCAGCAGGCGTGGACTGTGCCAAGTTCCAGATGCGGGAAATGAGGAATCTCTATGTCAATGCTGGCGACAGCAATGACATGGCCTCTGATCTGGGTACCCAGTACACCCTCGATCTGCTGGAGCGATTCCAGCTGAAAGACGACGAGCTCTACCGCTGCTTTGACTACACGGCCCGCAAGGGCATGATTCCCCTGTGCACACCGTGGGATGTCAGCAGCCTCGAAAAGTTGCAGCGCTGGGGTATGGAGGCCTTCAAGGTGGCCTCGGCGGACTTCACCAATCACGACCTGCTCACGGCCATCGCCGCCACGGGCAAGCCCCTGATCTGCTCCACCGGCATGGCCACGGAGCTGGAGATCAGCAGCGGCATTCGACACCTGCGCCAGCAAGGCGCCCCGTTTGCCCTGCTCCACTGCAATTCCACCTATCCCACTCCCTACAAGGATGTGAATCTGCGCTATCTCGCGCGCTTGCGCGAACTCTCCGGCGGGCCGGTGGGCTATTCGGGCCACGAACGTGGCATTGAGGTGCCCATCGCCGCAGTGGCTCTGGGAGCCACCGTGGTGGAAAAACACATCACCCTTGATCCGGGCATGGAGGGCAACGATCACAAAGTGAGCCTGCTGCCAGATGAGTTTCGTCGGATGGTGGAGGCTATTCGAGCTGTGGAAGACTCCATGGGCAGCGATGCCGAGCGCGCCATCAGCCAGGGAGAGCTGATGAACCGCGAAGTGTTGGCCAAAAGCCTGGTGGCAGCCTGCCCGATCCCCCGTGGCACGGTGATCGAGGCTTCCATGGTGCGGGTTCAGAGCCCTGGCCAAGGCCTGCAGCCCTACCGGCTCAATGATCTGCTGGGGCACACGCTCAGTAGCGACAAGAATCCCGGCGACTTCTTCTTCGAGTCTGACCTAGGGCAGGATGCCGTCCAGGCACGTCACTATCAGTTCGGCAATCGATTTGGAGTGCCTGTTCGCTATCACGATCTCGATCTATTCAGCAAGGCTAGCAATCTAGACCTGGTGGAGATTCACCTCAGCTACAAAGACCTCGAAATCCCTATTACCAAAGCCATTCCGAACCACATCCCCTTGGGCCTCGTGGTTCATGCCCCTGAATTGTTCGCTGGGGATCACACATTGGATCTTTGCAACATCGACAGCGACTACAGGCAGCATTCGATCAAGCAATTGCAACGGGTGCTGGATCTGGCGAAGGACTTGCGCGAACGCTTCAACTGTCCAGAAGACGTGTTGCTGGTGACCAACATGGGAGGGTTTTCAGCTCATCAGCACCTGCTGCCAGAAGCCAGGCAGCCGATGCTGGATGCGCTTGAGGCGAGTCTGTCAGCCCTGCGCTGTGATGGTGTGGAAATCATCCCACAGACCATGCCTCCTTTCCCCTGGCATTTCGGCGGGCAACGATTCCACAATTTGTTTGTTGACCCTGACTTTATTGAGTCGTTCTGCAAAGAGCATCACTATCGGGTTTGCCTGGATGCCTCCCACTCGAAACTGGCCTGCAACCACCTTGGCCAGTCATTTCATGGCTTTCTGGAACGGATTCTGCCGTTCACGGCCCACCTGCATCTGGCCGATGCCAGTGGCGTGGACGGGGAAGGCCTTCAAATCGACGAAGGCGAAATCGACTGGCCTTTGTTGTTTCGAATGCTACGGCACCACGCACCCGCAGCCTCGTTCATCCCCGAGATCTGGCAAGGCCACAAGAACCAGGGGGAGGGAGCCTGGATTGCACTCGAGCGTCTTGAACGTCATGACCAACCCAAGAGCTCCGCGGTGCCCTCCGGCTTGGCCGCAGCGGAACGCACGCTTGGTGCCCAAGCTTCCCTGCTGAACTGATGCCGCAACCATCCGCACTGTGGGCTGGATCTAGCGCAGCCGCTGAACCTGACATGGAGGAGCTGCTCGCGTCGATCGCGCGCGGGCTGGATGGCGCCGACCATGACACTGTGGCCCGGATTCCAGTCAACACACTTCCCAACTTCATCGTGATTGGGGCAGCCAAGTCAGCCACCACCACGCTGACCAGAGTGCTAGGCAGACATCCCGACATTTTCATGGCCAAGCCAAAGGAACCGAAGTTCTTCGGTAGACGTTATGACAAAGGCTGGAACTGGTACGCGAAGCTCTTCGAGGACGGCAGCCAGGCCAGGTTACGCGGAGAAGGCAGCACAATGTACAGCAGCACCCTGCCCAGCTTTGAGCACACAGCCGCCTTGATGCAAACCTATCTACCGGCCACCAAGATCATTTACATGACCAGACACCCTCTAGATCGTCTGGTATCGCAATGGCGTCACATCAAAGGGAAGCATCCTGCTACCAGGGAGTTTTACCAACTACTTGAAACCTCGAGGTTGCAACATTTTCTGATCGGATGCTCGCTTTACTATCAGCGCATCAGCAGTTTCAGAAGATACTTTCCTGATGAACAGATTTTGTGTCTGACCTTTGAAGATCTGCTGACATCACCCCAACATACCCTCCAGACTGTGCTTGATTTTTTAGCCATTCCAGGTGAAGCAGGGCAACTTCTCAATGATGGCACCCACTTGCCCCTGGTCAATGAAGCGGGCCAGCAGGGTCGTCGCTACGTTGACAAGCCTGAGTGGCCATGGCTAATGAAATGGCGTGTAGCCCGTCGCCTCAAAGCGGACACTAGGAAATTCCTGGGCTACATCGACAAACCAGCCGACTACTGGAAATTATGATGATGTGCTGCCCACCTGGCTGGCTGGCCTCTCTGACTTGAATCATGCAACCAGCCCTTAACCTGATTGGCACCGTTACGAAACGCCATCCCTCATGGTGGGGAAGGGCTTCAGTCGGGCAACCAAGTCAGATGATCGTTGAAAGTGATGCTTTGGTTCTCGATATTAGTCGTCACCAGCATTATTCAAAACGTTGGTGGCTCAATATGAGTCATGGCGTGGTGAACAAAGATGGGGCACTCATTGAAGCCTTGAACGACAAACGCGGTGCACGACACTTTAATTACCCCCAAGAAGACCGGCTTCGGGAGATCAGCCAAGGCCGGGGTATCGGCGCCCAACCCATGGATAAAGAATTGGTACTTTATGGTGGCACTCTATTTGATCATTTCGGTCACTTACTTCTGGATCTAACCCGAACCTATCAGTTATTACGGTTGTTTCGAGATCTTGATGCTCCTATCTGGTTTCACTATCACCGACTGCGTAAGGGGAAAACCCTTGCGAATGAGCCTTTGCTCACCCAGTGGCTGGAGTGCCTGGGCATCCGGGAGAGGGCAAGGCTTGTCCGCAGACCGATCAGAGCTAAAACACTGGTATCAAGCAGCGTGCTTTACAGGGATCGCTGCTTTGTCACCAGCGACTTTCACCACGCTTGCCTTGCTGCCTTGTGCCCCCAGCTGCGCGAAAAGCTAATCCATACTAAACACAAACAGAAGATTGCTTATCTTTCCCGCCACAAACTGAGCGCAGGAACAACCAAGTTTCCAGGAGAAGCTGATGTGGTAGACCGCATCGGGAGACTACGTCAAGTTGATGTGATTTGTCCCGAAGAGTTGAGCTTTGAGCAGAAGCTTGCCGTCTATCGCGAGTACGAGTGGGTGATCGGTTTTCCCCAAGCTTGCATGAATCTCAAGGTCTTTGTGCCGCAGACAGAAGGCCATCCTCCTGCTAGGCAGGTCATGTTCCTAGCAGGGGCGAAAACCCTCAGCACCAACTGGGTGAATATTGATGCAGCTTGCAAGTTCGAAGATTTTTATGTGGACTGCCATCCGGACATCTCCATGCGTCTCAATGCCGACGAAGGCTTTCAACGCAGCAACAATTTTAATATAAATACTGTGGTTCAGTCCATAGAAAAGCTAGCTGCCGACTAGAAGACCCTATTCAACCTATGATCTCCCATGAACATCGTTGTATTTTTATTCATATTCCACGCACCGCAGGGACCAGCATCGAATCATAGCTTGAGACTAATCCACAATTCCTTTGTAGTCCCAACGAGAAACGTCTAACGACCATCCAAGCAAAAACAATCTATTCCGAGTTCTGGAGAGACTATTTTGAATTTACGATTGTCCGCGATCCATACTGTAAATCGTTCTCATTTCTCTCCAAATTCAGTCGATATTACGGAGTGGGCACCAAGAACCATTGCATTAACTTTTGCCGGTACAAGCAGAAGTTTGGATTTCCTATCACGCTGGAGCATGACACTCGCTTTCATGCGGTTTCGGACCTACTAGCTCTCGAATCAAAGTGTACACGTGCTTACCGTCCCAATTGCGTTTACGGGAATATCCTAACTGAGGAGCTCAATGCGATCTATAAGTTCGAAGACCTCGACGCTGCCGTGGAAGACATTGCCTACAGGCTTTTGCTTCCAGTTCCTCAGCTGCAACATGCAATGGCTGCAAAGTATGGAGTAGATCCTGCTTTACGCGTTGATCGGCGCTCAGTAGAGCGCATCAACAAACTCTATGGGCTTGATTTTCATGGCTATGGCTATGCCATGACAACATAGCCTTGAGCTCAACTCCAAACCCTCACCCTCTCTCACCAGTTGCCTGACAGATTTGTCAGGGGGCTGGTGACTCTGCATTCTAGAGTCTACAGATGGTTTTGGATGCGAGTCATGCTGGTCGTGGTTTGTGGGATGCACCGATCTGGCTCAACCTTGGTAGCTCAGTTGGCCAAGGGCCTGCTGAGCGCTAGTTGTGAGCTGACCGTCAGCAGTAATGGTCTCGGCAGCTCAGTGGAGCAGATGCATGCCAGAGCCAGTGATCCTGCTCACACTTGGCTCGCAAAGGTTCATATCCCGCGGCGGGAGCTGCGCCGTGCGCTTCCCGATCAAGGTGCTCTCTACCTCTACACCTACCGCGATGTCCGGGATGCCTTGGCCTCAGCCTGGCGCAAGAATCGCTTCCTGTTTGGCAGCGAAGATCGTGGTCCAACGATTGCAGCCAAGTTCGTTCGCGAGGAGATCGAGATCGGGGCGGTATTCGAAGATCGTCATCACTGCTGGATAGGGCGTTACGAAACCATTGTTAATGACATCCCCAGCCTCGTGAATGATCTGGAAAGTTTTCTGGACTTATCCGTCTCCACTGCCCTCAAACAGGAATTGGTGGAAGAGGCTGCGCCAGATAAGCAGCGGCAGCGCTCCCAGCGGGTGAGCACAGGCGATCAATCGGTGCGGTTGGAAACATTCATCACCACCAATCACATCACCGATGGCCGCTTTGGCGCCTGGAAAGAAACCCTCTCCGTGGAGGAAGCCATCGCCTCTGAACAGGCTGCCCGCGACTGGCTGCGCCAGAAGAACTATCCCCTGTGCTTTCGCAAGGCCATGTACACCGATCCCCCCCAGGGGTGACCGTTGTCATGAGACAACTGGCTCGCTTGAGAACTGGCTTGAGGCCTCGGAGCTTCAGATGCTCTCGAGGGTAGGGATTGCCCGGTAGAACAGCATCTCCGGGTTGGCCTGAAAACTGGCCTTGACCTCAGCCGCCAGGTTCCAGGGCAGCACCAGCACCTGGCTCGGCTGCAGAGCCAGCCACTGCTCTGGCGAGAGCACCGGAATGTGGCTGCCTGGCAGAAAGCGACCGATCTTGCTGGTTGCCTTATCCGCCACCACGGGCAGGAGATCGGCACGCACGCCGGCGTAGTTCAGCAGGGTATTGCCCTTGGCCGCCGCTCCATAGCCCAGCACCGTCTCGCCCCGCTGCCGGGCCTCCAGCAGGAACCTCAGCAGGGCATGCTTGGTCGCTTCGGCTCGCTGCTGGAAACCTCGAAAGGCCTGCACAGACCAGAGTCCTGCGGCGGCCTCGGCCGCGAGCACGGTGTCGATCCTGGCCTGAGCCTGGGTTGACGGCTGTTGGTCCACGTCGCGGCGAGCCAGCCAGACCCTGAGGCTGCCGCCATGGGTGGGAAGTTTCTCCACGTCCATCAGCTGGAGGCCGGCCTGGCCTGCGATCAGCTGCAGGGTGGCCAGGCCGATGTAGCTGTAGTGCTCGTGATAGATGGTGTCGAACTGGTTGCCCAGCAGCAACTCCAGCAGATGGGGAAACTCGATTGACACATGGCCGCTGGGTTTCAGCAAGATGGCCATGCCGGCCAGAAAGTCATTGATGTCAGGCACGTGTCCCGTGTCAATCAGGTTGACGGGTGGCGTCAATCTGGTTGACCGGTAGAGAGTGGTTGTTCGGAAGCCCGCTGGAGCCTGAGATCGCAGCGGGGATCGGGATCGTGACCAGGCTGTCGCGGCGCGTCAATCAAGTTGTGGTTCCGGCGGCCATCTCAAGGCGGGTGGGCCAGTTTTCGTGTCGCCGCAATGCTTCTTTTGGGCAGAGTGGTTGCTGGCCTCGATCGTGACGGCCATGACGTCCGCGTCAATTACGTAGGTGGGTGGCTGGAGACGCTGGAAACCCTTGCGGCCGCTTGCTTCTGCCGGTAGCTCTCGCCCTTGATACCCACGATGTGGCAATGGTGCACCAGCCGGTCCACTGCCGCCACGGTCATCGATCCACTTGGAAAATCGTGTCCCACTCCCGGAACGGCTGGTTGGAGGTCACCAGCAGGGAGCGGCGCTCGTAGCGGTGGCAGATCAGCTCAAACAGCACTGAGGTTTCCAGCTCGCTGCGCCGTACGTACTGATGTCGTCGATCACCAGCAGGGCGTAGCGATCCAGCTTCTGGATTAGGGCTGGGAGCTCAAAGCTGGCCTTGGCCTTCTGCAGCAGCTGCACCAGGGCGGTGGCCGGGAAGAAGCGGCAGGCCTGGTCCTGCTCAATCATCGCCATCGTGATGGCAATGGCCAGGTGGGTCTTGCCCACGCCGCTGGGGCCAAACAGCAGCAGGTTCTCGGCCTGCAGCAGCCAGGTGTGGCTGCGGGAGAGCACCTGCAGCTCCTGCCAGTGCTTGGCCTCGATCTGCTGCTGATCAAACCCGTCGATCCCCTTCTGCCAGGGCAGGTGGGCATCCCGCAGCAGCCGTTGGCGCCGTGCCACCTGACGGTGATCCACTTCCTGCTCGCAGAGTGCATAGAGGAATTGCCCAGGGCTCCAGCCCTCGGCCTCAGCCTGCTGAGCGAGCCGCTGCCAATGGCTGCGGAAGCGGGCGAGCTTGAGCTGTTTGAGCAGCAGCGGCAGCGCCGCTTCCACAGCTGCTGAGCGGGGCACCGGGGAGGAGGTGGTCATAGGAGGCCAGCAGGTGTTGGGGAATGACGGGATCAGGCAGGGCGCTGGGGCGAGGCGGTACGCGGAATCGCTGCTGCAAGAGCGAGAGAGACAGGATTTGACGCTGCTGCGCCTGCTGTAGGAAGGCGAGCACCAGCGCAAATGAGGCCACCCGTACGGCGACATAGAGGGCCTCAACCATGAGCCGGGCTGCCGCGTCACGGTCACCGCTGGCAAGCAGGCGCTGCCAGAAGTTCCACCAGTGCTGGTCGGGGAAGAGGTGGCGCTGGTAGCGGCAATGGAGCAGGGCCCGTGGCTTGGCGCGCAGGCCATCGATCAGGTGCTCCAGATCGATGCACCAGGCCCTCGGGCCATGGCTGCCGGTGCCATAGGCACGGGGCAGCTGGCAGACCCAATCGCTGCCGAGGTAGACGATCAGCCGGTCATGGTGCAGCCGCACCGTGACCTGGCGGCCGATCAGGGTGGGCGGCACCGAGTAGATCACCTGCCGCACCTCGATCGTGCTGGTGCTGCGCACCCGAACGTTGAGCAGCTCGTAGTCCGCAAAACGGAAGGCCGCCAAAGCACCGAGATGCTCGAGTTCCTGCTCGTAGCGCCGCTGCCTGGGGGCGTGAGGGCGCTGAACACCTCGGCCAGCAGTTCGCCGTATTCGGCCGGCTCGTCGAAATTGCAGCTGCCGCGCAGCAGCAGCTTCTGCTCCAGCCGCCGTTTCACATGGCCGTGCGGTGCCTCGACGATGCCGTTCTCATGGGCCACCCCCCGGTTGTTGCGGCTGGGGCTCAGGCCGTAGTGGGCGCAAAGCGCCTGGTAGCGGGGGGTGATGTCGAGGGCATAGCTGCCGTCACGGTTGCGGCTGGCGGCCGAGAGCCGATCGGTACGCAGTTCCCGCGGCACACCACCACAGGCGGCCAGGGCGTTCTGCAGCCCCTCTGAGAGGGCCACAAAGCTCTCGCCGCCGTGGATCACCTGGCCATAGGCCCAGCCGCTCCAGGCCAGGCGGTAGTGGAACAGCAGATGGGGAAAGGGCTCTCCTCTCAAGGTGATGACGACCCGTTTGACCTTGGTGAAGTCGCAGAAGCCGATCTCTCCGGCTGATACGCCAGCGGAAACATCACCTCCGGCGTCGGGCCATGCAGCGCCTTCCACTGCTGCACCCGCCGCTGCAGGGTGCGTTTCACCGAACTCAAGTCCTGATCTGGCTTTGCTCCTGCAGGTGCTCCAGCAAGGTGGTGGGCGTCAGGGCTGGATGCCGCTCCAGCAGCGGCAGCAGCAAAGGCTCCCACACCTCAGCCAGAGGATCTGGTCGGCGCCTACTGCGGGGCTTGGCAGCTTGGGGTTGGAGGCGGCCTGAGTCGATCCGGTGAGCACTGCTCACCGAGATGCCCGCCGCTGCGGCAGCCACCTCCTGGCGGCTGCCGGCTCGTCGTTTGGACATGTACAGCGCAATCTGGTGAGCGTTGAGGGGAGCAGGCATGGCCCGGTGCCCTGCGCATGGCAACCGGATTCAGCTGATCCACTCCAGAGCGGTCAACCTGTTTGGCGCGACCCCTCAACCAGATTGTCGTCGGACAGGCACGTGAGCCAACACGTTATTGGCCACGATCAGATCGGCCCGACGCCCCTCGGAGGCCAGTTCCTCGGCCAGGCTGACGCCGAAAAAACGTTCGATCGTGGCGATGCCCTTCTGCCGCGCCGCCTCTGCGGTGGCCGCCGTGGGCTCGATCCCGAGGCAGGGGATGCCGCGCTCCTGCACGTACTGGAGAAGGTAGCCGTCGTTGCTGGCCAGCTCCACCACCAGTGTCTCAACCCCAAGACCAAGGCGCTCGCAGGCAGCTGCCACAAAGCGCTCGGCATGAGCGCACCAACTCGTTGAGGTGCTGGAGAAATAGGCGTAGTCAGGGGTGAACAGCTGCGTGGCCGCCGCGTGGGCCGGCAACTGCACAAGCCAGCAGCTGGTGCACACCGACACCTTCAGCGGATAGGTGATCTCAGGCTGCAGCAGTTGCTCGGCGGTGAGGTAGGCGTTGCTGGGGGGCTGATGGCCCAGATCGATCACCTCCTGCTCCAGCGGCGCTTGGCAGTGGCGGCAGCGGTGCTGGATCACGGGACGGGAACAAACGATTCAGAGGAGGCTCAAAGGTCGGCCAGGCGCGGAAGCTGCTGGTCGCGTGGGCTGAGATCCACCACTGGCAGAGGCCAGGCGATGCCGAGGTCTGGATCATTCCACACCACACCCACCTGATCAGCAGGCCGGTAGGGAGCGGAATGCACGTAGAGGAGCTCGCTGCCAGCCTCCAACACTTGAAAGCCGTGCAGGCAACCCTCGGGGATCAACCAGGCATTGCCCGCCTCAGCACTCAGTTCCAGGGCCAGCCACTGCCCCCGGGTGGGGGAACCCTGTCGACCGTCCAGGGCGACGTCAAACACCCTGCCCCGCAGGCAGCGGACGAGCTTGGCTTCCGGAGTCACTCCCCGCTGCACGTGCAGACCACGCAGGGCGCCGATCCGCTCCGTGCGGCTCACGTTGATCTGGTGCACAGGCCGATCCCCCCACCAGGGCGCCAGGTCTTCACGGCGGAAGGCATTCAGGAAACTGCCGCGGTCATCGAGAAACGGCGATGAAGCCAGCTCCACCAGCCCCTCGATGGCCGTGGGGTGGGCCTGGGCCAATCGCTGCGCCATGGAGAAGGTGCCGCTGCGGCGGTGACAGCCTGCCAGAGACCCTCACCCGTAGGGTGCAGGGGCCTGGGTGGTGCACATGGTGAAGTCCGGGGCAGGACGTGACTACAAGGCTCCCCGCGAGCTGCTGCTTCACACCGGTCTGGATGGCGGCCTGATGGCCGAGCTGGCCGCGGATGTCGCGGCCAACCGCCGGCAGCTGCGGCAGCACGGCATCTGGGCCCACCCGGGCGAGGCGCTGCTGCCGGCGGTGCTGCGCAACGACTGGAGCGCCTGGAACCGCCTCGAGCGAGGGCGCCTGTGGAAGCCCTGGCGGCGCCATGAACACCTGTGGGCTGTAGCCCCCGGCCTGGTGCCGTCGCTGCTTCAGGAACGCCGCTTCGGCCGCCTGCGGCAGCAGGTGGACGAACGGGGCTTCCAGCTGGCCATCGTGGTGCATCTCTTTGACGGCCGCGAACAACTGGCGCGCGACTTCGCCCGTTGTCTGATGGCCTTCCGCTGTGCAGGCTCCTATGACGCCTTCGCCGCACGCCAACTGGAGCGCCATCCCCAGCGCTACCGGCTGGATCGCCTGTTCGAACCGCTGCTGGAATGGTGCGGCGCCCGAGGGCTGCGCTTTGTCCTGCACCCGCCTGGCGGGGGTCACCGCCTGGCCAGCACCTGGACCACCCTGAGCCTGTTTGGAGGTGCCGGCTGCTCCGACCTGCCTGCATCCGGCGGTGAGTCCATGACAGCCCCGCCGCCATGGCAGGCCGGACTGCCGATCTCCCCAGATCTCTCGCCGCGCGCTGTGGCACTCGCTCAGCAATGCCTCCAGGGCCTCAATCAACCCCCCCGAGGCGAACGGCGTCAGCAGTTGCGCCGGAAGCTCAAGGCCCAGCTCGCGGGATCGAGCCTGGATGAGGCGCCGAAGACCAGCTGGGCCGACCTGTTCGACGCGCCCTCCCTCGCCGCCGAGTTCGCCGAGGCCCAGCAACGGTTTGGGCTGAGGGTCTGGGGTATGGATTGGCCGGCCCAGGGGCCGATCACGCCGGCGGCTCTCCCCCTGGCCCTCTCACGGCACCGCTTCTGCAAGCCTCCAGGCCGTGCTTCCCTCCAGGCCCTGCGTCGTCGAGAGGAGGCGGTCGATCAATCTGTCGTCGGCTGAGCCAGCCCGCTGATCAGGTCCGCTGATCAGGCCGTTCGCTGATCCAGCAGACGCTCGGGGTAAGCCAGCATGAAGGCCCGCTGCAGGCGGGAGTTGCGCCATGGCCGCAGCTTGCGCAGGTAGCGACCCTTGCGGTCTTCGATCAGCACATTGGTCACGCCGTCGAGTCCCCAGCCATGGTCGGGATCGAAGGGCCAGAAGCTGTAGACGGTTCGCGCATGGGGGGAGAGGGCGACCACCCCCTGCATGAAGGTCCCCCGTCCCGCCACGAAATGCCGCCCGCGCACCAGAAAGGCGATGTCACGCTCCAGGCCCCAGCTGTGCAGAGTCACCTCCAGGCCCAGGGAGCGGCAGTGCTGTTGCAGAGCCAGCACCACGGGATTGCCGAAGTCTTCGAACACCAGGTGCACATGGGCCCAGGCCCGCTGCTGCAGCACCAGGGTGTAGAAGGCCAGCGGTGGCTGGTAGTAGCCTGGATGGGGGTGGCGATCGAAGATGTCACCGCAGCGGATGTGCACCACCAGGTGGTCGTCCGGCAGAGCCTGCCCTTCCAGCGCCAGGGTCATGGCGGGGCGTAACTGCTGCAGCAGGCTGCGGAAGCCGGGCATCGGATGGGCCAGGGCGCCGAGGGTATGGCAGTAGAAGAAGCGCCCCTCCAGCCGGGTGTGCTCGGGGGGGAAATGGCTGAGGCCATTGATCACCTCCAGGCCATTGGCCAGACGCGTGGAGCCTCGGCGGAGGTACCAGGCATCCGGAACCTCCAGCACCCTGGCACCGATCCGACGGGCGAGGTGAGAGGCATGGCAGAGCTGGGCGAGGCTGTTGGAGAAGCGCTCCAGGCGGTGGATGCGCAGGGCGTCGACCCTGCCATCGAACGCCTCCGGGGTGGCTCCCGTGCCCAGATGAACCCCATAGGGATCGCTGCGCCGGCGATGGGCGGTGGGGGAGGGAATCCTGTTCCCACGCATCATCAGCAGGTCGAGCTGATGGCGTTCGGCAAAGACACTCTGAACGTGGTCATTCATGGCTCAGCCCGCCCCATAGGCCTCCAGGTCGGCCTGGCAGCACGCCAGGGGTGACGCCCCTTCATACACCTGTCGGTACCAGCCGGCCGTGCGGGCCACGGTGGTGGCGAAGTCCCAGCGGGGCTGCCAGAGCAGCCGGCTGACGGCCTTGTCGATAGCCAGGTGCAGCAGGCCGGCTTCATGGGGAGCCCCAGGGCCGCTGCAATCGCGCCAGCGGCCAGGCCAGTGGGGCTGCAGGGCCAGCACCAGCTCCTGCACCGTGCGGTTCGACTCCAGCCCCGGTCCGAAGTTCCAGGCCTCGGCGAAAGCCGCCGGATGCCGGCTCAGCGCTTCCGCCAGCTGCAGGTAGCCGCCCAGGGGTTCGAGCACGTGCTGCCATGGACGGGTGGCCCGGGGGTGGCGCAGGTCCAGGGTCTCCGCTGCAGCCCAGGCGCGCATCGCATCGGGCACGATCCGATCGGGAGCCCAGTCGCCCCCGCCGATCACGTTGCCAGCCCTGGCCGTGGCGATCGCGAGATGGGGGGTCTGATGGGCGCCCGACCCGCAGAAACTGCTGCGCCAGGAGGCAATGGCCAGCTCGGCGGCCGCCTTGCTGGCGCTGTAGGGGTCATGGCCTCCGAGCCGGTCGGGCTCCCGGTAGCCATGCAGCCACTCCCGGTTCTCATACACCTTGTCGGTGGTCACCATGACCACAGCGCAGGGATGGGGCAGGCACCTGAGGGCTTCCAGCAGATGCAGGCTGCCCTGCACGTTTGTGGCCCAGGTGCCGAGGGGATCGGCGTAGCCCCGCCGCACCAGGGCCTGGGCCGCCAGATGGAGCACCACCTGGGGGCGGGCGTGCCGCACCGCTGCAGCCACGGCCTCGGCATCGCGCAGGTCGAGCAGGTGGGATTGGAGCTGCTCCGGGAAGCGGTGCTCGAGTTCCAGAGCGCCATAGAGGCTGGTGGTGGCTTCAGGCGGCAGGGCCAGCCCTTCGACCCTCGCCCCGAGCTGCAGCAGCCAGAGGGCCAGCCAGGCCCCCTTGAAACCGGTGTGGCCGGTGAGCAGCACCCGCCGGCCGGCCCAGAAGGCCGGATCGATGCTCATGGCCAGCGCTTCCAGGGAGCCTGCCCGCCCTGCCAGAGCGCTTCGAGACGGTTGCGCTCCCTGAGGGTGTCCATCGGCTGCCAGAAGCCGCTGTGGCGGAAGGCCGAGAGCTGGCCAGCCGCCGCCAGACGCGGCAGCACGTCGGCCTCGAACACGCTGGCGTCATCGCCGATCAGATCACACACCGAGGGCTCCAGCACAAAGAAACCACCGTTGATCCAGGCATTGTCGCCATCAGGCTTCTCCTGGAACTGGCGCACCCGCTGGTCTTCGAGATGGAGGGCGCCATAGCGCCCTGGTGGCTGAACGGCCGTGAGCGTGGCCTGCAGGCCCTGGCTGGCGTGGTGCTGCACCAGGGCCTCCACATCCACATCGGCGAGACCATCGCCATAGGTGAAGCAGAACGACTGATCCCCCAGATAGGGACGCACCCTGGCCAGCCGCCCGCCGGTCTGGGTGCTCTCTCCCGTATCCACCAGGGTCACTTTCCAGGGCTCGGTCTTCTGGTGGTGCACCTCCATGCGATTGCCCTCATCCATGTGGAACGTGACATCGCTGGTGTGAAGAAAATAATTCGCGAAGTATTCCTTGATCATGTAGCCCTTGTAGCCACAACACACGACAAAGTCGTTGATGCCAAAGGCGCTGTAGATCTTGAGGATGTGCCACAGGATCGGCCGTCCGCCCACCTCCACCATGGGCTTAGGACGCACCTGGGTCTCCTCGGAGAAGCGGGTGCCCAAACCGCCTGCGAGGATGACAGCTTTCATGCGGCAACCCAGGCGTGGTGGCACTTTAAGCCGTGGTGGCCACGGCTCCGATGCCCGCGGCTGAACACCTCTGCCCCCCGCCGCGCCTGAAGCCATGGCTGCTGCCCCTCCCGATCTCGTCTGGCTGCCCGAGGCCAGCCGCCGGTTGCTGCAGGCCTCGCGGCTGATGGGCTCAGGTGAGCCGGGCAGGGCCCTGCAGCAGCTCTTGCAGGTGGCCGAAGCGTCGCCGGGGTTGCGGCCCCTGTGCACCCGGAAGGCCCGCCAGGCCCTCATCGCCCAGCTTGAGCGTGACGGCGTGGAACGGCTGCGCACCCAGGGGCCCCTGCCGGAAACCCCCGAGGCCCTGCTGGCCTGGGTGCTGGCCCATCCGGCCCACCAGCTGGAGCTCTCGGCGGCCAGCCCGTCGACCCTGCGGCTGGGCCTGCTGCATCTGCTGGTCTGGGACAGCACCGTGGTGGCGGTGCTCGATGGCGAGGCCCCTGGCGAAGACCCGCATCCCGCCCTGCTCTGGCTCGATGGCCAGCTGATCGCCGATGGCCATGGCCGGTACCACCCCCTCAACGGCCGCGAAGAACCCCAGGCCCGCCTGGAGCGGGGGATTCGCCTGGCCCTGGGGCGCGACTGGCTGCTCAGCTGGCACCGCTGGCCATGGCTGCCCGGCCTGGCCATCGAGCTCGAGGCCCCCCTGGAGCCCACCGAGCATCCCCGCCACTGGCAGGAGGCCCGGCGCCGCTGCCACGAGAACCTGCTGCAGGAACGGCGGCGGCTCTGCTGGAGCTCAGTCCAGGAGCAGAGCCGAGATGACGAGCTGGTGTCCGTGGTGATTCCCGTGTGGGGCGCGGGGACGGAACTAGGCCACTGCCTGAAGCACCTGGGGCAAATGCAGGGCTCCCAGAAGCTGGAGATCCTGCTGGTGGACAACGGCAACGGCGATGCAGGCACCTGCGCCGTTCTGGATGAGGCACCCAGGCTCGATCGCCGCGTGCGGGTGCTGCGGCAGCCCAGCAATTTCGGCTTCGCGCTGGGATGCAACCTCGGCTTCGCGGCCAGCCGCGGCAGCAGGGTGCTGTTCCTGAACAGCGATGCCCGCATGGCAGCTGGGGCCCTGCCCCCGCTGCTGAGTGCCCTGGAGGACCCGCGGTGCCGCGGCGTCCAACCGGCCCTGCTCACCCCCGCAGGCCAGGTGCAGTGCCTGGGCATCGTCTTCGGCCAGGCCAGCCCCCTGGGCCTGGCCCTGCATGCAGCGCCGCCGCAGCGCCCCTCTTGCAGCGTCGCCGCACCCCGGCCGCCACAGCAGCCTGTCTACTGCTGCGTGCTCGGGAGTTCGCCGCCGTGCAGGGCTTCGATGTGGGCTATCTCAACGGCCAGGAAGACACCGATCTCTGCCACCGGCTCAGGCAGCGCTTTGGTGGTGACTTCAGTGTGGAGCCGGGCAGCCTGGTCATCCACCCGGAAGGGTCGAGTCCGGGCCGCTATCGCTTCATCGAGGCCAACCGCAGCAGGCTGATCGCCCGCTGGCCCCACCCCGAGCAGGGCTCCCTGGCCAGTGCTGCTGCCGCCGATGCTCTGGAACTGGTGGGCTATCTGGACAACGACCGGCCGGACCGGCCCGCTTGGCTGCGCTCGCCGCGTCCGGTGGTCAGGCCCTGCCGATCAAGCTCTGCTGACGCTGCAACCCCCTGATCACCTTCAGGGCCGAGTCGTGCAGAGCGTCCTGGCTGCGGGAGAACTGAACCGCCTGCTCCAGGGCGGCCTGGATCTGCTGCTGGTTGGCCAGCAGCTCCGCCTGGTTGAGCTGCTCGGCCTCCAACTGTTGCCTGAGGTGGAGACGGTCGCTTTGGCACGTCGCCAGATCCGCCAGGGCGGCCTCCATCTGTTGCAGCTGCTCCGCCAGCTGCTCCCGGATCCAGGCGGCATCAATCAGCTCGGCGCGAGCTGCTCCGAGCTCCAGGCCGAGATCGTGCAGGTCAGCCTCAAAGCGGGCCAAGCGTTGGCATTGCTCCAGCAACCGCTCTGGCTGGGCCGACGCCTCCAGGCGCGAGAGGCAGTCATGGTCGGGTGGGCGCCGTTCAGCACCAGCAGCGAGGGAATGGCCGTCCAGCCTGAGGTAGGTCGGCAGGATCTGCGGCTGGCTCTGGAGCAGGTCCAGAGCAATCACGGCGTTGAGGGCTTCGGGCTGAGGTCGAAACCACAGATCCTGGCCGAACAGGTCAGCCCCATAGCCGTCGCGACATGCCGGTGGGGGGTCCGTCAGCGGTCCCCCCTGCAGCGCCGCCACCGCCCAGCCAACCAGCTGGGGCACGGAGCTAAGGGCCAGGTTGACTAGACGCAGCTGCGGCTCTGTCGACGCCCAGGTCGAGGCCAGAGCGGCCAGACGGGCGTAGTGGCCGGCCAGGCCGCCCTCGGACTGCAGCAGGTCGGCGCAGAGGGCCTGGTCGGGGGTGGGGTAGAGCACGGCCACGGGGCCCAGGCCCAATTCCACGGCCTCCCAGGACTCCAGTTGCTCCACAGGCAGGTCGGCGGCAAGCAGCACGTTCAGCACCCGTTGCAGGACCGGCTCCAGCACGGGATCCGCAGCCCCGGGAGGGGGGGCAATCCGAAGTGCACTCACAGGCCACCCAGGCTCACCGACCTATCTTGCTCCCCACCCCGGCCATCACCAACACAAGGCCGCTGTTCCGCATTGTCTGGAGGCTGGCCATGCACAGTCCACAATGGCGGGCAGAGGATCACTGAGGCCCCAGCAACGGCATGAGCAAGACAGCCTTGATTACCGGGATCACAGGCCAGGATGGAAGTTATCTGGCCGAATTGCTGCTTGATAAGAGCTACGAAGTGCATGGCATCAAGCGCCGATCTAGCAGTTTCAACACTAGCCGGATCGACCATCTTTACCAAGATCCCCATGTCGGTGATCCGCGCCTGGTGCTGCACTATGGCGATCTCACTGACAGCACCAACCTGATTAGGATTATCCAGCAGGTTCAGCCTGATGAGATCTACAACCTGGGGGCCCAGAGCCACGTTCAAGTGAGTTTTGAAGCGCCCGAGTACACTGCCAACAGCGACGGCCTGGGCACGCTCAGAATTCTCGAAGCCGTGAGGATTCTCGGGCTCTCTGAACGCACCCGAATCTACCAGGCGAGCACAAGCGAACTCTACGGATTGGTGCAGGAGATTCCCCAGAAGGAGAGCACACCATTCTACCCCAGAAGTCCCTATGGAGTCGCCAAGCTCTATGCCTACTGGATCACGGTCAATTATCGGGAGGCCTATGGCATGTATGCCTGTAATGGCATTCTGTTCAACCATGAGTCGCCGCGCAGGGGTGAGACATTTGTGACACGCAAGATCACGAGGGGGCTGGCAAGAATTGATGCAGGCCTGGATCAATGCCTCTACATGGGCAACCTCGACTCCCTGCGGGACTGGGGGCATGCCCGCGACTATGTCGAGATGCAGTGGCGAATGCTGCAACAGGAAGGCCCTCCTGAAGACTTCGTGATCGCCACCGGAAGGCAGGAGAGTGTGCGCCGATTCATCGAATTGGCCGCAGCAGCGGTGGGCTGGCAGGGTTCAGCCGGTGGCCCGGCCATCGATTGGCAGGGGGAAGGTCTCGAAGAAGTGGGCCGCCGCACCGACACCGGTGCCACCGTGGTGCGGATCGACCCCCGCTACTTCAGGCCTGCAGAGGTGGAAACCCTGCTGGGAGATCCAAGCCGGGCCCATGAAAGACTCGGCTGGACTCCGACCACAAGCCTCGAGGAGTTGGTGGAGGAAATGGTCGCCTGCGACAAGCTGGAGGCCTCCAAGGAAGCCACCCTGAAGCGGGAAGGGTTCACCGTGGTGGGGTCGATGGAGAACCCCCCAACCAACCCCAATGCCGTGAGTCCGAAGGTGAAGGCATGAGCACCAGCACCGGCCAGGCATCCGGTGGGTTGCTCCATCGACAGGACAAAGTTTTTGTGGCAGGACACCGGGGCATGGCCGGCAGCGCCGTCTGCCGGGCCCTTGAGCGGCAGGGTTTCACCAATCTGCTCACCGCTGATCGCTCCAGCCTCGACCTCAGCGACGGCGAGGCCGTCAAGTCATGGTTTCAGCAGAAGAAGCCGAATGTGGTGGTAGTCGCCGCCGCCAAGGTTGGCGGCATTGTGGCCAACTCCACTTATCCCGCCGACTTCCTGCTGGACAATCTCAAGATTCAGCTCAATGTGATTGAGGCTGCCTGGCAACACGGTGTGCGTCGCCTGTTGTTTCTCGGCAGCAGTTGCATCTATCCAAAGTTTGCCACCCAGCCCATCAGAGAGGAGGAATTGCTGAATGGCCCACTTGAACCCACCAATGAGTGGTACGCTATTGCCAAGATCACCGGCATCAAGTTATGCGAAGCACTGCGGCTTCAGCATGGCTTTGATGCCATCAGCTTGATGCCTACCAATCTCTATGGCCCAGGCGATAATTATCACCCGCAGAACAGCCATGTTCTGCCAGCCCTGATTCGTCGGTTTCATGAGGCTCGCATCAGCGGCGCCGACTCCGTGACCTGTTGGGGCACAGGCCAGCCGCGCCGAGAGTTTCTGCATGTGGACGATCTGGCCGATGCCTGTGTGTACTGCCTTGAGCATTGGAATCCCTCAGCGGAAGAGGCTCCACAGCGAAGCGATGGGCAGTTGCTTAGCTTCCTGAATGTGGGCACCGGTGAAGACCAGCCGATCAAGGAGTTGGCAGAGATGGTGGCCGATGCAGTGGGATTTCAGGGAGACATTGAGTGGGACACGAGCAAACCGGATGGGACTCCTCGCAAACTTCTGGATGTAACGCGACTGAAGGGCCTCGGCTGGCAGGCCAAGGTGTCACTGCCACTGGGAATCCAGCAGGTGGCTAAGGAATTTGCCCAGGGGGAATCCACGCGTCTGTAAATGTGCTGCGCTCTTTCCGATCAGCCGCCGTGTTGGAGCGAGGAAAGGGAACATTTGGCAGCGAATGGCCCAGAAACCTACAGATTTCCGTCCAGCCAGCTCCGGCTGTGAGATCAATCACAAGAAGGTCTCTTGGGCGCTCGCGAAAATAGTCAACGACCGCGGCATTGTGGTTGTTGTAGCGGGTGAGGTAAACCGCCTCATTACCCTCAGGGCATCCCTTTCCATAGATCCATTGGCGCATTCGTGACATCTTTACGCCAAAGTGCTTCACCTGACTACGCAACCACGCCTCAGGGGGACGAACGGTAAGAATGAATTTACTGCCTGGAAATCTTTGATCCAGCTCTCGATAGAATAACGGCCAAGGATTATCCTGAAAGGCATTATAGCGAGGGACGAGATCACAACATGCCTCAAACAAGTCGGCATGGCTGTAAAGCCCCTTGAGCCGCTTGCGTCCAATCACCCGATAGCCTAGATACTCAAGAGCCCGCTCCAGACTGGTCGTGCCGGTCTTATGGAAGCCGATGCAGAACACCTTCGTGCTCGTGCGGCGACGGCGTTGCTGCCGCAGACGCCTGGCGGCCCGACTCTGGGGCGGCAGCACGACGGGGTTGGGCTCTGGCAGGTGCAGGAACTGCTTGAGGGCCGCCTTTGCCTCAGGACTCGGTAAATCCACGGTCAGCAAGCGCTCGGGCTCAGCCGCAAAAAAGGACTTAACATCGTCACAGAATGCACTGACGCGCTGGCTGATAGGCCTGTCTTGAGCATCACCGCCGAAGTGGCACAGAAGAATGAACCGAGCGGAGGGGAAGCGCTCGGCGAGGTCTTGATACTGTCCTACAAGCCCCGCCCCCATGAACACGTCGTAGTCCGCCACACCCTCTGCCCCAGGAGATGCCTCCGTGACAGCCAAGCCGAGACTCTTCAGAATGCGTCGCGTCACTTTCTGTCCCTGCCGGGCTGGACGCAGCACAAACACTGTCATTGGACTGGGGCATTCATGAGGGGAACACTCTACAGACCGTAGAAATGGACTAACCCTACCTATCCTACTGATCTCTCAAGAGATCTCATCAGAAGCGCTGCTTTTAGAAGAGATTTCGCAATGTAACATGTTGAAAGCCTCGGCGCTGAACCGTACAGAAAGGCTCAAGGCGATGGGCTTCACAGCCGTAGACAAGCCAGGGACGACTCCAAGGCATGATCATGATGCCGTCTAAATGATATAGTCCCAAGGCTAACCAGCCAACAGCTTCTCTCCGGCCGGCATACATCTCAAGACACCGACAAGAGAGCCGTCCTGACTGGTCGAACCATAGGCAGGTGATCAGCGAGTATGCAGCAGGAACGCAGGGCCATCATCCATATAGGTGCCCCCAAGGCTGGATCATCCTCAATCCAGACCTTCCTCAAAGCTCACTACGAGCGGTGGCAAGATCACGGCATCCTGAGCCTAGGGATGACCGGTGCCAAAACTGGCCTCAACCACCGCACGCTGTATTTCTCATTCCATCGGGGCAGCATCAGTCGCGTGGATCGCATGCGCTTTCATTCGGATACTGAGTACGATCACCATCGCCGACTACAACAACAACTACTCGCCCAAGAGATTGCTTGCCACGACTCCTGTAACACCCTGATCTTCAGTGATGAATACCTCACTCGGCTTGATGCCGCAAGTGTTCAAGAGCTAAGACAATTTCTGGAGTGCCACGGCGTCACACAGTTCCTAGTCCTCGCCTACGTCAGAGATCCAGGCTCTTTGTTTCTATCCAGCGCTCAACAATCTATTAAAGCCCATCATGAGCTGCCATCACCCATAGGCTGGAAGCAACATTTTTCCCATGTACTGAGAACTTGGAATTCCGTATTCCCCGGCTGCACTCTGTACCGCGCCTACGAGCGCAGCAGCCTTGTTCAGAGTTCTGTGGTGGATGATTTCCTGCAATCAATTTTTGGCCTTGATGCTGATCAAAGCCGCGAGAAGAACCCTGCGACAACAACCAAGAGCAACCGAAATCTGTCGATGACTGCCGAGGGAATGGCCCTGCTGCTGAACTATCGACGAATGTTTCACAGGGAGAAAGCAAATATCTTTACTCCTGACACCCGTCAGCTCATTCTTATCTTGCAGGAGTGCAGTGGCATGGACCGGTTTGAACCGCCTCGCCTTCACCAGGAGTGGCGCCACTTCATTGAAGATTGTCACGCTCAGGAGCTTCTCCAACTGTCCACGGAGTTTGGATTGAACTATCAACAGATTGACTATGATCGCCTCAGGCAAGCCCTTCTCTCACCACCGCGAGTCCCTTCCCCTCCTGCCAGTGATCTCACCGGCGCCCTTCAAGAAGTTGCCTATCTTGTGGAAAATATTTCGACCGAGGCCTACCATGCTCTCAGTCTTCATGTGCTTCACAGAATGGCCCAGAAAGCAGCGGAAAACAGCAAGCTGAAAAAGGCCCTCCAACATGCTGGCCAGCCGGCATGAGACCTAACCGGGGCAGGCGCCATAAACAATTCCAAAGTGCTTGGCCAAGAAATCGTTGGAGACCTGAAACTTCCGCATGATGGTCTCTACCTGTGCCCCTGAAACATCTTGCAACCGAGGGCCCCCGCCCTTTTCCTCAATCCCGATTTCGCCTTAGGAATCATCTTAGAATCACGCAATCCGCACTCCAGCAGAAATTTGGCAACGCCATTTTACAGCTTGGTAAAATTGATTATCACAAACATATCTGGGACTCAGCCACCAGACTGATCCGGCGAAGCATACCGCGCCAAATCAATCGGGAAAACACCGTGTTGCATATAATCCGACCAAGACATCCCCTGGAACTCACTGCGTTTCAGATGCTTGGGCGAATGCCGAACCATGGCATAGTGAGAAAGACATTTTTCACCGGATGACGCTCAATGCAAAAGACTGAAAAGCCTTCAACATCATTGCCGAAGACATCTCTGCTTCTGGCAAAGGGAACATGGTTACGCAATCTGACGCCTTGGTGCCTGAAGTTTCTGGGCCGATGGCTCAAGGGGTACCAGTGGTGTCACCACATCCGTGGCAGGCAGACGTGAGGCACTGGACACCTCGAGCGCAGCGCCCGCCGTCTTCATTGTTTTACAGAAGAGAAAGCGATAGGCGAACCAGACAATAGTCATCTGGACCACTTGATGATCAACACAGCATAGAACTGATCAGGAGATTCACCGGCAGTTAGGAGTAGCGATGCCAGGGGTTAGGCCCTCAGCTCATGGCGTTGTTGTGCAACCCATGCTGGTGGGGAGCCATAGAGGGCAGGATTCCTACAGGTGCAGGTGGCCGCCGCTGGCAGATTGCTCATCAACCAGCCTGCGGTGACCATACAAACGGTGGGGATGTCGGGACCGGGCCGAAAGGCTGGGTAGGGAGTTTCTGGCGGGCCAGGTAGCCATCACATGTTCTCGGTAGCCTGAGTCGGCTGAAATGCCATCCCTAAAGACCATGGCTAGAGCCACACCAGAGGCATCGCGCCGACGCGGCTTTTTTTGGCCACTGAAGAAGATCGCTCGGCGGCTCAGGCTCTTGCGACCCCTTACGCCCCACCAACGGCTGGCGATCCTTCTGGAGCATCCTGAGCGGCGTGCGCCTGAAGCCTGGCGCAGCTGGCGCAAGGCCAAGCTGACCCGCGTTCAGGAGCTTCTGGCCAACAGAAAGGGCGTGGTCGCGGCCAGGGAGCTGAGCCGAGCCCTGCTTCAGGACCCGGACTTCCCCAGGTTTGACGAGCTCATGGCCGAGGCCGCCAGCCTCAAACTGCGCCGGGACGTCAAGGCTGGCCAGCCTGATCCAATTGTCGAATTCCCCGAAGAGCTACGGGCCCAGGCCCTGCAGCTGGAGGGGTTTCAGCTCTACATCGCCGAAGTGGAGCAGCTGCTCCAACAGGCCGGCTTTCCCTCAGGGCCAGAGATCGGCGGGGGCAGCCAGGGCAGCCCCTCGCGTCCAGCCGCCAGCGTCAACCAATCCTGAGCCAAGGCCGCAGGCCGCCAGCAACGCCTCGGCCCGGGCCTGAAAGCTGTGCTCACGGGCCACGACCCGGCTGACCCGTTGCAGCAGTCCAGGCTTGGAGCGGCGGCGCATCACCTCAGCCAGCGTGGCCTGGGGGTCGTCATCGGGGCCATGCACGACGATCCCCGGCAGCAGCGCTTCAGGGCAGCCTGGCGCCATGTCGGTGATCACGGGCACCCCGCAGGCCAGCACATCGAAGACCCGGTTGTTGAGATAGCCGAAATCACGCATGGCGCCGTGGTGGTCGTTGAGCACCGCCAGGCTCTCGCCGTAGAGAGCCGGGAGGGCGTGGTTGCTGATGCTCTGCCGCTCCGCCCTCAGGCCGTAGGCCTCCCAGCCGCTGCCGATCAGGGTGAGCGGCAGCCCGCTGCGGCCGAAGCCCAGCACCAGGGGCCGGACCAAGCCACGGGTGTTGCCCACGAACAGCAACCCCCGGCTGGGCAGCCGCGGGGAACCGGCCATCCGGAAGTCCGTGGCCTGGGGCAGCACATGGGTGGGCTTGCCGCTCAGGTAGGCCAGGCGCTGCCGGTCCTGGGCTGAAGCCACGAACAGCCTGTCGTAACTGGCCAGTTCCGCGGCGCTGATGTCCAGCGGCCAGCTGATCTGCCAGAGCAGCCGGGTGCAGTAGGTGGCCTCGCTGAGCCACTCGGGGCGGGGACGGAACTTGCCCCGCAGCAGCAGCAGCCCGGTGCCGGCGGGAGGGGGGGTGGCGCTTTCGTAGGTGTCGCGAAACAGCAGGCGTGTGGCAAGGCCACAGCCGCGCAGGGCCCGCTGCAGGCTCTGGGCGAAGGCCACATCCCCCCAGCCCGCCAGGCCGGCGGGGTCGCTCGGGGCGGCGATCAGCAGGTCGAGGGACCTCAATCGGGGCGCGAAGATGGATTGCCATCCTCTCCCGCCCCCGTTCTGGACGTTCACACACGCCTGAACCTGCAAGGACTGATCCAGCGGCTCCATGCCTTGCCTGGGGTGAGCAGGTACCGCTTCTGCTCAGGCCTCGACGCGGTGCTGTTGCTCCCAGGGGCAGCCCTGGGGCCGGAGCAGCCCGCCCGCAGCCTGGAGCTGACCCTGCCGCCTGGCCCCGGGGCTGACGCCGGCCCCTCCTCCCCGTCTCTGATCGCCCTGCTGCCCCTGAGCTGGGCTCGTGGGCTGGCGGAGGCCGAGCTGGTCCCCAGCCTGGAAGAGCTTCTGGTGGCTGCCGGTGGAACCTGCCTGACCCTGAACGCGCTGAGCTGGTCTGCCGCAACAGCCACCGCCGAGCGACGGTCCCATCTGGAGGAGGAGCTCCTGGCCTACCGCGCCCAGCTGGATCTCTGGCTGAACCTGCTGGAGCCGCTGCTGCACGAGCCTGATGGGCCCTTGGCACCGCCAACAGCCGAGGTGATCCCCACCGCCCTGGCCCTGCTGCAGAGCGAGCGTCGCCTGCTGCGCCAGATCGCCCCGCGCAGCTGGCCCACGCCCCCCTGGCGCCCGCCGGTTGACGCCGCCGGCTGGATCCGGACCGACGTTCCCCTCAGCCCGGAACAGGCCGATCAACTTGCGGCCCTGGTGCACCTGCTCCCCCAGCACGAGCAGGCGGCGTTCACGGCCGCGCTCGCCTCAGACCTGGAGGCACTGCTCAGGCAGGCTGGCCCTGAAGCGACTGCACCAGAGCAGGCCTGCAGGCTCGACTGGGTCTGGGACCTGGCCGAAACGCTGGTCGGCGCCCTCAACAGCCGCGACCCCGAGCTGAGCGCCATCGCCTGCAAACTGCGGGGGCGGATGCTGGAGCGGGCTCTGCAGCTCCCAGACCCGGTTCAGCGAGCTGCCAGGTTGATCCGCTGCATCGACAGTGAGACCTGCAGCAGCGAAGCCACCACCGCCGTGCCGACGCTGGCCGCAGCCATCGACAGCGTGGTCCAGGAGATTGATCTGGCCTCAAGCCGCGGCGATGGCAAGCGGCGACGCCTGCTGCAACGTCAACTGGCCGAAGCAGTGCGGGGAGCCGGCAGCAACCTGCAGCTGCTGCGCGAGCTGGTGCTGCAACTCAGTCTGGAGAGTTGCAGTCAACTACCCCAGCGGCAGCCACCCTCAGCCTGTCTGCTGTTGCTCAAGGGCCTGCTGCTGCTGGACGGCGCCGCTGTGACCCTGCTGCCGCTGGAGCGGCAGCAGGCCCTGGTGCAGCTGTTCGAGCGACTGCTGCCGCGCGTGTGGTGGCAGGCCGATCTGCTGGAAGCCCTGCTACGAGACCTGCGCCGGTTTCGACTCGATGTCAGCTGGCTGTCCAGCCATGGCGGTGCCGTGCTGGCCGGCACCATGCGCCTGCATCGCTACCTCGTGCCACCGACCGAGACGGCCGGTCAGCCAGGCGCGGATTCGGAAGCGCAGGGCAAGGAACTGCTGCGGCTGCAGCTTCTGGCCTTGCTGCGCCTCACCAGCGGAGTCAGGGACCGCACGAATCTGCTGCGGCGGGTGCAGGAGATGAACCCCGGCGACACGAGCCGCTGCTGGCTGGCTGGGGCTGAGGAGCCGCTTCTGGCGGCGGCCTGCTCGGGCTTCGGCACGTACACCACCTCGTTGCTGCGCCTCTATGGCGAGGCCTGCGGGGTGCCCGATCTGATGCCGCTGCTCCCCCCAGGCGAGGGGGTGGCTCAGGCCTTTGATCGGATCCTGGAGCACTGGCGGCGCCACGGCCCCCAACCCGGATCCGCCGCGCCCGGAGCCGTGCGGATTGCCGTGGTGATCACCACCTTCCGCCCGGATCTGGGTCGGCTGAGGCAAGCCTGGAGGCCCTGCGCCTCCAGACCCTTCCCCCAGCCGAGGTGCTGGTGGTGGATGACGGCTCGCCGGCGGGGGAGGGTGAAGCCCTGGAGCAGCTCCTGGATCTTTTCCGCTACGGCCACGGGCTGCCGGTGCTCCTGCTGCGGCAGGAACGTAACCAGGGCCAGTACGCCTGCCGCAACCTGGCCCTTGCCGCCTGCCGCTCGGAGGTGCTCGCCATTCAGGACGACGACGACCTCTCTCACCCCCTGCGCCTGGACCACCAGGCGAGGGCCCTGGCACAGGGGGCCCTGGCTTGCTATAGCCAGCATGTGCGCTTCGAGGAGCTCAGTGGCCAGCCCCAACCCGATGGCGACGGCTTCCGTGCCATCGGCGATGGCATCACCTCCCTGATGGTGCGACGGGACACGGCGGTGGCCCTGGGGGGGTTCTACCCCGTACGCTCCCGCGGCGATGTGGAGTTCCGCAGCAGGTTGCAACGCCAGTTCGGCGAGGGGGCCATCGCCCGGCTGGGCCAACCGCTCTATCTGATGCGCGGTGGAGCCGACACAATCTCCTCTGGCTTTGAATACGGCTGCAGCCTGCGGATGTCCACCTGGCGTCGGCTGATCAGACGGGAGCACCTGGTGTGACACCCTCAGCAGCAGCGATGCGGAACGCCGCAGCCAGGGGCGATGCCGCAGGGAGCCGCAGCACCGCACCCGTGCTGATCGGACTCACCTCGATCCGGGGCCGGGAAAGGGCGCTGAAACGCACCTTGGACAGCTTGCTGCGGCAGTCCCTGCCCCCTGACGCCAGGCCCGTCTCCCTGCATCTGTTCCTCTCCCATGACCCCTACCTGCTGGATCTGGGCTTCACAGCGCTTCCACGCTTCCTCCAAGACCGCCAACGCCAGTCGCGCCAGCGGGGGATCAAGCTGCACTGCCACTTTGTGGAGAACACCGGCTCCTATCGCAAACTGCTGCCCCTGATCGGCCTGCTCGACGATCGAATAAAAGCCCTGGATCCCTACCTGATCACGGCCGACGATGACACCCTGTATCCCCGGAACTGGCTGCGCCGGCTGCTGAATGCCCAGGACAGGCTGAACTGCGTGGTGGGCTTCCGGGGCCGCCGCATGGTGGTGGAAGAGGGGAGGATTGCCCCGTACCACCGCTGGATCAAACACGATCCCACGCTCACCGAGCCCCACCCGCTCACCGTGCCCACGGGCAAGGACGGCATCTGCTATCGACTGAGCCAGCTGCATCGCGACGTGCTGAACTGGCGCCAGGCCCTGCAGTTGGCGGGCCATGCCGACGACCTCTGGTTCAAGCACCACACCCTGTTGCTGGGGGTGCCGAGCGCCTTGTTGAATGCCTCCCTCAGCCTCGAATTTCCTGAACTCACCGCTGCCGGTCGGCGCATCCGCCCTCACCGCAACAGCCAGGCGCCCCACAGCCTGTTTCTGACGATCAACAAGCGGGGCGGCAATGACGCCGTACTCGAGCGACTGATGGATGCGAGCATCTACCCCCTCAGCGGCAAGCAGGGCCAGCCGAGCGGGTCGTCCCTCAAACCAGCCAGTGCAGGTTCGAGGCGCCCAGCTGTTGGCTGACGGCCCGGCGCATAGAGGCTTCGGCTGAGCCCGACCAGGGAGCAAAGCCTGGCTGCGCTGACGCGGTGAGGTCGACAGCGCTGAAGGGCAACTCCATCAGGATGAAGCGGCACTCGGCGCCAGCGGGCATCCCTGCAACCTGGAGCAGGTGGCGAAGACTAAACGGCGCCCAGAGCGTCAGCGGCTGCTGTTGCGCCAGGCTGTTCAGGCCTGGTATCCAGTCCGCTGGCCACCGGGGCTGGCCGCCACAGGCAGGGCAGAGCTGCTCCGCACTGTGGATCACAAGGTGCCAGGAGGCGGCTTGCTGACCCGAATCAAGCAGAGCCTGCGGGTGGAAAGCAGCCACAGCGGGGCGGGTCGTGCCCTTCCAGTCGCCTGAGTCAGCCCAGTCAGTCAGCCCTCCGCTGCAGGCCTGAAACTGGCGCAGGCGCCAGGCCCACGTGAGCCGGCGGGTGGTTCTGATCCACAGCCAGTGATCGGTGACCGACTTGGAACGGCCGCGGAGCTGCTCATGCCGCAGCCAGGGCTTGGGCCCGGCAAAGTGCACCAGCGCCAGGCCTTCAATGCAGCCTTCGAGAAACTGAACAACATATTTGATGTTGCAGTTGAAATTGATCGGCAGCAGTTCAACCGGCTGATCCATCAGCAACTGATTCCACACTTTCTGGTCGGCAAACAAATCCAGATGAGGGCAGACGGAATCAGCACTCGATCGAATCAGGGCCTGCATGCGGGTGAACATGGTGTCGGTCAGAGCAGATCCCGGAATCGAGATCAGCCCCGAATTGATCACAGGCCGGCCGGTATGACCACTGACAACGCCATATGGGTTGGCACCACAATCAATCACTACCCGGAAGGCCGAGCCTGGAGCCCAGAGGCGATCCAGCGATCCGAACACCAGAACATCGGAATCGAGCACAATGACGCGCTCATAACCGCGAAGGCTCAGGGCATAGGTGTTGAGATAGCCGAGGACACCAATCCGCTCGCGGTTTGCGGAGTCTCGCGGCAGGACGGAGACCCAGCTCGGATCCGGCGCCTCAAAGCTGATACGGGGATAAAGCTCAAGCAGTTCAGCCTGATCCAGCTGATTCAGTGAGCCATCGTGAAACACCACAAATGGACTGGACAGATCCGGATAGACCGACAGCAAGGACAACAGCAAACCGCGCAGACCTGGCAGGAAGCGGTCATTGGCTACAGTGGCAAAGGCCACGTGGGAACCGGGGTCTACAGCAAGGGTCAGAACCGAGTCTCTCTGCGGCCAATACCGCTGCGGGCCATCATCGCGGTAGGTGAGCAGATCCAGGCGTGCGTAGGGAGGGAGAAGGGCTTTCGCCTTTTCCTCTGACAGTTGCTTGGAGACACGCTTAAGACGTTGCGCCAGTCGGTCCCTCTGGCGACGTGCCAGATCCCTCTGATCGCGCAGACGATCAAAATCCTGCTGGCTGCGGCGGCGACCAAACAAGCGCTGTTACTGACGCCGGGAGATACCAAGCACAAAGCTGGCCACACCCCAACCCACGAGCAGCAGACCCACGAGGGAGAGCAACCCCTTCCACCGCCAATCAAGGGACTGCCCCGATGGAGTTTCCGGATTACTGAGCAGGACCAGGAACTTCAGCTGGCGCTGACTTTCAAGACGACTGTTGTCAGCAGCAAGCTGGGCGGCCTTGACAGAAGCCTCTGCAAACTCAACCTCGGTGGTGAGATTTCTAGACTCGACCAACTTCTGGTTGAAGTTCTTCGCATCAGAGCCAACGAGCTTGGAGCGCTCTACATCTATTTGTTGCCTCAGCTCAGCAATCTGGTCAGCAACAAAGGATACTTCGGGGCCATTTGGATCAAGAAACTGTCGCTTCAGGCGACCTTCTTCCACCTGAAGATCAATCAACCTGGCTTCCATGGCAGCAATGAAGCGGCTGGTGGCTTCAGCAGCAGCCTCGGGATTGATCTCGCCTTGACGGTCATTGAAAGCAGCCAAAGCCTGCTGCGCCTTGGCAAGCCGCTCACGGGCATTTTCAAGTTCCTGTTCAGCAAACGTCTGCTGATTCCGGCTGATGTTCTGGTTGGAGGTGTTGAGAAAATTTTCCGCCTCATCCAGAAGTAAGCGGTTAAGCTTGAAGGCCGTCGTTGGGTTCAAGCCGGTGGTCGTCATCTGAATGACGCCCGTCAGATCCTGCGGCACCACACTCACTTGACGACGGAAGAATGCCAGCTGCTGGTCAAAGGCTGCGTTCTTGGGAAGGCCTGCAAAAGGATCAGTGCCATTTCTGGCGTAAGTCTGCTCAGGCTTCAAGCTCAGGAAGACTCTCTCCATCACTTCTGGCGATGTGAGATAGACAGAGAGGAATCGGCCATCCTCGAGGGAACCCAGCATCGTGGGACCGGCAAGAACGGTACCCAGCAGGGAGGGAGTAACGTTGTTAGGGGCTTGTGGTAATCGGACAATGAAATCCGACGTGACCTGATAGCGATTGCGGCCGATCACTCCAAAGTAGAGAACCCCGCCCGCCAGAACCAAGGCGGCAATCCGCTTTGGCCCAGGGATCAACCAGCGACGCTGCTCGGGAGTCAGCCCTTTCCAACGTCGCCCTTCATCCTGGGCAGAATCGACGGGAGACCCGGACGGTTCATGGCGTGGGGGGCGGCCCACATTGGGAAGCTCGTCTTCGGCAAAACCGATGGCACGCATGATGCCTGACAGGGAGTGGCCGACACGACTGGCCAGACCTCCCGCCACCATGCCGATCTCCATGGCACGCATCTCGCTACGATCGCGCCAGCTGAGCCGACGCTCTCGCCTGGCGCGCACCGGCCTAGGGAGAGGTGCAGAATTGGGAGAGCGATCGTAGATCATTCCAAATACTGTATCACAAAAGAATCAGCAGCAAAGCTTGGCACATTCATCCCTCTGGCGGTTAAACCTGAGGGCAAGTACATAGGCCACAGGCAAGAGGGAAGAGAGAGACTCAAGGTAAAATGAAGTGCAGAATATTTAGAAGAACTGGACACGGAATCTACTCCTCGTCTGCCAGCAAAAGAGTTTCATTGTTGCCATAGATAAAGAATCCAAGCCCCAGCAAAAACAATGTAGAGCCTATCAGATAAACGGCTGAAACGCCAGGTATGGGATAGTCACTATTGAACGAATGTCGCAGTAGTTCAATGCCATGGGCCAACGGATTCCAGAGAATCCAGCCTCGGAAGATGTTGGGGATGGTGCTGATCGAAAAGAAGATGCAAGACGTGAATAGGAGTAGACGCCTCACCGCCGTCCTGGCAATACTGGCAACAAATGGCAAACGATGTCCGATGATCAGTGTGACCAAGCCAACGCCAAAGGCAAGTAACGAGAGCATGATAAAGTAAAATACTGCAAGTCCTGGCTCCTCAACGATTGGCTTCCATTCGTACACAAATGAGGAAAATATAAATGCAAGCAACAAAAGCGAGAAGACCTGGGTATCAAGAATGGCAGAGCCAAGTAGGTAGTCGATAGGGCGAATTCGGCTGTAATAGGTGAGTTTTGTGCTCTTTTTGACTCCTCCAAGAGCTTTCAGCGCCACTTCCGAAAACATAAAAAATCCGACAAACCCAATGGCCATCCATAGCACGGGGTTGATATAGTCTGGCTGGAGACTCGCTTGACTACCAAAAAGGCGAAATGACATGAAGATAGCGATAAAGAGAAGTGGCTCTACAAACACTCCCAGTACACCCATCGGACCTTTTGCCGCTCTCATTTGCAGTTCGCGCCTGGCAATCGCGTTGACAATCCGAACTTGAAGAAGTAGTTTCTGAATAATCATCAGTCAGCCAACCTCCCGAGCAGGTTGCCGCACTGTCTGACTCGGCTGCGGAGATTGTAGTCCATCAAAGATCGGTGCCTCAAGCAGATCATCCATGGTGCCCTGAAGATCCTCTTCAACATCTGAATGCTGCCTTAAATGCCGAGACAGTGATCTCTCCTTTCGCGCTGCCTGGGCTTCTTTTGCCAAGACAGCACAATCATCAAGTGATCCCCTGTAAATGATAGCTCCATCCTTCAGTACAATGCCTTCATTGCAGTAGTCCAATGCAAAGTTTTGAGAGTTTGATGCCTCTGCAACCAATGTTCTCCCCTCCAAGCGGCGATCAACCAGTCGCCTGACTTGATTCATGAAAGGGACATCAGCCCGACAATTCCAACCATCCCATCGCATCACGGGATAGACATCAAACTGAAAAGCCAAAGACAACGCCAGCTTCAACCTATCTTTCATGCCCGAGGTATACTTTTCAAGGGGCTCATCAAAAGAACTACCCAAGCCACAAAGCTTCCTTATGAAATCAACCTCTCGCTCATCGTCTTCATAGACCCCATAAACAGAAACGAGAAATTCTGCATTAGCCCGGCCCGTGAGTACAGGCATCAGAGGCATTCTGGAGCCGATCAACCAGGACGACGAACCTCCCACCAGAAGGTCGCCGCCGTTGACCATTTCATGCCCCGCCAGGCAGTTCAGAAAGGCACGACTGGTCTCCACTGAGGCCGCAAAAAGGGCGATTTTGCTTCCTGCCTCGATCGTGAGGGAGAGATCATCCAGCACTGTAAGCGTGCGGCCACCGCCCAGAGAAACCCGCTTGCTGACCTGGTCAAAGACGACAGTGCCCTGTTCGAGATCGGAAGGGCTCCTGGTTGGCAGGAGCCGCAATGCCTTGAACTGCGAGCTCGCCACGGTCCATCCAGGCAAGGGCGCTTAATGGTAGCCGCCTCTGGCAGCGGGATTCAAGCCTTGACAGGCAGGCCAGCAGGGCCTGCCTGCCCAACAGCGCGAACAGCGGCCTGGGCAGCCAGCCGGTGAGCGGCCCCGGTTGCAACTCAAGGGCTGCCGTGGCTGAGGCCACCAGCATGGCGTTCTCAGCCCGCAGGCAAGCCTCAAGTTCGAGGCGTACTCCCTGCCCGGGGCCCGAATCGGGCAGGCCTTGGAGCTGACAGTCCACGAGTTGGATCTGCACGCTGTCACCGCTCCAACTGGCGTTAAACCAGAACTGGGGCTGGAGCTGCCATGGACCCGCCACAATGGCTTTGGAGGAGTAGTGGAAACGCCCCGCGGACAGCCTCTTCAGTCGCTGACGGCTGAGCAGGGCCGTCAACACCCGACCAGGGTGGCTCAGGTAGGCACGCAGGAGGGCATCGCTTGCCTGAGGGCGTTGCTGCGCCAACGGCGCCGCACCGAACAGGTCGACCAGACAGTGACGCGACTCACTCAGCCGGAGCAGTTCACGGCTCATGGCAGCGTAGGGAGCAGGTCTTCAAGCTCACAGACCGGGAAGCGATTGATGGCCTTCAGGGCGGAGCGGGAATTGTCACGGAGCCGCTGGCTGACGGCGACCCCATAGGGAATCTGGGCCAACAGGTCCACCGTGCGGCGCAACACCCTCACCACATCGCCCTCATCGAGTGACGTGTTGGCCATCAAGTCGGCCCAGGGGGTTCCAGACGCCCAGGCATGGACAAGTCCGGTGAGCTCAGGTTCCCACCAGATCGGAACCACGACCCCGGCCTGCTCCTGCAGTCGACCGAGCTCACGGCGCATCCCACGCAGGCTGTGGAGGGCCTCCTCCACCGCAGGCGGTGGCCCCCAGGAGCACCACAGATCAGGCCGGTTGACCTCGGTGGAAATGGCCTCAAGCGTGGCGGCCAGCTCGGCTGGATCGAGCTCGTCACAATGGCCGCTGATCAGGGCCAGGCCCAGCCAGAGCTCATTGTCGCCCCGCAATGCAGCCACGGTGAGCCCCACATCCGTAGGTTGCAACCCGTCTGAACCGGCCAGCGCACCGAAAAAGCGAAGAATCTCAATCAGTGCCAGGAACGTGTCCCAATGGCGGTTGGAGCGGAAGTGCAAAAGCCTCTGGCGCTCCGCGATCTCCTCGTTCAGCTCCTCCATGCGACGGCGATGGCGCTTGAGTTGCTTGCGATCCCCCCAACGGTGGGCGGCGTGGGTCGTCAGGGAACGCTCCAAAGCCTCAACACACTCAGCCTGATTGCGCACCTCGGCCGCCAGGTCGTAGTGGGGAGTGGTCATGTCGTGCCGGCGCGCCATGGAGGCCACGGCCAAGGCAAGCCCCCCACTCTGCTGATCACCATGGCGAATCTCGCCGGTATGGACGAGTTGCGTGGTCTCAAGGTCGCTCACCTGAAGGCAGCTCAGTTCGGCATGAAGGCTGACAACGGCACTGCAAGGTACCAGAATCCAAACGTTGTCGTCCGTCAGACAAAGCAACAAGGGGAACTGGCCAGGCCCGGGTGGCTTGCGCACAATCACCGCCGGGGTGATTCGACCCCGAAGCGGCGGTGCCTTGAGGCTGACCAGCGTGCCCACGCTGGCAAACTGCAGCGCTGCCGTAAGCTCATGGACCAGGGTCTCCTCGGCCTGATGTTGCAAGGTACGCAGCAGGCGCCTCTCCTCTCTGAGCCTGCCCCGCTGCTTTTCGTAGTCCTCAAAAGCCTCCCACGGCACATCGTCAGCATTGGTTTCAAGGGCGCTGAGCTGGAGCATCAACTCGTTGATGCGAGCCTCATCCTCCACCAGATCAAGCGTGGCGAGATAGCGGCCAAAGCTACGTTCAACCAACTCCTTCGCCTTGGCGAGGTCATAGCGCTGCAACAGGTTCAGGACCATGCCGTAGCTGGGCGTGAACTGGCTCACCAGTGGATCGGCTGGTGCGGTGGCCAGCTGACCAGCCTCGCGCACGCCCTCATAGCGGCTCTGCACTGTCACCACGTACCCCTGCACGTCGAGACCTCGGCGACCTGCCCGTCCTGCCATCTGCAGAAACTCGCTGCCCGTCAGTGAGCGATGGCCACGCTCCGTGCGCTTGGAGAGTGAAGACACCACTGTGGTTCGGGCCGGCATGTTGATGCCTGCAGCCAAGGTTTCCGTGGCAAAGACAACCTTGATAAGTCCCTGCTGGAACAGAGCCTCAATCAATTCCTTCCAGGCCGGCAGCACTCCAGCATGGTGAGAGGCAATGCCCCGCAAGAGGGGCTCGGCATAGCCATCCCGAACAGCCTCTGGGCTGGAGGCAGCGAAGGAATCCAATTGCTGCTGAAGACGCAAGCGCTCTTCATCTGACACAAGATTCAGCCTGGCCAGATCACGCACTCCCTTATCGCAGCCGCGTCGGCTGAAAATAAAGTAGATCGCGGGCAACATGTCTCGCTCAGCCAACTTCTGAACCACAAAAGCCAGCGGTGCAGGCTCCGGCTGCGGAGACCTGGCAGCGCCAGGGCCCTTGCGGCGAGCACCCTTGGGGGCCCGCCAAACTTTGCTGTTCGGGTGCAGATCCGTACCTGCATCATTGAGCAGAGGATGCAGGCCTTTGGCGCTGCAGAAGCTGAAGTGCAATGGCACAGGACGGTGGGTGCTGATGACCAATTGGGTAGGACCATGCACGCGGCAGAGCCAATCAGTGAGTTGATCAGCGTTGGCGACTGTGGCGGAGAGGGCCACAAGTTGAATCGATGGGGGGCAATGAATGATCGACTCTTCCCAGACGGTGCCCCGCTGGGTGTCATTCATGTAGTGACATTCATCCAGAACAACAGCTTCTACATCCCGCAACGGGTCATCATCAGGATGATCAATTTCGGCATAGAGCATATTACGAAAGATCTCGGTTGTCATCACGACAATTGGCGCATCTCGATTGAGACTGAGATCACCTGTGAGCAGACCAACTCGATCATCACCAAATTGTTCCTTGAAATCCCGAAGCTTCTGATTTGATAGGGCCTTCAGGGGGGTAGTGTAGAACACCCGATGACTATGGGAGAGTGCCCGATGAATGGCGTATTCCCCAATCAGGGTTTTGCCGCTTCCAGTGGGAGCACTGACAACAACGGAAAGGCCATTATTCAAGGCTTCAACTGCAGCCATCTGGAAGTCATCCAGAACAAGACCATCGCTGAATGCGCCTAAAGGTCCTGCGTTCAAAGCAAACCGCAATCGATGCTCACCTATCCTAACCGATTCGTTGCTGCCTCCCAGCATTGCCATTGGGTTTGAGGAGGGCCTAATGCATTACCAACCAAAGCCCAGGTTACTTCAATCCAAAATGGATCAATCCACCCAAGCCACGGCCTGACTGCCATCTACCTGACTAGCGAAATAGTAGATTGTTCGCTCAATGGCATGGCCAACATAGCGCCCGCAGAATTTTGTTCCGCCGGCAGACTCCTGCTTATAATCAACTTGGCCAAGCCTTGAGAAGTAGCGATGGAGAAAGCCTGCATCCGCCGCGAACATGGAGCCCATGCAGAAAGAATCATTGCGGGCCGCATCCACAGACAAGTCAAGTTGCTCCAAATAGTCATAAAGCATGTTCTTATTGGCTCCAAAACCTGTTTGCCTGCAAAGGGAACTCGCGACAATGGACCGCATACCATGTGTCAGCAGCTCAGTTGTATCAAATACATTTGAATACGAGCCACAGATTGGCTGAAGGGCTTCGTCTGTCCATGCAACACCGCCATCTGGGCCAAGATTGGCAGACTTCTTAGTCTGAATCTTGTAAATTACGCCAGACTTGATGAGCAGGCCCTGCTGGAATGCCAAATGAAATGACGACCAGTCCTCGCCATAATTCGTCATGCGAAACCACTCATGATTAGGCCCCCCCGTACAGAGAGAGCCGAGGAAGTCATCCATAACTGAATCTTGAATACGATCATTCACAACCAAGACAAGAATCTTCGCTCCAAGCCGAGCCAGCGTTCGGAGATAGAGATGCAAACCGCAAAGAATGTCATAATAATAGCAGTGAACGACAACTTGAATGGAAACATCAGGGGCAACCCGATCTAACTTTGCTTGCACTGCAAATCGCCGATCCAACAATCTTGCCGAGCTTAGGATTTGCCTTGGCTCATAGATTCCATTTGCGAGATAATGCTTGACAACCTCAAGAGGGCTCAAGGAGCGCAAGTCTTCATTCAGATCTCGATAGTCTCTCCAGTTAAATGATACACAGATTCTTTTTGCATCTCCTCGAAACTTTGAATCCGATAGCTTATCCTTAAGGAATGCTGAAGCCGATGGGAAGACGTTTTGATCGTCACGGCGCGATCGAAAGTGCTGATAGGCCGCATCTGGATCCAACGACTGCAAATCCTTGGAACACGTCGAAAGATAGAACTGAGCATCAAACTCAGATGGCAACAATGGATGGCTCTTGCTTGGCTCAGATCTCATGTCTTGATCATCGCTTACTCGATCTTAGGGGTGGAGCATAGATTATCTCTGGAAGTTGATTCAAGTCTGACCATTCGGGAATATCAATGGTCAATAAACTCAGCAATGGCATGAGCAGTGCACACACTGAAGGAGCATGGATAGAGCGGGTTTCACTGAGCTCTAAAACCTCACGCTTGAGAAAAAGAAAGCCTCGCGACATCAATAAAGCCCAGCAGGCCTGGGATGGATTGTATTGCAGACCTGCCTTGGGAATCCACTCAGATGAAAAATCATTAATCAATGATTTAATATTATTCGCACAGACCAGCCCATCTTCATCTTCAAGAATGCCCACCATTTTACGTGATAGTACCTTCATCTCTTCAAAAGCAGCCACATCGGGAAGGCCATGATGAAATAGCAAGGATCTGGCTAGCAAACCTTGTGAAAGGGCAAATCTCGTTAGCTTCAATTCTCCGTTTTTGATTGCATATGTGCGAGACGCTTCTTTCGTTGAGCTCAGGCCACGAAGATAGTCACCAAGGAACCTGCCAAAGGTTTTTGCCTCAAACATACGTTGCGACATGCTGAAGAAGAACGTCTGAATGTGAAAGGTGCGATCCTCATAGGAGCTTGTGATTCCTACTAGATCAGCCTCATCCGGTGGATCCACCAAGGCGTCAAGGAAAGGATCGCCATGGAAGCCATGGCTGGCGATATTCAGCATACTGCTATTGATCACAACATATCGCTTGGAGCCAAAAAGACCGTGCTCCATCAAAATCTTTCGAGCCGCTTGAAGAGAGCCAAAGTCATAACCACTATTTCCTCTTTGAATGACAGCCACCGACATCGATACAAGCTTTTCACACCAAAGGTCCGATAGCTTTGTGGAGACTAACACCACTCGGTAGCCACATTCGATGGCGGAGGAAATGACTTTCAGGTATCCTGCAGAGATCAATCCCCTGTGATGATAGTGAATAAATAGTACCGTCACTGTTGACAAGGATGTGGCAAGCTTGTCAAGACCAATGATCTTGGATTCAGTGGCCAGTTCACCACGCCGCAAATTTTTGCTTTCTCTGTGGCCACGAACACTCAATCGTAGCACCATTCCCCTATAGAGCTTTTGAATGATCTTGAATAGTCTACGCATTGAGCCTAGGGGATTAGGTCTAGAAAGGCGGAGGCTTGACCCATCCCGTCCTTAATCTCATCTATTTTACCACTCATCTCGCCACTGCCCACTTGCTTCAGCTTTACTGGAGCTGCGAGATCATCCAAATGATTATCATTGCCCTGATGGCCATCTCGTTGATGATCAAGCCGTTGCTTTAGTTGTGTGGATTTTTGTCAGGAGATTGCCCTACATTGCCACAGTTGCGTGTGATGGACTGAGCATCATCGGCACATCTCCCTGCCCTGCAGAGCGTCTTGCGCCAGATCACGGCCAGCACACTGCCCAGCACCGCATGGACGACGGCAGAAATCGCACCGGGCAGGGCGGTGAGCGGTGAGATGGCGAAGCCGGAGCGGGCCAGAACCACAGCCAATCCAGAGTTCTGCATCCCCACCTCAAGGCTGACCGTGCGCCTCACAGCTTGCGGCTGACGCAGCAACGCCGGGATCAACCAGCCCAGCAGAAAACCACCGGCGTGGAGCAGGAGGGTGGCCAGCAGCAACAGGCGGCCCTGCTCCACCAGTGCATCGCGCTGGCTGCCGACGATGCTGGCCACGATCAACACGATGGCCAGCACCGCCAGAGGGGGCATCGCCGGTGCGATCCGCCTGGCCAGCGGTGGGCTGATCCGCTTGAGCAGCACCCCCAGAACCACCGGCAGCAAGACCACCTGCAGCACATCCAGCAGCAGCCTCCAGCCGTCCACCGGTACGTAGCGGCCGGCCAATCCGCTGGTGAGCAGCGGCGTGAGCAGCACGGCCAGCAGGGTGCTCACCGTGGTCATCACCACCGAGAGGGCCACATCGGCCCGGGCGATCAGGGCCACCACATTGCTGGCCGTGCCGCCGGGGCAGCACCCCACCAGGATCAATCCCACGGCGAGGGGGGGCTGGAGCTGCAACCACCAGGCCACCAGGGCGGCCAGCAGGGGCATCACCAGGAACTGGGCGGCCACGCCGATCAGCGCCGGAAGCGGCCTCAGCAGCACCCGACGGAAATCAGCCGGCTCCAGATCGAGGCCCATGCCGAGCATGATCAGGGCCAGGGCGGCCACGATCCAGCCACCCTGCAGCCAGCTGAACAGCCCCGGGAACGGCAGGGCCAGCAGCACAGCCAGCAGGGTCCAGACGGGAAAGAGAACGGTGAAGCGCTCCAGGGGAATGCCGGAACAGTGGGGTCGGAACCTTAATCTGCAGTGATGGCCAATCAGGTTGAGGGGGCGCTTCAGGCCGGCGCGTCGAGCTGGCAGGAGGAGCTCCACCAGGCGTTGGCCGCCATCCCTGCTGACGGCCTGCGTCGTTTGCGCAGCCTCTCGGCACGGGGTGCAGCCCGCCTGACGCCAGACCAGGGCCCACCCCTGCTGGACCTGGCCAGCAACGACTACCTGGGCCTGGCCCAGCATGACGCGGTCGTGGCAGCGGCAAGGCAGGTCATGGACGAGCAGGGTGTCGGTGCAGGCGGCTCGCGCCTGGTGAGTGGCACCCGGCCCGTGCACACGGCCCTCGAACAGCAGCTGGCCACCTGGCTCGGTCGTGAGCGGGCGCTGCTCTTCCCGAGTGGCTTCCAGGCCAACCTGGCCGCGGTGACGGCCCTGGCCGATCGGCACAGCCTGGTGCTGGCCGATCGGCTGATCCACCACTCGCTGCTGATGGGCGTCAGGGCCAGCGGAGCCCAGCTGAGACGCTTCCGCCACAACGACCTCAGCGATCTGGAGCGACGGTTGGCCGGAGCGCGTCGGATCGATCCCGCTCAACGCCTGGTGGTGCTCAGTGAGAGCCTGTACTCGATGCAGGGCACCAGCCCAGCCGTGGCGGACCTGGCCGCGCTCTGCGCCGCCCACGGCGCAGCCTTGGTGCTGGATGAGGCCCACGCCCTGGGGGTGCTGGGGCAGACAGGACGGGGTCTGGGCCATGGCCTGCCATCCATCGCCCTGATCAGCGGCACCTTGGGCAAGGCCTTCGGCAGCGGCGGGGCCTTCCTGGCCGGCGACGAGCTCACGATCGAATGGCTGCTGCAGAGCAGTGGCGCCTTTCGCTACACCACCGCCCTGGCCCCGCCGCTGGCCGCTGCGGCGCTGGCCGCCCTGGACGAGATCCAGCAGCGGGATCGAGGGCCAGCCCTGCTGGCTCGCGCCCAGCGCTGGCGGCAGGCTCTGGAGGCGGCGGGCTGGCCCCGGCCGGCTGGGGAGGGGCCGATCCTCTCGCTGCTGGTGGGTGAGGACGGCGCTGCCCTGGCCCTGCAGACCCGGCTGGAGGCGGCCGGCCTGCTCACGGTGGCGATCCGCCCCCCACGGTGCCCCGGGGCACCGCCAGGCTGCGGCTGGTGCTGCGCCACGATCTTCCCCGCGGCAGCCTGCCGCGGCTGCTCCAGGCCCTTGGTCCTCCATCCCCCGACGGTCCATGCAAGTGATCGCCATGCACGGCTGGCTGGGGGACAGCCGCGGCTGGGCCCCCCTGGCAGCAGCGGCCCGTCGCGAGGGCTGGCCGTGGCAGAGCGCTGATCGGGGCTACGGCCCCAGCGCACCCGTGCAGCCGCAGTGGCTGGACGCGGAGGGGCCGCGGGTGGTGGTGGGACATTCGCTCGGGCCCCACCTGCTGCCGGCGGACCTGCTGCGCCAGGCCGATGCCGTGGTGCTGCTGGCCAGCTTCGGGCGCTTCGTGCCCTCCGGTGCCGCCGGACGGCCCCTGATCAGCGCCCTCAGGGCCATGGCCCAGCAGCTGCAAGGGCCGGAGGCCCAAGCCATGCTGCGCCGCTTTCTGGAGAAGGCGGCGGCACCGCAGCCGCTCAGCGCTCTGCCGGTGTCGATCCTCGACAGCCCGCTGAGCGCCGAGGGGCGCGAGCGGCTGCTGCACGATCTGATCCTGCTCCAGCACTGCGAGGCGCTGCCCGAGGGGTTCCCCACCCAGGCCCGCTGCCTCGTGGTGGAGGCTGAACAGGATCAGATCGTGGTCCCCGAGGCCAGGGCCTGGCTGCAGCGTTCCCTGCCCGCAGCCGAGCGGATCAGCGTGGAGGGGGCAGGCCATGCCCTGCTGGTGCCGTCCTGGTTGGAGATGGTGATCGGCTGGCTCCGGGAGCTCTGAGCATGGGAGATGAGAGCGTGGCGGACGCCAGGGCAGCGCAGGGCTTCGCCCGCCAGGCCTCGAGCTACGACCGGCATGCCCAGCTGCAGCGGGCGGTCGCCTGGCGGCTGGCCAGGCACTGCCTGAGCCTGGCCCTGCCCCCGGGCCCGATGGCTGATCTGGGGGCAGGCAGCGGACTGCTGGGGCGGGCTCTCGAACAGCAGGGCTTCCGGGGCAGCCTGCAACAGCTGGATGGCTGCCGCGCCCTGCTGGCGCACAACCCCCTGGCAGCCAGCCATGGCCAGCTCATCTGGAACCTTGACCAAGGGCTGCCCCGGAATCTGAACGGGTGCGGCCTGCTCACCTCCAGCTTTGCGCTGCAGTGGCTGCAGGACCCGCCGGGGCAGCTCGAACTGTGGTGCCGGAGCCTGGCGCCCGGGGGCTGGCTGGCCCTGGCGGTGCCAACGGCAGGCAGCTTCCCCCAGTGGGAACAGGCCGCCACCAGAGCAGCGGTGCCCCACAGCCGCTGGCCCCTGCCCGATGCCGCGGTGCTGGAGGCTGCGGCAGCGCGGCACCTGCAGCTGGAGCGGCGCGACCAGCTGCGCTTCAGCCGCTCCTACGGCAGTGGTCTGGGCTTTCTGCGCCACCTGCAGCAGCTGGGCGCCGGCCTGGTCAGCGGCACGCCGCTGGCCACCGGTCAGCTGCGACGGCTGCTGCGGCAGTGGCCCGACCAAGGCGTGGTGACGTGGAATGTGCTGATCCTGGTGGGTCAGAGACCATGACCGAAGCTCTGCAGCTCGTGGTGTGCGGCACCGACACCGACGTGGGCAAGACGGTGGTGAGTGCCTGGCTGATGCAGGGCCTGGGCGCCCGCTACTGGAAGCCCATTCAGAGCGGCCTGGAGGGGGGCAGCGACCGCGGCCGGGTGCAGGCCCTGCTGCAGCTGCCCGACAGTCGCTTCCTGCCGGAGGCCTACCGCCTGGACGCGCCGGTGTCTCCCCACTGGGCCGCCGAGCAGCAGGCTGTGCAGATCGATCCGCAGCGCCTTGCCCTGCCTGCGGTGGCGGGGGCGCTGGTGGTGGAAACCGCGGGGGGGCTGCTGGTGCCGCTGCGGCGCGACTGGCTCCAGATCGAGCAGCTGCTGCAGTGGCAACTGCCGGTGGTGCTCGTGGCCCGCAGCGGCCTGGGCACCCTCAACCACACCCTGCTGTCGCTGGAGGCCCTGGGCCGGCGCCGGATTCCGGTGCTGGGACTGATCCTCAACGGCCCGGAGCACCAGGACAACCCCCGCACCCTCGAACAGCTGGGCGGCATCCCGGTGATCGCTCAACTGCCCGCTCTCACGCAACTGACCCGGGAGGCCCTGGCAGCCGAATGGCACCGCCAGCAGGTGGGCCATAGATTGCGCAGCCATACCCCAGCCATCCCACCGGAGGGGCCGTGATGCCGCTGACGAACACCAGGATCCGCCGCGATGCCCTGGTGAGCCTGGCCCTGGTGGTGGTGTGCGGTGCCATCCTGGCCCTGTTCACCGACGTGGAGCTGACGCTGGTGCGCTGGGTCAACTGCGGGCCGCTGGCCGCTGAGGAGAGCCGTCGCAGCGACCGCTGCCAGTGAGCGCCGGGAAGCGGCCGGCCTGGCTCGGCCCCGGCTCGCTTCAGGGGCCGGCCAGGATCGCCGCCTCCACGTCGGCGCGCGAGAGCCCATAGGGGAACTGGCGCACGCAGTCGCGGCCATCGGCCTGCCAGCTCACCTTGAGATCCTCCACCTCCAATTCGATCTGGGCACTCCAGGCGGGCCGGTGCAGATCCCAGAGGCAGGTGTTGGAGGGGCTCTGTACGGCACCGAGATGGCGGAGCCAGGCCTCCAGATCCGGCAGCGGATGGTGGTACAGGGGGGTGTGGTCGGCAGGGAGCTCGGGCATGCGAAGCGGGGATGGAAACGGCAACAGGTGGTGGAGCAACCCTCAGGCCGGAGGCCACCAGCTGGGGAGGCGAGCGAGCTCCACCCCGCGGGCCAGGGCCAGGCCGACCCCCAGCAGGAGGCTCAGCGCCAGGGCCAGCGCCAACAGCAGCAGGGCCAGCCATTCACCGCCGGAGAGGGCGCGTCGCACGGGCAGGGGCCGTCCGGGCTGCTGCAGCCGCAATGCGGGGGGAGCGACGCTGCGGCTTGCCAGCAGCAGCTCCTGACGCAGCTCGGCGTCGTACTGGCGACGGCTCTCGGGGTTGCTGAGGACCGCATAGGCCTGGCGCAGCTGCAGAAAGGACTCAGCGGCCTGATCCTTGGGCAGGGCGGTGGTATCCGGGTGGTACAGCTTGCTCAGGCTGCGGAAGGCCTGCCGCAGCTGCTCCGGCGTGGCTGTGGAGGGCAGCTGCAGCAGGGCGTAATGGCTGGAACGCGAGCCGGAGGGCGGCAACGACAGGAAACCCAGGATGGGAGATCCTAGGAATCTTGCACCCGTTGATCGCCCATGCCCACTGCCCCCGGACTCCAGGCTGCCGGGAGCCTGCAGCCTGAGGCCCTCTGGAGCCGGCTGGGCTGGCGGCCCGACCCTGACCAGCTCAGGGGTTTTGAGCACCTCCAGGACGAGCTGCGGCTCTGGAACGGGCGCCGCAACCTCACCCGGCTGGTGGAGGGTGACGACTACTGGATCTCGCAGGTGTTCGACAGCCTCTGGCCCCTGCGAGCCCTGCTGCAGAGCCCTCACGCCGCTGAGCCCCTGGAGATGATCGACGTGGGCACCGGCTGCGGCTTTCCCGGCCTGGCCATCGCCCTGGCCCTGCCCCGGGCCCGTCTCACCCTGGTGGACTCCGTGGGACGCAAGCTGGAGGCCGTGACAGCCATGGTTGCGGCCCTGGGACTGGATTCCAGGGTGTCCGTACGTCTGGAGCGGGTCGAGCTCAGCGGCCGGGCCGTGGAGTGCCGCGGCCGCTTTGCCCTGGCCATGGCCAGGGCGGTGGCGGCAGCCCCGGTGGTGGCGGAATACCTGGTGCCATTGCTGGCTCCGGGGGGCCAGGCCCTGCTGTACCGCGGCCAGTGGAGCGGGACCGACCAGGAGCCACTGGAACGGGCCGCTAGAGCCCTCAAGGCGGAAGTCAGCGCCGTGACGTCCTGCGATCTGCCCGCTGGGCGGGGCATCCGCCATGCGGTGTGGCTCAGCCCTGCGGCCCCATGCCCGCAGGCCTATCCCAGGGCCGTGGGGGTACCCAGCCGGCACCCCCTGGGCAGCAGCTGAACCAGCGGGAGCTTCGGGCCTCAGGCGGCCGAGCTGAGCCGCTGCACCGGGGCGCCGCCGAGGCGTTGCCGCAGGCGGCGCAGCAGCGGCGGGATCTCCTCTCTCCAGGGGCTGCCGGCCAGGGCCCTATCCAGGGCCTGTGCGCTGACGGTGGTGTCGAGAGCATCGGCATTGGCGCCAGGAAACCAGTGGCCACCGCTGCCCAGCAGGCCGTAGCGGGCCCTGGCGAAGCCTTCGAGATCCCAGGCCTCCAGCAGGTTGTGGAGCCACAGGAGCACCGGCAGGTTGATCGCTCCGGGTGCCTCAGACCAGTCCGGCAGTCCCTCCTGCCAACTCTCCAACCAGCGCGGCCCAAGCGCCTCGCGGCGGGCCTGCTCAAGCCGCTCCAGCACAGGCGGCAGCAGGCGCTCGGCCTGATCCAGCAGACCCACGGCCTCCAGATGCAGCTCCAGGTCTGCCGGGCAGGAGGCCCCCACGCTGATCGTGTGGATCCCAGCGGCCGAGAGGCAGAACAGGTCGTTGAACACGATCGGATGCAGGGGCGTACACAGCTCCTGCATCCGCGAGGAGGGGGTGTGCAGATGGCCTCCCTTGTCCGTGGGGCTGATCACGAACACGCCCATGTCGTGGCGGGTGGCCAGCTCCAGCGCGGGCTGGTTGTCCTGGCGGATGAAATACCAGTGCAGATTGATGTAGTCGAAGGCGTCGCTGGCGATGGCCTCGAGAATCAGCTCCAGGCTGGCGTGGGTGGAGAAGCCCACATGGCCGATGCGCCCCTGGCGCTGCCAGCGCCGCGCCACCTCCATGCAACCGCCCGGGCGCAGGGTGTGGTGCAGATGCTCCGGCAGGTTGACGCCATGGATGGCCAGCAGATCGACCCGCTCCACCGCGAGCCGCTCAAAGCTGAGGCTGAGATCGGCCTCGAAGGCGGCCGGATCCTCCTGGGGGGGCACCTTGGTCTGGAGGATGCGGCAGGGATCGGGCCGCTGGCCCAGCAACCAGCCCAGCTGGCGCTCGGAGCTGCCGTAATGGCGGGCGGTCTCGATGTGGTGCAACCCCCTCGACCTGGCCTGATCCAGGGTCGCGGCCAGATTGGCCTGGCTCTCAGCGCTGATCTGCTCGGCGGGAAGGTCTGTCCAGCTCTGCTGGAAACGCATGCCCCCCAGGGAGAGCACCGGCATGGCCAGCTCGGTGCGGCCGAAGCGACGGGTGGGAATCATCGGGGAAGCGGCTTGAAGGGCGAGCCCTAGGCCGATGGACGGGCTTCCCGACGGGGCAGGGTGCGCCGGACCCGGGAAGGGTTGGGGAAACCGAGGGGCTGGATGTCCTGCTGGGAGAGCTGCTCGGCAAGCGAGGGGAGCGCCTCATAGGCCACCCAGTGGATGCAGTCCACGGGGCAGGTGTCGATGGCCTCCTGGATCCTGTCGGTGCTGTCACCGTCCTGGCGAATCGCCCTGGAGCGTCCCCAGGTTTCCTCCACCAGAAAGGTGTTGCCGGCCACGTGGGCGCAGTAGCGGCAGCCGATGCAGACGGCCTCATCCACCCACACGGCCTGCTGGCGCAGGGCACCGCCGAGAACGGGCTCATGCCCCGTGGCGGCTGGCTGCTCGCGCTGACTCGGGGCCGTGAAGGCCAGGGCTGGATCGATGCCGGTGGTCATGGTCAGCTCCAGCGGGTCACCACCAGTTCGATGCTGCCATCGGCCTGGTTGGCCTGTTCGCTCACCTGGAAGCCCTCGTTGAGGCTGGCAGAGAGCACGGTGCGCAGGGCGTAGCGCTGGGTGAGCTGGGCCAGGAAGCGCTCCACGGGAACCTGCTGCTTCCAGAGGTCGAGGTCGGTGACCAGTTCGTAGCGCCCCTGACTGGCATTGAAGCGGAAACCGATGTCGGCGCCATTGGACTGGCTGATCGCCACCTGGGCCAGTTCGCTCTGGCCGCGGTAACCCCGCACCGACAACTCCCCTTCGCGGGGATCGTGGCCCAGGTCGCTGAGGCTTCGAGCAGGGCGCCGCGGTCACGGAGCTCGGTCTTGACGGTGCTGAAGTGGGACATGGCCTCAGGTGAGCTGGGTGGTCTGGGATTCGTTCTGGAGCTGCCGGGACGGCTGGTAGGCCTCCGCGGTGCTGCTTCGCTGCTGGACGCTGCCCAACCGGGCTTCGATGCGCTCGGTGAGCTGCTCGCAGCCCTGACCCTGAACGCCCTCCACCAGCTCTTCGACCCGGCCGTCAGGCCGGATGCGGAAGCGGATGGTGAGTTGCGCCATCCCGTGACGGTTCGGAATGGGGCGATGTTAACCGTGATCTGAGGCTGGCTGGGATCAGGCCAGCAGCCCCTCATCCACCAGGGTCTGGAGCCGCTCCAGCACCTCGGGCTGCTCCAGTTGCTCGAGGGCGAGCCGCGCTTCATCGCGCACGCCCGACTCGGCGTCGTGAAGCATGGTGTGGAGCAGACACTCCACCAGCTCCTGCTGGCGCGGCTGCACCAGATCCGGGAAGAGGCGGCCCAGGCCCCAGGCACTGTTGCTGCGCACCGCGGGCTCACTATCGATGCGCAGACTCAGCAGCAGCTGGGCGGCCGCCGGATCCGCCTTGGCCGGCCCGGTGCTGCCGGCATCCGCCAGGGAACTGGCGGCCCAGAGGCGCACCGCCGCAATATCCACCTGCAGGGCCCGGATCAGGGGGTTGAGCACCGGGGCCTCGGGGTAGTTGCCGAGGCTCCAGGCCACGGCCTTGCGCACATAGCCGTTGTCGTCGCTGGCCAGCAGGGCCAGCAGCGGAGCCACGGCCTGGGGGCTGGGGTTGCGGCCCAGGGCGTAGACCGCGCTCATCCTCAGGATCGGGCAGGAGGCCTCCAGCAAGGGCAGCAGCAGGGGCACCGAGCGGGGGTCGCGGTGCTCGCAGAAGATGCGCAGGCCCTGCATGCGCTGCTCGTGGGCCCCGGCGAGCAGGGTCAGGCCCAGCTGGCATTCGGCCACCACGTCCACCGTGCTGTCCTCGGCGCCATCGAGCTCATCGAGGGGATCGCCGAGCAACTCCTGGGCCAGCTCCTGGGCCAGCACGTCAGGGTCGAGATACAGCTCCTGGGGGCTCTCCGGATAGGGGCCCGGTGTGGCTGGCAGCTCGGGCCAGGGATCGGACGGGGACACACTCACGGATCTTGCTCAACCCACCGGAGCGGGGGCGGCCATGTCGCCCGGCAGCCAGATGCGGGCGCTGACGGCAAACAGCGCCAGGCCGAACAGCACCACGATGGCGGCGGGCAGCAGGGTGGAGCGGAGGAATTGCACTGGGATCCGGCAGGGACTGGGGGCAGAAGGCCCACCACCGAGGCCATCATCACCCCTGTGGGGTCTGCCCCAGCAGTCCGCGCAACTGGCCCTGAAGCCGACGTCCCTGCTGCAGCGCCAGGGCCCCCAGCACGGCCACCGCCAGGCCACCCCAACCCCAGAGGGGCAGCTTGAGCAGGAAGCCGCCGATGCCGAGCAGGGCGCCGAACAGCACGGCACAGCTGCTGACCAGCTGGGTGAGCAGCTGCAGCAGCGTTTCTTCGGGTTCAACGCCGGTGCGCTGCCTCCAGCCTCGCCAGCCGGGCCCCGCCGGCCGCACCTGGCGCACGAAGTGCTCCAGCACCTCTGCAGACTCCGGCGGCGTGGAGACCATCACCCCGATCCACACCACTCCAGTTACGGCGGTGGTGACCAGCAACCGCTCGCCGTAGTCGTCGATGCGCAGCAACGGCACCACCGACGTGGCGAAGCCCACCAGAAAGCCTCCCACCATCGCCGCCAGCTCGGCGGCGGCATTGACCCGCCACCAGAACCAGCGCAGCACCAGCACCACCCCGGGACCGGTGCCGATGGCGATCACCAACCGGAACACCGTGCCGATGTTGTTGCTGAGCAGGGCCGTGATCACCCCCAGCACCACCAGCAACACCGAGGCCAGCTGGGCGATCAGCAACAGCTCGCGCTCGCTGGCACGGGGGCGCATGAAGCGCTGGTAGAGGTCGTGGGTGAGGTAGCTGGCCCCCCAGTTCACCGCTGTGCTCACCGTGCTCATGAACGCCGCCACCAGGGACACCACCACCAGCCCCAGAGCCACTGGTGGCAGCAGCCGCACCGCCAGCAGGGGATAGCTCTGTTCCCAGTCGGTCTGGTCGGGCAGGAGCACCACCGCCGCCAGGGCCACCAGGATCCAGGGCCAGCTGCGCAGGAGATAGTTGACCCCCAGGAACACCCATCCCGCCACCCGGGCTTCGCGCTCGTTGCGGGTGGCCAGCAGCCGCTGGATGAACTCGCCGCCACCGTCGCTGCGGCGGAAGCTCCACCACTGCAGGGCGATGTAGGCCGTGAAGGTGGGCACAGAGATGCCGGCCCCCTCCAGCCAGCGGATGCGGCCGCCCTCGACCTGCCAGGGCACCATCGACAGCAACTCAGGGCGTTCGAGGGCCCGCAGGCTGGCCAGCAGGGCATCCATGCCCCCGGCGGCGTGCACGGCCGCCACGGCCACCGCCGTGGCACCGGCCAGGGCCAGCACCAGCTGCACCATGTCCGTCACCACCACGGCCCAGAGGCCGCCTGCCGCCGTGTAGATCAGCACCAGCACCCCCACGATCCCCAGCAGGGTGAGACGGGCCTCAGGCGTAGGGGCCAGCCCGAGAGCCTCACTCACCTTGGCCATGGCCAGGAAGGCGTAGCCGATGCCGATGCAATTGATCGGCAGGGCGAACAGGAAGGCCTTGATGCCTCGCAGCCAGGCGGCCGTGGCTCCGCCATAGCGCAATTCCGTGAAGGCAGCATCGGTGAGCACGCCGCTGCGGCGCCAGAGGGGCGCGAACACCACGGCCATCGCCACGTGCGCCACTCCGAAGCTCCACCACTCCCAGTTGCCGGCCAGACCGCGCACCCCCACGAGCCCGGCCACGTAGAGGGGGGTGTCCACCGAGAAGGTGGTGGCGGCCATGGAGGCGCCGGCCAGCCAGCCCTTGAGGCTGCGTCCGGCCACGAAGTAATCCGACTGGTCGCGGTTGCGACGGGCCAGCCAGAGGCCCAGCAGCAGACTGGATACCAGATAGCCGATCAGGATCAGCCAGTCGATCGTGTGCACGGCGAGCGGCGCTGGTGGGCGCAGTATGAAGGCGTGATCTCTGCCGGCCGCTGCGACCTGCCCGATGCTGAACAGCTTCTTTGCCGACTCGCTCGACCAGGACACCGTGCGCAGGCGGATCCTGGATCTGGAGGACGGCCGGGTGGGCTTTTACAGCATCGGGCTCTACCCGGCATCACTGGCCTACAACAGCGCCATGCACGGCGGCGGCGACCGCCTGCTGCTGGCCCCCCGGCCGGGCCGCTCCTTGTTCGGAGCCTTCACCCCGCGGGATCTCTCCGGCATGGACCCTCTCCATGTGGCCACGATGGAGAAGATGCTCCAGCACGAGCACGATGGCCAGCTGCGGCCCAACAGCCTGCGCACCCTGATCGAGCGCTGCGATCTGGTGGTGCTCACCGCCAACAGCAACCACATCGAACAGGACCTGCACGAGGCCTGTGAACTGCGCCGGGAGCTGGGGCGTGAACAGGTGGTGATGGCCTGCCTGGCGGGTTCCTTCAGCCACGACCCGCTCCGCAACGATTCCTACGTGCTGTGTGAACGGCAGCCCAACTTGGCCTTCTTCTCAGGCTTCCACCGGCACGGTGCCCTGCGCGATCCCGTGGACAGCTTCACAGCCAACTTCTGCCATCCCAACGGCATCACCGCGATGATCGGCGCGCGGCTGATGGATCGGCTCTCCCCCAACATTCAGGTCTCACCTGGAGTCCATAACGTCGAGGCTCAGTACATCAAGGCCGCCAAGAACATCTCCTCGATTTTCGCCGGATTCGGCTACACCTTCCACGCCGAGAACACCGGAATCCTGCCCACCCTGCTGACGCTGTTGCTCGACCAGTGCCTGGACCAGGCCTCCTCGGTATCCATGCGGCGCCGCGACCGGCAGCGCCTCTACGGCAGGCAGCCCTTTCCGCTCACCGAACTGGGCTACGGGGTGCAGCGGATCGAAGCCACCCTCAGCCGCGGAGGCGAAATGGAGAAGGTGCGCGATCACACCTTCACCCAGCTCACGGCGATGGTGGCGGATGTGCGCGGCAGCATGATGCTGCCAGTGTGCGGCAAGCCCACGCGGAACTTTCAGGCTGGGCAGATCCTGGCTGAGGGCATGCGCAAACTGGGCCGTTGTCCCGTGGATGTGGACGAGTTCGAGCAGTGGTGTGAGCAATCGGGCGTCAAGAAAGGCGGCCTCGAGGGTCTGAAGGCGCTGCGCTACTGGCCTCAGATTCTGGTGAACTACGGCATACAGGTGCACGACGCATCGATGGTGAACCTCCTTTACATGGCCATCTTCGGCAAGAGCGACACCAAGGCCATTGCCTTTCGGGTGATGACTGAAAGCCGCGAACTCTCCAACTATTGTCAGGAGTCGGTGCGCCCTTCCCACAGCCGGCGCTACTCGGAGGCACTGCAGAGCCTGGAGCGCCCCGAAAGCCTCGATCTGCTCGCGAATGCCGTGGTGGCCGACAACGCCCGGCGGGCCATTCCCGACGACGGCAACGCCGATGACGGCAGCTCCAGCGAGGAGATTCCGGCCTATCTCCGCGCCATGAATGTGATTGAAAACGTGTGGTGATGCTGATCTCCGAGGGCGAGAAAAACCCTGATCAGATCTGGCGGATCGCCCGAGCGATCAGCTGCCGCAGAGCGCCCAGCAGCGCCAGGGCGTGATCTCGCTGATGCCGCAGCTGCCTGATCAGCTGCCGCTTGCGATCGAGCTTCAGCTGGAGAGCGGCGTTGCGCTCCCGTCGGGCCGCAAGCCGCTCCTTGGTGTGCTCTTGCTGCTGAGACAGGGCGCTGTGCCGCCCCTCCAGGGCATCCCGTTCCTGTTGCAGCCTGGTTTGGGCGGCGTTGAGCTCGCTGAGCACCTGGGTCTGGCTTCTGAGGCTTGACCTTGCGGCCTCCAGTTCGAGTTCACGTTGCCTGCACTCGGCGCGCAGGGCGCCCAGCTGATCGGTACCCGAACGCCAGCCCGGAATCGCCCCTGGGCAGGCCAGCACCCGCGCGACCAGAGGACCGAGCAGGGCCTGGGCCACCCCTGGGGTGAGGTCGCCCGCGAGCAGCCGTGTCTGCAACCCCTGCCAGGCCTCCACGGCTGTCTCGACCAGGAGCACCCCAGGTGGCAGGGTCAGTCGGGTCTGCAGCACAGCTCGCTGACGGACCTGGCCGTCCGCATAGGAACGGCCGATCACCTGCTCGACCAGAGCGGGGGAAAGCCGCTCCAACTGGGCCGGCTCCAGCCATTCGTCCCAGAGCGCGGACAGGACACTGCTGAGTCGCTGCAGCGGCCAGGTGGCCGGAGAGGCGAAACTCTCGAAGGACAGACACAGCCGAGGAGCTCCGCTCTCCTGGCCGAGCAGGGCCAGATTGTAAGCGGCCCAGAGGGCAAGGCCACGGTCGGGGGGGATGCCATCCCGGGCCTGCAGCGAGGCGGCCACCTCAATGGGGTGCCGCACGATGGCGATCAGGGGAATCTGCCGTAACAGCACATGACGGTAGGCCTCGCTGGTGAGGCAGAGACGTGGGTCCTTGTCGATCCAGAAGTGATCACGGGTATGAATCGGCAGATCGGCACGCAGTCCGGCCAGGAAGGCACGGCTCTGGGCCGCGGCGAAATCAGGCTGACCTAACCAGGGAAAATCCCAGGAGCATTCAAAAAACGAAAGAATGCGATCGTTCGCCTGCAGCAGAGAACGGGATTCAAAATATCCCTTGGAGTTCTCGAACGTGGCAGGCAGGGCAGCAGAGTCGGCAAACAGGGGGTTGACAAGGCCTAGCTGATTGGCCATCTCATGCAGAAGGCCAGACAGAAAGGATGTGCCTGAGCGGTGACAACCAGCAACAAACAGCAAGGCAACCGCCTAATCAGCCAAGCCTGACTTTACAGCCACTGAAGTCAGCCAATCCACGCAGCCAACAGCAGGACCGTGGCACCCCTTGGCGGCAGCGGATCAAGTCCAGGAGGCTGGGGCCGCTCCAGATTCAGGCGTGAGCGTGATGCCGGGCGACAGGCGCCGCCGCAACTGACCGCAGGCCGCATCGGCATCCAGTCCTCGACTGGCCCTCACGCTCACCGCACCATGGCGGGCCTCGAGGATGCGGCGGAAGGCCTCCACTGCTGCCGGGGCAGGGCGATGAAACTCCTCTTCCTCAATCGGGTTGTAGGGAATCAGGTTCACATGGCTCTGGAAGCCCCGGATCAGCCGTGCCAGGGCCTCGGCGTGGTGGGGCTGGTCGTTGAGCCCACCCAGCAGGATGTACTCGAAGCTCACCCGCCGGCCCGTGATCGCCACGTAACGGCGGCAGTCGTCCAGCAGTGCCTCAATCGGATAGGCATGGGCCGTGGGGATCAGCTCCTCCCTCAGCCGCTGATCCGGCGCGTGCAGGCTCACGGCCAGGGTGAACTGGGCGCGGCCCAGCTCCGCCAGGGCCCGCTCCGCCAGGGTGGGCAGGGTGCGCGGCACACCCACCGTGCTGACCGTGATCTGACGCTGGGCCATGCCGAGATCAGCGCAGAGGCAGCGGATGGCGGCCAGCACCGCATCACGATTGAGCAGCGGCTCACCCATCCCCATGAACACCACGTGGGTGGGGCGCTCATCCATGGCCTCGCGCACAGCCAGCACCTGATCCACGATTTCGTGCACTGCCAGGGAGCGCTGCAGCCCTCCCTTGCCGGTGGCGCAGAAGCGGCAGGCCATCGAACAGCCCACCTGGCTGCTGACGCAGGCCGTGAGGCGTCCCTTAGCCGGGATGCCCACGGTTTCCAGGCTGAGGCCATCGGCCGTGGCCAGCAACAGCTTGGTGGTGCCATCACGGGCGATGCTGCGATGCAACTCCTGGGAGCGGCCGATCCAGTCGGGGGATCCGGCCGGAGGCGAGCTCAGCAGGCGCTGGCGCCAGGCCTTGGGCAGCACGGTGATGCCATCAAGGCTGCGGGCCCCCTTCGCATAGATCCAGTCATGGAGCTGGCGGCCGCGGAATGGTTTCTCACCCTGTTGCTCTGCCCAGGCTTCCAGCTCGCTCAGGCTGCGGCCCAGAAGGTGGGCAGGGGAGGCGGGGGGGGCCGTCATCAGGGGGTCAAGGCCAGATCAACAGGCCATGGCCCAGCCACCACTCCACCGCCAGCAGGGCCATGAAGCCCAGCATTGCGGCCCTGCCATTGAGCCGCTCGGTATGGGTATGGAAGCCGAAGCGGGGCAGCCTGCGCTGGGGCACCGGTGTGCCCAGGGCGGTCAGCGGCCGCTCTGCGGCGGCACCGTTGCCCCCGGCCCGAGGGCTGGTGGCACTGGCTGTGATCGGGACTGGTGTGGGCATCGGGCCATCATGGCGGGGGAAGGTGACATGCCAGGAGCCCCAGGACTCCTGGCCAGGGCTCACTCCTCACTGAGCAGCCCTTCTTCCTGCAGCCCTTCGAGGGCAGCGGGATCGGCAACCAGTTCCTCTTCGAGCCCCTCCTCCACTGCCGGCCGGGTGAAGGCAGCCGTGGTGCTGGCGGTGGCCTCCAGGCCATGGCGGCTGCGGGTGGCCTCCAGGTCTTCCTCAGAAGGGTCGTCGAGCACGGCGGTGGCAGCCGGCGGAGCGGGGGTCTCCACCGTGTAGTCCGGACGCAGATTCTGCATGCGGCGGTAGCCCATGCCGTCCTCCTCAAGGATGTCGGGATGGGGGCCGGCCTCCGACCTCAGCTCCTCTTCGAAGCCACTGAAGCCTGTGCCGGCCGGAATCAGGCGGCCGATGATCACGTTCTCCTTGAGGCCCCGCAGCCAATCGCTCTTGCCCTCGATCGCCGCCTCGGTGAGCACCCGGGTGGTCTCCTGGAAGGAGGCCGCCGAGATGAAGCTGTCGGTGTTCAGCGAGGCCTTGGTGATGCCGAGCAACACCGGGGTGAACTCCGCAGGGGCACCGCCAGTGATGGCCATGGCGCCATTCACCTGCTCAACCTGGCGCAGCTCGATCAGCTCACCGGGCAGGAAGGTGGTGTCGCCGGCATCTTCAATGCGGACCTTGCTGGTCATCTGACGGACGATCACTTCGATGTGCTTGTCGTCGATGGAGACGCCCTGACTCTTGTAGACGTTCTGCACCTCCTGCACCATGCGGAACTGGAGCTTGGAAATCGATTCCTGGGCAGCCTCCAGGGTGGGCTTGCGGCTGCGCAGATCCTCGAAGTAGCACTCCAGCAGCTCGTGGGGATTGATCGGGCCATCGGTGAGCGATTCACCGGCCTTGACCTGCTGGGAATTGCTGACCATCACAGTGCGGCCGAGCAGGATCGGGTACTCAGTGATCGCGTCATCAGACTCGATCACGGTGACGGTGATCGAGTCGTCGTCGTCACCCTGCTTGATGTCCACGGTGCCGGCCTTGCGGCAGAGCACAGCGGAATCGCGGGGGCGCCGGGCCTCCAGGAGCTCCTCGATTCGAGGCAGACCCTGCACGATATCGCCGGTCTTCTGGCGCTCGAACACCAGCAGGGCCAGACCATCGCCGCGCTGCACGAGTTCACCGTCCCGGACATGCAGCACAGAATCGGGGGACACCATGTAGGGGCGGCCCAGGCGCATGATCAGGTTGGAGCCCTCGATCGCTTCCACCTCACCACAGCAGGGGGAGGGCATGCCCTCGGCCAGCAGATCGCCATCCACCAGGCGCTGATCCACGCGAACAAGCGGGGTTGCCGAACCGAGATCAATGCTGCGGGTATCGAGGTCCCGCTCCACGATCAGGCGCCGGATCGGCTCCCCATCAATCGGAGTCGGGAGCTGAACCACACCGTCCTCCTTGCAGAGAATCTGGGTGGTGGCGACGACCTCGCCCTTCTTGACCGAGGTGCCGTCCTGCACCTGCAGGTCCGTGTGGGTGGAGCCATGGCTGGCGTCGGAGAGGGTGTCGCGCCTGACCAGGAGCGTTTCAAGGATGGTGAGTTGAAGGCGCTCGATCGTCTTGGCCCGCTTGTCCGGCAGGGCCTCCACATCCACGGTCATCTGGGGCGTGGTATCGAAGGTTTCAAGAATCAACTGCGTGCGCAGCAGCTCGACGCCCTCGACACTCTTGATCAGCTCGCCATCCTTGAAGGCCAGCCTCTGGGTGGCCTTGAGGCCCATGTACGGGCCCCCAGACTGTTTCACCGTGGTGAGCTCCGGCAGGTGAGCCGCATCGGGAATGGCGTATTCCTCCACCGGCCGCAGCAGCAGGGCGCTGCCCTCAGGGGTCTCGGCCGTTTCCACATAGACCATCGCCTCAGCCTTGAGGCCCTTGCTGATCTCTTCGCCGGGCATGACCATGCGGCCATCGGCAAACTTGCTGATCACCTTGCTGTCGGGCACCAGGTGCAGCACACCTGAGCGCACAATGATCTCCCGAAGGATGTCATTTTTCTGGGTGACCGTCACGATCCCAGCCGTCTGGCTGAAGATATCCTTGACCACCTCAGTGCCGGCTTCAATCCACTGGCCATCCTCGATCATCAACAGGGAGATGTCCTTGTTGATCTCGTGGGTTTCCTGGGGGATCCACAGCAGGGTGCCGCCCTTGCTCACCTCATAACCGTTCTTGGCACTGCGCGCCTTCTTGATCGCCAGGCCGGGGGCAAACTTGACGAGGCCACCTGTCTGGGTGCGGAAGCGGTCATCGGCGAGCTCGGCGATCACCTCGCCGTTACCGATCTTGCTGCCCGGAGCTGTGTTGAGGCGGTAGCGGTTGCCCTCCTTGCCCTCCAGGTGCCAAAGCTCACCTGAATGGGTGGATTCACCCAGGAGCTTGCAGTCCTTGAGCGTGAGGCTGGTGGTGACAATCTGAACCTCCCGGGAGCTCCGGCGCTCTCGCGCAGGCGCACGGCGCCTCCGTACTCCGAGACCAGGCGGCTCTCGGCCAGCACCTCACCGGTGGTGACGGCCTTGTTTCCTTCAACCACAGGGAGGGCGTTGGGGGGGAGGTTGTAGACATCCCCCGCAAACACCCAGAGGCGGCCCAGGCGAGTGGCCTTGTGGGTGATGTTGCCCTGGCGGTCAGTGACCTCCTTGGGCTGAATGCCATCCTCGTAGCGCACCTGGCCCGCCAGGTCGCAGATCACATCCTTCGTGGCCTTTTCAACGCTCTTCTTGACTGTGGCACCAGCCGAGATCTGGGCAAGGATGATGTCTCCAGGCACGATGTCACCGTCGGCGACAAACAGGATCGAACCGGTGGTGATGTCCAGCTTCTGGATCTTGCCCTTTCCGGTGGGCTTGAGGGTGAGCAGGAAGTCGGTCTCCGCGATCTGGGCATTCACGCCGTGGGAGGTGCGGAATGCCCTGACCCGGGACTTCGGACCGAACTCGACCGTGCCATCCACCAGGGAGCGCACCACGCCGGTTTCGGCGGTGGACACACCGCCGGTGTGGAAGGTGCGCATGGTGAGCTGGGTTCCGGGCTCACCGATCGACTGGGCCGCCACGATGCCGACGGCCTCGCCGAGATCCACCAGCTGGTTGTGGGCCAGGGCCCAGCCGTAGCACTTACGGCAGACCGAACGGGAGGCCTCACAGGTGAGGGGCGAGCGCACATTCACCGTGCGCACACCAGCGGCTTCGATCCGGCGTGAGAGAGGCATGTCGATTTCGCCATCGCGGTCGACCAGCACAACGCCAGCGGCGTCGACCACGGGCTGGGCGGCCAGGCGACCCACCAGCTTGCTGGCAAAGCGACCGCGCTCGTCAGCATCAATCGGGATGAAGCGGGTGGTGCCGCAATCGTCCTCGCGGACGATCACATCCTGGGCCACGTCCACCAGGCGCCGGGTGAGGTAGCCGGAGTCCGCCGTGCGCAGGGCGGTGTCCACCAGGCCCTTGCGGGCGCCGTAGGACGAGATCACGTACTCGGTGACCGTGAGCCCCTCACGGAAGTTGGTGCGGATCGGCAGGTCGATGATCTCCCCCTGGGGGTTGGCCATCAGGCCGCGCATGCCCACCAGCTGGCGCACCTGAGACATGTTGCCCCGGGCGCCTGAGTTGGCCATCATCCAGACGGAATTGAGTGGATCGTTCTCGTTGAAGTTGCGGCGCACAGCAGCAACGAGGCGTTCGTTGGTTTCCGTCCAGGTATCGATCACCTTGGTGTGGCGTTCCACTTCGGTGATCTCACCGAGGCGATAGCGCTCTTCGGTTTGCGTGATCTGCTCCTCGGCCTCCGCCAGCAGGGCGGCCTTGTCCCCGGGGATGCGCAGGTCGTCGACGGAGATCGACACGGCCGCCTGGGTGGCGTAGTGGAAGCCGAGATCCTTGAGATCATCCGCCATGGCGGCCGTGGCCGCCGTGCCGTGATGCTTGTAGGCCCAGGCCACCAGGTTGCGGAGCGCTTTCTTGTCGATCACGCGGTTGCGGAACAGCGGCGCCTCGCGGCTGAGGGGCGGGGTGACCACGGCAGACGTGGTGTCCACGCTTGGCTCAGCGGCTTTCTTGGACGACTTGGACTTCTTGGCGGGAGTGGCGGTCATGGGGCGGCTGGGCGCTGGTGAGAAGGCGAAACGAAGGTGGAGACGTTGGACCGGTCAGAAGCCTGTTCAGACCGCAGCCACGGCGTCGATGATGGTGTGGTTGATCACGACCCGACCCACAGTGGTGAGCAGGTAGCGGCTGATCAGGGCGCCGTCCTCATCGAAGCGGTCACGGCGGTAGTTCCACTGCTCGATGCGGGTGCCATCGCTGAGCGTGTTCTGCTCCAGCGGCGTGCTCTCCTCGTCGTCACAGTCCACATCGCCGGAGAACCGCACCCACACCCAGTGGTGCAGGCCGATGTGCTTCTCCTCAAAGGCGGCGATCACATCCTCAAGGCCGGCGAAGGTGCGGGAGCGGTCACCGAAGTCGGGCTTGCTGGCCCCAGGTTGCTCAGCACTGAGGTAGTAGGCGCCGAGCACCATGTCCTGGGAGGGGGTGATGATCGGCTCGCCTGTGGCCGGCGAGAGAATGTTGTTGCTGGCCAGCATGAGCATGCGGGCTTCCGTCTGAGCTTCAATCGCCAGGGGCACATGCACGGCCATCTGGTCGCCGTCGAAGTCAGCGTTGAAGGCGGGGCAGACGAGCGGGTGGAGCTGAATGGCTCGACCATCGACCAACTTGGGCTCGAAGGCCTGAATGCCAAGGCGGTGCAATGTCGGAGCCCGGTTGAGCATGATCGGGTGTCCCTCGATCACCTCCTGCAACACCTGCATCACCTCGTCATCGGCCCGCTGAATCAACTTCTTGGCGGCCTTGATGTTGTTGACGATGTTCTGACGAATCAGCCGGTTGATCACAAAGGGCTGAAACAGCTCAATGGCCATCTCCTTGGGGAGCCCGCACTGGTGCATTTTCAGCTTCGGGCCCACCACGATCACTGAGCGACCGGAGTAGTCGACGCGCTTGCCGAGCAGGTTCTGACGGAAACGCCCCTGCTTACCCTCAATGATGTCGCTGAGCGACTTGAGGGCCCTGTTGTTGGCGCCCACCACCGTGCGGCCGCGGCGGCCGTTGTCGATCAAGGCATCGACAGCCTCCTGCAGCATCCGCTTCTCGTTGCGGACGATGATCTCCGGCGCCAGGATCTCCTGCAGTCTGGCCAGGCGGTTGTTGCGGTTGATCACCCGGCGGTAGAGGTCGTTGAGATCGCTCGTGGCAAAACGGCCGCCATCGAGCTGCACCATGGGACGCAGATCAGGCGGGATCACCGGAATCACATCCAGCACCATCCAATCCGGACTTGCACCGGTGGCCACGAAGTTGTCGATCACCCGCAGACGCTTGATCAGTTTGGCCCGCTTCTGACCCTTGCTGGCGGCGATGTCCTCACGCAGCTGCTCGGCCGTTTCGCTCAGGTTGATGTCCTGCAGCAGGCTCTTGAGCGCCTCGGCACCGATACCGACGATGGGCTCATTCTCGATCTCGGAATCTTCGGCGTAGATTTCATCCTCAATCTCAAGCCATTCGTCTTCCGTGAGCAGCTGCTTGTAGGAGAGGGTTTTGTGGTCGCCCGGATCGAGAACCACGTAGCAGTTGAAGTAAACGATCTGCTCCACATCCCGCAGGGGCATGTCGAGCAGGATCGCCACGTAGCTGGGAATCCCCTTCAGGTACCAGACGTGGCTCACCGGGGCGGCCAGCTTGATGAAGCCCATGCGGTGACGGCGCACCCTGCTCTCGGTGACCTCCACGCCACAGCGCTCGCAGACGATGCCGCGGTGCCGCACCCGTTTGTACTTACCGCAATGGCACTCCCAGTCCTTGGACGGTCCGAAGATCTTCTCGCAGAACAGGCCGTCCATCTCCGGCTTGAGCGTGCGGTAGTTGATGGTTTCGGGCTTGGTGACCTCACCCACAACCTGACCGTTGGGCAACGTGCGCTGCCCCCACTGCATGATCCGATCCGGCGAAGCCAGCGTGATCTTGACGTAGTCGAAGTGGTTTTCGGTGCGGAGATTGCTGTTGGACATGGGGGTGACTAACGCGCGGAGATCGAAAGGGGTGGCTTCAACGGGGAGGCATCGACTGGGGAGCAGCGACACAGGGTCGATTCAGTCGTCGTCGTAATCCGCAACGCCGAGGGACTCGTAAGTGGGCCGGCTTGGCGTGCTGCGGCGGGGGTTGACGTCCTGCATCAGATCCACCTCTTCGCCCGCATCGGTGTACACAGCGATGTCGAGGCCCAGGGACTGCAGCTCGCGCATCAGCACCTTGAACGACTCCGGCGTGCCGGGGCGGGGGATGGGCTTGCCCTTGACGATGGCGTTGAGGGCCTCGTTGCGGCCCTGCATGTCGTCGGACTTGACGGTGAGCAGCTCCTGCAGGGTGTAGGCCGCGCCGTAGGCCTCCAGGGCCCAGACTTCCATCTCACCGAGGCGCTGACCACCCTGCTGGGCCTTGCCGCCCAGGGGCTGCTGGGTGACCAGGGAGTAGGGACCGGTGGAGCGGGCGTGGATCTTGTCGTCCACCAGGTGCACCAGCTTGAGAATGTGGGCATAGCCCACGGTGACCGGCTGGTCGAAAGCCTCGCCACTGCGGCCATCGATCAGCTGGATCTTGCCGGGGTTCCCAGGGTCATAGACCCAGTCCTTGCCGGGCTGGCTGGCGGCTTCCTCCAGGAAGGCCTGCACGGTTTGCTTCGATTTCTCGGCGCCGTGCATCTCATCGAAGGGCACCACCTTGACGCGGCAGTCCAGGTGGGACGAAGCCCAGCCCATCAGGCACTCGAACACCTGGCCCACATTCATCCGGCTGGGCACGCCCAGCGGATTGAGCACGATGTCGATGGGTGTGCCGTCCGGGAGATAGGGCATGTCCTCACGGGGGAGGATGCGGCTGATGATGCCCTTGTTGCCGTGGCGACCGGCCATCTTGTCGCCCACCTGAATCTTCAGGCGCTTGGCCACATACACCCGCACCACCATGTTGGCGCCCGGCGGCAGCTCGTCACCCTGTTCGCGGGTGTAGATCCGCACATCCACCACGCGGCCACGCTCTGTGCTGGGGACCCGCAGGGAGTTATCACGCACGTCGCGGGCCTTCTCGCCGAAGATGGCACGCAGGAGCTTTTCCTCAGGCGGCTGGTCGGACTCCCCCTTGGGAGTCACCTTGCCCACCAGGATGTCACCGCTTTCCACAAAGGCACCGACACGGATGATGCCCATCTCATCGAGATTACCCAGCTTTCTTCAGCCACGTTAGGGATCTCACGAGTGATCTCCTCAGGGCCGAGCTTGGTCTGCCGGGCCTCAATCTCGTACTTCTCGATATGAACGGAGGTGTAGAGATCGTCGGTGACGAGCCGCTCGCTAACGAGGATGGCGTCCTCGTAGTTGTATCCCTCCCAAGGCATGTAGGCGATCAGTACATTCTGACCCAGGGCGATTTCACCGCCTTCACAGGCCGATCCATTCGCCAGCACCTGGCCGGCGATCACCGGGTCTCCCTGGCGCACGATCGGGCGCTGGTTCAGGCAGGTGTCCTGGTTGGAGCGCTGATACTTCTGCAGGTAGTGGGTGTGGTCCAAGCCGTCTTCATCGCGGATCACGATCGCCGTGGCGTCCACATAGGTGACCGTGCCATTGACCCGGGTGATCGGCACCATGCCGGAGTCGCGGGCGACCTGGGTCTCGAGGCCCGTGCCCACCAGGGGCCGCTCCGGACGCAACAGCGGCACGGCCTGGCGCTGCATGTTGGAGCCCATCAGGGCGCGGTTGGCGTCGTCGTGCTCCAGGAAGGGGATCAGAGAGGTGGCCACGGAGATCACCTGCACCGGCGAGAGCTGCACGTAATCCACCTGCTCGGGTGGCACCTTTTCAAAATCCTGGCGGTAGCGCACGGGCACAAGGTCAGCCGTGATGCGGCCGTCGGAGTCGGTCGGCACGTCGCCGGGGGCGACGCGGCACTCGTCTTCCAGATCGGCGGAGAGGTAGATGGGGTCGCCCTGCTTGATCACGATCCCCTCCTCCACCTTCCAGAAGGGGGTCTCGATGAAGCCGTATTCGTTCACCCGGGCGTGGGTGGCGAGCGAACCGATCAGGCCGGCGTTAGGACCTTCCGGGGTTTCGATCGGGCAGATGCGGCCGTAGTGGGAGGGGTGGATGTCGCGCACGGCGAAACCGGCCCGCTCCCGGGTGAGGCCGCCAGGGCCGAGCGCGCTGATGCGGCGCTTGTGGGTGAGCTCAGCCAGGGGGTTGGTCTGATCCATGAACTGGCTCAGCTGGCTGGAGCCGAAGAACTCCTTGATCGCCGCCACCAGGGGCTTGGGGTTCACCAACTGGGCCGGGGTGAGTGACTCGGTCTCGCCGACGGTCATCCGTTCCCTGATGATCCGCTCGAGCCGGTTGAGACCCACGCGCACCTGGTTCTGCAGCAGCTCGCCCACGGAGCGGACGCGACGGTTACCCAGGTGATCGATGTCGTCGATCTCATAGCCGGGCTGGCCGAGCTGCAGGCCGATCAGGTAATCGAGAGTGGCGAGCAGCTCCTCCTTGGTGAGCACCCGCGTCTCATCCGGCACGGTGAGCCGCAGTTTCTTGTTGATCTTGTAGCGGCCGACGCGACCGAGGTCGTAGCGCTTCGCGTCGAAGAAGCGGGAATCCAGCAAGCTCTGGCCGCCACTCACTGAGGGCGGTTCACCCGGACGCAGCTTCTTGTAGAGCTCCAGCAGAGCCTGATCCTGGGAGGTGATTCCATCCACACTGGTGGCGGACTCGATCGTCTTGGAGTAGTACTCGGGGTGGCGCAGCTTGTCGAGCACGTCCACATCGGAGAGGCCCATGGCGCGCATCAGCACGTGGGCGTTGATCTTGCGGGTCTTGTCGACCCGCACATGCATCAGCTCGTGCTTATCGGTTTCGAACTTCAGCCATGCTCCCCGGTTGGGGATCACACTGGCGTTGTAGGTCTTGCGGCCGGTCTTGGGATCGGGCTCCTCCTTGAAATAGACACCCGGGGAGCGAACGATCTGATTCACGATCACACGCTCTGCACCATTGATGATGAAGGTACCGCGCTCGGTCATCAATGGCAGTTCGCCGATGAAAACTTCCTGTTCCTTGATCTCACCGGTTTCCTTGTTGACCAGTCTGCAGGTGACATACATCTGTGAAGCGAAGGTGGCATCACGCCGCTTCGCTTCCTCCACGTCGTGGCGTGGCCGCTTCAGCCGGTACTCACTGCCGATGAAGTGCAGCTCAAGCTTGCCCGTGTAATCGGTGATCGGCGAAAAGCTCTCCAGCTCTTCGATCAGGCCCTTCTCCAGGAACCATTTGAAGCTCGCCCTCTGTACCTCCACGAGATCGGGCAGGTAAGTGACGGTCTTGGCGACCTGGATCGCGCTGCTCATGCGGTGAACCTGCAGGATCGATAATTGACGAGGTGGCCTGTCGGTCCATCAGCCGGCTGATCGCTCGCGGCCGCCCACGCGAACAGCCGCTCCCCAGAGGGGAACGGCTGCCCAGGAGGAGGCATCTAACGAGATCGCATCAAGGCTGCAGACGTCGACAACAAGGAGCGCTTTCGCATCCAGGCCAATAAAGGATCATACACCGTCACCCAGAAGCCTGAACAGGGTTCGGGCATTGGCCGTGCTGGTGCGGGCCACCATGTCGAGGCTCTCGCCGCGCAGGAGCGCCACCCGCTCCGCCACAGCGGCCACATAGGACGGCTCATTGCGCTTGCCCCGGCGCGGCACCGGAGCCAGGAAGGGACAGTCTGTCTCCACCAGGTAGCGATCGGCAGGCACGGCCCGGGCGCAGGCGTGGGTGGCCTCGGCCTTGGCGAAGGTGACCACTCCGCTGAAACTGATGTAGAAACCGAGCTCGAGGAACGCCTCCATCTCCTCGGGCGTGCCGCCCCAGCAGTGCATCACCCCCCGGGGGCAGAGGCCCTCGCTGCGACGCTGACGCAGCTCGGCGAGCATCGGCTCGGCGGCATCGCGGCAGTGCACGATCACCGGCAGATCCAGCCGGCAGGCCAGGTCGAGCTGGGGACGCAGCACGGCCAGCTGCGCCTGCAGGTTCTGCTCACGGAACAGGTCCAGGCCCAGTTCGCCGATGGCCACAACCCTGGGGTCATCCACGGCCGCCTGCTCGAGCACGGCGGCGGTGTCGCTGCTCCAGTGCTCGGTATCGAGCGGGTGAACCCCCACCGAGTAACGCAACTCGGGCAGGCGATCGGCGAGGGCCCGAATCGCCGGGATTTCGGCAGGCTCCACGCAGGCATGCACCAGGGCCACCACCCCGGCCTGCCGCCAGCGCGCAATCACCTCATCGAGATCCTCGTCAAACTGGCGAAAGACGATGTGGCAATGGGAGTCGACCAGCCCGCCATGGTCCAGGGGCTCGGCTGGATGGCCAGTCTGGACAGTGGCGGCCTTCTGGACGGCAGACGGCGGCGTCATGGCGATGGGGCTTCAGGGCCGTGGGCATGCTGGCTCAGAAGCGGCCAGGCTGAAGGCTTGGCTCAGCAGCCACCCGATCCGGGCTGGAGACTCAGCTGCTGGCGGTTTCAGGCTCCACGGCCTGGCGCACCGCTGTGCTCAGGCGCGATTTCTGGTGGGCACCGGTGTTGCGATGCAGCACACCCACCTTCACGGCCTTGTCGATCTTGCTGAAGGCAGCCCGCATGGACAGCTGCACCGCCTCCTTGGCGGTGGCATCGGGACCCTGGCTGTAGGCCGTGCAAGCCGTGAAACAGCGCTTCATCAGGGTGCGCAGGGACGACTTGTAGGTGCGGTTGCGCAGCCGGTTGCGCTCGGCGATCTCGATGCGCTTCTTCGAAGACTTGTTATTGGCCACAGGCGGTGGAGGACTGGTTCAGCGATCGATGATCTTACCTCGGCGCCTTCCAGGCTCCCCCAAGGCCCCGGGCCGGGGAGCCCTGCTGTGGCCCTCTAGGTTGAGGTTCTGCCTCGCGTGACTTCCGTGGCCGCCCCCTCCACAGCGTTGCTCCTCCCCTGCCTGCGGGATCCGGCTGCCGCAGCCGAACGGCTTGAGGCCATCGCCGCGCGGACCCAGGGCGGGGCCAGCGAGCAGGCTGCAGCCCTGGTGGACGACATCCTCCAGCAGGTACGGCGCGAGGGCGATACCGCCCTGCTCCGCCTCACGGAGCGCTTTGATGGGGTGCGCCCTGATCCGCTGCGGATTCCGCCGGAGCGGCTGGCCAGCGCCTGGGAGCAGTGCCCGCCGCCCCTGCAGCAGGCCCTGGGCCTGGCCCACAGACGGATCCTGGATTTTCATCGGCGCCAGCTGCCGGCCGACCTGAGCGTCACCGGTCCCCATGGCGAAAGCCTGGGCCGGCGCTGGCGGCCGGTGCAACGCGCCGGGCTGTACGTGCCTGGCGGCCGGGCCTCCTACCCGAGCACGGTGCTGATGAACGCCGTGCCTGCCGTGGTGGCGGGGGTGGAGCGGCTGGTGATGGTCACGCCGCCTGGCCCCTGCGGTGAGCCGAACCCCACCGTGCTGGCCGCGGCCCATCTGGCCGGCATCAACGAGGTCTACCGGGTGGGCGGCGCCCAGGCGATCGCTGCCCTCGCCTACGGCACCGCATCCATTCCCCGCGTGGATGTGATCAGCGGCCCCGGCAACCTCTACGTGACCCTGGCCAAGAAGGCGGTGTACGGCCAGGTGGCGATCGATTCCCTGGCCGGGCCGAGCGAGGTGCTGGTGATCGCCGATCACACCGCCCGGGTGGAGCAGGTGGCCGCCGACCTGCTGGCCCAGGCCGAACATGACCCCCTGGCGGCCGCCATCCTGCTCACCACCAGCGAGGAGCTGGCCAGCGCGCTGCCCCAGGCTCTGGAAGCCCAGCTCCAGGGTCACCCGCGCGCCGCCATCACCCGCTCGGCCCTGCAGGACTGGGGCCTGGTGGTGATCTGCCGCGATCTCAGCAGTGCCGCCGCCCTCAGCGATCGCTTTGCCCCGGAACACCTCGAGCTGCTGGTGGAAGAGCCGCAGGCGCTGGCGGAGCAGATCCAGAACGCCGGCGCGATCTTCATGGGCCCCCACAGCCCGGAGGCGGTGGGCGACTATCTGGCCGGCCCCAACCACACCCTGCCCACTTCCGGCACGGCCCGCTTCGCCGGTGCCCTGAGCGTCGAAACGTTCCTGCGTCACACCTCGCTGATCCACTTCAACCGGGCCGCCCTCGAGGCCACGGGCCAGGCCGTGATCACCCTGGCCGAGAGTGAGGGTCTGCACAGCCACGCCGAGTCGGTGCGGCGGCGACTCGGCTGAAAGCCCCCGGGGTCGATGTGTCTGGCGGGGGCTCAGCGTTTGTCGAGATCTCGGACGCCCGGGATGTCCGCCTCGATCTGGCCCACCAGCACCTGATCGGCCAGGTTCACGAACAGGCCGTTCTCCAGCACCCCGGGAAGGTTGTTGATCTGCCGTTCCAGCCCCTCTGGATCGGCGATGCCGCCGGCAAAGCGCACATCCAGCACCAGATTGCCCTGATCCGTGACCACCGGTCCGGCCTTGCGCACGGCCATACGCAGCTGGCTGCGCCGCCCAGGGCCTGGAGCTCCGCCTGCACCTGGCGCCAGGCGCCCGGCAGCACCTCCACCGGCAACAGGAAGTCGAGGTTGAGGGTGTCCACCAGCTTGGTGCTGTCCACCACCACCACAAAGCGGTCGGCGCGGCGGGCCACCAGCTTTTCCTGCACATGGCAGGCGCCACCCCCCTTGATCAGCTGGAACGAGGGATCCACCTCATCGGCTCCGTCAATGGCCAGGTCGATGCGGCTGATGGCATTGAGGCTGGCGAGGGGGATGCCCAGCTCAGCCGCGAGCACCTCGCCCTGGAAGGAGGTGGTCACGCCGGTGATGTTGCTGAGCTCGCCGCTTTGCAGCCGCGCGCCCAGGGCCTGGATCATCAGCGCGGCCGTGGAGCCCGATCCCAGCCCCACCACCATGCCACTGCGGATCTGGTCGGTGGCCGCCAGGGCCACCGCCTGCTTCATCCGGTCCTGCAGCTCGGCCATCGGCACCAACCCCTCACGCGGGCCGCGACCGTAGCAGCGGCCTCAGCCGGCGCTGGGCAGGGCCGCCGGCCGGATCGAGAGGCTCAGCTCGCGGCGGCCGCGCACCACCGTGATGGCCAGGGGTTCGCCCACCGCAGCGTGCTCCACCTGGCGCAGCAGGCTGGCGGGATCAGCCACCAGCTGATCGGCCGCGGCCACCACCAGGTCGCCGCGGCGCATGCCGGCCTGCTCGGCGGGACTCTCCGGCAGCACCCGCTGCACCAGGGCACCGTCGCGCTCGGGCAGCTGCAGCACCGCATCGGGATCACGGTTGTTGTCCCGGGCGCGGCGGGCGGTGAGCGGCACCAGCTGCAGGCCGAGATAGGGGTGCACCACCTGGCCGCCTTCGGCCAGCTGGCCGGCCACCTGCCTGGCCAGGTTGATCGGGATGGCGAAGCCGAGCCCCGCTCCCGGACCGGAGCGCACCAGGGTGTTGATGCCGATCACGTCACCGGCGGCGTTGATGAGCGGTCCGCCGGAGTTACCGGGGTTGATCGCGGCATCGGTCTGGATCAGATCCAGGCGCTTGTCGGAGAAGCCGAGGCTGTTGATGTCGCGGTGCAGGCTGCTGACGATGCCCAGGGTGACCGTGCGCTGCAGGCCATAGGGGCTGCCCAGGGCGATGGCCCAGTCGCCCACCTCAAGAGCCTCGGAATCGCCGAGGGAGGCCGCCTGCAGATCGTCGACACCGCGAATCCGCACCAGGCCAGATCGGTGACGGAATCACTGCCCACCACGGTGGCATCGCGCTGGCGACCATCGGCCAGGGTGACTTCCACCCGATCCACCTGATCCACCACGTGGGCATTGGTGAGCACCAGCCCCCTGCGGGCATCGATCACCACCCCCGAGCCCTGGCCGCGCTCACGCCTGCTGCCGGAAGGGTCGCCGAACAGATCGCGCAGCAGCGGATCCAGCAGGGCCGGATCGAAGGCCTGCCGCTCCACGTCCCGTTCGATGTCGATCCGCACCACGGCCGGGGCCACCGAGCGGGCCGCCTCAGCCACAAAACTGTGGGCCGCCTGGTCAGGGGCGGTCGCCTCAAGGGCCCAGGCGGTGGGGGCACCAACCAGGTGGATCGCCACCAGGGAGAGGGCCAGCAGCCCGGCAGCGGCAGGGCGGCACCGGCGGAGCCAGCGGCGCAGCATGACCAGAAAATCAGCGGAAGAGGGCTTCAGATCAGGGGGCACGGGCGGGCCAGCACTGCTGTGCTGACGCTAGGGAGGGGACCAGCGCAGCAGGGACTCCTGAAAACCGCCCGGTGCACCGATCTCCAGCCAGCGGCCGCCGGGGTCGTCAGGGCGGCCCAAGGGGCAGGGCTGCACCGGTCCGAAGCCGCAGAGGGTGGAAGGGCAACCGAGCAGGGGCACCTGCGGACGGCCGGGCAGGCTGCCGCGCCAGTGCTGGTGGATGTGGCCGAACACCACAGCCTCCAGGTCCCTGGCCTGTCCCAGCAGCTGCAGCAGGGCCGCCCCATCGAGCAGCCCGATGGCATCCATTTCGGGGTCGCCGATCGCCCCGGGGGGATGGTGCACGGCCACCAGCAGGGGTCGGGGCAAGGCCTGCTCCAGCTGCTGGAGAACGCCCGCCAGCCAGGCGAGCTGGCTGGCTCCGAGCCAACCGGCGGTAGCTCCGGCCTTGTGGCTGTCGAGCAGGAGCAGCCTGGCCCCAGGCCCCTCCACCAACGCCGGCGCGATCGGGCCGTGGCGACCCAGAACGGAGCGCAGCAGTTGGGGATGGTCGTGGTTGCCTGGCAGCAGGGCCAGGGGGAGGCCCAGGAACTGCAACGATGTGTGGAGATGGACATAGCCCGCCAGGCTTTCGTCCTGGCAGAGGTCGCCGCTGAGCAGCAGCAGGTCCGGCGGGGCCGGGGCCACCGCCAGGGCTTGCCGCAGCCCATGGGTCAGGCAGGCGAGGGGCTGGCGACCGCGATAGACGCCGCCAGGATCGGCGAGCAGATGCAGATCGCTCAGCTGCAACACGCGCATTCACACCTCCAGCACCTAGGCCTAAGTTGCCCCCTGAACAGCGAGGCCGCCATGGCAGCAATCCCCCCCGGCACCCGGCAGCGTTGCAGCCTCTGTCAGGTGGAGATCCAGGGCATGGCCGGTGGTGCCGACCTGGTGCACTTCAGCCAGGGAGCGCCGGGCACCCGCGCCAAGCTCTGGGCAAGGGTCTGCCAGTACCTGCGCAGCGATGAGCAGAAAGCCCAATGCATGAACCTCGACGCGGAGCGGCGCGGCAGCGTTCAGCGCAGTGACTATTACGCCGAGGCCCCCGTGATCGATCTGGGGGCCCTGTCTGCCCCTTCTGATGGCGGCAGGGATCCCCTAGGGTGAAAAGTAGGCCCTGAGGTCTTTGGGCCAGGCCTGGTTCCGGTCTCCCACGGTCTCCCCTTCGGTGCCCCATCCCCTGCTGCCCAAACTGGAAGCCGTGGCGCGGCAGACCTGTGCCGCCCATGGCTGTGAGCTCAGGGGGGTGGCACTGCTCAGCCATCGGATTCCGATGACGTTGCAGGTGCTGGTGCAGCGGGCTTCAGGCGGCGAGATCACGCTCGACAACTGTGCAGCGCTGTCCCCACCGCTTGCCGAGGCGCTTGAATCCGAGGGGTTGCTGACCGACGAGGCCTATGTTCTGGAGGTCAGCAGCCCCGGCATCGGCGAGGAACTGCACGACGACCGGGACTTCCGCAGCTTTCGCGGCTTCCCTGTGGCCGTGCACTTCCGCGACGCCAAGGGATCGGCAAGCCGCTGCGAGGGCCTTCTTCTGGAGCGCACCGCGAGCGAGCTTCAGATCAACCAGCGCGGCCGCACCAGGCGGATCCCCCGCGAAGCCGTGACCCAGGTGCTCCTGGTCACGCCGGCCGTTGAGAGCTGAGCCCCAACAACTGAATCACCCACAACCGAAAAACCATGGCCCTGGTCTTACTTCCCGGCCTGAACAATCTGATCGAGGACATCAGCGAAGAAAAGAAGCTGGCTGCCTCGGTGGTCGACGCGGCGCTCAGAGAGGCCCTGCTGAAGGGCTATGAGCGCTATCGCCGCACCCTGTATCTTGGCATCAGCGAAGATCCATTCGAAGAGGATTACTTCTCCAATTTCGATGTCCAGCTGGACCTCGACGAAGAAGGCTACCGGGTGCTGGCTTCCAAGATCATTGTTGAGGAAGTGGAGAGCGAAGACCACCAGATTGCCCTTTCTGAGGTTCAGCAGGTTGCTGAAGATGCCCAGATCGGTGACACCGTGGTGCTGGATGTAACTCCGGAGAAAGACGACTTCGGGCGCATGGCCGCAGCCACCACCAAGCAGGTGCTCGCCCAGAAGCTGCGCGACCAGCAACGGCGGATGATCCAGGAGGAGTTCGCCGATCTGGAAGACCCTGTGCTGACCTCCCGGGTGATCCGCTTCGAGCGCCAGAGCGTGATCATGGCCGTGAGCAGCGGCCTCGGGCGCCCCGAGGTGGAAGCCGAACTGCCACGCCGTGACCAGCTCCCTAACGACAACTACCGCGCCAACGCCACCTTCAAGGTGTTTCTGAAGGAAGTGAGCGAGGTGCCCAGACGCGGCCCCCAGCTGTTTGTGAGCCGCTCCAATGCCGGGCTGGTGGTCTATCTCTTTGAAAACGAAGTGCCCGAGATCCAGGAGGGCTCCGTGCGCATCGTTGCCGTGGCCCGGGAAGCCAATCCGCCCAGCCGTTCGGTTGGACCACGCACCAAAGTGGCCGTTGACTCAGTGGAGCGGGAGGTGGATCCCGTGGGGGCCTGCATCGGCGCTCGTGGTTCGCGTATTCAGCAGGTGGTCAACGAGCTGCGCGGCGAAAAGATCGATGTGATCCGCTGGTCCCACGATCCGGGGCAGTACATCGCCAATTCGCTCAGCCCGGCCCGGGTGGAGGCCGTGCGTCTGGTGGACCCCGACGGGCAACACGCCCACGTGCTGGTCCCCCCCGATCAGCTCAGCCTGGCGATCGGCCGCGAGGGCCAGAATGTCCGCCTGGCGGCCCGGCTCACCGGCTGGAAGATCGACATCAAGAATGCCCATGAGTACGACCAGGCCGGTGAGGACGCGGCCGTGGCCGAACTGATTGCCCTGCGGGAAGAGGATGAGGCGCTGCAGGCCGAGGCCGAGGCCCGGCTGGCGGTGGAGCAGGCCACCCGCGCCGAGGAAGATGCTCGGCTCAGGGAGCTTTACCCCTTGCCTGAGGACGAAGAGGGTGGCCCCTATGGCTATGGCGGGGGCAACCTGGACGAGGCCGAGGCTGGGGCCACCGATCCCCAGGCCGTCGAGCCCGCAGACACGCAACCTGCAGACGCGGAGCCCGCAGAGGCGGAAGCCCGGTGAGCCCCTCCTCAGCCCCGCCAGTGGTGCTGCGGCGCTGCGTGGCCTGCCGGGTCCTCGCCGATCGGCGTGGACTCTGGCGAGTGGTCCGCCTGGCCTCCGGGGGCCTGCAGCTGGATCAGGGGATGGGCCGCTCGGCCTATCTCTGCCCCTGCAGCGACTGCCTGGAGGAGGCCCGACGGCGGCGGCGTCTGCAGCGATCCCTGCGCTGCCAGGGGGCCGACGCTCTGCTCGATGTCCTGCGCGAGCGTCTGGATGCGACGCCTCAGCCAGCCCCCGGGGCCAGCTCTGAGGCAAGATGAACCTTGGCTGCAGCTTGCGTGCAGCCTCGTGCCCACGGCCCCCTCGAGAGGCCGGAGCCCGGACCATTGGAGACTTGAATGACCAGCAGCGGCAAAGTCAGAATCTATGAGCTTTCCCGGGACCTGGGCCTGGAGAACAAGGACGTGCTGGATGCTGCCGAGAAGCTGGGGGTGGCGGCCAAGAGCCACAGCAGTTCGATCAGTGACGGCGAAGCAGCCAGATTCGCCGGCTGATCCAGCAGGGCACCAACGGTGCTCCCCAGCCAGCCGCGGCAGCTGCCCCACGACCCGGCAAGGCCATCCTCGCTGTGCAGAAGGCGGCACCAGCCGCTCCTGCACGCCCGGCGACTCCCGCTGCAGCGGCTCCCAGTCGTGCCGCGGCAGCACCGGCCCGGCCCGCAGTTCCTGCCAAGCCGCCCGCCTCGCCGAAGCCACCTGGCGCCGAGTCGCGCCAGCCCCGGCCCAACCTGCAGAAGCCCGCCGTGACAGCGGACACCAGGCCGGTGGTGAAGCCCGCCGCCCCGCCTTCCGCCTCCGGCTCAACCGACAAGGCCCCGCTCAAGCCGGTGGTCAAGCCGGCAGCCATGCCCGCTGGGTCCAAGGCTCAAGCCGCCCAGCCCGCCCGCCCGGCGGCCGCGCCGCTCCGGCCTGCCGCCGCCAAGCCGGCAGCCAATCCATCGCGACCGGCGGCCGCTCCAGGTCGGCCGGGTACGCCGGCTCGACCACCTGTGGTGATTGCCTCACGGCCGGCCCGGCCGAGCACCCCAGCCCCCAGCCGCAAGCAGGAAGCTCCTGCCCGTCCAGGCAGCGGCAGACCTCAGCTGGTCGGCAGGCCCATCAGTCCCACGGCCGGCAGCAGCAGGCCGCCGGGCCCGGGCACGCGACCCTCCCCTCCAGGCAGCAGGACGCCCCAGGGCCAACGTCCCGCCCCACCCCAGCGGGCCGGCGCGCCGGCCCCGATCCGCCCCGGCCAGGCGGCGGTGGCGGGCGTCCCGCCCCTACCCCGCTGGAACTGGTGGGCAAGCCCATCCGCCGCGACAGCAGCGGGCCCGCTGGCCCCAGGGTCGCCGGTCCCGGCCGTCCCGGCATGCCGGCCGGCATGCGCAAGCCCGTGGCCCCAGGCGAGCTGATGCAGCTCCAGAAGCCCGGTGGACGCACCCCGGCTCCGCCACCGCGCCGCCCCGGGGATCGCCCCGCGGACAGCGGCACTGGCAGCGGCAACACCCCCGATCTGGTCCGCCCGAACGCCGCGCCGGCAGCAGCCCCGCGCCGCCCCGGCTTCCGCGCCCCCGTGCCCGCCGGGCGCCCGCGGCGTCCCGACTGGGATGACAGCGCCAAGCTCGAGGCCCTGCGCAGTCGTGCACCCCAGCGGCAACGGCCCAAAGTCCACATCATTGGCGACAACGACGACGCCCTCACGGCCGAAACCGGCGGCTACGCCGGTGAACAGGAGGCGGTGGTGCTGCAGGCCAGCCTGGCCCGCCCCTCCAAGGCCAGAGTGCGCACCGCAGCCGCGCCCAGGCCCACGGTGGCGGCGCGCAAACGCAAGAAGGAAACCACCCGTCAACGCCAGCGACGCCGTGCCATGGAACTGCGCGCTTCCCGCGAGGCCAAGCAGCAGCGGCCCGAGATGCTGATCGTGCCGGAGGGCAACCTCACGGTGCAGGAACTGGCTGAAAAACTCGGTCTGGAGAGCTCCGAGATCATCAAGAGCCTCTTCTTCAAAGGCATCATCGCCACGGTGACCCAGAGCCTGGATCTCTCCACGATTGAGGCGGTGTCCGAGGAATTCGGTGTGCCTGTGCTGCAGGACGACGCCGAGGAAGCCGCCGCCAAGACGGTGGAGATGATCGAGGCGAGCGACCTTGAGCACCTGATCCGGCGGCCCCCCGTGGTGACGGTGATGGGCCACGTGGACCACGGCAAAACCAGCCTGCTCGATGCGATCCGCAAGACCAGGGTGGCCGCTGGTGAGGCCGGGGGCATCACCCAGCACATCGGCGCCTACCAGGTGCAGATCGAGCACGAGGGGGAGCCGCGCAAGCTCACCTTCCTGGACACCCCAGGCCACGAGGCCTTCACGGCCATGCGGGCCCGGGGCACCAAGGTGACCGACGTGGCCGTGCTGGTGGTGGCCGCCGACGACGGCGTGCGACCCCAGACCCTGGAAGCGATCAGCCATGCCCGGGCCGCCAAGGTGCCGATCGTGGTGGCGATCAACAAGATCGACAAGGAAGGGGCTTCGCCGGAACGGGTGAAGCAGGAGCTCTCCGGTCTCGAGCTGGTGGCTGAAGACTGGGGCGGCAACGTGGTGATGGTGCCCGTGAGCGCCATCAAGGGCGAGAACGTGGACAAGCTGCTGGAGATGATCCTGCTGCAGTCCGAAGTGGAGGACCTTCAGGCCAACCCCGATCGCCGCGCCAAGGGCACCGTGATCGAGGCCCACCTGGACAAGGCCAAGGGTCCGGTGGCCACCCTGCTGGTGCAGAACGGCACCCTCCGCCCCGGCAATGTGCTCGCCGCTGGCCCGATCCTGGGCAAGGTGCGGGCCATGGTGGATGACACCGGCAAGCGGGTCAAGGAAGCCGGCCCCTCCTATGCCGTGGAGGCGCTGGGCTTCAGCGAAGTGCCCACCGCGGGCGATGAGTTCGAGGTGTTCGCCGATGAGAAGTCGGCCCGGGCCGTGGTGGGCGATCGGGCCAATGAGGCCCGGGCGACGCGCCTGGCCCAACAGATGGCCTCCAGGCGGGTGTCCCTGGCCTCGATGTCCGGCCAGGCCAGCGAAGGCGAGCTCAAGGAACTCAACCTGATCCTCAAGGCCGACGTGCAGGGCTCGGTGGAGGCGATTCTGGGCTCCCTCGAACAGCTGCCCCAGGGCGAGGTGCAGGTGCGGGTGCTGCTCTCGGCGCCAGGAGAGATCACCGAAACCGACGTGGATCTGGCCGCCGCTTCCGGCGCGGTGATCGTGGGCTTCAACACCTCGATGGCCCCCGGTGCCAAGCGCTCTGCCGACGCCACCGGCGTGGACGTGCGCGACTACGACGTGATCTACAAGCTCCTGGAGGACATCCAACTGGCCATGGAGGGCCTGCTGGAGCCGGAGCTGGTGGAGGAAGCCCTCGGCGAAGCCGAGGTGCGGGCGGTGTTCACCATCGGCAAGAGCGCCGTGGCGGGCTGCTACGTGACCACGGGCAAGCTGCAGCGCAACTGCAAGATCAGGGTGCGCCGTGGCCGCGAGGTGGCCTACGAGGGCGATCTCGACTCCCTGCGCCGCAACAAGGACGATGTGAAGGAGGTGGCCACCGGCTTCGAGTGCGGCATCGGCTGTGATCGTTTCACCGGCTGGCAGGAAGGGGATCGGGTGGAGGCGTACAAACTGGTCACCCAGCGACGCACGCTCAGCACCTGAGCGCCGCCCTCTCCTGAGCCCTCCAGCCTTGACCCCCCGCAGCGAGCCCCTGCTCTGGCTTCAGCTCATCGCCCTGGGGGCCATCCCCCTGGAGCTGGTGCTGCTGCTCCTGCTACTGGCGGGGGCCGACCCGGGCCCGGCTCCTGCCCTGGAGCGTCTTCTGGTCTGGGGTCTTGGCGTTCTGGCCCCCTCGCTGCTGCTCTGGCGGCAGCCGGCCGACTGCTGTTCGCTGTTGCTGGTTCAGGTGCCTCCGGGGGGACGCAGCCCGCTGCAGAGCCGGCTCGCTGCCCTGCAGGACGCTCTGCCGGCCAGGCTGCTCGGTGCTCTGGGTGCCCTGGGGCTGCTGCCGCTGCTCTGGACACTGGACGCAAGGGCCGCTGCCGTCTCGGGCTTCTCTCCCCTGGCCCAGAGCAACCGCCTGGTGGTGCTGCTGCTGAGCGTTCCGCTGCTGGCGGTATTGCTCTGGCAGTGGCATCAGCTGATCCAGGGCTTCTGGCTGCTGAGCCGCAGCAAGGAGCAACTGGAGCAGGCGGTGCCGCTCAGCGCCGCGGAGCTGGCGCAACGACGCCTCTCTCTGGGCTTGCCCCTGCTGCTGCTGGGCCCGCTGGTTTCAGTCGGGATCGGCGGCGACAGTGCGGTTGCGATCGAACCAGAGCAATCCCCCGAACAGGACGAGAGCACTGATCTGGATGAGCAGGTCAGCTGAGGCCACCTCGGCTCCAGAGGCCCCGCGCATCGCCATCGTGGCCAGGCCCACGGCGCCGGAGGCCGCCAGAGCCAGCCACAGGGCACGGCGTAGGCCGCGCCAGGGGGTGCGCAGTTCCTGCATCAACCGAGCCCTGAGCTCTGGGTCTATCGGGCGTGGCTGGTTCCCCATGGGCGGCCTGGTTGGAGCGGACCCCACAATGCTAATTTCGATCCGGTGCCGGTGTAGCTCAGCGGTAGAGCAACTGATTCGTAATCAGTAGGCCATCGGTTCAAATCCGATCATCGGCTTCAGCCATCCCAAGCAGCTTGAATCAGACGCACCGTGCTCAGCAGCTTCAGGAGCCTGATGGTGACAGGCGCTGGGGTGGAAGTCGTCTCCAAGGCGGCTCACCTTTCACCCTTGATCCAGGGCGCCTTAAGGGAGAGCGCCGGGAGCAAGAGACGCGCTTGAGATCATGACCACAACGGAGAAAAGAAGCCTGTTGAACACCTGAACCACGGCTCAGCATGGCTCGAGGACACTAATCACAGGCCATCAGATCAGTCAGCCGTAATAGTAGAGCTTCAATCCTCCATCCAATCACGGATAGATGCAGGCAAACGGCCTGATCGCTCCAGAAGAGAGTCATCCAGGCACCGCTCCGATAACCCTATGAGCCACCATTCCATTAACCCCTTCTACAGGGGGCTGTTGTCGTGGAGTGCCTGTCTGATCTTGATGCATCGGCTGGGAGCACCAGCCGTTTGCAGTTCCAGCGCATCAGTGGCGCTGGATGCAATCAGCGGGGGTTGTGGGGAGCCAGATCGCTGGGGCGGGAGAGAACGAAGCCCACCATGGCGGTGAGCACGATCACGAGGCCAGTGAGCCCGGCGATGGCTGCGGAATAGTCGGTGCTCATGGCGATCAACCCAGACCGATCTGGGAAAGGATGCCCTGGCCGGTGAGCAGCTCGGTGCCTAGGCCGATCACGAAGCCGAGCATGGCCAGGCGGCCGTTCCAGGTTTCTGCGAAGGCACTGAAGCCAAAGCGGGTGGTGGTGTCGTCCATGGAGATCACGAAGTGTTGCAACCAGTGTAACAGACTGTAAAGGGGTCGTGGCTGGCCAGGGTGGCCAACCGGGCCAGTAGCGCCGGCATGCGGAGTGCTCACAGAAACCTGGCGCACTCAGCGGGCAGGTCGATGCGCTCCGAACTCTCGGCAAGGAGTTCGAAGTCGTCGAACTCGAAACCGGGGCTCACGGTGCAGACCACCAGGCTCCAGCCCCCACAACTGCAGGCGGCCTGCCACCAGTCGGCCGGCACGACAGTCACGGGGTTGGGCGGGCTGGCTTGCGGGCTCGTGGCGCCAGGCCGGGCCAGGGCCGTGAGGCTCGACACGCTGGCTTGTCCCCCCGTGGGCGGCATCTGCCAGAGATCGAGGGGGTCGCCGCCGAGATGCTGCCACGACTCTTCCGCCTGCCTGACACGGTGCCAGCGGCTGACCCCGCCTGCAGCGAGCAGAAACACGATCTGAGTGAACGCGCAGCGCCTGGCTCCATCGGGCCGCCTCACCGCCAGGCTGCTGCGGTGCAGTTCGCGATACCAGCCACCCTCCGGGTGGGCCTGGAGCTGGAGCTGCTCCACCAGGGCAGCGATCTCAGGGTCTGAATGCATCCGCTCGGGCCTTGCAGGTGAAACCATCAAAAAGCCCCCCTGCTGAGAGGGGGGCTGGGGGGATTCCGTCAGGTCTGGAGCTGAAGAGGGCTGAAGCCTCAGCCGATCGCCGGGGCGGTCAGAGCCACGGGGGTGGCTTCAGCAGCCGCCAGGTCGAGCGGGAAGTTGTGAGCATTGCGCTCGTGCATCACTTCCATACCCAGGTTGGCGCGGTTCAGCACGTCGGCCCAGGTGTTCACCACACGGCCCTGGCCGTCGAGGATCGACTGGTTGAAGTTGAACCCGTTCAGGTTGAAGGCCATCGTGCTCACGCCCAGGGCGGTGAACCAGATGCCGATCACCGGCCAGGCAGCCAGGAAGAAGTGCAGGCTGCGGCTGTTGTTGAAGCTGGCGTATTGGAAGATCAGGCGACCGAAGTAACCGTGGGCAGCCACGATGTTGTAGGTCTCTTCCTCTTGGCCGAACTTGTAGCCGTAGTTCTGGCTCTCGCTCTCGGTGGTTTCACGCACCAGCGAGGAGGTCACCAGTGAACCGTGCATGGCGGAGAACAGCGAGCCACCGAACACACCGGCCACACCCAGCATGTGGAAGGGGTGCATCAGAATGTTGTGCTCAGCCTGGAACACCAGCATGAAGTTGAAGGTGCCGCTGATGCCGAGGGGCATGCCGTCGGAGAAGGAGCCCTGACCGAAGGGGTACACCAGGAACACAGCCGAAGCAGCAGCCACGGGGGCGCTGTAGGCGACGCAGATCCAGGGGCGCATACCCAGGCGGTAGGAGAGTTCCCACTCGCGGCCCATGTAGCAGAAGATGCCGATCAGGAAGTGGAAGACAACCAGCTGGTAAGGACCGCCGTTGTAGAGCCACTCATCGAGGCTGGCAGCTTCCCAGATGGGATAGAAGTGCAGGCCGATGGCGTTGCTGGAGGGCACAACAGCACCGGAGATGATGTTGTTGCCGTAGATCAGCGAACCGGCGACCGGCTCACGGATGCCGTCGATGTCGACAGGGGGAGCGGCGATGAAGGCCACGATGTAGCAGATGGTCGCAGCCAGCAGGGTGGGGATCATCAGCACGCCGAACCAGCCCACGTAGAGGCGGTTGTTGGTGGAGGTGACCCACTCGCAGAACTGCGCCCAGCTGCTGGCGCCGGAGCGCTGCTGGAGAGTGGTGGTCATGAGAACAGGTGATGGGTGCTCGAAAGAGCAGGTAAGTAGGACGGCAGAAGCTCTCATGGGCAAAGCCCAGAAGCAGAGTCGGCCGCGGGACGGAACCCCGTCGCTGTCTAACGTAACAGAACGTTGCGGGGTTTGTGAAGAGGGATGTCCAGGTTTGTGAAGAGGAGTGTCGCGGTGGGAGGCGATCGGCCCCCAGCGATGGCCTCTCCGCTATGTCTGCGACACCCTCCTGCGATCAAGGCATGGCCATGCCAGCCCACCCGGCCCGCTTTCAGGTCCGCCTGCCGCTGGCCCTGGCGCTGACGCTGGCGGCGGCCTTCGCCCTGGGCGCCTGTGAGAAGAAGCCCTCCGCCGAGCTGCAGCAACTGCAGCAGCGCCTCGAGCAGCAGGACCTCAAGATCCAGCAGCTGGAGCAGAAGCTCAATGCGGTGACGCCCAGGGGAGCAGCCGACAGCAGCGGCAAGCCCCCGGCCGGACCGGTGAAGTCGCTCACCTACAGGAGCGGCACCAGTGACGACCGCCTGCGCATCTACTGGGCCGACGGCACCAAGAGCGATCTGCCCTGCACCGAGGAGCAGGCCACCCTCGTTTGTGGCTGATCGAGGCTTCCGCAGGAGCGGCGAAGGCTCCAGCCTCTGGTGATTCCAAGAGCCGCAGGCCTTCCTCCATGGGGCGCTCCATCACCTGCCATCTCCAGAGGTCCTGTCGGGCCACCCAGGCCATGACCGGCCCGCTGCTGAGGCGCGCGGGGCGGCTGGTGACCCGCTGCCTGCTCAGCTCAGGCCTCGTGCTGGCCGTCAGCGTGCTGGAGGCCCCCCTCGGCCGGGCCCAGGAGCCATCACCGGGAAGCCTCACGGGCCAGACCCTGCAACGGATCGAGCAGATCATGGGCGAGGCGGCGGGCCTGCAGCGGGGCATCAACCTGGCCCGCGGCACCGCCGCCAAACTCAACGGCGGCCTGAGCGCCTACCGCCCAGCGGTGTGCATGTTCCAGGGGGTCAGCAACAACCCCTGCCTGGTGGATCGCTCCGAGGCGGGATTCACCTTCCGCTTCCTGGGGGGCAGCCCTGGCTGGGAGCAGCTGCAACTTCCTGCCACGGTGGAAACCGAGCTGGTGATCTCCCCCGACGGCCGCAGCGTGGTGCAGATCCTCTACAACGGCTTCCCCAGGCCAGAGCCTGCCCCCACGCCTGAGGCGGCCGCTCCTGATGCCGGCAATCCTGCATTCTGATTCTCTGGCTCAGCGGCGGCCGCGGCTCAGCTCAAACCCAGCCCAGCGGCCACCTGCGCCAGGGCCTGACCCCAGGACTCCTCGACACTCCAGAGCTGCCGCCGGGTGAGGCTCAGGGCAATGCCCTTCTCGCCATAGGCGGCCTCATTGATGAACACCGCCACCGGCGGCTCGCCGCTCTGCTCGGCCTCAAAGCGCAACACCGTGCCATCGGCATCGAGGAAGAGGGGATCGCCGTCGTGCAGCGGCACCCAGTCGCGCGACTGAAGCGCCGGGTGAATGCAGGCCCGGGGCGACCCATCGGCGCGGCGGGGCACATCGAGGCTGCCCAGATGGCAGTGCACCACCAATTCGGGGGGCAGCCGCAGCGTGCCGGCCCGGGCGGCCGCCAGCACCGCCAGGGCCGCCTCCAGGCCCAGCTGGGTCTGCCGGCAGATCCGGGCCTGGAGCACCCCCTGGGGCACGGGGCCCACCTCGATCACCACCCCACAGGGCCACTGCTCCAGCAGAAAGCCCGTCTGGCTGGCATCCCCCTCATGCAGGTAGATGGGCAGGCCAAGACGGCCCTGGATGCCGGCGGCCAGGGCCAGATCGGCGGGGCGCCGGCCGTAGACCACCAGGCAGTTGCCCATGGCGCTGGTGGTGCTGTGCAGATCGATCACCGCCCCACAGGGCGCGCTGCCCTTGGGACCATGGCTGGCGATCAGCTCGCGGGCGCGGCGCACGTCGAGGCCCTGCTCGGCGGGGTCCTGCAGCAAGGCCTCACGGAAGCAGCGGTTCAGGTCGCGCTCCAGATAGCGGCGGTTGCAGGCGTAGGCAGCGGGGTTGCCGAGCACCAGGTGCAGGGGAAGTCCTGCGGAGGCGAGGGTTTCGGGGCGCTGCTGCCAGTGCTCCAGCAGCCAGGGGGCATTGCGCTCATTGCCATGGGTGCCCGCCACCACCAGCACGCCGGCGGCCTGACCTGAACGCTCCTGCACGGGCCTCTCCCTGGCGTCTGGCCCCAGCCTGGCGCAGAGTCGAAGCAGCAGTGAGGGCAGGCCGATGGCACCAGCACCGATCCTGGTGCGCAGCGCCCGCTGCGCCTGGCAGTGGCAGTGGCGGCAGCTGATGGGGGGCCTGGCGCCCGCCGATGCGGCCGGCAACTACCGCCGCCCTGAGGGGGTGTTCACCTCCCCACCCCCGCCGCCGCCGGACGCCGCTGAACCCGGTGCCCATGTGCTGATCGTGGGCAGGAGCTGCCCCTGGGCGCACCGGGCCTGGCTGGTGTGGAGCCTGCGCCAGCTCGGCGGCAGCATCAGCCTGCAGGTGGCGGAGCCCGATCCGGAGGCGGGCCGCTGGCGCTTCCGGCAGCCGTTCCTGGGCTGCGACAGCCTGCAGGAGCTCTACCGCCTTTGCGGGGCCCCGGCCGGGTGCGGGCGACGGTGCCGGTGCTGGTGTCGCCGCGGCGGGGCGAGGTGCTGGTGGGCGAGAGCGCCCGGCTGATCGAACTGCTCAACCGCTGGCCCTCCCCCGGCGACTGCGACCTCGACCCTGCCGCCCAGCAGGAGCTGAGCCAGGCCTGGCGGCAGCGGCTCCAGCACGCTGTGAACGACGGCGTCTACCGCTGCGGCTTTGCCCGCAACCAGGAGGCCTACGACCGCGCCGAAGCCGCCCTGTTCAGCACCCTCGCCGAGGCCGAGCGGCAGCTGGGTGAGAGCGAGGCCACCAGCCCCTGGCTGAGCGGTCCCAACCCCAGCCTGGCCGATGTGCAGCTGTTCCCCACCCTGATCCGGCTGGAGCTGGTGTACGCCCCCCTGTTCGGGGTGAGCCGGCTGCCCCTGAACCAGCTGCCGGCGCTGTGGCGCTGGCGCTCGCGCTTCCACGCCCTGCCCGGGGTGGCGGACACCTGCTGGCCGGACGCCTGGCGACAGGACTACTTCGGCGCCCTGTTTCCGCTGCATCCCTCGGGGATCGTCCCGGCCGGCCCGCCCCTGGCCACACTGGTGGGAGATCCACCCGCACCTGGGGCGCCATGACGGACTCAGCCATTGATCCCACCGGGCCTTCCGCAGCGGAGCCGGTGTTCCAGGGCGTCTATGGCCCGTTCACGATCACGGCCGAGGACCGCCGCGAGGTGCTGGGCTACCGGCTCAGCCTGCTGCTGGTGGCCCTGGGTCAGATCGCCCTGCTGGCCCAGTGGCGCTGGCTGGGGGATGGCTGGCTCTGGCCCTGGCTGCTGCCGATGGCAGCGGGCCTGGGGCTGGCCTTGCGCTGGATCCACATCTATCTGAAACCCCTGCATCAGGCCCTGCGGGCCTTCTGGCTGCTGGGCTGCCTGGGCTTCCTGGCCCTGGGGGTCCAGGCCGGCCCTGGGGCGATGGCCGCGGCCCTGCAGGCCGACGGTCGCTGGATCTGGGCCGTTGGGCCCTTCTTCGCGGCCCTGGCGGGGATCGGCTTCAAGGAGTTCTTCTGTTTCCAGCGGCCCGAGGCGATCGGCGTGACCCTGCTGTTGCCCCTGGCCCTGCTCGGCCAGCTCAGCGGCCTGCTATCGCCGACGGCCAGCGGCAGCCTGCTGGCCGTCGAGGCGGCGCTGCTGCTGGTGCTCTGCCTGCGCAAGTTCCCCATGCCCGCCGCGGCGGATGTGGGCGACAAGAGCGTCTTCGCCGCGCTGCAGGATCGCCGCCAGGGCGCCGGAGCCTGACGTGAGCCTGATCAGCCTGGTGGACGTCCGCAAGGACTTCGGCATCCGCACCCTGTTCGAGCAGCTCACCCTGCACATCGGCGGGCGCGAGCGCCTGGGTCTGATCGGACCCAACGGCGCCGGCAAGAGCACCCTGCTGAAGCTGCTGGCCGGCGAGGAGCCCCCCGGCGCCGGGCAGCGCCGCACCCTGCCCCAGGCCCGCGTCGTGCTGGTGAGCCAGGACCCGGTGCTCGATCCGGAGCGCACCGTGCTCGACCAGGTGTTCGAGGGCAGTGGCGAAAAACTGGCCCTGCTGCGCCGTTACACGGCGGTGAGCGATGCTCTGGCCCACGCCCGGGGCGACGACGCCACGGCCCTGCTGGCGGAGCTGGGCGAGCTGAACAGCCGCATGGACCAGAGCCAGGCCTGGGGCCTCGAGCAGCAGGTGCGGGAGGTGCTGGATCGTCTCGGCGTCGACGGCGTGGGGCGCCGGGTGGGGGAGCTCTCGGGGGGCTTCCGCAAGCGCCTCGCCCTGGCCTCCGCCCTGGTGGCCGAACCCGATGTGCTGCTGCTCGACGAGCCCACCAACCACCTCGATGCCGACTGCATCCAGTGGCTGCAGGGCTACCTGGGGCGCTTCCCCGGGGCCCTGGTGCTGATCACCCACGACCGTTACGTGCTCGACCAGGTGGCCGATCGGATCGTGGAGGTGGACCGCGGCGAGGCCAGGAGCTACGGCGGCAACTACGCCACCTACCTGGCCCGCAAGGCCGAGGACGAGGCCTCAGCCGCATCCAGCGAGGCCAAGTTCAAGGGGGTGCTGCGGCGGGAGCTGGAGTGGCTGCGGCGCGGTCCCCAGGCCCGCAGCACCAAGCAGAAAGCCCGCATCCAGCGGATCGAGGCGATGCAGGAGGCGCCACGCCGCCAGAGCCGCGGCCAGCTGAGCCTGGCCAGCAACCAGCGCCGGCTGGGCAAGCGGGCGATCGAGGCGGAGGCCCTGAGCATCTGGGCCAACGAGGCCTGCCGCCAGCGGGGCGAGCCCCCGCTGCTGCGGGAGTTCAGCTACGACTTCAGCCCCGAAGACCGGGTGGGGATCATCGGCCCCAACGGCTCGGGCAAATCCACCCTGCTGGACCTGATCGCCGGGCGGCGTCCGGTGCAGGAGGGCCGCCTGGAGCTGGGCTCCACCGTGAAGCTGGCCTATTTCGACCAGCACAGCGACGTGCTGGGGGAGGAGCGCGATGCGGCCGGCCGCGAGCGCAAGGTGATCGACGTGGTGACCGAGGCGGCCAGCAGCGTGGAGGTGGAGGGCAGCCGGATCAGCGCCTCCCAGCTGCTGGAGCGCTTCCTGTTCCCCCCGGCCCAGCAGCATCAGCCGGTGAGCAGGCTCTCGGGCGGCGAGCGGCGGCGGCTGCACCTCTGCCGGCTGCTGATCGAGGCCCCGAATGTGCTGCTGCTGGATGAGCCCACCAACGATCTGGACGTCCAGACCCTCACGGTGCTGGAAGACTTCCTCGAGGACTTCCGCGGCTGCGTGGTGGTGGTGTCCCACGACCGGTACTTCCTCGATCGCAGCGTGGACCGGCTGTTCGCCTTCCACGACGGCGTGCTGGAGCGCTTCGAGGGCAACTACAGCGCCTACCTGGAGCAGCAGCAGCAACGGCGCAGCAGAGCCCGGGACAGCTCGCGGACGAAGCCGGAGGCCTCGCTGGTCGGCCCACCAGCACAGGACGGCCCCCGCACCGCTGCGCCCGAGCCCAAGGCCCTCGAGACCACAACCAGCGCCATCCCAGAGCAGAAGCGACGGCGCAGCTTCCGGGAAAGCCGCGAGCTGAGCCAGATCGATCACGATCTCCCCGTGTGGGAGGAGCACTGCCGGGTGCTGCAGCGGCGGATGGCCGAAGCGAGCAGCGACTACGCCGCCCTGGAGGCCCTGACCCAGGAGCTCTCGGAGCTGAGCGGCCGCATCGCCAGGGCCGAGGAGCGCTGGCTCGAGCTCAGCGAGCTGGCCGGCTGACGGCGCCAGGACTCCATCAGCGGCCCACCACAGAGCCACGGTCAGCAGGCATCCGGGCTTGCATGGCCCGTAAGGTGGGCGTCAATGCGCTTCGGACCGACCCGGCCGGCAACTGCATGAACAACATCGACGAGCACATCCAGAAGGACGAGACCGAGATGGAAGCGGCGAAAGCTGCCGGCAACCTCGGCAAGGCCCGCCATCTGGAGGATGAGCTCAAGGGGCTCCAGGAGTACAAGGCCCACCACCCCGAAGACAGCCACGATCCCTCACCGCTCGAGGTGTACTGCGAGCTGAACCCCGAAGCCCCCGAGTGCCGGGTCTACGACGACTGAGCCCCTCAGGACTCAGACCGTGCTGAAGGTGGAGCCGCCAGGGCCAGAGCTTCTGGCCGCTTCACTGCCTCCAGAGCCGTAGCGGCTGCCTCTTCATCCCTACGGACCGCAGCGGCGGCGTCGAGTTCTCGCCACACCACAGCCAGCAGCTGGTCCAGGTTTTGGGATGTGGCGCCGGAGATGGCGAGTACTTCCTGAATTCCAGCCTTGAAGGTGGTGCCATCTGGGCGGCAGTGCTCGCAGACCTCCTCCTTCAGGCCTGCCAGGATCTCCGGATCCAGCAGCTCAATCTTGTTGAGCGCCACCAGCCGAGGCCGCTCGCTGAGCCCGTGGCCATAGGCCTTGAGCTCGCTTTCCACCACCTTGAGGTCCTCGAGCACCGAAGCTGAGGCGGCGTCGACCAGATGCACCAGCAGCCGCGTGCGCTCGATGTGCCGCAGGAAGTCGTGGCCGAGCCCGGCGCCCTGGGCAGCCCCGGCGATCAGGCCCGGGATGTCAGCAAACACGGTGCCATCGCCACTGGGGCGACGCACCACCCCCAGGTTGGGCACCAGGGTGGTGAAGGGGTAGTCGGCGACCTTCGGCCGGGCGGCTGAGAGCACCGAGATCAGGGTGCTCTTGCCGGCATTGGGCAGGCCGATGATCCCCACCTCGGCCAGCAGCTTGAGTTCGAGCTGCAGCAGCCACTCCTCGCCCTCCTTGCCCTCGGTGAACTTCTCCGGCGCCCGGTTGCGGTTGCTGAGGTAGTGGGCATTGCCCAGGCCACCGCGGCCGCCCAGGGCCACCAGCAGCTCATCGCCCGGGGCCGTCAGATCGCCGAACAGGATGCCGGTGCGGGAGTCGCGCACCTCGGTGCCACAGGGCACCTTGATGCGCAGCACATCGCCGCCGGCACCGCTGCGGCGGTTGGGCCCGCCGCGGCGGCCATCGATGGCCTGGAACAGGCGCCGATAGCGGAAGTCCAGCAGGGTCTGGAGGTTGGCGTCGGCCTGCAGCAGCACATCGCCGCCGCGGCCGCCATCGCCACCGGAGGGGCCGCCGGCTGGAACGTATTTTTCCCGTCGGAAAGCCACGATGCCATCGCCACCGCGGCCGGCCTTGACGGCGATTCGGGCCTGATCGATGAACTGCATGGCCCAAACCTAGGATTCCAGCTGAAAGCGGGCCACGTGGGAGCAGGTTTGGCGGAGGTTCGGTTCCACGGCGTCGGCAAGATCTATCCACCCCGCCGGGGCGGAGCGCCGGTGGAGGTGCTGCGGCAGCTGGAACTGCATGTGCACGACGGCGAATTCCTGGTGCTGGTGGGCCCTTCCGGCTGCGGCAAGAGCACCCTGCTGCGCCTGCTGGCCGGGCTGGAGCAGCCCACTTCCGGCATTATCTCAGTGGGGGAGCGCGACGTGACGGGGCTGCGGCCGGCCCAGCGCGATGTGGCCATGGTGTTCCAGAGCTATGCCCTCTATCCCCATCTGACGGTGGCCGGCAACCTGAGCTTCGGGCTGCGGCGCAGCCGGCCCCGCACCGCCATCCAGCAGCTGCAGGACAGGCTGCACCTGGCCAGCCAGCATCTGCCCCGCCCCCTGCGCGTCCGCTCGCCCCGGGAGGAACGGATCGCCGCCCGGGTGCGCCAGGTGGCCGGCAGCCTCGAACTCGATTCGCTGCTGCAGCGCCTGCCCAAGGAACTCTCCGGGGGGCAGAAGCAACGGGTGGCCCTGGGCCGGGCGATCGCGCGCCAGCCGGCCGTGTTCCTGATGGATGAACCGCTCAGCAACCTCGATGCCAAGTTGCGCGCTGGCACCCGCGCCCAGATTGTGGAGCTGCAGCGCTCCCTGGGCACCACCACCCTCTACGTGACCCACGACCAGGTGGAGGCGATGACGATGGGCCACCGCATCGCCGTGCTCAATGGCGGCAGGCTGCAGCAGCTGGGCACGCCGCTGGAGCTCTACCAGTGGCCCGCCAACCTGTTCGTGGCCCAGTTCATCGGCAGCCCGCCGATGAATCTGCTGCCGGTCGCCGCCGTGGCGGCGGGGCAGCTGCAGCTGGGGGGCCGCAAGCTGCCGGTGGAGGGGCCCATGGCCGAGGTGCTTGCTGCTAAGGCTGGCCAGGAGCTCACCGCCGGGCTGCGGCCGGAGCACCTGCGGCTGGCCCCGGCCACGAACCGCAACCTGGCGGCGGAGGTGCAGCACGTGGAGGCCCTGGGCAATGAGCAACTGCTGAGCTGCCGGCTGGAGGCCGGCGACCATCTGGTGCAGGTGCGGGTGGCGCCGGAGGAGCGCCTGGCCGCGGGGCACACCATCCATCTCGATCCAGAGCCGGCGGGCTGGCGCCTGTTCGACGCCGCCGGCAACGCCCTGGCGCCGGAGAGCCAGCCGGCCCTGAGCCTGCCGGATCTCTAGCGCCGGCGGCTCTCTAGCGCAGATGGATCACGCTGCAGCCGGGGCCGCCGTCGCCCTGGGCCGCATCGTCCACCCGCTCCACGTAGGCCACGCCCCGCAGCCACTCGCGCAGGCCGCGCTTGAGTTTGCCGGTGCCGATGCCGTGGATCACCCACACCGGCCCGTTGGCCCGGCGCAGCTGCTCCTCCACGGCGGCTTCCGCCTCATGCACCCGCAGCCCGCGCACGTCCACGGTGTTGCGCTCGGTGCGCACGTCGGCGCCCCGGCCGCCGAGGCCCGAGCGGGCCCGCACCTGCACCTCGGGGGGCGGCGGTGGCGAGGGCTTCTCGCCATTCAGGCCTTCGATGCCCTCCAGGGGCACGTTGAGGCGCATCACGCCACAGCGCACGCTGAGCTCCCGGCCAGCCTCGCTCAGGGCCAGCACCTCGCCGGCCTTGCCCAGCGAAAGCACCCGCACCCGCTCTCCCACCCCCGGCATCCAGCCGCCATGGTTGCGGCGCTCAGGCTCCGGCCGGTGCTCCAGCTCCAGCTGCCGCAGCCGCTGGCCGGCCTGGCGGGCCGTCTCGCCGAGCGGGCGGCTGGCCTCCCCCCCTGGCGCAGCGGCGATGATGCGGCGCACCTCCTGCTGTCCCTGGCGAATCGAGCGCTCCAGATCGCGGCGGCGCTGGTGCTGCAGCTCGGCGCTCTGCTGCTGCTGCTGCTGCCAGCGCAGCAGCAGTTCCTCGTGCAGCAGCTCGGTGCGGGCCAGCAGGGCGGCCGCCTCCTCAGCCGCCTCCTGCTGCCGCTGGCGCTGGCTCTCCAGGCCCACGATCACCTGGTTCACCTCCCCCTCACCCAGGGAGCCGAGCTGGCTCTGGGCCTCCTCCAGCACGGCCTCGCTGAGGCCGAGGCGGCGGGCAATGGCGAGGGCATTGCTGCGACCGGGAATGCCCCACTGCAGGCGGTAGGTGGGCGAGAGGGTCTCCACGTCGAAGGCCACCGAGGCGTTCTCGAAGCGGGCATCGGCGTACTTGAGCGCCTTGAGCTCACCGAAGTGGGTGGTGGCCAGGGTGAGCCGGGCCCGCTCGGCCAGGTGGCGCAGCAGGGCGGCGGCCAGGGCTGAGCCCTCCACCGGATCGGTGCCGGCGCCCACCTCGTCGAGCAACACCAGCGAAGCGCCCGGAGCGGGGCTGCTGAGGGCGGCCAGGATCCTGGCGATGCGCCGGATGTGGCCGCTGAAGGTGGAGAGGTTCTGCTGCAGCGACTGCTCATCGCCGATGTCGGCCAGCACCTGGCCGCACCAGGCAGCCGCGGCGTGCCCGAGCAGGGCAGGAACAGGCCGGCGCGGGCCATCAGCACGGCCAGCCCCAGGCTCTTGAGGGTCACGGTCTTGCCGCCGGTGTTGGGGCCGGTGATCGCCACCACCCGCAGCTCCGGCGCCACGGCGAGGGTCACGGGCACCACCGGCTGGCCTCCCTGGCGCCGCTGTTGCCAGAGCAGCAGCGGGTGGCGCAGGTCTACCAGGGAGAAGGGCGCCAGGGGGTCGGCCTCCAGTTCGGGCCGCACGGCCCCGAGCCAGGCGCCGTAGCGGGCCCTGGCCAGGCCGGCATCGAGGCGGCGCAGCACCTGCTGCAGCTGTGCCAGCGCCTCGGCCTCCTGGCCCACCAGGCCACTGAGCTCCCTGAGCACGGCCTGCTCCAGCTCCCGCTCCTGCCCCTCCAGCTCCCTGAGCCGGTTGCCCAGACCAATCACCGCCTGGGGTTCCACAAACACCGTGCTGCCGGAGGCGGAGCTGTCGTGCACCAGCCCCGGCACCCGGGCCGCGGCCCCGGCCTTCACGGCCAGCACGGGCCGGCCGGCCCGCTCGGCCGCCACCGTGTCCTGCAGCAGGGGCGCGTAGCGACGCAGCAGCTCGGCGAGGCGATCACGGCGATCGCTGCGCACCCCCTGCAGCTGGCGGCGCAGCCCCGCCAGCTCGGGGCTGGCGCGATCGGCCACCCGGCCACCCTCATCGAGGCAGAACCGCAGCCGCTGCTCCAGCTCCGGCAGGGTGCGCAGCTCGGCCACCAGCGCCGCGCACACCGGGCGCAGCTGGGGGTCGCGAGCTGGCGGCGCAGGCGACGGGCCGCCGCCAGGGTGGCCGCCAGCTGCAACAACGGCTCGCCCGCCGCGCAGCCGCCCTTGGCGCAGAGCAGCACCAGGGAGGCGATGTCAGCCACGCCCTCGAAGCTGAGGCCCCCCTCCAGCAGGCCGTCGAGGCCCAGCAGCTCCGTGGTTTCGGCCAGCAGGGCGCGGCTTTCCGGCAGGCTGGCCGCCAGGGGCAACTCCAGGCAGTGGTTGCGACCGGCCACGGTGCTGGCGAACCCCGCCAGCTGCTCGGCCAGCCGCGGCCACTCCAGCAGCTCAAGCGCCTCCTGCTCAATGCCTCTCAGCAGCTCAGGCCCTCTGCCGTTCACGGCAGAGGGGGCGGAATGGGCGCCTGGCCGGCCACATTGCTGGGGATGCCGCCGGGGGGTTCGTAGAGCATCTCGAGCCAGTTGCCCTCGGGATCGCGCAGGTAGAAGCTGGCCGTGCCGTCGCGGTGGTCATGCACCGGACCGCAGGCGTGGCCGGCAGCGCTGAGGGCGCCATGCACGGCGTCCACCTCAGCGCGATCGCGGAAGTGGAGCGCCATGTGGGGACCGGCAGCCGTGTAGGTGGGGCTGAGCAGGGCGATGCCCTCGCCGCTGCCGGGCCATTGCAGGTAGGCCCAATCCTCGGCCTGCCAGGTGAGCCGCAGGCCGAGGCCCACGTAGAAGGCCGTGGCCCGCTCCATGTCCTGCACCCTGAGGGCCACATGGCCGAGGCGGTGGGAAGCGGCAGCGCCGCCTGGATCCCTGGGGGCAGCCGCCGGGGAACGCTCGGAGGGCAGGGGCGCTCGATGGGAGCCGGCCATAGCAACACGATCCGTGGGATGCGGAGTGGGAACGGAGAACGTGGACGCCATTCTCTCGAGAGCGGATGGCCCGCCGTGGCGGCCTCAGGCCTGCCGCAGCCAGGCCGCGGCGTCGCAGGCGTGGTAAGTGAGGATCAGATCGGCTCCGGCCCGCTTGAAGCAGAGCAGGGTTTCGAGCACCACGGCCCGCTCGTCGATCCAGCCCCGCTCGGCGGCAGCCTTCACCATGGCGTATTCGCCGCTCACGTTGTAGGCGGCGATCGGCTGCTCACTCTCGGCGCGCAGCCGGTGGATGATGTCGAGATAGGCCAGCCCAGGCTTCACCATCAGGATGTCGGCCCCCTCACCCTCATCGAGCTGGGCCTCCAGGATCGCCTCGCGGCCATTGGCCGGATCCATCTGATAGGTGCTCTTGTCCTTGGGGATCGGCTTGCCCGGGGCCGCCCGGGGGGCGGAATCGAGGGCTTCGCGGAAGGGGCCGTAGTAGGCGGAGGCGTACTTGGCCGTGTAGCTGATGATGCCCACATGCTCGAAGCCCTCCTCATCGAGGGCCTCGCGGATGGCGCCGACACGGCCGTCCATCATGTCGCTGGGGCCGATCAGATCGGCACCGGCGCGGGCCTGGGCCACGGCCTGGCGGCAGAGGATCTCCACGGTGTCGTCGTTGAGCACCACGCCCTCGGGGCTGACGATGCCGTCATGGCCGTCGCAGGAGTAGGGATCGAGGGCCACGTCGGTCATGATCGCCATCTCCGGGTGCACCTCCTTGAGACGGCGGATGGCGCGGGGAATCAGGCCGTGCTCGTTGAAGCACTCGGCGCCGTCTTCACTCTTGAGGCCATCGGCCACCTTGGGGAAGAGCACCACGCAGCGGATGCCCAGCTGCCAGGCGCGGCCCACCTCCTCCACCAGCCCCTCCAGGCTCCAGCGCTGGCAGCCGGGCATGGCGCCGATCGGCTCGTTCGTGGCTCCCTCATGCACGAACAGCGGGTAGATGAAGTCAGCAGCGCTGAGCTGGTGCTCCCGCACCATCGCCCGCAGGGCCGGCGTGCGGCGCAGTCGGCGGGGGCGGTAGCTGAGCTCCATGGAACCAGATGTGCTGAGGCGGATCCTAGGGAGGGGCAGGTCGCCGCTCCAGCGCAGAATCCGCTGAGCGCCCTCAGAGCCTGGCCGCCTCCATCCAGCCGGCCCGGGGGTCGGCACTGCGGGCGCTGCGCAGCTGCTGCAGCAGCTGCCGCTCCTCCTCGCTGAGGGTCTCGGGCAGGCGCAGCACGGGGGTGAGCAGCAGGTCGCCGCGGCCGTCCTTGAGGGGCCAGCCCTTGCCCTTCAGCCGCAGGCTGCGGCCCAGGGTCATGCCCGGCGGCACCTGCACGGAGGCCTCGCCATCGGGGGTGGCCACCCGCACCTCACCGCCGAGGGCCAGTTCATCGAGGCTGAGGGGCAGTTCGGAGCGCAACTGGTCGCCATCGAGCTTCCACACCGGGTGACTCTGGATCTGGAGGTTGAGGTAGAGGTCGCCGCGACGGCCGGTGCCGGGCTGCAGGTTGCCCTTGCCCTTGAGCCGCAGGCGGCTGCCCTGGCGGACGCCGGCCGGGATGCGCACCTGCACCCGCTCATCGTTCACCGCCAGGGTGCGCTCACAGCCCCGGAAGGCATCAGACAAGCCCAGCGAGAGATTGGCCTCGGCATCGAGGTTCACCGCCGCAGCGCGGCCGCCGGGGCCGGCGAAGCCACCGGAACCGAAGCCGCTGCCCCCGAAACCGGCTGGGAAACCACTGCCGAAACCAAAGCCCCCCGGCGCGCCGGCAGCCCCGCCGCTGGCCCCGAAGCGGCCGAGCAGGTCGTTGATGAAATCGTCGAAGTTGCCGTAGCGGCCGAAGTCCACATCCATGCCGCCCATGCCGCCGCCAGCGCCGGCCTGGCTCCAGTACTGGCCGAACTGCTCGTAGCGACGGCGCTTGTCTGGGTCAGAGAGCACCTCGTAGGCCTCGCTGATCTCCTTGAAGCGCGCCTCGGCGCTCTTGTCGCCGGGATTCACATCCGGGTGGTACTGGCGGGCCAGCTTGCGGAAGGAACGCTTGATCGCGTCGGCATCGGCGCCCCGCTCCACACCCAGCACCTTGAAGTAGTCGCGGTAGCCGTTGGCGGTCATCAACTGGGGCTCGAAGGCAGGCTGGAAGGCGGAGGAGATGGACGGGATCCGGCCCACCAGTGCGTTCAGTCTCTCAGCCGCAGCGGCGATCCGGCGCCGGCGCACGGGGCGGAAGCCCGAACGGGGCCGAGCCAGCAGCAGGGCAGCCCGTCTAGCTTGCTGCCTGATTCATTGCACCTCAGGTGAGCGCTCCTCCTCGTCATTCGGCCCTGCTCGGCAGCCTGGCCCTGGGCTTGCTGGCGGGGGTGCTGACAGCCTGCGCCGATGCCCGAGGCAGCGCGGTGGCGAACTCAGGGTCCACTTCCCCCCATGTGGGCGAAGCTCTGAACAAGTCCACGGCGGAGCAGCGCTCGCTGAGCGCCCATCTGGCGGCCCAAGGAGCCATCTTCTATGGGGCCTGGTGGTGTCCGGCCTGCTTCCAGCAGAAAAACCTGTTCGGCAAGGAGGCTGGCAACAGCCTCCCCTATGTGGAGTGCGACAAGAGCGACGAGGGTCGCCAGCGCTGCCAGGCCGCAGAGGTGCGCGCCTTCCCCACCTGGGATCTGGAGGGCAAACCTCGGCTGGAGGGGGTGCAGAGCCTCGACGAGCTCAAGGCCTGGAGCGACTACGGCAGTGCCAGCCGCGCCTCCCAGCCCTGATCTGGTTCAGGATGGGAGCCAAGGCCCAGGGCGACCTGCCATGTCCTGCTTGCCCTTCGTTCTTCCCACCTGAATGGCCCTCTGTTCCCCACAAGCCTGGCCGCGACTAGTGCTGCTGGCAGCGCTGTGCTCACCCACGGCAGCCCAATCCCAGGGCCTGGCGGGCAGCGCCGGAGCGGCCGCGATCCAGGGCAGCCTCAACACCGTGCCTGTGCCAGGCGCCCAAGCCACTCTCAATCGGGTGCAGCGGAACAGAGCGGCCTTCAATGCGCTGAATGGATCAGCCTCCGGTGACATGGTGCCCCCACCTGAGCCCCCACCCGCACCGGCCACCGCCGCCAGCGCCCCTGCAGCGGCAGCGGCACCAGCCGTCAGCGGCGCCCGCATCAACGGCCGCCTGGTGCCCTACTGCTCCCATGGTGCGCTGTGCCATGGCGCCATGCTGAGAGCAGTTGGTCTGCGCTGAACTGCCAACCTGGGATCCCCTCGCAGCTCTGGCCGATTACGATCAGGTTCCTGCATCATGGGCCTGATGATCATCATCAAGGTGAGCAATCCTTCCGACGTCGTGGCTTCTCGCATTGGCCGATTCCTGGCTGATCTCACCCCCAGCGGCTTCGACCAGAGCAAGGTGGAAATCGAGCTGATCAAGCAACTTGTGGAACAGATGGCCGCCCAGGGCCTCCAGGGCGAGGTGGCCTCGGTGCGCGGCCTGGATCTCCACAACAAAAACTCCAAGTGGGCTCTGAACTCCAGGTACGGCACCACAAGGTGATCTGACCCTGCTGGCTCTGCGGCGAGGAAATCTCAGAAGCAGCTGGCCACCCCGGCCCCGTTCACATCGAGAGTGCCGGTGCGCAGCGCGAAGGAGCGGCCACGGGTGCCGCTGATGCGCTCGAAACGCCGGATGTTCATAGTGTCGCCACCGAGGATGATCGTTCCGGCGGCCCGGTCGATGCTGTAGGTGCCCGTGCCGAGCTCAATCTTGTCTTTTTTGCCGCCACCGCCATCAAAGTTGCCGGTGCCGAATCCCGTCAAGGTGTCCTTGCCCTTGCCCATGAGGGTGGAGCCCGAGCCACCGGAGCCACCCCTGAGGCCATTCACCCGATCTTTGCCCTTGCCACTGTCAATCAAGCCATTGTTGAAGTTGCCATGATTCTCACTTCCGGGACCGGTATTCTGGCCCGCAATTTTGTCGTTGCCGTTGCCCGTTTAGATGTGTGAGTCCACGTCATTATCAATGCCATGGGAAATACCCAATAACGCACTAGTAGCGCGCCCAATGACACGATTATTACCAGATCTAGCTTAGATCAAAGATCCAAACTCAACGAAAATACTACGGCTATTAACTGAAAGATCATTCACCATTCCACTTCCAGAACCCATCAGAATTCCAGATCCGTCATCACAGCGAATACCTGAAGGCTGAGCCCTGCCGACGACACGATCATTGCCGGCACCCAGACTGATCACCCTACCTCTATCGCTGTCGGTTCTTTCATTATCAGGAGAAGCGCCCTCAATTCTATCTTTTCCCTAGCTGGTCAGAATATGTCCAGAATTAGAAATGTCGTCCCCCGTGAAAGCTGTGCCGCGGGCGAGATCGTTGCCGCATCTCGCATTCACGGTACGGTTAGCAGCCAACGTCCAGCCATCATTGGAGATGGCACGATCTCTCCCGTTGGCAAAGAAAGACTGAAAAGATCAGCCATGCGAACGACCCGAATAATGTCCGAGATCTAGCACTTTGCACCCAGGAGTCCGGAGTAGTTTTCATTTTGTGCTCAATGATCTTGGCCAGCCGGCCCTCTCAGCCCGGAGAACCCCATCCCCCAGGGAAATACTCCTGTACCAGCTGTTTCTGAGCTGGCGATGCATCCTTCATCACATCTGGCAGCGGCGGCCCCTCACAAAACCCCCTCGGGAGAGCCCCTCTGGCCTGAACGTAACCCCAAAGACCGATCCAATGGTGAAGGATGGGCCCATCGCCAGGGGCCTATGTCTGATCCGGTTGCGCCGGCCTTGCCGGCCCTGTTCGAGCGGCTTCACAGCGATGGCCAGGGCCTGAGCAGCCGCGAGGCCGGCGAGCGCCTGCAGAGCTTCGGGCCGAATGCCCTCCAGGAGCGCAGCAGCAGCCGGCTGCAGATTCTGCTCTCCTACCTGTGGGGACCGATGCCCTGGATGATCGAGGTGGCGATCCTGCTCTGCGCCCTGGTGGGCGACTGGGTGGATTTCCTGATCATCTCGGCCCTGCTGCTGGGCAACACGGCGATCGCCTACCTGGAGGAAACCTCCGCCGGCGATGCCGTGGCCGCCCTCAAGGCCCAGCTGGCGCTGGAGTCTCTGGCGAAGCGCGACGGCTGCTGGACCTCCATCCCCGCCAGCCAGGTGGTGCCCGGCGATCGCCTCCGCATTGCCCTCGGCGATGTGATCCCCGCCGACATGGTGCTGCTCACAGAGGATCCGATCGAGGTGGACCAATCCGCCCTCACGGGGGAATCCCTGGCGGTGGAGCATCGCAGCGGCGAGCTCATCTATTCCGGCTCGATCCTCAAGCGTGGCCGCGCCGAGGGGATCGTGGCCGCCACAGGAGCCAACACCTTCTTCGGCAAGACGGCCACGTTGGTGTCGGAGGCCACCAGCACCGATCACCTGCAGGCGGCGGTGCTGAAACTTTCCGACTACCTGATCGTGGTGAATCTCGTGCTGGTGGGCACGATTCTGGTGGTGCGGATCCAGCTCGGGGACGACTGGCTGCGGGTGCTCAAGTACTGCCTGGTGCTCACGGTGGCCTCGATTCCGCTGGCCACCCCCACCGTGCTGGCGGTGACCATGGCGATCGGCGCCCAGGCCATGGCACGCAAGGGGGCCCTGGTGACCCAGCTGGGCGCCATTGACGAACTCGCCAGCGTCGACATGCTCTGCTCCGACAAGACCGGCACCCTCACCCTCAACCAGCTCAGCCTCGGCGATCCCTTCACCCTTGATGGCATCAGCCCAGCCCAGCTCCTGCTGGCGGCGGGCCTGGCCAGTGAACAGCAGGAGGGGGATGCGATCGATCAGACGATCCTCAACGCCCTCGGCGCCAACCAGGATCTGGCGCGCTACCAGCGGGGTCACTTCACGCCGTTCGACCCGGTGAGCAAGCGCACCGAGGTGGCCGTCACCGATCCCCAGGGGAGGAAGCTGCGCTTCAGCAAGGGAGCGCCCCAGGCGATCCTGGCCCTGGTGGAGGAGCCACAGGCCATCCAGGAGACCGTCGAAGACCGGATCAAGGAGCTGGCCGGCAAAGGCCTGCGGGCCCTGGGGGTGGGGCAGGCAGTGGGGGATGGGCCCTGGCAGATGCTGGGCATCCTCTCGCTGTTCGATCCGCCCAGGCCGGATTCAGCCCACACCATCGCCGCGGCCGAGCAGCTGGGGGTGCCGCTGAAGATGGTCACCGGCGACCAGGTGCTGATCGCCCGCGAAACCTGCCGCCAGCTGGGTCTGCGCGACAACGTGCTCGATGCCTCCCTGTTCCGCCACACCCCGGCCACCCAGCTGGGGCAGCTGGGGCAGCAGATCACGGCGGCCGATGGCTTCGCGCAGGTCTACCCCGAAGACAAGTTCCACATCGTGGAGTCGTTGCAGAAGAGCGGCTTCGTGGTGGCCATGACCGGAGACGGCGTCAACGACGCTCCGGCGCTCAAGCAGGCCGATGCGGGGATCGCGGTGTCTGGAGCCACCGATGCGGCCCGGGCCGCGGCCAGCATCGTGCTGACGACACCGGGGTTGTCGGTGATCGTGGATGCGATCCAGCTGAGCCGCAAGATCTTCCTGCGCATGAACAGCTACTGCCTCTACCGGGTGGTGGAGACGGTGCGCATCCTGATCTTCACCACGGCAGCCATTCTCTGGCTGAACGACTATCCCGTGACCGTGGTGATGCTGATCCTGCTGGCCGTGATCAATGACGGATCGATGGTGACGATCGCCTACGACAACACGCTCACCCCAGCCTTGCCGCAACGTTGGAACATGCCCTATCTGATCCTGGTGGCCTCGGCAATCGGGCTGGTGGGTGTGGTGGAAACCTTCCTGCTCTATCTGTTCACCGCCCAGCAGCTGGGGCTTCCGCTCAGCACCGTGCACACCCTGGTGTATCTGCACCTGGCGGTGGGCGGAATGATGACCATCTACGCCACCCGCGTCCAGGGGCCGTTCTGGTCGATCAAGCCGAGCGCCCGGATGCTCTGGGCCACGGGGGCCTCGGTGGCGGTGTCCACCCTGCTGGCCCGGTTCGGCTGGCTGATGGCCCCGATCGACTGGGCCTGGATCGCCGCCAGCTGGGGCTATGCCTTTGTGTGGTTCCTGGTGTTCGACGCGGTGAAGCTGGGGCTCTACAGGCTGATCGATCCCAGTCACTTCGTGATGCATGGGGCCGGCTATCTCAGGCGCTGGCGGGGCCTGAGCCCCAGCCCCTGAACCCCTGCCCGATCCGTTGGCCCTGCTGATCCGCAAGCACACCATTGAGCGGAGCATGGGGGGCGGTGAGTCGCCAAGCTGGTCACACCTGTCGGAGGTTCCCCTGGCCACTCCTCTGCTGCGCTGGCTGGGCTGGGCCGGCTGGCTGGCGCTGGGCTACGGCGGGATCTGCCTGCTGATGGCCGTGGCCCAGCGCTCCTTCATCTACCTGCCCCGGCCCGCCGCCGACCCCACCGGACAGCTGGAGCTGCCGGTGCAAGGCAAGCGAGTGCTGGTGGCCCATCGGCCCCACGCCGGCCCCCGGGCGCTGATCTACTTCGGCGGCAACGCTGAGGATGTGTCGCTCACCCGCGCCGAGCTGGCCGCCCTGCTGCCGGACACCGCCCTCTACCTGCTCCACTACCGCGGCTACGGCGGCAGTGAGGGCAGCCCCAGCGAAGCGGCCCTGCGCGCAGATGCCCAGGCTCTCTACGCCGAGGTGGCCCGGCGCCACAGCGCCGTGACCGTGGTGGGCCGGAGCCTGGGCACCGGACCCGCCGTGCACCTGGCCGCCACCCAGCCGGTGCAGCGGCTGGTGCTGCTGGTGCCCTTCGACAGCCTGCTGGCGGTGGCGCGCGGTGCCATGCCCTGGCTGCCGGTGGACCTGCTGCTGCGCGACCGCTGGGAGGCGGCGGCCGAAGCCCCCCTGGTGGAGGCCCCCACCACGATCGTGGCGGCCCAGTTCGATGCGGTGGTGCCGCTGGCCCGGGCCCGGGCCCTGCACCGCGCCTTCCGGCCCGACGTGGCGGAGCTGCTGGTGGTGAACGAGCTCGACCACAACACCCCGATCCCGACTGCCGAGGCCTTCCGCACAGCGCTGACGGCGCAGCCCGCACCTAGCCTCCCAAGGTGACCCTGCGCCGCCGTTCAGGCCTGGAATGATGTCCGAGATCAACCTGCGGCAGGTCATCCTCGGCGTGCTCACCATCGTCATCTCCCTGGTGCTGCTGGTGGTCGCGGCGGTCAAGCTCTATCCCACCCAGAACGCGGACGCCCCTGCCGCCGATGAGGCCGGCCAGCTGCTGTCCCTGGAGATGGGAGTGTCCTCTGAGCTGGATCCGTGAGGTGATCGACACCTTCACTGAGCTGGTGGGGCGCACCCTGCGCCTCCAGCCCGACGCCTTCCAGCTACTCGGCGCCGGCGAGCTGTCGGCCTGGTGGGGGGTGCTGATCGCCCTGCTGGCCGGGTTGTCTCAGGCGATCGGCCACGGCTTCATCCTGTTTGTGAATCGGGTGTCGCCGCTGCGTTTCGGCCTCAGCCTGGTGGTGGAGGCGGTGCTGGTGGTGGTGGGCTTTCTGTTCTGGGCCCTGAGCACCTGGCTGGTGGCGCGCCTGGGCTTCGGCGTGGCGATCAGCCCCACCACGGTGGTGCTGGCGCTGGGGGTGGCCCATGCGCCGGAGCTGCTGGCCTTCCTCGGCGCCCTGCCCTATCTCGGCGTGCCCTGGCTCACGCTGCTCTCCCTGTGGACGGCGGTCGCCTTCGTGGTGGCGATGGTGGAGGTGGCCGGCCTGGGGGCCTGGCAGGCCTTCATTGCCCTGCTGGGCGGCTGGCTGGTGATGCTGCTGCTGCAGCGCCGCGCCGGTCAGCCGCTGATGCGTCTGGGACGCGGCCTGCTGAATCGCACCGCCGGGGTGCAGCTGGTGCAGGACCGCCGCGCCCTGAGCATGTTGCTGGATGCCGACCCCCGCGCCCGGCAGCGGCGATGAGGCTGTGGGTGCGTCGCCATCGCCGCTGGCTGCTGGGCGGCCTGCTGCTGGCCCTGGCGGTGCTGCTGCCGGGCGCAGGCCTGCTGCTGGCCCTGGCCCGCCACACCCTGGTGCGCAGCTTCGGGGTGGTGGTGGACCTGGTGGGCATCGGCCTGGTGCTGTTTCTGGTGGCCGCTCTGCTGGCACCGCTGCAGGCCCTGGGCTGGTGGGCCGGCTGGTTCGGCGACGCCGAGGAGGGCCCCTCCAGCCTGGGGCAGCTGGCGGTGCCCGTGGCCGAGGGCCGCAGCATGCGGCGCTGGGTGGTGTATCTCGACGGCATCGGCCAGGCCTCCCAGCAGGCCCTGCCGGAGGGGGAAGACTTCCTGCGCCGGCTAGCGGCCGCCCTGCCGGGTGACATCGCCATCCTGCGCGGGATCATGCCCTACTCGATCACCAACCAGCCGCTCACCGAGGGGCGCTGGCTGGCCGGGTTCTGGCGCTGGGTCGACGCCTGGCGGGTGCGCCGTCCCCTGGCCTGGCTGGGGCTGCTGGTGAACCTGCGCAACCTCACCGTGGTGGCGGTGTCGGCCGATGGCCGCTATGGCCCGCTCTACAACGCCGGCATGGCGGAGCTGATCGTGGGCTCCCTGCTGGTCAACGGCTATGCCCCGGGCAGCGGCACGCCGGTGACGCTGCTGGGCTTCAGCGGCGGCGGCCAGATCTCCCTCGGCGCCCTGCCCCATGTGCGCCAGATGCTCGCCGCGCCGGTGCAGGTGATCTCCCTGGCCGGCGTGTTCGCGGGCAACAACCGGGTGCTGCAGGCGGAGCACCTCTTCCATCTGGTGGGCGAGCGCGACCGGGTGGCACCCCTGGGCTCGATCCTGTTTCCGCGTCGCTGGCCGATCTATCTGTTATCCCCCTGGAACCGGGCGTTGCAACGCGGCCGGGTGAGCCTGGTGCCGCTGGGGCCGGTGGGCCATGAGCTGCCGGGCGGGGTGATGGAAACCCGGCTCACCCTCCCCGATGGACGCACGCCCATGCAACAGACTTTGGACCTGGTGAGCGCCATCCTCGCCACCCCGGACGGCGGCCCTTCGGCCCTGGCGGCGGCCGGCGGCAACTACAGCCGCTTCATCACCAACCCCTGGCACCGGCCTGATGCCCGCCGCGACCTGGCCCCCCTGCCGGATCCGCGTCTACAGAGGCGGCCCCACTGGATCGGCCGGCTGATCCTGCCGGAGGCGGCCAGGCGCGATGGCTCCGTGGGCTTCGAGGTGCTGCAGACGCCGCCGGGCTGGGGCCACTGCCGCGGCCGTATCGCCGCCCTGCGCTGGCGGGATCCAGCCATGGCCCAGGTAACCATGGACGTGTGCTTCAGCGATGAGGCCCGCGACAGCGCCCGCTCCGGCAACCTGCACCCGCTGCGGCTGGATGGCTGGGCCCAGGTGACGCCGCTGGAGTCGCTGGCCGGGGCCCATCCCCACGACGACATGCTGGTGCGGCTGCCCGAACCGGTGGCCGTGCTGCACGACAGGACGCCAGCGGCGGAGGGCGAGCCGCTGCAGCTGGAGGTGAGCACCGAACCGCTGCAGACCGCCGGCCTGGCCCGGGCCCTGGTGCGGTTCGTGAGGCCCCTGGAGGGCGATGCCTGGGAGGCGCTGGTGTTTGATCCGGCCTGCGGCGCCTTCACGGGGCCGCCCCTGCGGCTGAGGCTTCCCCAGCCGGTGGCCAATGCGGAGGGCATCCTGCCCGCCAGCGCCGATGGGCTGGCGGAGGCAGACCTCAACCAGGAGGGCTGGGAGGTGAGCGGAGTGCCGGACGGCAGTGGCGCCTTCGTGGTGCAGGCGCTGCTGCCGCGGCGGCTGCGGCGGCTGGCCCCCCAGCGGCTGATCCCCCAGCGCCGCGCCGCCTGGCGCTACCTGCGCCACCAGGCCTGGGGCGACACCACCGCCGGCGCCGCCAGCTCGGTGCTGCTGGCGGGGCGCCGGGCTGAAGCGGCCGATGGGGACGCCCTGCTAGCCGAGTGGCAGGAAGGCGACCGGCTGCTGGTGCTGCACGTGTTCGGCGGTATCGGCGGCGAGCAACGGGAGCAGGCCCTGCGCGGCGGCCTCTGCACGGGCCACTTCGCCTACGGCTTCGGCAGGGTGCTGCGCAATCCCCTGGCCGGCGGCGAGCTCTCCGTGGCGGTGGACTACCGCCAGGTGTATGCCCACAACCCCGATGGCGTCGTGGCCGGCGCCCAGGACCGCTGGCGCTATCTCGGCGAGCGCCAGTGGGGCTGGCTCGGCTACCGGCCCGTGGCCGACATTCTGGTGCGCTTTCCGCCCTTCACCGGCAGCTACAGCCTCGGGCCAGCGGGCGCCGAGCGACAGCGCTCTCCACTGGAGGCCTTCGGCCGCCAGCTCACGGCAATGATGGCCCGCTACCGCATCGGCGACGGCAGCGGCGGCAGCTTCGTGGGGCCGGCCCACAACTGCGCCCAGGATTCCAACCTGGCCCTGTTCGCCGCCATCCGCGATCTGGACCGCGACATCCGCGGCGCTGAGCCGAAGCGCCTGCAGGAGTGGGAGCAGCGCCATCCCGAACAGGCCGCACGCCTGGACGCCTTGCTGAAGCTGGAGCGCATCCTGCGGGGCCGGCTGCTGCCGGTGCCGCCCCTGCGCGGCGACTGGCAGCGGGGGTCGTTTCAGCTCGGCAGCAGCCTCGACGACCAGCCCCTGCACGATCTGCTCCAGGGCCTCGGCAGCTGGCGTTCGCTGCTGCCACGCCTGGCCTGCGAGTCGGTGCTGAAGGTGTTCCTCAATCAGGGGGCCACGGCCCTGGTACAGCGGGCGAACCAGGTGGGCGGGCATAACCCTCGCATTGCGCCGGTGGCGCCGTTCAGCCTGTGTTGCTGACCGGCCAGTCCACCAGCCATCGGTAGCCAAAGGAACATTGCGTTAACGGGTCCGCATAAGCTGCCAGGGCTTTAAAGCTTCTGCCTCAAAAGCCTGCTTTGGCAAGGAATCGACTTTGCGGGCAGAACATGGCGAGGAGCTTATGCTGGCAAGAGGGCTCACCTGCAGGTGGATAACGGACCCATCCATTGAGCGTTGCTTCGACCGTGTTTTTACGGTTTTCTCGGTGCCTAGGATATCTGCACGGCTAAGCAACAGCAAGCTCGAGCCGACACCGCCTGCTAGCCGAACGACGTTCGTCAAGAACGGCGGTGCGGCTCAGCTAATCGTTATACGGATACATTGCCATACACACTGAAGAAAGCTTATGAGACAAGAGAATAAGCAGGAAGTGTATCAGCGGGCGGGTTTAACACATCGCGTGGGCTTTGGCCGGGCGCCGGCATTGGTCATCGTAGATATGCAGATTGGTTTTACGGACCCTGAGCAGTCGCCATTGGCTGGAAACCTTGATCAAGAGGTCATCATCATCAATCGCCTCATTGCCGCAGCCCGACCGCACGCGATCCCCATTATCTTTACCGGCATAGGATTTGAGCCGATTCATCAAGCTGATGGCGGGCTCTGGGTTAAAAAGATACCAACGCTGCGTTACATGACACGCGGAAGCATGTACGTTGAGATTGACCCTCGCCTGCAGCGCCAGGCTGACGATCTGGTCATCATCAAGCAGTATGCGTCGGCGTTTTTTGGCACGCCCTTAGCCCCAACGTTGACTGCGCAAGGGATAGACACGTTGCTTGTCACGGGTTGTACGACCAGTGGTTGTGTGCGCGCCACAGTGATTGATGCTATCTCCCCGGATTCAAGGGATTGTCGCAACACCCCTTTTTTCTAGGGCTGACCAGCGATGACCAGCAAACACCAAAGACAGATGGAGCTGCGGGCTCAACGCGGCTTGATGCGTTCGCCCGGTAGGCCTCCCGTTGCGCAGCGTCAGCAACGCGTTCTGTTCTGGCTTGCCATCGCTGAAGGCTTGTCAAGCAGTGGTGCCGCAGATAGGGCCGGAGTACCACATCCCATCGGCACACGATGGTTCCGAAACGCCGGCGGCATGCCACCACTCGATCTCTCTCAGCTATCGGGTCGCTTTTTGTCCTTGGAAGAGAGGGAGGAGATCGCCATTCTCCACGCTCAGAAATTGGGTGTACGGGCTATTGGCAGGGCACTGGGCCGAGCTCCATCCACAATCAGCCGAGAACTCCGCCGGAATGCCTCAACGCGGACAAGCGACCTGTCATATCGCGGCTCAACCGCTCAGTGGCACGCTGAGCGCCGTGCCACACGCCCAAAAACCTCGAAATTGGCGAGCAATGATCGACTGAGGGACTATGTCCAGGAGCGTCTTGCTGGTCATATCGCCCACCCGAACGGCTCTGCCGTCGTAGGTCCACAAACCCGATGGATTGGTCGTCGCCATGGACGACGTCAGGACCGTCGCTGGGCGTCTGCCTGGAGTCCTGAACAGATCGCCAATCGACTGAAGGTCGATTTTCCTCATGATGGGTCGATGCGGATCTCTCACGAGGCCATCTACCAAGCGCTGTACATCCAGGGGCGCGGGGCACTCAAGCGTGAACTGGTGGCCTGCTTGCGAACAGGACGGGCGCTGAGGGTACCGCGAGCACGCCGGCAGGCGAGTGGCAAGCACTTCTTGTCGGCTGAAGTCATGATCACAGCGCGCCCTGTGGAAGCCGCTGACAGGGCCATTCCTGGCCATTGGGAGGGAGACCTCATTCTGGGACTTGGCAGCTCTGCAATCGGAACACTGGTGGAGCGCTCGACGCGATACACGATGCTGCTGCATCTTCCTCGACTTCCTGGTCATGAGAAGGGGAGTCGAGCCAAGAATGGCCCAGCACTGACAGGCCATGGAGCAGAAGCTGTGAGGGATGCCATCACTGTCACCATTGCGACCCTTCCAGACCATCTACGTCGGTCACTCACCTGGGATCAGGGCTCGGAGATGTCTCAACATGCCCAACTGAGCATTGACACTGGTCTACAAGTCTATTTCTGTGATCCTCAAAGCCCTTGGCAGCGAGGGACGAATGAAAACACGAATGGATTGCTACGCCAGTACTTTCCCAAGGGCACTGACCTGTGCAGGCACTCTAAAGAAGACCTTGAGGCCGTTGCTCTGGCACTCAACAGCCGTCCGCGGAAAACATTGGATTGGAGAACGCCAGCAGAAGCTCTTGATGATCACCTACTCTCAACCATGCAACAGGTGTTGCATTGATCGGTTGAATCCGCCCTCTCATGGTCTTCGGCCCATCATCCCCCTAGAAGGGGTTGGGGATCGCGCGCAAGAACCGCACCACGCCAATCTCTTTGATATAGGCAGTAAGTATGGTGATGTGCTCCCGGTCGAGGAAGTCTTCCGTTATCTGGACGGGCGTTAGCAGTCGTCTTTGCCTGCACGAACTTTCTGGTAGGAACGTGGAATTTGGCCCAGAGGCCGTCTAACATAGCACTGCACTTGACTGCCTCCAGCGTCCGCTCCTGCGTCGCTCCCGCTTCCGGCAGCAGGTGAGCGCCAGCGTTAGGTGCCACTATGAGCAAGATCCAAGACTTTTCAAATGAACTACGAAAACTTGTAAGCCCGAGGGGCAGACCGTTCGTTTGTGATGGATCACCACTGGAGTGCAATGTTTTCCTGGTTGGCGCAAATCCCGCAACTGAAATGTCTCGATCCTTTTGGGATTTCTGGAGCGATACGTCTGGTTTCGATAAAGAAACATGGTTTAGTCAGTACCTCGCTGAGCGTGCAAATGCACCATTGAAGCCAGGAAAGAAACGGCGAAACCGAATAAGCAACACGAGGCAGCGGCTTGGCTGGATTATCGAAGAAGCCAGTTCTGTGTCATGCTTAGAGACCAACGTGTTTTCTGAAGCTACCGAAACACTGGCAGAACTTGGCGCAAATCAAAGGTCAACTCATATTTTCGAGTTCCTAGTACAGAAACTGACGCCTGTACTGCTAGTTCCTCACGGGAAAGACGCCCGGAAATGTATCGAATCGCTTGCAGGCATAGCATTGCCCGAGAATAAGATCACAAGTACTAATGTGCTTGGTCAACCATTAAAGGTACTTCCTATTTCACACCTTTCGCGAGGCTGGTCACAAGCCGCCGCTCGGGAGGTTGGCGTAAAAATTGGGAAGCTAGGTGCAAATGAATGCAACTAACAAGAACTGGCAATTCGCCCCTGCGGGGCCGGACGCCTCAACCGCTACGCAGTTCTGGCGCCGCTGCGGTAAGCGTTAGGAGCCATGCTTAACCATCGAGCGAATTACAAAGTGTCTTGGCTGGATTCTGTCGCACGTTTAATGAAACACTTTGTTGACGCTGGCCCAACGCAATATGATCCCGACTTTTCTGCAACTCAAGTAAATATTGCACTTCGCAAACTGCACGACAGAGCATCATCTCCAAGAGGGAAGGGCAAGTACAAGGGCCATCCAGTGTGGTCAAGGAGAGCATTAGACGTTCTAGAGTCCCACAATGGAGCCATCTCTAAGGCAACCAAACAACTCGCACACGAGCATGTCGTTCCGCTCGACTATCTTGTTCGCTCAATTGTCTTGACCACGCCCTGCAATACATCTCTTGGTGTTTACAAGAGATACATTGATGACTACGCAGCGGTTGTAATCATAACTCGCACAGAAGACTCGTTGCTGCACGAAACAGGATTGGCTTCTAAGATGCCGGCAAACTGGAAACCTGGAGACGATATATGGGCTCGGTACAAAAATTCGGGCCTATACGATTACCTGGTAGGCGCCTAACGAACAAGGATAGATCGTGCGCAGCCACGATCTATCCTTGTTCGTTAGCTCCACCCAAGGCAACTAGCGCTCCCGAGCTTGACGTCGTGGTTTCGCGTAGCTACGCCAAGATGTCCATATCGTCTTCGACCCACAACAGGACGCTGCCCATCTCAGCAAGCACGGAGTCTCATTGGCTGCTGCTGCTCGGCTGGATTGGGATGCTGCACTGGCATGGATCGATAATCGAGCTGATTACGGATAGCTGAGAATCGTTGCTCTAGCTCCGATTGGAGAAGGGCTTCTCTTTGTTGTCCCCGTTGATCAGGATGAGGCTAGGAGAATTATCAGTCTACGCAGAGCCAACCGCCGAGAGGTCAATCACTATGTCAGAGCGAATTAAGAAAGCCTCCATTCGGGTTCCGCCACTTGAGGAGGATCAGGAGATAACCAATGCTGCCAGTGCCGATCCTGATGCAATGCCACTCACCGAGGAACAGATGGGTCAGATGGTCCCCTTGAAAGCGTTACGAGTGCGGTCCAGGCTTGCCAATAAGAAGTAGCTTGTATCCATCCGATACGGTTGTGAACTACTTGACTATTTCCGGTCTTCCGGTGCAGGCTGGCAATCCAGGATGGACGCCGTCTTGCGCGAATATGTCGAATCACGTTCCGGCTTCGATGCAGAGGGGCCCTAACACGGCCATGCACCTAACCCGCCACCGCAGAGTCACTATGCGCTCTGAGAACATTCACCAATAGCTCTCTACAGGCAGGTGATGGCCAGCGTTAAAACAGGAAAGTCATGAAGAAATTTCACATCTCCATTTCTACAAACAGAATAGAAGAAACCATTGCCGACTATTCTTCTCGCCTGGGGATTCAGCCATGCTCAACTATTCCTGGCGAATACGCACTGTGGCGAACGGAATCTTTAAACATTTCGGCGCGAAAAGCCCATGATCACGAGGCAGGAACGTTAAGGCATTTGGGCTGGGAAGACTCTACGGCACTCGAATTCTCGAAGGATACCGACGTGAATGGTATTACCTGGGAACGCTTTAGTGCACAACATCAGGCCCATGAAATCAATGATCTATGGCCAGGTGCAAACTATCAGCCCTGAACTCTAAATCAACAGATCCAAGGCACCTGATTGTTTTGCTGTTACACAGCTCAATAACGGCATGTGAACCGGGCCAAGCGTCAGAAAGACTCTTCAGGTGGTCAACGATGTCATGGCCCTCAAGTGCCGTGGCAAGAGTGCCGGGTAGACCATTCCATCGCTCAGGGCTAAGGTTCGCCATGAACGATCTTTGATCCCATGCGCTCCTCCCTGTTTGCTGCGGCCTGCCTGCTCGCCCTCGCCACCACCGCATGCCAACAGCAGGACATGGCCGCCCGCAAGGAGAAGACCGAAGCCAAGATCTGCGCCCAGCTCACTGAGGTCAGCCAGGCCCTCAGCACCGTGGCCCAGCTGACCCCCGCCTCCACGGTGGGAGAGGCCAAGGAGGCTGAAGGGGCCCTGGGTACAGCCATTACCAACCTTGAAGCCTCGGAGCAGAAACTTGAGGAGCTGCGCACCAAAGCCTTTCAAGAGCAGCTGAAAACCTTCCGCTCCGAGGTAGCCCAGGTGGCCAGCAGCAAGGACACCACCCTCGAGGAGGCCGCCGCCCAGCTCAAGGCCAAGGCCCAGCCGGTGATGGCGGCGCGGGCTGAACTCTCCCGCGCTGTGGAGTGTGAGGAACCCGGCCAGCCCTGAGGTGAGGCGTCCTACCGAGGGCTGGAGCGCGAACGCTGGATCCTGTTAGCGTTGAATCGGGGCCTTTGCGCCCCTTGGTTCCTGCAGCACAACAGACAGCATGAAACGCATCGCGATCGGCACCCTCACAACCGCCAGCATCAGCGCCGCGGCGGCGCTGATGCTGGCCCTGCCCGCCCAGGCCAATCAACCCAACATGAAGGCTGCACTGGCGAGCCTCAATGAGGCCAAGCAGAGCCTGGAGAAAGCCAGTTCGGGCAAAGGCGGCCACCGTGTGAAGGCCATTGAGTTAATCGATGAGGCCATCGAACAAGTGAAAAAAGGCATCAAAGCTGGCCGGATGTAGGCGCTGGTCAGCGCATCGAGCCTGACCTCCGGGGTCACGTCAGGCTTCCGGGGCTTTGTCAAGAAGCCGGCGAAGCTGATCGGCCATGGTCTGGCCCGGCATATCGGCCGTCACGATGTCGATCCGCTCCGCCGAGTCGACGCCCAGATTCAGCTCCACAGCGCGTTGAATCTGCTCCAGATCCCAGATCGAGCCACGAGACAGCGCGGCTGTGGTACCCATCAGGCGCAGAAGTGCGATCCCCACCACATCCACCGCCACCCGATCCGTGCCGGCAAGAATCACGTTGGGCCTGGCGATTGTGCCCCGGTCAGGGCCACCGTCCACGAAGGCTTCCACCGCATCGAGAAGCACCAGAGCTGGCGTGCAGGCCTGGTTCACCTCAGCGATCATGCGCCGCTGATGGGGAGAGGAGTGGAGGTCGGCCATGTAGTTGTGGGAATCTACGGGCACGGTTTTAGCCACCAGTCCCACCGTGTTCTTCAGGGACAGGGTGAACTGCCCTCCGAAGCGATGGGTCTTCAGGCAGCAGGTGTTCACCACGGCGCCGGCGTCGAGAGCCGGGCGGGCAAAGGCGTACCCCCGGGGCCAGTGGGTGCCCTCAGCGGCAACATGCCTCCATTCGTCGCGTTCCAGTTCATCAAGCACCAGGGCCTCCAGAAGGATCGGATCGGTGGCAGCCGGCGCTGGATCCGCCGTGTTGGAATTCGGCTTGAGGAACACGCTGTTGCCCTCCAGCCCTGGGGGCTGCAGCAAGTCAAGTGCCTGATGGGTTCCAGCCGCCCGGTCGTCAGTGCGAATCAGCACCACCCGGCTCACCCCTGGCCTGAGTCGCGGCGGACTCGGAGGGAGGACTGGATTGGCAGGCCACCGAGAGTGCCGCGCTGCCGGTGGCCAACCCAATGAGAGACGTTCCTGGCCAGGTTGCGCGATCCTCAGACGGATCGGCAGGGCATGGGGATGGGGAGCGTGTGGATCAATCTGGCTGTGCTGTTGGCCGGCGTGTTGCTGCTGCTGGGCATTGCCTCCAGCAAGTTCTCTGCCCGGCTGGGGATGCCGGTGCTGGTGCTCTTCCTCGCGGTGGGGATGCTGGCCGGATCAGAAGGGATCGGCCGCATCCCCTTCGAGAACTACGACCTGGCCAACAGCATCGGCAGCGTCGCCCTCGCCCTGATCCTGTTCGACGGCGGCCTGCGCACGTCCCTGGCCTCAGTGCGACGGGTATGGCGGCCGGCCCTGGCGCTCTCCACCCTCGGCGTGTTGCTCACCTCCGTGCTCACGGGTGTTGCGGCGGCCTGGGTGCTGAAGCTCCCCTTCCTGCAGGGGCTACTGCTGGGCAGCATCGTCGGCTCCACCGATGCTGCCGCCGTGTTCTCGGTGCTGCGCAGCAGCGGCCTGAAGCTGCCTGAGCGGCTCATCTCCACCCTTGAGGTGGAGAGCGGCTCCAACGATCCCATGGCGATCTTCCTCACACTGGGGCTGATCGGGGTGATCACCGGCAGCACCAACTCTGGCCAGGAACTGGCCCTTCTGTTTCTCGCCCAGTTCGGCGTGGGAAGCCTTGCTGGAATTGGCGTGGGCCGCCTGGCCACCTGGGTGATCAATCGCATCAACCTCGACTACCCAGGCCTCTATCCCCTCCTGGCTCTCGCCTTCGGCCTGGTGGCTTTCGGCCTGGCGGCCGTGCTGGGGGGCAGCGGCTTCCTGGCGGTGTACGTCGCCGGAATCGTGCTCGGCAGCAGCTCGCTGGTGTTTCGGCGGGGAATCTTCTCCTTCCACGACGCCACTGCCTGGCTGGGACAGATCGTGTTGTTCGTGATGCTGGGGCTGCTCAGCTTTCCCAGCCGGCTGCTGGCGGTGGCCTGGGACGGTCTGTTGATTGCCCTGGTGCTGATCCTGGTGGCACGACCGATCGCCGTCTGTGTGGCGGCCTGGCCGTTTCGCTTCCGGCGGCGGGAACTCACCTTCCTCTCCTGGGTGGGCCTCAAGGGGGCCGTGCCGATCACCCTGGCCACTTTCCCCTTGATGGCCGGTGTTCCCCAGAGCCAGCTGATCTTCAACGCGGTGTTCTTCGTGGTGCTGCTCTCGGCGATCACCCAGGGCTGGTCGCTGCCGCTGGTGGCGCGATGGCTGCACATCGGCCGGCCCGCTGATCCCACGCCGGCCCTGTCGGTGGAGATCAACGCCCTGCGCAAGGTCGATGGTGAGATCGTCGACTACACCGTCAAAGCCAAGGCACAGGTGGCCGGCCAGCGCCTGCGCGACCTGGCCCTGCCCGATGGCGTGCTCGTCACACTGATCCTGCGGGGCCGGGAGGTGGTCATGCCCCGCGGCAGCACGGCCCTGGAACCCGGCGACCATGTCTTCGTGGCCATGCGCACCAAGCTGCAGCCCTTGATTGATCGCCTGTTCGATCCCGACCCGGAAGCACCCGCGTTGCCTATAGAACAGCTACTGATGTTCAATGCGGCGACAACACTCGCGCAGCTGCATCGTTTTTTCGGCTTGCCTCTGCCGCTAGAGATCAGTCCTCGTACTGCGGCACAGAAGCTTGGCCAGCTCCTCGCCGAGCTCCGCCGCCAGGGAAGCTACGCCTTGGGCCGCTGGGCATTCAGGCGGGAGTGGATTCAGACCATGTGGCGGTGCGCTGCCTTGCCGATGGCGTTGCAATCGCTGCTCAGCCTGGTGCTGTTGCAGATGAGCTGGCTCCTCGCAACCCCCCTTGAGCGGCTGAGCACAGCCCTGCGGCTGCAGTCAGATTGCGTAGTGTTCGCTACCGTTTGAGTGAACCATCGACGAGGAGGTTCCCCATGATCGAATGCATGAGCGGGCTGCCTGAAGGCACACTCGGTTTTTCCTTCCAGGGGAAGATCAGCGCGGACGATTATGACCACGTGCTCACCCCAGCTCTGGATGCCGCCCTGGCGCAGCACGATCGCCTCAAGCTGCTCGCCCAGCTTGGTCCCAGCTTTGAGGGTTACGACCTGGGCGCCGCCTGGGCGGACGGCCGTGAGGCCTTACGGCACTGGGATGGCTTTGAGCGGCTGGCTTTGGTGTCCGATTTGGCCTGGGTGCGCACAGCCGTGGCGGCCTTCAGCCTGGTGATGCCCTGCCCCGTGCGTGTCTTCGCCAACGCGTCCGTTGAGGAGGCCCGCCGTTGGTTATCGGAATCGCTGGGCACGATGCATCTGGAGCGTCAAGGCGATGTGATCCAGGTGCAGCTCATCGGCACGCTGGAGAGTTCTGTCTATGAACGGGTCGAAGCCAACATCGATGCTGAACTTCAGGGGCTCGATGGGGTGCGACTGCTGTTGGATTTGCGCCAATTCGATGGCTGGGCCGGCCTCGGTGCCTTGGGGCGTCACCTGGCTCTGATCCGGGACCATCGACGGGCCGTCCGGCGGGTGGTGGTGGTGGGCAACCAGGCCTGGCAGGCTCTGGCGGAAAAGCTGGTCAAGCAATTCGTCAACGCTGAGACGCGTTTCTTCGAGGGTGCTGACTATGCCCTGGCTGAAACATGGATACGGCAATGACTTGGGCTCGAGCCTGACTGCATCGTTCCAGGTCGTTCCTGTGGCAGAAACGGGCCAACGGAAGAACCACAGGGTCGGCTCAAGGCCCCCCGGCTTCGTGCATGCCGCCGCTGCCGCCGCTCCAGGCGATGTGGGCCAGCTCCGCCAGGGGCCGCTGCCAGCTGGCCAGGTCGTTGCGGTTCAAGCGGTTCAGGTGGTTGTGGCCGCAGGCCCGCGCCATCACCTGCATCAGCGCCACCGTGGCCCGCAGGAAGCGATCCAGCCGCTGGGCGGCAGGTTCCACCTGCAGGCGGCGGCGCAGCTCGGGATCCTGGCTGGCCACCCCCGTGGGGCAGCGATTGGTGTGGCAGATCCGGGAGCCGACGCAGCCGATCGCCTGGATCGCGGCATTGGCCAGGGCGATCCCGTCGGCCCCGAGAGCCAGGGCCTTGACGCAGTCGGCCGGGGTGCGCAGGCCACCCGTGATGATCAGGCTCACCTTGCCACTGGCCCCACAGCGGTCGAGATGGGCCCGGGCCCGGGCCAGGGCGGCAATGGTGGGCACAGCGATGTGATCCCGCAGCAGTTGCGGGGACGCACCGGTGCCGCCACCGCGGCCATCGAGAATCAGATAGTCGGCCCCGGCCTCGAGGGCAAAATCGAGATCCTGTTCAATGTGCTGGGCGCTGAGCTTGAAGCCCACAGGGATCCCGCCGCTGAGCTCCCGCACCCGATCGCCGAAACGGCGAAAATCAGCCGGGGTGCACAGGTCCTCGAAGCGCGCCGGAGAACAGGAGGATTCACCTGCGGGGATGCCACGCACCTCGGCGATGCGCTCGGTGACCTTGGCGCCGGGCAGATGACCGCCCGTGCCGGTCTTGGCCGCCTGGCCGGCCTTGAAGTGAAAGGCCTGCACCTGGGAGAGAAGATCCTCGCGATAGCCGAACATGGCCGGCGCGAGCTCGTAGAGGTAGCGGTGGTTGGCGGCCTGTTCTTGCGGCAGCATTCCGCCTTCGCCGGAGCAGATGCCCGTGCCGGCACGCTCCGCGCCCGTGGCGAGAGCCCGCTTGGCCTCCTCGGAGAGGGCACCGAAGCTCATGTCCGACACCAGCAGAGGAATCTCCAGCCGCAACGGGCGCCGGGCGCTCGGGCCGATCACCAGCTCGGTGCCCACCGGGGCGGCTTCGGCCAGGGGACGCTGCGCCAGCTGGGCCGTGAGGATCTGGATGTCGTCCCAGAGGGGCAGCTGGGAGCGGGGCACCCCCATCGACACCACCGGCCCCTGGGCCCCCAGCCGCTCGAGACCGTGCTCGGCCAGCTGGTGGATCAGCTCAAGGCTGGGCTCTTCCTGCGTGGCCCGGGGCTGGGGCATCCCGCCGCTGGTTGAACCGCCATCCTCCGGCTCCTCGTCATCCCTGTCTCCCTCACCACGGTCGTCGTCAAGGGCAAATTCGGTGCCCACCCGGTCGGCCGGAACCCGGGCATGGGTGCCATCGCAGTAGGGAGGTGTGGAGGTTTGTTTGCAGCGGCAGAGCTGCACCTTGCCACTCTTGTTCGCCTCGAAGACCACGGGGCTGAAGCCGCTGCCCTGGTGGGATCCGTCACAGAACGGCTGATCCGAGGAGCGGCCGCAGGCGCAGTAGACGTACTCCTTGCCCTCCTCGAGGCTCACGGCGATGGGCGTACGGGCGGCAACCTTTGGTGCTGTCATCGAACCTGCGGCAGAGAATCCAGAGCTTGGGGGCCTTCGCCCCTTGGGAGGAATGAAATACGTACGAGCAAGAAATACCTACGAGCAATAAGTTGATGATCTTCAGTTCGTCATCTGATGTGGGCTGGCGGAAGCCGCAGCGGCTGTGCGTAGCTGTTCGGCCAGGCCGTCTGGGTGAGCGATGGCGTCTGTGCTCGGGCCGGCATTGCCCAGCAGCTGGGGATGGGTCGAGAGGTTGTCGAGTAGCTGGGCCAAGAACAGCTCGTGGTCCTGCAGCATTGAGGCATCGAGGCTGCCGTGACGGCCGCCGATGCACCAGTGGAGACCTCCGGCTGCATCGCTGATCAGCACCGCGGGTTTCTGGGGGAGCCTGTCGTGCATCCGCACCGGATCCCGCGTTCCAAAGAAGGTTTCAGCCTCCTCTCCGGTGCAGCGAATGAGCTGAGCGGCCAATACCAACGGCCAGACACGGTCCAAGACCTCGCCGCTGGGTGGGGACTGGGGCGGCAGGCTCCAACGTTGTGGCTGCCAGCCCACCGTGAGAGCCACCGAGACGCCACTGGGTACAGCCCGCTCCACGATCATGCGCAGGGCTTGGATGTCGTCGCGATCAATCACGGCACTGCTGGAAACCAGCAACCAGAAGGACTCCTTGACATCCGGCAGCAGGGCCTCGGTGAGGGCCGCAGGAGTGTCCGGGGTTGAGTCGTCACGCAGAGCCCGGAAGAGATCAAACGTGGAGGTGTATCGATCCGCGTAGGCGGCGTGAGAAGACGTCTTGGCGAAAGTCATGGTGACGAAAAACAGAGGTCAGTTGATGGGAAGGCGGCGTCATCCAAGCCATGGCGATCAGTTCTCCGCGCTCACAAAGGCGTGGAAACGCTCAGCCAGATCCTGAAAAAAGTGATCGCTCTTCTGAAGCAGAGATTCCCAGCTGTCCTGGGTGGCCTGCTGGAGGCTTTCCAGCTGAACACGGGCCTGATCACGGGCCTGGCGCAGCTCCTCCAGCCGTTTCTCGGTTTCATCGCGCAGGTTTTCGGCAACGCTCTGCATGCCCTGCTGCATCTGCTCGATCTGGGCAGACCAGGCCTCGATCTGGGCCTGTTTCTTATCGAGGATCGCTTGGCGGAGCTGCTCATTGGCGAGGGTCTGATCGACCTTGGCGACTTCTTGATGCACTTCGCTCGGGGAGCTCGGCTGCAGTTCGCTGGGGGCAGTGGGCATCGGGGTATGGATGTTGGTGGTGTTCATGGGAGTTCCTCCTGTAGTTCAACGACGGATACGCCCCTGCACATGGCGTGTCGGGGTGCCCCAAAGGCAACACCAGGTCATCACTAGAAAGCGTGAAGGCATCACCGAGATCCGCATCTGAAATCCAGATCGAGCGCTCACACGGCCATTGCTACAGCCGCTAGAAAGCACAGATTGTCGATTTGGACTGGAAGCGGATGAGGCGTCCGTTATTTCCAACGTACCACTAACAGCCTCCTTGTCAACACCCCGGCTGGAGATCAGTGGGATCCAGAGATAGCTGTTCTGCTCAGATCAGTTGCGAATAAAGCCATCTCGGCGGGCCAGTGGATCGAGACAGGCCAACAACCAAGGCGGGCCAGCCAGGCCCAACCTCGCAATTGCCAAACGTTATTGAGAGTCAACAAGAGCTTCTGCCGCTCTCACGCGGATCAGGGCGCCACTGTCTGGGAGGCCAGTTAGCCTGACCCTGCAGGCTGCTCGTGCAGTCGTCGAACAGTTGCTGGCTCAGGATCGTTGAAGGTTCAGTTGCTGCCGATCAAGTGAACATCGCGCTGGGGGAACGGGATGGCGATACCCTCTGAATCCAGCCGCTTCTTGACTTGTTCCTGGAAGCCGAAGAAGGCCGGCCAGTAGTCATCCACATTGACCCATGGACGCACAGCAAAGTTGACACTGCTGTCTGCAAGTTCAAGAACACCAATCACAGGTTCGGGGTCAACAAGAAAACGGCCATAGGTCTTTACTTCGTCAGCAAGGAGGGCCTTCACGATGTCAATATCGGCCTGGTAACTGACCCCAAATACGAAGTCGAGGCGCCTGCGGCCAAGGGCGTTGAAATTGGTGATGTTGTCACTGTTCAGCTTGCTGTTGGGGATAATCACAATTTTATTATCTGGGCTCTGCAGGGTCGTGGTGAAGAGCGTCAGCTCCTTGACGGTGCCCATCGTGCCTGCTCCCTCGATAAAGTCACCGATCTGGAAGGGGCGGAAGAAAACCATCAACACCCCTGCGGCAAAGTTCGACAATGACCCCTGCAACGCCAAGCCGATCGCCAGACCCGCGGCGCCAACAACGGCAATGATGGATGTCGTTTGAATGCCCAGCCGGTTCAGGGCAGCGATGACAACAAAGGCAAGCAAAGCATAATAGGTGAATGTTGTCAGGAAACCCACCAGAATTGAATCGATCCTGGGATTGCGGGTCAAGCTTCGCTTGACAATTCGGGAGATCAATTTGGCCAGCCAGCGGCCAATCACAAAAATGGCGAGGGCTGCGAGAAGATTCAGCCCCAACTCCACACCAACCTCTTGAGCAAGCGAAAGCCACTGTCGAATGTTTTCCAAGACCTGTTGCATTAGACTCGAAATGATTTAAGCAGTGGTGGTCGCTTGCTGCGGCAATTCCCCAAGAAGCGAAGCAGAGTGTCAGCGTCTCAACACATTACGCGGTTCAATAGATTGAACGGCACGTGCATACCGTGCCCGCCCCCGGTTTCAGGAAAGGTGTCACCCCTCTCATCCCTACACCCAGAAGCCTGAGGACAGGACCAACGCGTCGCTACAGCCAGGCCGTCTAGCCCCAGGCTTCTGCGAAACCGTGGGCTGATGTGCGGGGGAGAATGGACCCGCCGCGGCCGCTTGGATCCAGCCCGTCATGCAGGCTGTTGCACGCGGAGAGCGCCATCAAAGCAGCTCCTTGAGTGCAGGCAGTTGCCGCTTCATCGCCGTGTAGCCCTTGCCGATGATCGCATCGGCCTTGTGGAAATCGAAGATGGCGAACTCAGCCAGAGCCGGCTGAATCAACAGGTCGGGGGCGTGCTCATTCAATCTGCTGTGGGTGACCTGCTGCTCCATCACATTCAGCGACAGACCGATCACATCGAAAATGTTCGGACTGGGGTCGCCATCGGGAAACCAGCGCTCCGCACTGCCCTGCGACGACTTGATGCGGCGTTTTGACGCCTCACTGGTGGAGCTGGGTGCAGGGCCAGCCAGTGCCTGCTCAGGGCCATTCACCCCCGATGGATCACCATTGGGCTCCACGTCTGCGCCGTGGTCCGGACAGTTCAGATTGACCGCAATCACCAGCTCCGCCCCCAGGCTCCTGGCCACATCCACAGGAATGGGATTGACGAGGCCGCCATCGACCAGAAAACGATCCCCATCGCCGAAAGGTGTGAAGATGCCAGGCACTGAAATACTGGCACGCACCGCGTCCACCATGGATCCTGAGCGGAGGTGCACTTCTTCACTCTTGAGCAGATCGGTAGCCACGCAGCAGAAGGGAACTTCGGAGTTTTCAATCCGCATCTCGTGCAGGTGTTCCGAGAGCAATTCGTAGATCTTGTTGCCATCCAGGAGCCCACTGGTGGGAAGCACCATGTCGAAGTAGGCGAGCACGTCTTTCCAGTCGAGATCCCGAATCAAGTCTTCGAGGTCATTGAGTTCTCCGGCGCAGTGGAAGGCTCCAACGAGAGCGCCGATGCTGGAGCCGGAGATCATGTTGATCTCGATCCCCTCCTCCTGCAGTGCCTTGAGCACACCGATATGGGCCCACCCTCTGGCTCCACCACTGCCGAGTGCAAGGCCAACCCTCTTCATGCCGATAGAACCATGATCAGAGATTTCAAGGATGCGGCACTGGCCCTCTGGCAGGCTGCCATGGCTGCTTGGTTGGTGAGCCCAATCCCGCCTCGTTCTCAACAGTTTGCAGCCACCAAGCACCCACTGCTGCACAGGAGACGGGCAACAGCAGGAATGCCAGCCGGTTCTCTACGACGCAGCCCAGAAAAGTAGGGTCGCGCGCAGAATGAACAACGCTTGTCGAACCAAACACAACCGAGCAGCTCAAGGCCTGAGCGGTCATGGAGGCGATCAGTGGCCGCCGGTGTCACCCTGCGGGTCGCGTTCGAGGCAGGGCCTTCGGGTGCCATCGGCGATGCGCCGCAGATCTCAAGGTGTGGGCAGCGCCGGCCAACTTGACCCCGGCTTGCTACGAAGGGGGTTCGCCACGTTCGATCCCATGTCCGTAGCTTCGCTCAAGGCCTTCTGCGCCAGCATCGCGGCCGATGACGATCTCCGCAGCCAGGTGCATGCCGCCGCCGGCGTGGATGACATCGTGACGATCGCTGCGGCCCACGGCCATGCCGTGGACAAGACGGTGCTGCTGCGGGAGCACGCCCGCGCCATCACGGCAGCGCCGGATCATGCCCTGGCTGGGATCAACAGCTGGGCCGATGCCCTGATCCATTGCTTCGGCGCCGAGGCGGCTGAAACCGAGGGGTGACCCAGGGGAGATGGTGAATCGCGGCGCTCACGGTTGTCATCGAGATCGAGCTCCAATCACTGCTTCGCAGAAACCTTCGGCTACATGGTGGAGAATCAGAGGAGGCGCAGGAGACAGCGGTGGTACCGAAGCGGGGGCGGTAAGGGGCAGCCAGTCCCCACTCTGAAGCTGAATCTGGTGGGGCCGATCCGCCCCACCAGAGTGGTGCCTGGTTGCACCCGCCGCCGCAGGGCCCCGAGATGGACTCCCACACTGTTCGCTTTCTCCTGCGGCCCTGCTGGCTGGGCTGGATCCTGCTGGCTGCTACGTCGCGGGGCGTTCTGGCCATCGCCCTGGGCGATGGCCCCGAGCTGCTCGCCCAGGACCTGCTGCAGCACCATCCCGGAGCCGAAGCGGTCACCGACGATCCCCTGCTTGAAGCCTGGCTGGCCGGGGTGCTTGCCACCACCGACGCCCTGGCAGCAGAGGCCGTCCCACCGCTCCCGCCACTCGATCTGCGCGGCACGCCTTTCCGCCGGCGCGTCTGGCAGGAGCTGGGCCTGATCCCCACCGGCAGCACCGTGAGCTACGCCGAGCTCGCCCGCCGGCTGGGCGCCCCCCAGGCGGTGCGGGCCGTGGCCCAGGCCTGCGGCGCCAACCCGATCGCCCTGGCCATCCCCTGCCACCGCGTGATCGGCAGTGACGGCTCCCTGCGCGGCTACCGCTGGGGCCTCGCCCGTAAACGGGCGCTGCTGGCGTGCGAAGCCGGACGAAACGACCCGGAACAACCTGGTGGCACGACACACCTGCGCAAAGCAGCCTGGCCTGCTGATCGGGCCGAGGCCACAGTCGTTGATCAGGCGATGTCCCAGGTCTCGACCATGGTCAGGTTCGGGCACCAATCCAATGAGCCAGCCAGGAGCCCAGCCCCAGACACGTAAAAGGGGCCCTTCCAGGCCCCATGGGTCATTTGGGTGATAAGGCTGACCTCACCCCATCTCCCTTAGAGATGTCAGGCGGCCACAGGGGCGGGCTGACGGGAGAAACGAACGATGTTGTTCGCTGTTACGGGTTTGCTCTTACCGAGCAGGCTTCAGTCACCCTCCTTATACCCCGTCGAAACCATTGCAGCCCCCTGATGGATCCGCCCCAGGGACGGAACCCTGAACGGGAATGGAGCTGAGCGGAATCGAACCGCTGTCCGAAGCACTGGTGTGAGCCACCTAGTCCGGCCGAAACCGGACTCGGTCATTGTGGCAGCACCCAAGCGCCGGTGCAGAGGTGGGCATCACCGAACCAGGGGGCGACAGCATCGCGGGCATCGCGGTGGTGCCCCCCGGCCTGGAGGCTCCGGCCGCGGAGGAGCTGATCGCCCTCGGCTGCCGGGCCGTGGCGCCCCTGCGGCGGGCCGTGCGCTTCCGCAGTGACCTGGCCGGCTACTACCGCCTGCACCTGCAGGCCCGGCTGCCCTTCCGGCTGCTGCGCCAGCTGGCCAGCTTTCCCTGCCACGGCCGTGACGACCTCTACGACGGGGTGCAGCGCGCCGTGGACTGGGCCACCTGGCTGCCCCCCAGCGCCAGCTTCCGCGTGGACGTGAGCGGCACCGCCCCGGGCCTGAACCACAGTCACTACAGCGCCCTGCAGGTGAAGAACGCCCTGGTGGACCTGCAGCGCCAGCAGTGGGGCCAGCGCTCCTCGATCGACCTCGAGGCCCCGGACCTCAGCCTGCACCTGCACCTCGGCGGCGGCCTGGCCAGCCTCAGCGTGGATGGCAGCGGCAGCAGCCTGCACCGCCGCGGTTACCGCGCCGCCGTGGGCCTGGCGCCCCTGAAGGAAAACCTGGCCGCCGGGCTGATCGCCCTCACCGGCTGGGATGGCCGCCGCCCCCTGGCCGATCCGCTCTGTGGCAGCGGCACCCTCCTGATCGAAGCGGTGCGGATGGCCCTGGGCCGGGCGCCGGGCCTCGGCCCCGAGGGTGCCCGCTCCTTCGCTCTGGAGCGCTGGCCCGATGCCCAGAGCGCCCTGTGGCAACAGGAGGTGCGGTCCGCCAGCGCCCTGGCCCGCTCCTGCCTGGCGGATCAGCAGCCCCTGGCCCCGGTGCTCGGCCTGGAGCAGGATCCCGCCGTGCTGGCCCAGGCCCAAGACAATGCCGAGGCCGCGGGGGTGGCGCCCTGGATCCGCCTCAGCGGCGGCGACTGCCGCGACTTCATCCCCCCCGAGCAGCCCGGCGTGCTGGTGTGCAACCCCCCCTACGGCGAGCGCCTCGGCCACACCGATGCATTGGAAGGCCTTTACGGCGATCTCGGCCGCATGCTCAAGGAGCGCTGCAGCGGCTGGGATCTGTGGCTGCTGAGCGGCAATCCCGAACTCACCGGCGCCTGAAGATGAAGGCGAGTCGCCGCATCCCGATCAGCAATGGCGGCATCGACTGCCGCTGGCTGCACTACGCGATCCGCTAGCGGCCCAGCAGGGCCCGGGTGGTCTTGGTGAGGCCGGCGGTGGTCTGGGGCAGGTAGGGGCCCTTGAGCAGGCCACCGCCGATGCGCAGGAACACCCCCGCCAGCACCACATTCAGGCCCGCCATGGCCAGGGCGCTGTGGATCCAGCTGAGCCGCAGTCCCTCGTGCAGCCACAGCAGCAGCGCCAGCTCCGCCCCGATCAGCGACAGCAGCATCAAGGTGAGCCCGCCGCTGAGCAGCAGGGCCCCGGTGATCAGGCGCCGCTTTTCGCTGTCGGCCTCCTGCAGCGCGATGCGCACGTGCAGGTCCATCACCGAGGTCATCAGCGAGCCGATGCGGCCCATGGCCACGCGGGCTCCGCCGTTGCGCCGCTCGCGCTCGCCGAACTGTTCCTCCGTCATGCCGAGCGCCGTCCGGAGGAGAGGAGCATCCCCACCAGCACCCCCACCCCGGCGGCGATGCCGACCGCCAGCAGCGGACGCTCCCGCACCGGCTTCTCCAGCCTTGGCCGCAGGGTGTCGTTGAGGTCGTCAAGCAGGCCTTCGAGCTGCTTCTCCAGGGGCGCCAGGTTGTCGGCCAGCCGGCCGGTCTGGGTGCCGGCCACATCCAGCAGCTCCAGCAACTGGCGCCGCACCACGGTGGCGGTACGGCCGGTCTGGGAGGAGATCACCTCAGCCACCTCGTCAAAGCTGCCGCGGGTGGCCTCCAGGGTCTGGCGGGCCACCTGGGGCCACTCCCGCTGAATCGTGGGCATCAGCGCCTCGAAGCGCTCGCGGAAGGTCTCCTGGTGGCCGTCGGGCTGGCCTGCCGCTTCGGGCTGCTGCTGGAGAATGGGCTCAGGGGTCTGGGGCTCGGAGAGCTGATTCAGCGGTGGGGTGCCGGTCATGGGCGCAGCGGGCCAGTGTTGCCTTCAAGCTAAGGACGGGCTTGTGAAACCGGAACCCTCCGCTACATTTCCCGTGCTCGGCGCACGGGCCTGTTGGTTCACATCAATCAGGTCGAGCTCACCCAGTTCAAGTCGTTCGGCGGATCGATGGCGATCCCGCTCGAAGAGGGCTTCACGGTGGTCACCGGGCCCAACGGCTCCGGCAAGAGCAACATCCTCGATGCGGTGCTGTTCTGCCTCGGCCTGGCCAACAGCCGCGGCATGCGGGCCGAGCGGCTGCCCGATCTGATCAACAGCGCCATGCTCAAGGCGGGGCGGGCCGCCGAAACCTCGGTGAGCGTGCGCTTCGACCTGGGCGACTGGCAGCCCGATGGTGCCGAAGCCGGCCTCGAGGCCCCCGCCGAGGGCCCCTGGATCCACACCGGCCAGACCAGCTGGACCGTGAGCCGCCGCCTGCGGGTGGCCCCCGGGGGCACCTACGCCAGCAGCTTCAGCGCCGATGGCGTGCCCTGCAACCTGCAGCAGCTGCAGACCCAGCTGCGGCGCCTGCGGGTGGACCCCGAGGGCAGCAACGTGGTGATGCAGGGCGATGTGACCCGCATCGTGTCGATGAGCGCCCGCGACCGGCGCGGCATCATCGACGAGCTGGCCGGCGTGGCGCTGTTCGACAGCCGCATCGAGCAGAGCCGCACCAAGCTCGACGACGTGCAGGAACGGCAGGAGCGCTGCGGCATCGTGCAACAGGAGCTGCTCAGCAGCCGCCAGAAGCTGGAGCGCGACTGCACCCGGGCCCGCACCTACCAGGCCCTGCGCCAGCGGCTGCAGGAGGGGCGGCTGCAGGAGCAGGTGCTGGCGGTGGAGGCCGCCCGCACGGCCCTGCGGCAGCTGGTGAGCCGCCAGCAGGCCCTCACGACCCAGCAGGCCGCCGACCGCCTCGCCATCGCCGAGGCGGAAACCGTGCTGCAGGCGGCGGCCGCCGCCCTGGAGACGCTGCAGGCTGAGGTGAAGGCCCTCGGGGAAGACCAGCTGCTGGCCGTGCAGGCGGAGCTGGCGGGCCTGGAGGCCGGCAGCCGCGAGCTGGCCCGCCAGGCAGACCAGCACCAGCAGCAGGCCGAGGCTCTGCAGCGCCAGCGCCAGGAGCTCAGCCAGCGCCAGGGGGAGCTGCGCCATCAGCAGCTGCAGCTCGACAGCGCCGCCGACCAGGCCGAGCTGGAGGCCGCCGAGGCCGGCTGCCGCGCCGCCGAAGCCGCCGTGGAGCTCTCGCGCCGCCGCCTCGGCGAGGTGGCCGGCCGCTCCGGCAGCTGGATGGAGGAGCAGAAGCAGCGCAGCCTGCGGCGCCAGGAGCTGGGCGCGGCCAGCAGCCCCCTGGAGGCCGAGCAGCAGCAGCTCAGTGAGCGCCTGCGCCAGAGCCAGGAGCGGCTGGCGGAGCTGGAGGCCCAGCGCCAGCAGGAGGGCAGCACCCAGGTGAGCGCCGAGCAGCAGCTGGACCAGGCCGAAAAGGAGTGGCAGGGCCTCAGCGGCTCGGTGGCCAGCGGCCAGCAGCAGCTGCAGGAGCTCGCCGAGGCCTTCGCCCTGCAGCAGCGCACCCGCAGCCGTCTGGAGCAGGAACAGGGCCAGCTGGAGCGGGAGATCGCCCGCCTCGACAGCCGCCGCGACACCCTGCAGGAGAGCCGCGGCACCGGCGCCCTGCGGGTGCTGCTGGAGGCCGGACTGGAGGGTATCCATGGCCCCGTGGCCCAGCTGGGGGAGGTGGAGGAACGCCACCGCACCGCCCTGGAGGTGGCGGCCGGAGGCCGCCTGGCCCAGGTGGTGGTGGACGACGACCGCATCGCCGCCCGGGCGATCGAGCTGCTCAAGCAGCGCCGCGCCGGCCGCCTCACCTTCCTGCCCCTCAACAGGATCCGCGCTGGCGGCAGCCAGGGCAGGGGGGGGAGCGGCTCGGCGGCCCTGCAGCGGGGCGCCACTGCCGGGCCGGGGGGCCTGCTGGGCCGGGCTGTCGACCTGGTGCAGCACGAGCCCGTCTACGCCGAGGTGTTCCGCTACGTGTTCGGCGACACGCTGGTGTTCGCCGACCTGGCCAGCGCCCGCCAGGAGCTGGGGCGCTGCCGGGCCGTGACCCTGGAGGGGGAGCTGCTGGAGAAGAGCGGCGCCATGACCGGCGGCAGCCTGCAGCAGCGGGGCAACCAGCTCAGCTTTGGCCGCTCCCAGGAGGGGGACGAGGCCGAGCCCCTGCGCCGGCGGCTGCTGGAGCTGGGCGAAACCCTGCTGGCCTGCCGCCACCGCGAAGCCGACCTGGCCCGCCAGCTGGAGGAGCAACGCCCCCAGCTGCAGCAGCTGCAACAGCGCCAGGCGGCCCTGGAGGCCGAGCGGCGCAGCACCCGCCAGGCCCTGGCCCCCCAGCTGCAGCGCCAGCAGCAGCTGGAAGAACGGCTCGCTCAACTGCGCCTCAGCCTTGCCAGCGACCAGGGCCGGCTGCAGGAGATCGCCCTGCAGCTGGCGCCCCTGCAGCAGGCCCTTGCATCACTGCAGCAGGAGGAGGCCGGCGCCGTGGCCTCGGGCGATGCCGCCCGCTGGCAGGGGCTGCAGGGGGAGCTCGAGGCCGCCGACCAGGCCCTGGCCGCGGCGCGGCTGCAGCGCGATGGCCTGCTCGCCGCCCGCCGCGAACGGGCCCTGGCCGCTGAGCGCTTGCGCAACCAGCTCGAGGCCCTTGGCAGCGACGAGCAACGCCTGATCGCCGCCGTGAACGCCCTGGTGGCCGAGCGGGCTGAGTGGAAGGGGCGTCAGCAGGCTGACCAGGAGCGCCGCTCAGCCCTCGAGGAACGGCAGGCCGAGCTGCAGACCCGCTTCGGGGAGCGCCGCCGCGCCCGCGATGCCGCCGAAGCTGAGCTGGCCCGCCAGCGCCAGGCCCTGCAGCAACGCCAGTGGGAGCTGCAGCGGCTCGGCGAGGAGCTCGAGGCCCTGGCCGAGCAGCAGCGCGGCGATCAGCTGCGGCTGCAGCAGCTGGAGCGCCAGCTGCCCGACCCCCTGCCAGAAATCCCCGCTGAGCTGCGGGAGGCAGGCCTGGAGGCCCTGGCCAGGGAGCTGGCCAGCCTGCAGGCGCGCATGGAGGCGCTCGAACCGGTGAACATGCTGGCGATCGAAGAGCTCGAAGCCCTCGAAACCCGCCTGGCGGAGTTGCAGGAGCGGCTGGACGTGCTCAGCAAGGAGCGCGAGGAGCTGCTGCTGCGCATCGAAACCGTGGGCACCCTGCGCCAGGAGGCCTTCCTGGAGGCCTTCACGGCAGTGGATGGCCACTTCCGCGAGATCTTCGCGGAGCTCTCCGATGGCGAGGGCCACCTACAGCTCGAGAACCCGGAAGCGCCGCTGGAGGGGGGCCTCACCCTGGTGGCCCATCCCAAGGGCAAGGCGGTGCGGCGCCTGGCGGCCATGAGTGGTGGCGAGAAGTCGCTCACCGCCCTGAGCTTCCTGTTCGCCCTGCAGCGCTTCCGGCCCTCGCCCTTCTACGCCCTCGATGAGGTGGACAGCTTCCTCGACGGCGTGAACGTGGAGCGGCTGGCCGGATTGATCGCCCGCCAGGCCGATCAGGCCCAGTTCATGGTGGTGAGCCACCGGCGCCCGATGATCGCCGCGGCCACCCGCACGATCGGCGTCACCCAGGCCCGCGGCGCCCACACCCAGGTGGTGGGCCTGCCCCCCGCCGCCTGAGCATCGTCAGCGCCGCCTGTGCTGGGTGAGAATGCGCCGATGACGACGACCCCGCCGCCCGGCAGCGACCCCGCCGCCGCCCCCAGCGATCGCCTCTGGCTGCGCTCAGAACTGATGGGCACCCAGGTGATCACCCGGGACACCGGCCGCCGGCTCGGCGTGGTGGGTGAGGTGGTGGTGGACATCGACCGCCGTGAGGTGATCGCCCTCGGCCTGCGGGACAACCCCCTCACCCGCTTTCTGCCCGGACTGCCCCGCTGGATGCCCCTGGATCGCATCCGCCAGGTGGGCGACGTGATCCTGGTGGATTCGGCCGATTCCCTGGCCGAGAGCTTCAGCGCCGATCGCTTCAGCAAGGTGATCAACTGCGATGTGGTGACCGAGGCCGGTCAGCAGCTGGGCAAGGTGCTGGGCTTCAGTTTCGACATCGAAACAGGCGAACTCACCACCCTGGTGCTGGGCGCCCTGGGCGTGCCGCTGCTGGGCGAAGGGGTGCTCAGCACCTGGGAACTGCCGGTGGTGGAGGTGGTCAGCAGCGGTCCAGACCGCATCGTGGTCTACGAGGGCGCTGAAGAGAAGCTCAAGCAACTCGGCACCGGCCTGCTGGAGAAGCTCGGCATCGGCGGCAGCAGCTGGGAGCAGGAGGAGCGGGAGCGCTTCCGCGGCACCATGGTGCCCGTGGAGAACCAGCTGGCCCCAGGCGTGCCCGCCGCCCAGGAGCAGCGCCGCATCCAGCCCGCCAGCAGCCAGGCCTTCGTGCCCGAAGCCGAGCTGGATTACGTGGAAGTGGAACAGCGCCGCGATCGGGCCCCCCTGCGCCAGCGTCGCTACCTCGACGACGACCTGCTCGATTCCGAACCGGAGCGAAGGCCGCTCACCAGAAGGGAGCTCGACGAGCCCCTGGATCGCGATCCAGGGGCTCGCGATCCCGAACCGCTGCAGGACCCCTATGGGCGCGAGGCGCGCCGCGAGCGCGGCTACGGCGCCCCCCGCCGCCGGCCGGCCCCACCCAGCAGTTCCGAGGTCCTGGACGTGGATGCTGAAGACCTCGACGATCCCTGGTGAGACGCCTGCCTTGGTGAGACGGCTGCTTTGGTGAGAGGCCTGCTGTCAGTCAGTCGGCCTTGAAGCTGAGCGAGGCCGAGTTGACGCAGTAGCGCTGACCCGTGGGGGCAGGCCCGTCATCGAACACGTGCCCCAGGTGGGCATCGCAGTTGGCGCAGCGGATCTCGGCGCGCACCATGCCGTGGCTGCGGTCGATCAGGGTGGTGATCGCGCCGGGCTTCACCCCATCCCAGAAGCTGGGCCAGCCGGTGCCGGAATCGAACTTGCTGGCGCTGCTGAACAGTTCGGCGTCGCAGCAGACGCAGTGGTACATCCCCTGGCCCTTGTGGTTCCAGTAGGCACCGCTGAAGGGCCGTTCGGTGCCGCCCTGGCGCGCCACCCGGAACTGCTCGGGGGTGAGGCTCTGGCGCCACACCTCCTCACTGGTGGTGCGGGCCAGGCCACTCTCCACGCCGCAGGCGGAGGACTGGGGATCAGGGATGGCCGCCATGGGAACCACGCAATGGAGCCCAACCCTAGGAATCGGGCCGGGAGCCCGGCAGCCCCGGCGGCAACAGCTCCAGCACCAGGTCGGCCAGGGAGGCCACCGCCCCGGGGCGTCCGCGCAGCTGGGCCAGCTCGTGCCGCATGGCCGCCAGCCGCGCCGGGGAGGCCAGCCAGTCGGCGGCCTCGGCAGCGATCTGCGCCGGCGTGATCGGCCCCACCCGCTCAGGCACCACCAGCCGCCCGGCCGCGATGTTGGGGGAAGCCAGGAAGCCGCGCTGACGCAGGCGCCAGAGGCTGAGCAGCGTTCCCAGCAGCGGGCGCAGCAGCGGCAGCCGTGCCAGCAGCCCCGCCAGGCCATCCCAGGCCTGCATCACGCCGAGATGCTGGGTGGGCACCAGCACCAGCATCGGCACCGCCAGGGCAGCCAGTTCCGCCGTGTTGGCCCCCACCGTGGTGAGCGCCAGGCAGCACTGGCTGAGGCTGGTGTGGGCCGGGCTCTGGCGCTCCAGGCGGATGCGGGTGCCGGCGGCCGTGATCAGGGCATCGCCCTCCAGGCTGAGGCTGGGCGGGCCGCCGCGGTAGGCCGCCGCGATCGGATTGGCCGGGCTGGCATGGCGCAACAGCCCCTCCACGCCGGTCGTGGGGGCCAGGGGGAGCAGAAAGCGGCAGTCGGGCTGCAGCGCCGCCAGGCGATCAGCCGTGTCCAGCAGGAAGGGCACACCCACCTGCAGCTTGGCGGGCTTGGAACCGGGCAGCAGGGCCACCCAGTGGCCCGGCGGCAGAGGAGCGTCGCTGCGGGCACTCTCGGAGAGGTCCGCCATCAGGTCCCCCACCACGCTGCAGCGGGAGCGCCAGCGCCTGGGCAGCCGGTCCGCGGCGCGGGGGCCCATGGCGGCAATGCGGTCGTTCCAGCGGGGCCAGCGGGCCACCCACTCCGCATAGGTGAGATGGCGATAACCGAGGCGGGCCGAGAGCAGAACGCTCCAGAACTGATCCCCTCCCAGAAACACCACCACCCCCTGGCGGGGCCAGGGGCCGAAGCGCCGGGGCCGCAGCAGCAGGCTCCAGAAGCGCCGCGCCGGCAGCGTGCGCTCAAACAGTCCCCAGCTGGCCGCGGCCCGGTGCTCCGTGCCGGTGCCATTGGGACACGGCACCAGCACCAGGTGAAGCCCGCAGAAAGGCTTGGGGCCCGCGGAGCCCAGGCCCAGGCGGCGGTGCAGGTGCTGGGCCAGGGGCCTCACCCAGGTGCTCAGCTCACCGGGGCCGTTGCTGACCAGCACGATGGCAGCGGCGGCAGTCCCAGGGGGGGTGACGGGCGCCGCAGTGGCCCTGGCCACAGGCAGGAGAAGAAAAATGCGGATGGCGAGACTTGAACTCGCAAGGCCGAAGCCACACGCCCCTCAAACGTGCGTGTCTACCAATTCCACCACATCCGCTTGATGCCACCAAAGGTTGGGTCAGGCCCATCCCGGTGCTGCGACGAACCGAGCCGGCCCATCGGCCCAGCACAATACCTAACGCTCCTCCCCGCGCCCGCCAGGGAATGCCGCAGTGAGCGCTGATACAGTCCGCCCTGGCCTGTACCAGCTGAGCGGCGGCGGATGTCCATCGGCAAAGTGCTGATCGCCAACCGCGGCGAGATCGCCCTCCGCATCCTGCGCAGCTGTCGGGAACTCGGCATTGCCACCGTGGCGGTGTACAGCACCGTGGACCGCAACGCCCTGCACGTGCAGCTGGCCGATGAGGCCGTGTGCGTGGGTGAGGCACCGAGCTCCAAGAGCTACCTGAACATTCCGAACATCCTGGCGGCCGCCACCTCCCGCGGCGCCGATGCGATCCATCCCGGCTACGGCTTTCTGGCCGAGAACGACCGCTTCGCCGAGATCTGCGCCGACCACGGCCTCACCTTTGTGGGCCCCTCCCCCGAAGCGATCCGCTCGATGGGCGATAAGTCCACCGCCAAGATCACCATGCAGGGGGTGGGGGTGCCCACCATCCCCGGCAGTGAGGGCCTGCTGGAGCACCCCCGCCAGGCCGCCGAGCTGGCCGAGGCCATGGGCTATCCGGTGATGATCAAGGCCACCGCCGGCGGTGGCGGCCGGGGCATGCGCCTGGTGCCGGACGCCGATCAGCTCGAGAGCCTGTTCAAGGCCGCCCAGGGGGAAGCGGAGGCCGCCTTCGGCAATCCGGGCCTCTACATGGAGAAATTCATCGACCGCCCCCGGCATGTGGAGGTGCAGGTGCTGGCCGATCGCCACGGCAACGTGGTGCATCTGGGGGAGCGCGACTGCTCGATCCAGCGCCGCCACCAGAAGCTGCTGGAGGAGTCGCCCAGCGTGGCCATCGATGCCGAGCTGCGCCGTGAGATGGGGGAGGCAGCCGTGAATGCGGCCCGCACCATCGGCTACGAGGGGGCCGGCACGGTGGAGTTCCTGGTGGATCGCGCCGGCCGCTTCTATTTCATGGAGATGAACACCAGGATCCAGGTGGAGCATCCCGTCACCGAAGTGGTGACCGGCGTGGATCTGATCGCCGAGCAGCTGCGCATCGCCGGTGGGGAGCCGATCTCCGTGAAACAGGAAGACATCAGCCTGCGGGGCCATGCCATTGAGGTGCGCATCAACGCCGAGGACCCGCGCCAGAACTTCCGGCCCGCTCCGGGGCGCATCACCGGCTGGCTGCCGCCTGGAGGCCCTGGCGTGCGGGTCGACAGCCACGTCTACACCGGCTACGAGATCCCCCCCTTCTACGACTCCCTGATCGGCAAATTGATCGTGTGGGGGGTCGACCGCGACCACGCCCTGCGGCGCCTGCGCCGGGCCCTTTCAGAGTGCGCCGTCACGGGCATCCCCACCACCATCGAGTTTCACCTGCAGCTGCTGGATCGGCCTGAGTTCCAGAGCGGTGACGTGCACACCAAGTTCGTGGAGCAGGAGATGCTGCCGATGGTCTGAGGCCCGCTCAGGCCACGGCGCTGGCATGGCGCATCGCCTGGGTCACCAGACCCTGCTGACCCACCAGCAGCTCCCGCACCAGGCTGATCAGACCCACCCACACCACCGGCGTCACATCCACCCCGCCAATCGGCTGGATCAGACGCCTGGTGGCCGCCAGCAGCGGCTCGGTGGGGGCCCCGATCAGCCGCATCGCCCCCTGGCTGATGTCCACCTGGGGATACCAGGTGAGCACGATGCGGAACAGGAACAGCAGCGTCCAGAGCGCCAGCGACAGGCCCAGCAGCAGGTGGGCCCAGGCCAGAGGGGAAGCGGGTAAGGCCGTCACAAAGCTCTAAGCAGCGGTGAGCTGAGCGTAGGAACTTGCGGTCACTGCTTAGGATTCCGCAACGCCCGAAGCCATTGCCCGGCCCCGCCCCATGACCCCTTCCCTCGCCAACTTCCTCAGCAGCCTCGCCTGGGGCGCGGTGATCGTGGTGGTGCCCATCTCGATTGCCCTGGTGCTGATCAGCCAGACCGACCAGGTCGATCGTCGCTCCTGAGGCCCGCCTGGCCGAAGCAGATGCTCCCCGGGGGGGCCTGATCCTGGCCAACTGCCTAGAGTGATGCGCAGCACCTGGGTGAGACTTCGTGGTCAATGCCAGCCTTAACTGGGCCAGCATCGTCGGCATTGTGCTGGCGGTGGGTGGCGCGCTGCTCTATTTCATGCGCAGCTTCAAGCCGGCCCTCGCTCGCGACTACGACGTGTTCTTCGCCGCCGTGGGCCTGCTCTGCGGCGGCATCCTCTTCTTTCAGGGCTGGCGGCTGGATCCGATCCTGCAGTTCGGCCAGTTCCTGCTGGCCGGCACCACGGTGTTCTTCGCCTACGAAAGTGTGAGGCTGCGCGGCGTGACCACCGAACAGGCCCGCCGCTCCTCCTATTTCGACGACGACGAACCTCCGGTGCCGGCCGGGCCCTACCGCCCCCGCATGGGAGGGCGTCCCTGGGACGACCCCGACGCTGAGCGCTTTGATGAACCAGAGCCGGTACGCCGCCGCATCCCCAACCGGGAGGCGGAGGACGACCTCTACAAGATGCGCCGCTCCAGCCGGGCGGCCATCCCCGAACGGGCGGCCAGCAGGCGTGGTGAAGGCCTCCGCTCCGAGGGCCCTCGCCCTGAAGCCGGCCGCTCCGAACCCGAGGCCTGGGATACCCGGGAACCCGCCGGGGAGCGCAGCCGCTACAGCGCCGGCGGTGGCAGGCCCGCCACCGATTTCGGGGCACGCCGCCGCGATCGCGACGCCATGAGCGAGCCCCGGCGGGGCTCCAGGCCCGTACCCACAGCCGAGCCCTCGCTCCGCTCCAGCCGCCGTCCCGCCGCGGGGGGCTCCAGCCCCGCCCCAGCCGCCGCATCTGAGCGGCCGGGGATTCCGCAAGGCTCGCCGATCCGCTCCAGCAGCGCCGCTGCCGGGCCGGCCGCCAGTGACATCAGCGACGCCGACTTCAGCCCGATGCGCTCCCGGCAGGCCCCGACGGCGGGCCCCAGGGCAGGCGCACCCAGCGACTCCAGGCCACGGGACAACGCCTCCCGATTTGACGACTGATCCCCTACCGACACCATCACTGAATCCGTGCGCCAGCTCTGGGTCGGGGTCTTGGTGGTGGTGCTCAACTTTGGGCTGGGCGGCTGCAGCGGTGGCTGGTTCGGCCGCCGGCCGGCCTCCCCAACCGGCTTCGGGGCCCAGGGCAACCGCCTGGATCCAGCTCTGAGCGGCAATGGCCGCTATCTGGCCTCGGTGCTGGAGCATCAGGGTCGCGCCAGGGTGGTGCTGCAGGAGCAGCCCGGGGGCCGGGTGCTGCCGCTGCGCCATCTGCGCGGCCGCGAACCCCACAGCTCCCCTTCGCTGAGCTGGAATGGCCGCTACATGGCTGTGCTGGTGCAGCAGGGCCCGCGGCGGGTGGCCCTGCTGGAAGACCGCCTCACCGGACGGCTGGTGCGGCTGCCGCTGCCGGCCAACGCCGCGCCGGTGCGACTGAGCCTCGCCCCCGATGCCAGCCGCCTGGCCCTGCAGCTGGTGCGGCAGGGGCGCTGGCAGGTGGAAGTGCTGGAGCTGGGCGGTGTGATTGAGCCAGACCTCCCCGGTGGCAGCCCGGCGGTCGGGGGCGGGGCGGATTCGCAGAACCCCAGCGGAGGCGGCTAAGCCCATGGCACGCGGCCTCCTGCTGATGCTGCTGGCGGTGGTGCTGGTGGGCTGCCTTGGGCCCCAGCCCCGGCCAGACAACAGCCTGAATCGCCAGCTCGAGCAACTGGGCACCAGCCGTGACCCCTCCCTGAGCGGCCCCTGGCTGGCCCTGATCAACGGCGACGGGGGCAGGGAACGGGTCAGCCTGATCGACCTGCGCAACCGGCGTCCGGTACCTCTGCCGGGGCTCAACCGGCCAGATACCCAGCCGATCAGCGTGTCGGTGGATGGCCGCGGCGAGCAGCTGGCCCTGGTACGCCAGCTGGAGGGCCGCACCGAGCTGGTGCTCTACCGCCGCTCCAGCCAGAGCCTTCGGCTGATTGCCATGGCCCCCGCCGGGGTGCCTCGCCAGGTGCAGATCCGTGCCGATGGCCGTGAACTGGCGGTGCAGGTGAGCCGCAGCGGGCTGTGGCAGGTGGACCTGATCCAGCTGCCCTGACGGGCCAGGGATGGGGCGGCAACGGCTGGGCCCTCAGGGCACCAGGCCGGCCCAGTGCAGGAAGGTGTCGCCACTGAGGGCCTCAATGATCAGGACAGCCACAAAGCCGAGCATGGCGAAGCGGCCGTTGACCCGCTCGGCGTAGGCACTCCAGCCGAAGGCGGGCACATCGGAGCTGGTGGCGCTGGGGGCGTTGGCGGCGCTGGGGGCTGGGCTGGCGGCGCTGCCGCTGGCACTGTCTTCTGGGGTGGTCATCCTTCTTTTGAGGTGCTCATCGACGCGGGCCGGACATCAGGCTCCGCTCGCAGGCTGGCCCACGTCATAGCCGGCCGCCGGCAACAGCCGCCAGTTGCCCTGGCCATCGAGCTCCAGCACGGTGTCGTGGAAGGCCGTGAGCGTGGGGCGGTGACCGACACTCACGAAGGCCATCTCCCGTTCCAGCAGCAGGTCGTAGAGGTGGCGCTCGGTGGCCACATCCAGGGCGCTGGTGGCCTCATCCAGCACCACGAAGCGCGGACTGTTCAGCAGCAGACGGGCAAAGCCAAGCCGCTGCTGCTCACCCAGGGACAGCAGCCGTGGCCAGTCCTGCTTGATGTCGAGGTCGGGGTAGCGGTGCACCAGCTCCGGCAGGCGCACCTCATCGAGCACATGCCGCAGCTGCTCGTCGCTGAAGCGATTCGCCGGCAGGGGGTAGCAGAGCTGCTCCCGCAGGCTGCCGAGCAGCATGTAGGGCTTCTGGGGGATGAACAGGAGCTCCCCTTCCTTAGGACGCTGCACCGTGCCGGCCCCAGGGGGCCACAGCCCACTCACCAGGCGCAGGAAGGAGGTCTTGCCGCAGCCGGAAGGGCCCACCACCAGCAGGCGCTGATGGCGATCCACCTCCAGGCTCAGGTCGTGGATCAGGGTGCGGCCCGTGCCGGGGGGCACCAGGTCCACATGGCTCACCAGGATGGAGTCGCCAGGGACGCCCTGCCCGGTCAGGAACTCCCCGGTGAAGGTGGTCGCCATGGCACCACTGATCTCCTCCACCTTGCCCTGGAACCCCTCCAGCCGGCTGATCGAGGCGGAAAAGGAGGCCAGCCTGTCGATGTTGTTGACGATGTAGCTGACCGAGAAGAGCACCTGCGAAAAGGCAATGCTCGCCTGGCCAAACACGCCGAAGTCCACCTCCCGGGCGAAGTAGATCGGAGCGATCACCAGCCAGGGGAGGAAGCGGGAGAAGTAATCGTAGGAGCGCTGGATCACACTGATGAGTGCCTCCCAGATGATCAGGCGGTTGTAATTACGAATGGCGCCACCCAGCCGTCGCTCGGCCTCCCTCGATTCCTGCTTCTCACCGCGGTAAAAGGCAATCGATTCGGCATTGTCTCGAATGTGAACCAGGCCGTAGCGGAAGTCGGCCTCCAGTTTCAACTGCTGAAAGTTCAAGGCCACCAATTTTCGGCTGGCAAACACGATCACCGCCGTGCCACCCACCGAGTAGATCAACAACCACAGCGCCAGCTGGGAGCTGATGCTCCACAGCACCACAATGAAGCTGAAGAAGGTGAGCAGGGCCGACATCACCTCAACCGTCACACTCAGGCTGGTGGTGGTGAAGCTGGCGGTGTCCTGGGAGATTCGTTGGTCAGGATTGTCAATATCTTCAGCAGACTCATGATTCGGATTGAGCAGGTAATAGGCTCGATTCGAGAGATAACGATTCAACAGCCTGCCGCTCAGCCATTCACGCCATAGCAGGCCAAGCCTGGGAATGAGATAGCTCTGCATCGCCCTGATCGGCAAGGCGAGCACCAGGCAGAAGGCGTAGATTCCAACAATTTTCCAGAAGTTTTCCTGGTCATAGCCCACCAGGGCATTGTCCACATTGCGGGCAATGAAGCTGATGCCAACGTTGATGCCATTGATCACAAGGATCAACAGGATGATGATGCCAAGCAGCACCCAGGGCAACCAGCGCCCCTGACGCAGCTTGCTGCGGAAGGCGCCGAAGCAGCCCAGGCCGGCGGCCATGGTCACCATCACGGCCGGACCGAAGGGACTGCGCCACAGCGACGCCACCTGCTCGGGCACGCCCGGCAGGAAGCGACTGCGCAGGTCGGGAATGAGGGCACCCGTGAGGGCCACGGTGCCGGTGAGCAGCAGCAGGGTGAGGCCGACGACCACGGCGACCAGGGCCACCACCAGCAGCAGAAACTGCCAGCTGCGCGTCTCCTCCACCGGCAGGAAGTAGGGCTGCGCCAACCGTTGCAGCCGGCCCAGCTGAAGGCGAAGAGCCTGGAAGGGTTTCATGGAGGTGCACAGATCTCCGAATTGTGCCTGGTGCCCGGGCTCAGCCGGGAGGCCAGGCGAGGGGCCGCCCCCCGATCACGTGCACATGGAGATGAAACACGGTCTGGCCGGCTTCCGGCCCGCTGTTGATCACGGTGCGAAAGCCCGTGAGCCCCTGCTGCCGCGCCACCCTGGCCGCCACCAGCAACAGGTGCCCCAGCAGCGGGGCGTCCTCGGCCTCAGCCGAGGCCAGCGAGACGATCGGCTGGCGGGGAATCACCAGCACGTGCACGGGCGCCTGGGGGGACACGTCGCGAAAGGCCAGGCACTGGGCGTCGTCGTAGACGGCGTCACAGGGAATCTCGCCCCGCAGGATGCGGCCGAAGATCGTGTCGGCCACGGGCTCGGCCGAACTGGCGCTCTGGGAGGGCGGATGTGACACCGGTGGCACTGCCGTTCAGTTGATCCAAGGCGATGTTGGCACGCTGCAGCAGCGCGGCGCTGCGGGGCCTGGAGGCCCGGCAGGTGACCGTGGAGGTGGACATCGGGCCGGGGCTGCCGGCGCTCCAGATGGTGGGCCTGGCCGACGCCGCCGTGCAGGAATCGCGGGAACGGGTGCGTTCGGCCCTCCGCCACAGCGGCTTTCGGGTGCCCCTGAGCCGCGTGGTGGTGAACCTGGCGCCAGCCGATCTGCCGAAACAGGGGCCGGGGCTCGACCTGCCGATCGCCCTCGGGCTGCTGCTGGCCAGCGGCCAACTGGAGGCCCGGCTGCTCGAGGGCCTGTGGAGTGTGGGGGAACTGGGCCTCGACGGCGGCCTGCGGCCGGTGCGGGGGCTGCTCTGCGTGGCCCTGGAGGCCCGGCGGGCGGGAGCCCGGGGGCTGCTGCTGCCGGCCGCCAATGCCGGCGAGGCCGCCCTGGTGAGCGGGCTGCCGGTGTGGGGGGCCACCGACCTGCGCAGCGCCGTGGCCCTGGTGCAGGGGGGCGAGGCCCCCCCAGCCGCGGCACCCGGTGCCGGCCAGGCCTCTCGTCTCGGCGGCGGCACCGACCTGGCGCAGGTGCAGGGCCAGCCCCATGGCCGCCGAGCCCTGGAGATCGCCGCCGCCGGCGGGCACCATCTGTTGCTGGTGGGCCCACCCGGCAGTGGCAAGACCATGCTGGCCCGCTGCCTGCCCGGGTTGCTGCCACCGCTGCAGCGCTCCGAAGCGCTGGAGCTCACCCGCATCCATTCGGTGGCTGGCCTGCTGGGGGAAGGGGACGGCCTGATACGGCAGCGGCCGTTTCGCAGCCCGCACCACAGCTGTTCAGGGGCGGCCCTGGTGGGCGGCGGCAGCGTCCCCCGCCCCGGCGAGCTGGCCCTGGCCCACCACGGGGTGCTCTTTCTCGATGAGCTCACCGAGTTCAGGCGCTCGGTGCTCGACCTGCTGCGCCAGCCCCTTGAAGAGGGCGAGATCTGGATCCACCGGCTGCGCCAGCGCACCCGCTTCCCCTGCGCCATCAGCCTGGTGGCGGCCACCAATCCCTGCAGCTGCGGTTGGTTCGGCGACCCCGACCGGGAGTGCAGCTGCGGCGAGGCGGCCCGTCTGCGCTACTGGCAGCGCCTCTCAGGACCGCTGCTGGATCGCCTCGACCTCCAGGTGGTGATGCGCCGCCCTGAGGCCTCAAGCCTGGTGGTGCCCTACCGCGGCCCAGCCCCGGCAGGACACAGCAACCACGGGGTCGAGGCCAGTGACCAGGTGGCCGCACGGGTGGAGGCGGCGCGCCAGCGCATGACACTGCGCAATCCAGGGGGCCTCAGCAATGGCCGGCTGCCCGCCCAGCAGCTGCCCCAAGTGCTGGAACTGGAGAGCGCCGCCCTCGACCTCTGGGAGGCCGCCCTGGCGCACAGAAAGCTCACCGCCCGAGGCGGCGAGCGGGTGCTGCGGGTGGCTCAGACCATCTGCGATCTGGAGGCCCGGCAGCGCATCCCGGCGGCAGCCGTGGCAGAAGCTCTGACCTACCGCAGTTTTGAGGGGCTTGGCGGGGCCTGAGGCCCCGGCCAGGGCTCCCTCAAGGGTTCAGCGAACGGCGCGGCAGGGCCGATCGCCATAGGGCTGGACGCCCACCAGCGGGGGCTGGAAGCGGCGCTCCTCGTCAGGGTTGCCCAGGGCGTGGCCCAGGCTGTCGCCGAACCAGAGGGCAAAGGCACGCATCCGAACCAGGAATGAAGCAGCCATGGCTGGTACCTCAGGGGGAATCAACCCAGCCTGATCGCTGCGCGGGCTGAGCGAAACCAGTGTTTGTACCCGTTTCGGGCCGGGCCGATCAGCGGCGGCGGCGGCGCTGCTGGGCCTTGCGCTTGTACTTCTCGGTGGGGGTCTCGTGGTGGCGGAGCCGCTTGAGGTCGGCAAAGATGCCCGCCTTGGACACCTGGCGCTTGAACCGGCGCAGCGCCGATTCGATTCCTTCGTTTTCGCCGACGGTGACCTGGGTCATGAAGCGGGAGCGCTGGCACAGATTTGTTGAGCCTAGCAAGCACCCCCCCAGGGGGGTGTCAGCCATCGGCGGGAGGCAAGGCCTCAAGGGGAGGCACTTCAGGAGCGCTCGGCTGGTCGGCCACCTCGCCCGGCCAGGTGTCGCGGTAGACGTAGAGATGGCCGAGCCGGCGGCCCTGGAAAGCACGGCGCTTCAGCCCCCAGCCTGGCTCAAACACGAGCTGCAGAAAGCCGCTGCCGGGGCCCTGGGTGCGGGCCACCACCATTTCAGGCCCCACCCCCGCCTTGGTGGGCACCGCCAGGAGCAGGTTGTCGCCATTGCTGCGAATCACGCTGAGGCGGTAGCCGGAGCCGAGATCGGAGCCACCCACCCGCAGGGAGTAGCCATTGGCATCGAGGAAGCGGCCGCAGATGCCGGTGAAGTCGAAGGTGGACAGCAGAGGTTCCACCAGAGCCGGCTGGGAGCCGCTCAAGGCGAAGCAAGGGCGGGTGTCGCGGATCTGCTCGTAGATGTTGAGCTGGGCCCGCTCACCGTTGCCGATCGGCGCAGCCACCAGCACGAAACTCTGGGGGTTCACCTCAGTGGCCTCGAACAGGGACGCCGCAACTGCCGGCGGGGCAACCGGGCCGAGGGCCGCGGCACCGACCAGGGCCAGGGCGCTGCTCAGCAGACGAGCCTGGAAAGGGGGCAGTGCGGACATCTCCATCACAGCTCGGACCAGAACGATGGTCATGGTATGCAGCCAGGCCCCGAGGCACCAGGGGCGGGGGGCCAGAGCGAAGGCTGTTCGGCCCTCAGGAGAGGCTAGAGCCGACAGCCACCCGTTCAGGGCGCCGGACGATTGATGCGGATCGCCACCAGCAGCGCGGCCAGGGTGCCAGGGGCGCTCATGCCCAGAATCCAGCGGGTGGGGGTGATTCCCAGATCAGGATCGCCATAGGCCAGCTCGAACACGGAGCCTGTTGCGGCAATGCCCAGCAGGCAGGCCAGGGCCAGAAAGATCCCGGCCAGGGGCTTCATCGGCATGGGCTGTCAGCGGATCGGGTGAACGGCTTGGCGGTCGAAGCCCTTCTGCTGGAGCTCCTCAGTGAGGCTGAGCTCATCGGTGACGCGATCCACGAACAACACCCCGTTGAGGTGATCCATCTCGTGCTGGATGCAGCGCGCCAGCAGCCCATCGGTGTTGAGCTTCTGGGGCCGTCCCATCTCATCGCGGAAGCTCACCTCCGCCGCGGCAGGGCGCACCACATTGAGATAGACGCCTGGAATGCTCAGGCAGCCCTCCTCGTAGGTGTCGATGGCACCGCCGAAGGAGCGGATCTCGGGATTGATCAGCACCAGCGGCGGCGTGGCCGGGTTTTCGGGATCGAGATCGATCACCAGCAGCTGCCTGTGCACCCCCACCTGGGGAGCAGCCAGGCCGATCCCCTTGGCGGTGTACATGCTGCGCAGCATGTTGCGGGCCAGCTCTCGCACCGATTCATCCACCTTGCTGATGCGCTTGGCCGGCGTGCGCAGCACGGCATCGCCCAGGGTGTGAATCTGCAGGGGAGGTTCGTCCAGGGCCTCCTTGGGCACCTGGACCGTGCGGCTGTTGCGTTCCGCCGAGCGCGCCATCTGGGCGAAGCTGCGAGCCAAGGCCCCTTCCTGTGAAGTTGATGTCAGTTTAGGGCGACAGGCCCTGCAGTCCGGAGCAAGCCCCTTGACCCCCCGCCAGGTCCCTGACTCCCTGCCGGCGGCAACCGCAGTGGGCCGCACCGCCGGTTTTCTGGAGCCCCGGCTCTGGGGCCCGCATCGGCTCTGGCTGGAGCAGCGGCCCCAGGAACAGGGGCGCACCACTCTCATGCTGCGTTGCGGCGACGCGGGACCGGTGAGCGAGCTCACCCCGCCGCCCTGGAACCTGCGCAGCCGCCTGCATGGCTACGGCGGCGGGGCCTATGCCATCGCTGGCGGGGATCTGGTGTTCGTGCACGACGGGGATCGCTGCCTCTGGCACCTGCCCCTCGATCCGGCCTCGGGACGCCCCCTGGCGGAACCACGGCGCCTCACCCCGCCTGACCGGGGCGATGGCTCCGGAGCGGAAGCTGCCGTCCTCGCCGATGGTCTGATCGACCAGGGGCGCCGGCGCTGGATCGGGGTGCTGGAGCAGGACGGCCGCGACCAGCTGGTGAGCGTGCCCCTGCCGGGCCTCCTGGCTGGCGACCAGCCAGGAGGCCACCTGCCCCTGCCGCTCCACCAGGCCGAGGACTTCTGCGCCTACCCCTGCCTGAGTCCCGATGGGGGCCAGCTCGCCTGGGTGGAGTGGCAGCAGCCGTTCATGCCCTGGCAGCGCAGCCAGCTGTGGCTGGCGGAACTGGATGGGCAGGGAACGCTGCTGCCGCCGCGCGTCGTGGCGGGTTCGGGACCTGGCGATCCCCGGGGGATCTCGGTGTTCCAGCCCCTCTGGATCGGCCCCCACGCGCTGGTGGTGGCCTCGGATGAGAGCGGCTGGTGGAACCTGCAGCGGCTCGACACCGCCCAGCCGGGGCCGCCGCGCTGGCAGCCGCTGCTGCCGCTGCAGGCCGAGTTCGCCCTGCCGCAATGGGTGAGCGGCCTGCGCACCAGCGCCTGGGATGGGTCCGTGCTGGTGGCGGCGGCCTGCCGCTCCGGCAGCTGGGAGCTGGGCCAGGTGGCCCTCGAGGGCCCCAAGGCCGGCAGCGCCGCGGCCTGGCAGCCCCTGGCCATGCCGTTTGACGATCTGGCGGGCCTGGATGCCGCCGCTGGCTCCGTGCTGGCCCTGGCTGCCAATCCCACCACCCCGCAGGGGTTGCTGGAGCTGGAGCTGGCCAGCGGCAGCTGGCGCCACACCCCTGCGGCCCCCGCCCCCCTCAAGGCCGAGCAGATCGAGCCACCCCAGGCCCTCTGGTTCGAGGGCCACGGCGGGGCCCGCACCCATGCCTGGTTCCACCCGCCCAGGGGGGGCGCCACAGCTGCTTCCCCCCTGCTGGTGAAGGGCCACAGCGGCCCCACCGGCATGGCCCGCCGGGGCCTGCAGCTGGCCATCCAGTTCTGGACCAGCCGCGGCTGGGGGGTGGTGGATGTGAACTACGGCGGCTCCACCGGTTTCGGCCGCGCCTACCGGGAGCGGCTCGATGGCCAGTGGGGCGTGGTGGATGTGGCCGACTGCGCCGCCGCCGCCGAGGCCCTCGTGGCCGCAGCCGTGGCCAGCGGCGAGCGGATTGCCATCGAGGGCGGCAGCGCCGGTGGCTTCACGGCCCTGGCAGCCCTCTGTTTCACCGAGGTGTTCCAGGCGGGGGCAAGCCGTTACGGCGTTGCCGATCCGGCGGCCCTGGCCCGGCAGAGCCATCGCTTCGAGGCGCGCTACCTCGATGGGCTGATCGGCCCCTGGCCCGCAGCCGAAGCCACCTATCGCGCCAGGTCGCCCCTGGAGCACGCCGGGCAGATCCACTGCCCGGTGATCTTCTTTCAGGGCCTGGAGGACACCGTGGTGCCACCCGAGCAGACCGACAGCATGGCCGCCGCCCTGGAAGCCCGGGGAGTGCCGGTGGAGGTGCACCGCTTCGCCGGCGAAGGCCATGGTTTCCGCAGCGGCAGCGTGCAGGTGCAGGTGCTGGAGGCCACGGAGGCCTTCTTCAGGCGTCACTTTGCGTGACGACTCCAGCCGGCACCCCGACAGGTGGCCTGGCGACGACTAGCAACAGTTCAGCCTCATCACTCCTCGCCATGTCCCGCCTGCTGCGCTGGGGCCTTGCCCTGGTCCTGGGCTCCGCACTCCTGATCGCGGGCCTGCTGCTGCTGCCGTTCTCGCAGTGGATGCCCGGCGGCACGGTGGGCGACATCCCCACCAGCGCCGTGGTGAACGGCAGCGCCTTCAACCGCCTGTTCCCCACCCCCGGACCCGGCGAGGAGCTGGTGTTCACCCAGGAGAAGCGGGGCTTCAGCCAGGCCCGCCTCAAGCAGGGTGGTGAGGCCCTGGCCCTGCTGGCCATCTCCGACACCACCACGGCGCCTGAGGCGCGTGAGAAGTTCCGGAGCAGCGCCGACAGCCTCAAGGGCTGGCCCCTGGTGGAGCAGGGCCAGCAGGCCAGTGCCCTGCTGGTGGCCGAGCGCTTCCAGGTGAAGGTGATCGGCCAGGAGAAGGGGCTGGACCTCAACCAGCGCCATGAGCTGCTGGAAGCCTTCGACCTGCCCGGCCTGGCCGCCCTGCCCCAGCCCAAGGGAACCCGCCAGGCCCTCAAACCGGCCCGGCCGGCGCTCGATCCCGCCCCTAACCCCGCATGAGCCGCACCGTTCTGGAACGACTGGAGCGCCTGCCCCGGCGCAACCTCACCGTGCTGGCCCTCAAGGGCATCAGCACCCTGGTGCCGGGAACCTGGCGGAACACCACCCAGCCCGAGCTGCTGATCGCCGAGGTGCTGGGCAGCAGCGATCCCCAGCTGATCGCCCAGGTGCGTGCCCGCGCCGACACGCTCAGCCGCGCCCGCCATGAGGGCTATGGCCGCGCCCTCAGCCTCTACGACGCCGTCAACCGCTCCCAGAAGGCCAGCGGTGGGCTGCGGCTGGCGGCCAACATCGGCGCCGCCCTGCCCCTGGTCAAGGGCCTGGCCAACCTCACCCCAGCCAGCGACACCCTGCAAGCCACCGACCTGGCCCTGAAGGTGTCGGCCGAACTGCTGGCCTTCACCCAGGTGAACGGCCTGCCGGGAGACAGCTTCGGTGACTTCAGCGCCTCCCTGGCCGACTACGCCGGCGAGGCCCGGGTGCGGATGGCGGCCATGCTCTGCTTCGACGCCCTGCTGCCCCTGGGCGATCGGGCCCTGGAGCGCCTCGACGGTCTGCTCGGCCAGGTGGGCAGCGGCGATCTGAACCAGCTGCCGGGCTACCGGGCCATGGCGCCGCTGATTCCCGGCCGCGGCGAGCAGGCCCACCTGGGCTCCTGCGGAGCGGGGTCGACTCCTGGCTGGGCTGGGCCGGGGGCTTCGTGAGCAGCCTCGGCCTCAGCGGCCAGAAGGCCGTGCAGGCCCTGGAGGGCAGCCTCGGGCCCTGGCAGGGACGCTTCGAGCAGCTGGCCACCTTCCTGGATGCCTTCACCGACACCTACCAGCACACCGGCACCCAGGCCGTGGCCAGAAGGCTGGTGGAGCGCGCCGCCGCCGAGATCTGACGCCCCCTCCAGGCCCGAAACCGAGCCCTAAGATCCCGAAGTCAGCCAGAACCGGCTGATGTGATGGGCCTGCAGGCGTTGGTGAGTTCGGAACTGATCGCGCGGGGTTCGGCTGTGCTCGGGGCCGGGGGTGCCGTGCTGCTGGAACGGGGCGCCTGGCTGCTGCTTGCCCTGGGCCTGCTGGCTCTGCTGCTGCTGCTGGCCGGCTGGGTGGCGCGGCGCCTGTCGCTGATGGTGTGGGGCATTCCCGAGGCGCTGCTGGCCGGGGTGCTCGGCCTGCTGCTGGCGCCGGCGGGAGTCCTGCCCTGGTTGCCCCAGCCGGTGATGGACATCTGGGCAGAGCTGCCCCAGGTGCTGCTCACCCTGGTGTTCGCCTGCCTGATGCTGGGCAAGCCCCTGCCCACCCTGGCCGGGCTTTGGCGGCCGGTGTCGGGGCAGGTGTCCCTGGCGCTGGTGCTCGCCTTCGGCCAGTACCTGGTGGGAGGCCTGGTGGTGCTGTGGATCCTCGAACCGCGGCTGGGGGTGAGCCCGGTGATGGCCTGCCTGATTGAGGTGGCCTTCGAGGGTGGGCACGGCTCAGCCGCCGCCATGGGGCCGAGTTACGCGGCCCTCGGCTTCCCGGGAGGCCAGGCTCTGGGCCTCACCCTGGCCTCCGCCGGTCTGGTGGCCTCCACCCTGGTGGGGGGCCTGGTGGTGCTGCTGGGCCGGCAGCGCGGCTGGCTCTCGATCGACAACGCCGCCAGTCTCAGCGCGCTGCCCCGCACCGGCGGCCTCGAACCCAAGCCACGCCCTGGCGCCTCCGTCTGGCTGGTGAATCTGGCCCTCTCGGGCTGTGCGGTGCTGGTGGGGCTGGCCCTGCTGGCGCTGCTGCGGCTGGGTGGCGCCCTGGTGGGCGGCGGCGTCGACACCGTGGTGGAAGACCTGCCCGTGTTCCCCTTCGCCATCCTGGGATCGCTGCTGGTGCGGCTGCTGCTGGAGCGCACGGGCCAGGCCGGCCGGGCCTCGGCGCCGGTGCAGACGCGGCTCAGCACCCTCTCCGCCGACCTGCTGATCACGGCCGCCACCGCCGGACTCGACCTGGCCTTGCTCCGTGCCGACTGGCTGCCCCTCTCGGTGCTGATCGGTGCCGGCCTGGTCTGGAACCTGGCGGTGGTGCTGCTGCTGGCGCCGCGGATCCTGCCCCGCGACTGGTTTGAGCGGGCAGTGATCGAGTTCGGCCAGGCCACCGGCGTGGCGGCGAGTGGCCTGGTGCTGCTGCACATGGCCGATCCCTTCGACCGCAGCAGCGCCCTGCAGGCCTTTTCAATCAAGCAACTGATGCTGCAGCCTTTTCTGGCCGGTGGTGTGATCACCGTGGTGGCGCCCCTGGCCGTGGCCGGCTGGGGGCTGGCCACCTGGACCGGCCTCTGTCTGGCGATGGTGCTCGTGTTCGCCACCACGGGCATGGTGCTGGCCGGAGCGCGGCCCCATCTGCCGGCCTGAGAGCGGGCGGCCGAGCTCTCGAGCCATCAGGCCGGCCGCTGCTCGCCGTAGTGCAGAGCCGCCATGGTGTGCGCCACCCGGTCCATCTCCTCGCCCGAGAGCTGGGGCGGCTCACCCAGCTGCAGGGCCTGCAGATACATGTGGGCGAGGGTTTCCACCTCGATCGCCAGGCCCAGCGCCTGCTCGGGAGTGCCTCCCAGGGTCACCTGGCCGTGCTGGGCCAGCAGGCAGGCGCGGCGCCCGCTCAGGGCCTGCAGGGCCAGATCGGAGAGCTGCTGGCTGCCGAAGGTGGCATAGGGCGCACAGCGGATGTCCGGCCCACCGGCCATCACCACCATGTAGTGGAACGGGGGAAGGCCGCGGCCATGGCAGGCCAGGGCGGTGGCCTGGATCGAATGGCAGTGCACCACAGCGTTCAGCTCCGGCCGGCTGCGCAGCAGGTCCGCATGCAGCCGCCACTCGGAGGAGGGCCTCAGACCCTGCTGACGCGACACGGCATCCAGGGGCTGGCCATGGACATCGATGGCGCACAGGTCCTCGGGCTGCATCCGTTCGTAGGGCGTGCCACTCGGGGTGATCAGCAGGCCCCCGGGGATCCGGGCTGAGAGGTTGCCGGAGGTGCCCTGGTTGATCCCCGCGCTGTTCATCCGCCGGGCCGCCAGCACCAGGGCCTGGCGCAGCTCGAGCTCCGGGCTGGCCATGGGCGGAGACGCGGGAATCCCGAGGCTAAAGACCAGCGGGGCTGGCCTCTACTGCAAACCTCCCTGAGCCCCCGCGCCGCCCGAACTGCCCTAGCCGCCCGCACCGCCCAGGTCCCCATAGAGCCCCACCAGGCCGGCCTCGCTGGCCGGGGCCACGCCCCGTTCGGTGATCAGGGCTGTCACCAGCCGGGCCGGGGTGACATCGAAGGCCGGATTGAAGCCCTCGCTGCCCTCCGGAGTGAGGGCCACCGTGGCGGATTCCATGGCAGCGGACTCTCCAGCTGCGGCGATGGCGCCGGTGTTGAGCAGGCGACCGCTGATCTGGGTCACCTCACTGCCGGAGCGGGCCTCGATCGGAATCTCCGCGAGGCCGTCGCGCAGGCTCCAGTCGATGGTGGAGCCCGGCAGGGCCACGTAAAAGGGCACGCCGTTGTCGTGGGCGGCAAGGGCCTTGAGGTAGGTGCCGATCTTGTTGCAGACATCGCCGCTGCGGGTGGTGCGGTCGGTGCCCACGATCACGGCGTCCACCAGGCCGTGCTGCATCAGGTGACCGCCGGCGTTGTCCACGATCACGGTGTGGGGCACCCCCTCCCGGCCCAGCTCAAAGGCGGTGAGGCTGGCTCCCTGGTTGCGGGGCCGGGTCTCGTCCACCCACACGTGCAGGTCCAGGCCGGCGCGGTGGGCCTTGTAGATCGGCGCCAGGGCCGTGCCCCAGTCGACCGTGGCCAACCAGCCGGCATTGCAGTGGGTGAGCACCTGGAACGGCCGCCCCTGCCGTTCGAGCGCTCGGCCCGCGGCCAAGGCCTGAAACAGCGCCAGGCCGTGGTCGCCGATGGCCGCGCACATGGCCACGTCCTCCTCGGCGATCGCCGCGGCCTCGAGACGCGCCACCTCGGCCCGCTCTCGTTCCGGTAAGGCCTGCACCCGCTGCCGCACCCGCTGCAGGGCCCAGCGCAGGTTCACGGCCGTGGGCCGGGTGGCATTGAGCTGGTCGTAGGCCTGGGCGAGGGCGGTGTCGCTGGGGTCGCTCTGCAGGGCCAGCATCAGCCCATAGGCCCCCGTGACACCGATCAGGGGCGCCCCCCGCACCACCATCGTGCGGATCGCCTCGGCCGCCGCGTCACAGCTGCTGAGCTGGCGGGTGGTGAAGCGATGGGGCAGCAGGGTCTGGTCGATCACCCCCACCGAACGGCCATCGGGCTCCAGCCAGATGGTGCGCCAGGCCTGGCCGTCAATGTTCATCGTTGGGAAGGGCAGTGGGAGGGGCGGGCCTGTAGCCCAGCTGCTGGAAATCAGCCCGATACATGCGGCTGAGCGCCTGCAGGGCAGGCCCATCGAGATCGACCTGCCGATAGTGCCGCTTCGAGGCGTTGATGCGCGGCGCCCCCGCCTCGAGCCTGGCGTCCACATCGAGCAGTGTCAGCACCGTGTTCACATCGTCGGCAAAGCGTTCGAACCGGCCCAGGAACTGGGGTTGCACAGCCCTGATGCGCCGCAGCTGGGGCGCGAAGCCAGCATGCCGGCGGTAGAGATCCTGGGCCTGCAGTGCCTCCACCACCTGCGGCAGGCTGGGCTTCTCCTCCAGCAACCAGAGCCGAAAGCTGGCGATCACACCCCGCTCGGCGGGCTGCCGGTAGCGGCGCTGATGGCGCCCCGCCATGTCCACGTAGTAGTTGCAGGCGCTGATGAAGCGATCCACCGGGTGCCGCACGAAGGTGAAGCGGAACCAGCGCTGCCAGTCACTGGGCAGGCCCTTGCTGGAGTGATGCTGGTGGCGGTGGGGGAAACCGAGCAGGCGCTCGATGGTCTGCCCCCCGGTCTTGGGAATGTGCAGGAACAGCGCCTTGCGCTCGGGAAGCAGCAGCATGGGAGAGGGAAGGTGGGCCCGGTGGCCCGATCTCAGCTGTGCTCGCGCAGGAAGCCGATCGTGCCCTCCAGTTCCTCCGCGAAGCGGTCGATCTCCTCGGGGGAGGTGGTGAAACTGAGACTGGCCCGCGCCGAGCCGGGGATCCCGTAGAGCCGATGCAGCGGTTGGGTGCAGTGGTGGCCGCTGCGGATGCAGATCCCGGCCGAGTCGAGCAGAGCCGCCAGATCATTGGCGTGCAGGCCCTCCACGGTGAAGGCGGCGAGGGCACCGCGATCGGGCTGCTGGTCTGGAGTGGGCCCCAGGATCGTCACCCCGTCGATGGCGTTGAGCCGCTCGAACAGGCGGCGGGTGATCTGTTGCTCCCAGCGGTGGATCCGCTCCAGCCCGATCGATTGCAGATAGTCGAGCGCGGCCCCCATGCCGATCGCCTCGCCGATCGCCGGGGTGCCCGCTTCGAACTTGTGGGGCAGTTCAGCCCAGCTGCTGTGGTCAAGAAACACGTCCTGGATCATTTCGCCGCCCCCCAGGAAGGGCGGCATCGCCTCCAGCAGGGCCTCGCGGGCCCAGAGGAAGCCCATGCCCGTGGGGCCGCACAGCTTGTGGGAGCTGCCCACGAGGAAGTCGCAGTCGAGACGGGCCACATCCACCGGCAGGTGGGCCAGGCTCTGGCAGGCATCCACCAGCAGCAGTGCCCCCACGGCATGGGCCAGGGGCGCGATCTCGGCGATCGGTGTGAGGCAACCGAGGGTGTTGCTCACCTGCACCAGGCTCACCAGCCGGGTGCGGTCATTGAGCTGGGCGCGCAGATCGTCGAGGTCGAGCTCGCCGGTGGCCGTGAGGCCCACATGGCGCAGCACACAGCCGGTGCGGGCGGCCAGCAGCTGCCAGGGCACCAGATTGCTGTGGTGCTCCATCACCGAGAGCAGAATCTCATCGCCCGGCTTGAGGTTGGCCTCGCCCCAGGTGCGGGCCACCAGGTTGATCGCCTCGCTGGCATTGCGGGTGAACACGATCTCCCGGGGGCTGGCCGCACCCACAAAGGCGGCCGTCTTGGCCCTGGCGCCCTCAAAGCCCTCCGTGGCTCTGGCGCTCAGCTGGTGGGCGCCCCGGTGCACGTTGGCGTTGTCGTGGTCGTAGTAGCGCTGCAGGGCCGAGAGCACCTGCCGCGGCTTCTGGCTGGTGGCGGCGTGATCGAGATAGATCAGCGGCTGGCCGAGGCAGGCCGTCTGGGCGAGCAGGGGAAAGTCGGGCCGCGTCTGCAGGGCCAGGTTGTCAGGCGCCATCACGGCCGGCTCCGCTCCCGCAGGGCTGGAGAGCGGGGCGCTGTCGGGGCTGGCGGCAGCTTGGCGATGGCGGAGGTGATCGGCATGGAGCTTCAGGCTTCTCCCAGCAGGCTCTGGAGCGGGCGATGGCGGGCGGCGGTGGCGGGCAGCTCGCGCAGCACCTCCTCACAGAAGCCGCGCTTGAGCAGGGCGGCGGCCTGGGCGGCGGCGATGCCACGGCTCTGGAGGTAGAAGAGCTCCTCGCGCTGCAGGCGACTCACGGTGGCGCCGTGGGCGCACTTGACGTCATCGGCCACGATTTCCAGTTCGGGCTTGGTGTCAATCCTGGCGCGGTCGGAGAGCAGCAGGTTGCGGCTCAGCTGGGCCGCATTGGTCTGTTGGGCCACCCGGGGCACCTGCACAGCACCGTTGAACACGCTGCGGCCGCGATCATCGGCCACCACCTTGTGCAGCTGGTCGAGGCTGCCGGCCGGGCCCTCGAAGCACACATGGCTATGGGTGTCAGCCACCTGCTCGCCATCGACGAGCTGCAGCCCGCGCAGGCAGGCGTGGGCGGCGCCATCGGTCTGCACCAAGCGGGGTTCTTGGCGCAGCAGCGCCCAGCCAGAGCTGCCGTTCACCAGCTTCAGCTGGCTGCCGGAGGCCTGGCGGATGGCCGTGTGGGCCAGCAGGGTGGCCTGGCCGCCCTTGCCGATGGCCAGGCTGCCGAAGTTGAGGCGACTGTCGGTGGCCATCGCCACCTCGATCACCAGGCTCAGGGCCTGGGGGCCGGCGGCGGTGATCAGCAGAAACAGATCGAGGCTCGCCCCCGGCTCCAGCACCAGCAGCAGCCGCCTGGCCCGCAGACCCTCGCCGGCACCGGCCTGCCACAACAGCTCAAGGGGATCGGCGCAGCCGCTCACCCGCAGGGCCAGCAGGGCCGGATCAGCACCGGCATTCAGCCGCACCGGCCAGTGCTCACTGCAGCCGGTGGCCGCCAGCGAGCGGCCCTGCTCGGCAGCCGCCGCCTCGGCGGAAAGGCGGCTGATGCCGGCCGGCAGCGTCTCCAGATCCCAGCAGCTGGTGGCGGGAGCAGCGAGGCACTGGGGCAGGTTCTGCAGCGCCGAAAGATCGGTGAAGCGCCAGTCCTCCTGGCGGCGGGTGGGCAGCGCTGCCCCGGCCAGGGCGCTGAGCCAGGCCTCGGTGCAGGCAGTGGGAGCAGGGGCCACAGGAGCCCGGGAGCTGGCCACCATCAGCCCACCTCCAGAGGCTGGCGCTCGGCAGCTGCCTCGAGGCGGGCGACCTGCTCGTCCACCCAGTCGTAGCCGGTGCGCTCCAGCTCAAGAGCCAGCTCCTTGCCACCGCTGCGCAGGATGCGGCCAGCCGCCATCACGTGCACATAGTCCGGGGTGATCACCTCCAGCAGGCGCTGGTAGTGGGTGATCAACAGGGTGGCGTTGTCGGGGCTGGCGAGCTGGTTGACGCCGCCGGCCACGATGCGCAGGGCATCGATGTCGAGGCCGGAATCCGTTTCATCGAGGATGGCCACCACAGGTTCCAGCAGGGCCATCTGCAGGATCTCGTTGCGCTTTTTCTCACCGCCGCTGAACCCCTCGTTGACGCTGCGATCGAGAAAGGCGGGGTCCATCTGAACCACCGCCAGGCGCTCGCGCACCAGATCCTCGAAGGCAAAGGTGTCGAGCTCCTCGGCACCCTGCTGGCTGCGGCGGGCGTTGGTGGCCACCCGCAGGAACTCAAGGTTGCTCACCCCGGGAATCTCCACCGGGTACTGGAAGCCGAGGAAGAGGCCGATGCGGGCCCTCTCTTCCGGATCCAGCTCCAGCAGGTTGTCGCCGCGGTAGTGGACCGAGCCGCCGGTGACGGTGTAGGAGGGGTGACCGGCCAGCACCTTGGAGAGGGTGCTCTTGCCGCTGCCATTGCGGCCCATCACGGCATGCACCTCACCGGCTCTGATCGTGAGGTTCACCCCCTTGAGGATGGGCTGGTCCTCCACCGAAGCCTGCAGGTCGCGGATCTCTAGGAGTACGGGTGCGTCTGGGCGAATCACGGAAAATCAGAAACGGAACGGGGGGCTGAACGGTGCTGAGCTGGACTGAACAGTTGGAGCCACAGGGGAGAGGTGGTGGAGAGGCCTAACCCACCGATCCCTCCAACTTGAGGGCCAGCAGCTTGTCGGCTTCGGCGGCAAACTCCATCGGCAGCTGGTTGAACACATCGCGGCAGAAGCCGCTCACCATCATCGACACCGCCTCTTCAAAGCCGATCCCGCGGCTCTGCAGATAGAAGAGCTGGTCTGCCGAGATGCGGCAGGTGCTGGCCTCGTGCTCCACAGCGGCCTCGGGCTGCTGGCAGCGGATGTAGGGGTAGGTGTTGGCAGCAGCCTGATCGCCGATCAACATCGAATCGCACTGGCTGTAATTGCGGGCACCCAGGGCTTTCGGGCCGATCTGCACCAGGCCGCGGTAGCTGTTGGAGGAGTGGCCGGCGCTGATACCCTTGCTCACGATCGTGGAGCGGGTGCGGGGGCCCACATGCACCATCTTGGTGCCGGTGTCAGCCTGCTGACGGTTGTTGGTGAGGGCCACAGAATAGAACTCACCGACTGAATCAGCTCCCTGCAGAACGCAGCTGGGGTATTTCCAGGTGATGGCTGATCCGGTTTCCACCTGGGTCCAACTGATCTTGCTGCGCTCGCCGCGGCAATGGCCCCGCTTGGTGACGAAGTTGTAGATGCCTCCTTTCCCATTCTCATCGCCGGCATACCAGTTCTGCACGGTGGAATACTTGATGGAGGCGTCATCGAGGGCCACCAGCTCAACCACTGCAGCGTGCAGCTGGTTGGTGTCAAACATCGGTGCCGTGCAGCCTTCGAGGTAACTCACGGAGGCACCCTCCTCAGCCACGATCAGGGTGCGCTCAAACTGGCCGGTATCACCGGAGTTGATGCGGAAATAGGTGGACAGCTCCATCGGGCACGCCACACCCTTGGGGATGAAAACAAAAGAGCCATCGCTGAAGACGGCGGAATTGAGTGCTGAAAAGAAATTGTCATTGGTGGGCACCACCGTACCCAGGTAGGCCTCGATCAGTTCGGGAAAATCCTTGACGGCCTCGCTGATCGAGCAGAAGATCACACCGTCTTCGGCGAGCTTTTCGCGAAAGGTGGTGGCAATGGAAACGCTGTCGAACACGGCATCCACAGCCACGTTGGAAAGCCGCTTCTGCTCACCCAGGGGGATGCCGAGCTTGTCAAAGGTTTCCAGCAGCTTGGGATCCACCTCATCGAGGCTGGCTTTTTTCTCCTGCTGTCTGGGGGCGGCGTAATAGATGATCTCCTGGTAATCAATGGCCGGGAAGCCCAGTGCCGCCCAATCGGGCTCCTGCATCTGCAGCCACTGCCGGTAGGCACGCAGACGGAAATCAAGCAGAAACTGAGGCTCCTCTTTCTTGGCGGAGATCAGCCGAACCACGTCCTCGCTGAGGCCCTTGGCAATCTTATCGGTTTCAATGTCAGTGACGAAACCATACTTATACGGCTGAGAAACAAGTTCTCCGACGGTGGCTGTAGACATGTTGGGAAAAGCGGTGGATCAGCCGGCGGCGAGGGTTTTGATTTCTTCGATGCTGATGGACTGCTTCTCACCGCGGAAAGGGTTGTCTTCGGTCAGGAACAGCATGCAGTGGCACTCCTTGCGCTCCCGCATCGGCACACAGGGGCAATTCCAGAAGGCCTGCGCCACCTCAGCCTCCTTGTCTTCGTAGTGGCGGCAGGGGCAAAGGGCACCGCCGAGGTCCTCCTTGTGGCGGGCCAGGCCCTCCAGCACCACCGCCGTCACCCCCGGATCACTGCAGAAGTAGGTGCCGGTGCGCTGGGCGTAGGTCTCAGCAAACTTCCGGATCACCTCCAGGCTCTCGGGGCTGGGTGCGGAGCTGGCGGCGGCGGAATCAGACATGGAGGGGAAAGAGCGACAGAGGGAGGGCAGAAGAGGGCTGACAGGCGTGGCAGCAGGAACCCGGGCAGGAAAGCGAGGACGCTGGGCGCTGATCTCAACGGGCCGAGGTGCCGGCTTGAGCAAGGAGACTCAGGATCGGCTCTGAAGCGGCCAACCTGACCAAAACCGCTGATTACGAAACCCTTAGGTTTCCTTTCCCGCAGCTTAGGGCACAGATCCTGGGGGTGGGTGCTCTCCCATTGTGCCGCCCAGGTGAGGGCCGGCGGGTCTGGCCACCCAATCGCCACGAACCCGTGGCATCGTGTTGGCACCCGGTGTGAGTGATGCGATGACCCATCGCCTACCGCACCCCGACCACTGCAATCGTTTCAGGTTCAGCCCCGGATGGCCTCGCCACTCCAGTCATCAGTGACACCTCCGCGGCTTGCTTCGCGTCTGTGGGCCGTTCACCAGCCCCTGGCGCCGCAGTGAACAGCGCCGACACCACACCCTCCTCCACCCGGGAGGCGGCCCTGGCCCTGCTCCTGCGCCATGGAGAGTCCACGGCAGCGGCACTGGCCCGGCGGCTGGATGTCTCCGTGCAAGTGATGCGGCGCCACTTGCGCACCCTGGAGGAGGAGGGGCTCGTGCACTCCAGCCTCAGTGCCGCCGGTCCTGGGCGCCCGAGCAACCAGTGGCATCTCACCGCCCAGGGGCAGGGCAAGTTTCCAGACGGAAGCGAGGATTTTGCCCTCGGTCTGCTCCAGTCGATGACCGAGTCTCTCTCCGAGGAGACCGTGAACCTGCTGCTCTGCCAGCAGGGAAGTCAGAAAGCCCAGTCGTACCGCCGCCATGTGGGGGCAGGCAGCCTGAAGGAGCGGCTTGAGCGGCTCGTGGACCTGAGGCGGCAGGAGGGCTATGTGGCCGAGTGCAGCCCCGATCCCGATGGCCACTCCTGGGTGATCCAGGAATTCCACTGCTCCGTGATGCGGATCGCCGAGCAGTTTCCCTGCGTCTGTGATCAGGAACTGCGCCTGATCCGCGAAACCTTCCCCGACTGCGTGGTGGAGAGGGTGCAGTGGCGGCTGGAAGCAGGGCACTCCTGCGGGTTCCGGCTCCAGCCCGCCGTCGCCTCCTGAGCACGCCCGCCATGCCCGCTTCCCCCAGGCAAGGGATGCAAGGTCCGCTCAGCGCCAACGAGCTGGCCGAGCTGGAGGCCACCCTGCTCCCCGCCCTGGAGCGGCATCACCTCAGGATTCTGGCCCATGGCCTGCGCACCCTCCAGGCCATCGCCGCACGGCGGGAGGGGTCGCCCCCTGATCGGACTGCCCTGAACCACTGGGCCTGCGGGGTACCGCAGCTGCGCGACGACCCCTCCTTTCGGCACACCTTTCTGGATCAGCTCGAGGCCGCAGGCCGCCAGCTCGAGTCAATCGCGTCGGGCCTGGGCAGCACGGCCCTGGCCCTGGAGCTCCCTGAGCTGTGCCGGAGCGCCAAGGCCGCCGCAGATCAGCGCCTCAGGATCGATGACGCTGGTTCCTGACCACCACCTGCCCCCGGGCTGAGTCGATCAGCTCACCAGCAGCACCACCCCGGCCAGGGCAGCCAGGGCCGCCAGCCAGCCGCTCAGCAGTGGCCTGTCTCCCTCCAGCGGCGCCAGCAGCACGGCCATCACCGGCGCCGTGGCCAGCAACGACACCGCCAGTCCTGCTGGCAGGCGGCTCAGGGCCACTTGTTGCAGGGCGATCCCGCCGACCGTGCCCAGCAGGGTGGCCAGCAGCACCAGCCCCCAGAGGGAGCGCATCGAGCCGGTACTGCGGGCGCAGGCGCCGGCGGGCCGTCGCCAGCGGCCCACCAGCCGGGCAGCAAGGGCAGCATCACCAGGCTGGCCGCAGCCAGGCGCAGGCCCGTGGCCGCCAAGGGGCTGATCGCACCGCCCTGGAGGGCCGCCCGGGCCAGAAGGGCGCCGGCACTGCCGCAGACCATCGCCGCCGCGGCCAGCAGCAGCCCGGCCGCTGCCGGCGGCCCCGCAGCGCCGACTGCGGCAGGGGAGCCCTGACGGGCCACCAGCACCAGGGCAACGCTGATCAGGCCGATCCCGGCCCACTGCTGCGGGCCCAGGGCCTCCCCGAGCAGGAGTGCCGCCGCCGCTGCGGTGAGGGCGGGGCCGCCGGCCTCCACCGTGAGGGTGCGGCGGGTGCCCAGGCGCCGCAGAGCCGCGAAAAAGAGGCTGTCGCCCGCCGCGATGCCCAGCACCCCACTGGCGGCCAGCAGGGCCAGGCCTGTGCCGGGCAGGGCGGAGAGCCCGGGGGCGCCCACCACCAGGGCCAGGGGCACGGCCAGCAGGGCCAGGGCCAGCAGGTTCTTGAGCAGGTTCAGCCGCGCCGCCCCCAGGGAGGGGGGGAGCCGTCGCCACAGACTGCTGGCGAGGGTCCAGCCGAGGGCGGCCCAAAGCGCCGCCGCCACGCCGATCACCACCTCGTTTCGTCCGCTGGCTTGCGATCATCGTGCCAACTGCCCTGCCCGCGTGACTGACGCCATCGCCGATGCCCTCGGCTTCTTTCGGCTGAGCTGCGGCCGCTGGCGCTCCCAGCGCAGCAGCCACCACCTGCTCCATCGCCGGGCGGAGGCGGGCGGCTCCTGGATCGAGGTGGTGGAACTCGCCGCTGACGATCCGCGCCTGATCGCCATCGCCGCGTTGCACGGCCAGCCCTCCGGCGGGCTGGTGGGGGGCTGCCGCGTCACCTGGAACGCCTCGATGGCCTGGGACCAGGCCGGCGAGGCCCATGAGGGTGAGAGCGTCTTCGGGCTGATCCCCACCGATGCGGCAGGCCGCCAGGGGCTGCTGCTGCGCGACAGGGGTTACGCCGAAACGGCTCCCGTGGCCGGCCACTTCGCCATGGATGAGCGCGATGGGCTGCTGCTCACCACCAGCTACGAGACGATGAACAGCCTGGAGCGCTTCAGCTTTGCCGGTCCCAACGTGCGGCTGCGCACCAGCACCGTGGAAGGCCTCTCCAACACCGCGTCGTTCTGTGTGGAAACCAGGATCCTGGCTGATCCCCGGCCCGCCGCCACGGCGGGCAAGGAGCGCCTCAACGCCGGCCAGAGCCTCTCACCGCTGGGCTGGTAAACGTTACGGACTGTGAGTCCTGCCGGGACTGCGGCGGTGGGGCTGGGGCGGCACTTCTACGATCACGGCCGACGGATGCTGAAATCGCGTGGCCCTGCCCCTCCTGAAGTACGCACCCACCACCCAGAACTCGCGGGTGGACCCTCTGCGGGTGGGTTCTGATGAGGATCCCAAGGCTGCGGCCATGGACAAGGCCATCGACCGCGAAGATCAGAATTTCGTGATCGAAGCGGCCTACCGCCAGATTTTCTTCCATGCCTTCAAGGTGGACCGCGACCGCACCCTCGAGTCGCAGCTGCGGGACGGCCAGATCACGGTGCGGGACTTCATCCGCTCCCTGTGTCTCTCCGACACCTTCAACCGCAGCTTCTACAACCTGAACAGCAACTACAAGGTGGCCCGTCACCTGGTGGAGAAGCTGCTGGGCCGCCCCACCCATGGCAAGTCTGAGGAGATCGCCTGGTCGGCCGTGCTGATGACCCGAGGGGTCAAGGGGATGGTGGACGACATCCTCGATTCGGAGGAGTACCTGGGCAGCTTCGGCTACGACACCGTGCCCTACCACCGCAACCGGGTGGTGGGCAGCCGGGATCTGGGCGAGACCCCGTTCAACATCACCAGCCCCCGCTACGACGCCTACTACCGCAGCATCCTCGGCTTCCCCCAGGTGGTGTACACGGGCACGGCCAAGGCCTACCCAGAGCGCTCCCGCCAGCGCCGTGGCGGCTTCCCCGAGGACTATCTGCCCTGGGTGCGCAGCCTGCCGGCAATGCGGGCCAGCAGCGCGGCTTCCGCTGCCGACATCAACTACCTGGCCAAGGTGCCTTACCGCAGCATCGGCCGCTAACGCGACCGCTCAAAACGCAGAAACCAAGCGGCCCAGGGCCGCTTTTTTCATGGCGGTTGGCGTGACCCTGGGCGGCTGGGGTGGACTCCGCCGGCAGGGCCGCCGTGATCCCCGGCGGGACCGGAGCGTGAGTCCTGGTCAGTGGATGCTGACCCCACCAGAGCGGACGGGCCCGCCAGGTGAAAAGTGCATCACACTGATCCCAAACGAAACCTTACGCAGTGAGCCAAGCCCTGTCCTCGTTGGCCCGTATGACGCTCCGGCAACTCCGCCAGATTGCCAGCGATCTGGGCGTGACCCTCTACAGCCGCAAGTCCAAGGATGAGCTGGTCTCTGAGATTGGGGCCCGCAAGGACGACCAGCCAGATGAGGGGTTCGACCAGGTGCAGGGGAATGCTGCTTCCCAGGCCGAGACTCCATCGCTGAAGTCGATTGAGGCCGACATGCCGCCGGCCCCCCGGCCCACGGCTGACACCAGCGTGGTGTTCCTGCCCCGCGACCCGCAGTGGGCCTACGTGTTCTGGGACATCACCGAAGCCGATCGCAACGCCGCCTTTGCCGCAGGGGCCAACCAGCTCTGCCTGAGGCTTGCCGATGTGACCGGCCTCTCGGGCGGCTCCGCCCACCCCCATACCCTGCAGGAGGTGGTCGTCGACAGTCACGCCACCGAGTGGTACCTGCCTGTTCCCCTGAGTGATCGCGATTACCGGGTCGAGCTGGGCTACCGCAAGGGCTCGGCGGGCGGCTGGATCTCGCTGGCCTTCTCCTCTGTTGCCCGGGTTCCGGCCCTCCACCCCAGCGACCAGATCCTCGACCAGTTCGTCCCCTTCACGCTCGAGACCGGTGCGACGGCTCCAGCAGCGATCAGTGCCGCTGCAACGCCGTCGACCTCCCCTGCAGGAGCTGATCAGGATCTGCACGAGCGGCTCTACCAGAGCGCCACATCCCAGTGGCGGCAGATCAGGCGGGGTTCCGAGGCCTTCCATGAGCTCGACACGGCAGGCTTTGAGAGCGGCGGCCTCAATGCCTCCGGCGCCGGCATCTGGGCCAGCGGCCGCAGTGAGTCCGGCATCGGAGGCGTGGCGCCGCGTCAGCGCTCCTTCTGGCTGGTGGCCGACGCCGAGCTGATTGTCTACGGCGCCACTGACCCCTCGGCCAAGCTCGCCATCGGCGGCGAGGACGTGCCCCTGTCTGCCGACGGCACCTTCCGGGTGCAGGTGCCCTTCCGCGACGGCCGCCAGATCTATCCCATCGAGGCCGTGGCCGCAGACGGCGATCAGAGCCGCAACATCACACTCGAATTCAGTCGCACCACTCCGGAAGACAACAGCAACCCGGCCGACCAGGCTGTAGCCGAGTGGTTCTGACCTGACTTGGCTGTGCCCACCCCCGCCACACCGATGCGCCTTGTGGTTGCCATCACGCCCCTCGCCGGGGCCCTCGCCTTCCCGGTGGCGGTGCCCCTGGTGCTGCGCTGGGTGGGATTGCCAGCAGCGGTGCTCACGGCCGTGGTGGTGGGTACCCTCTGGTTTGTGCTGATGCTGCGTACGGCTGAGATGCCCTCTCACCACTAGGTTCCAGGCCCTGATTGGGCGCTTGAGGCAACACTGCTGCCAGCCGTGGACATCAGGAAATGGCGGGTGAGCTTCTGACGACCACCACCAGGGTCCGCCGTGGTCTGAGCCTGGCCCTGCTGGCGGCCTCCGGGCTGCTGGTGGGCTGCACAGCCGTGGCCACAGTCGGCGGTGCCCCTGAACCAGAGCCGCCCCTGCCCCAGGGCTTCACCGTGGCGTTCAACCACCGGTCGGGCAACCGCTACCGGAGCCCGGTGAGCGGCGAGTGGCGCCAGGGCGATGACCTGGAGGCCATGCTGCTCAACGCCATCAGCTCCGCCCGGCGCAGCATCCTGGTGGCGGTGCAGGAACTCTCCCTGCCCAGGGTGGCCGAGGCCCTGGTCGCCCAGCAACGGCGGGGCATCAAGGTGCAGGTGGTGCTGGAGAACACCTACAGCCAGGAGTGGTCGGAGCAGCATCTGGCCGATCTGTCCCCCCGGGAGCGGCGACGGCATCACCAGCTCCAGGCCCTCGGCGGGGGGGATGCGGTGGCGATCCTGCGGCGCGGCGGCGTGCCGATGCTGGACGACACCGCCGATGGCAGCGCCGGCAGTGGTCTGATGCACCACAAGTTCCTGGTGATCGATGAGGCGGTGGTGGTCACGGGCTCCGCCAACTTCACCGCGTCCGGACTTCATGGCGATGCGGGCGCCCCCCAGACCCGCGGCAACGTGAACCACCTGCTGCAGATCGAGAGCCCGGAGCTGGCCGAGCTGTTCCGCGCTGAATTCCATCGCCTGTGGGGGGATGGTCCGGGGGGCGCAGCCGACAGCCGCTTCGGCCTGGGCAAGGACAGCCCCGGGCTGCAGAGGGTGCGGGTGCGAGGCACCCCCGTGGCGGTGCTGTTCGCGCCCCATCGGCGCCGCGATCGCGCCAATGGCGTGGAGCAACTGGACAGCCTGCTGAAGCAGACGCGCCGCAGCGCCGATCTGGCCCTGTTCGTGTTCTCCGATCAGCAGCTGGGCAACACCCTGGGGCAGCTGCACCGCCGCGGCGTGGCGATCAGGCTGCTGGCTGACCCGGGCTTTGCCAACCGCTCCTTCAGCGAAGTGCTGGATCTGCTGGGGGTGGCCTTGCCCGATCACCGCTGTGCCCTGGAGGCAGGCAACGCCCCCCAGCGCCAACCCCTGGAGGGAGTCGGCACCCCGCGCCTGGCCAGCGGCGACAAGATGCACCACAAGCTGGCGGTGCTCGATCAACGCACCGTGGTCACGGGCTCCTTCAACTGGAGTCCGAGTGCCGCCCACCAGAACGATGAAACCCTGTTGATCATCGAGTCGCCCCAGCTGGCGGCCCATTTCACTCGGGAAATCGATCGCCTCTGGAAGGGGGCGGAACTCGGCATCTCCGCTCGGCTGCAGCGCAAACGCGACCGCCAGCAGAGACTCTGTGGCCGGGGCCGGCAGCGGCTGGTCCAGGATGGCCCCGTACGATCTGGCTAGACAGGCTCCACCGCTGATGGACTCAAGATCCGCCGCCAAGGCTGAATCGACCACCCTTGATGCGATCCAACTGATGTTGCGGGATCTTCAGACCCGCCATGACGAAATTCGCCACCGGGCTGCATTCCGGGGCTGCACGAAGGAACTGCTGGACGTGCAACAGGAGCTGGTGGATTACCTGCTCACCAAAAAGAGCCAACTGATGGGTCAGAGTGAGAGAGAGAGCCTCACCAACCGCAACTACAACGCCTTCCTCTGAGCCCACAACCGACACCGCCCCCTGCCCAACCGGCCCCTGCGTGGTGGTGGTGGGGGCAGGACCGGCGGGCAGCTGCCTGGCCCTGCTGCTGGCCCAGCGCGGTGTGCCGGTGACCCTGGTGGAGGCGGCCTCCAGGCTGGAGCGCCAGTTCCGCGGCGAAGCCCTGATGCCCCATGGCCTGGAGGCCCTCGAGGCGATGGGGCTGGCACGGGAGCTGGGCGATCTTCCCCACCGTGCCCTGGCGGGCTGGCGCTTCTGTCTCGATGGCCGGCCCCTGTTCCGGGTGGCCGAGCCCATGGAGGGGGAAGGCCAGCCCGGCTGCCTCCTGGTGAGCCAGCCGGCCCTGCTGGCTGCCGTGATCGCCCGCCTGCGGGCCCTCGGCAACGCCCGCGTGCTGCTGGGCCAGCGGGTGAGCGGACTGATCAGGCAGCAGTGCGGCCGGATCAGCGGCGTGCAGCTGGCCGGGGGCGAGCAGCTGCCGGCCAGCCTGGTGGTGGCCTGCGACGGGCGCCAGTCGAGCCTGCGCGAGGCGGCGGGGCTGGAGCTCAGGCGCAGGGCCAGCCCGATCGACGTGCTCTGGTTCGCTCTGCCGGAAGCCGGCCCCGATCCCCTGGCGGGCGATTTCACCACGATGGTGGGCGCCGAGGGCATCTTCAGCGCCTTTGTGTCCGCCAGCGGTGGCCTGCAGCTGGGCTGGGTGCTGCAGGCCGGCGCCACCGAGCCCAACGTCTCGCCGCGCCAGTGGCTGGAACGCATGGCCCGCCAGAGCCCGCCCGAGCTGGCCGCCGCGCTGCGTTCCCAGCCCGGCGAGCCGGCGGAACCGATGCGGCTGCGGGTGGAGGTGGGCCTGGCGAAGCGGTGGTGGTGCCCTGGCCTGCTGTTGCTCGGGGATGCCGCCCACCCGATGAGTCCGGTGCGGGCCCAGGGCATCAACCTGGCGCTGCGGGATGCCTGGGTGGCCGGCCAGCTGCTGGGGGAAGCCCTGGCCAGCGCCCCGGCCCAGCACACCGCGCCGGCCAGGAGTCTCGATGCGGTTCTGGCCCGCATCGAAGCGCTGCGGCAACCCGAAACCCTTGGCCTGCAAGACCTGCAGGCCAAGGAGACCGCCCGCGGCCTCTGGCTGCAGCGGCAGAGCGGCCTGCGCCGCCTGTTGCAGGCGAGCTCAGGCTGGCTGGCGCCACCACTGGCCCACCACTGGCAGCGCAGCCAGGAACCCCTGCGCCAGGGGATCACCGACCTGGCCAGCCTGGGCCGCTGATCGCTCCGCAGAGGACGTGGCCACCAGGCGGAACGGACAGCTGCCGAGCCGACCATCAACCGCGGCTGAGATCCACCGTAATGATGGTGAGGCGTACGGCACAGCCAGCCCTGCCATGAATCGCCATGACCTGCTGCTGGTTCCCGCCCTTGCCGCGCTGGCCTTGACCGTCCTGTTCCAGGGCCCTGTCAGGGCTCGCGACCCTGACTACCCCAGCCAGGAGCTGCTGCGCCAACTGCAGCTGGACACGATCGCCTGCGGCCGCGACAACCTCGCCCCCGACTGTGATCAGGCCCGCAGCACCGCCGATCCCCTGCTCGACCATCCGAGGCTGAGCGGCAACTGCAAGGACGCGCTCTGGCAGATCAGCCAGGACGCGGTGGTGGTGCCCCGCAACGACTTTCAACGCCGCGAGCGGCTGATCGGCGAAGCCACCGACATGATTCGGTTCTGCCGGCAGCTGAGCCAGCCTCTGCGGACCACCAGCCCGCCGTCCAGGCCCCAGGCTCCTGGCCGGGGATTCGGCCTCGTGCCGGGCTCCTGAACAATCAGACAGCCGTGGGGAGCGGGCCTAAAGCGCGCTGGCCTGGCCCTGGCCAGAGCGGCCTGAGGCCGAGAGATCCAGCAGCTGCCGGGAGGTGGAATCCATGAACGGCAGCGTCCAGTTCAGCTGCACCACCGCTTGATCGGCGAGTTGGCAGAGGCGATTGCTCTGGCCGGCCGCCTCGCAACTGGCCGAGAGGCCCAGCAGGGCATTGGTGAGCTTGCCCCGCAGACAACTCTCGGCGCCGCCCCGGCTCAGCACGGCCTCGGCGGCCTTGCGGGTGTGCTGAACGGCCTGGTCGTAGGGCCTGGCCTTGGCCCCACCCGCCGCGCAGACAGCCTGCGCCTGAGCCAAGCCTCCTCCGACCCCCAGGGACGTGAGGCTCAGGGCCGCCACAGCCAGACCCCTTGCGGCCAGAAGCCGAGCCAGGCGGCCAGCGGAGGCATGGACAGCCATGAAAGGCATCGTCGGCAATCCATCCAACCTAGCCAGAACGCACGGCGGGGTCAGGCATTGGGGACGACCCAGGCGGCCACTGGGGCCAGCGGTAGTTTGGTGGCCCCCAAACCGGTGCCCCATGGCCATCACCGTTCGGCAGGTGCGCCTCGCCCAGCCGTTCAGCGACCAGCGACCGGGCACCTCCGGCCTGCGCAAGAGCAGCCGCCAATTTGCCACTCCCCATTACCTGGAGAGCTTCATCGAGGCCATCTTCCAGGTGCTGCCAGGCGTGGAGGGCGGCACCCTGGTGCTGGGGGGCGATGGTCGCTACGGCAACCGCCACGCCATTGAGGTGATCTGCCGCATGGCGGCCGCCCATGGCCTGGCCCGGGTGATCACCACCACGGAGGGGATTCTCTCGACCCCGGCCGCCTCGCACCTGATCCGTGAACGCCAGGCGATCGGCGGCATCATCCTCTCGGCCAGCCATAACCCCGGCGGCCCCGAGGGGGACTTCGGCGTCAAGCTGAACGGAGCCAACGGCGGGCCGGCACCCGAATCCCTCACCGACGCCATCTATGCGGTGACCCAGCGGCTGGAGGGCTATCGCATCGCCGAAGCGTCCAGCGAAGACTCCGCCAGCGAGGACTCCGCCAGCGCCGACACCGAACCCGCCCGGCGGCTCGAGTCTCCTGGCCAGTGGACGCTCGGCGCGCTGCAGGTGGAGGTGATCGATGGCGTGGAGGGCTACGCAGCCCTGATGCAGCAGCTGTTCGACTTCGACGCCATCGCCGCTCTGCTGCGCTCAGATTTCCCGATGGCCTTCGATGCCATGCATGCGGTCACGGGTCCCTACGCCAGCCGCATCCTGGAGGGCCTGCTGGGGGCTCCGGCGGGCACGGTGCGCCATGGCGTTCCGCTTGAGGATTTCGGCGGCGGCCACCCGGATCCCAACCTCACCTACGCCCATGAGCTGGCGTCCCTGCTGCTTGAGGGAAACGATTACCGCTTCGGGGCCGCCTGTGATGGTGACGGCGACCGCAACATGATCCTGGGCAACCACTGCTTCGTGAACCCCAGCGACAGCCTGGCGGTGCTCACCGCCAACGCCGGCCTGGCTCCGGGCTACGCCGGCGGCCTGGCCGGGGTGGCCCGCTCCATGCCCACCAGCGGCGCCGCCGATGTGGTGGCCAAAGAGCTGGGCATCGACTGCTTCGAGACCCCCACCGGCTGGAAGTTCTTCGGCAACCTGCTCGATGCCGGCCGGATCACCCTCTGCGGCGAGGAGAGTTTCGGCACCGGCAGCCACCACATCCGGGAGAAGGATGGCCTCTGGGCCGTGCTGTTCTGGTTGCAGATCCTGGCCAGCCGGCGCTGCTCGGTGGCGGAGATCATGGCCGCCCACTGGGCACGCTTCGGGCGCCACTATTACTCCCGCCACGACTATGAGGCCGTGGACAGTGGGGCGGCCCAGGAGCTCTACGGCCGGGTCAAGGCGATGCAGCCCTCCCTGCTCGGCCAGGGGTTCGCCGGCCGCAGCATCCAGCTGGCCGACGACTTCGCCTACACCGACCCGGTGGATGGCTCCGTGAGCGGCGGCCAGGGTCTGCGACTGCTGCTCGATGACGGCAGCCGCGTGGTGTTGCGCCTCTCCGGGACGGGCACCAAGGGGGCCACCCTGCGGGTGTATCTGGAGAGCTACGTGCCGCCGGGGGGGGCACTGCAACAGGATCCCCAGGTGGCACTGGGCGACCTGATCCGTGCCATCGATGGGCTGGCTGAGATCCGCAGCCGCACCGGCATGCAGCGGCCCACGGTGATCACCTGAGCGATCATCAGCTCAGCGATCACCCCAGCGCAGATCCGGCCTCAGCCTCCGGGGCCGCGTCGTCATCGCGGCGGCCGCCGAACCAGCGCTGCTCCAGCCCTTTCACCGTGACATAAAAGGGCGGCACAACCCCAAGCGAGAGCACAGTGGCAACCAGCAAGCCGCCGAAGATCACCGTGCCCAGCGACTGCTGACTGTTCGCTCCAGCCGTGCTGGCCAGCACCAGGGGCAGAAAGCCGGCCAGGGCCGCGATGGCCGTCATCAGGATCGGGCGCAGCGGGATTCAGCCGCGGCGATGGCCGCTTCCGCCGCCCCCATGCCTTCCTGCAGGTGCAGCTCTGCCACCTCCACGATCAGGATGCCGTTCTTGGCCGCCAGCCCGATCAGGGTCACCAGCCCCACCTGGGCATAGATGTTGAGATCGATCGAGCGCAGGGCCAGAAAGGCCAGGGCTCCGAGCATGGCCAGGGGCACCGTCATCAGGATCACAACGGGCGTCACATAGCTCTCGTACTGGGCGGAGAGCACCAGATACACAATCAGCACCCCAAGGCCGAACACCAGCACACTGGCGTTACCGGCTGAGAGCTGGAGCGCCGCAATACCGGTGAAGGCGTAGCCGATGTTGTTGAAGTCAAGCCTGGTGAAGATCTTCTGGATGGCTGCCAGTGCCTGCCCGGAACTCTTCCCCACGGCCTCCGCACCCTGAACCAGAATCGTGCGGTAGAGGTTGTAGTGGCTGATCACGGGAGGGGCGCTGGTCAGTTCACTAGTGGCGAACTGAGACACCTGCACCAGATCGCCATCCTCGCTGCGCACGTAGTAACTCAGCACATCATCCAGCTCGCCGCGGCCGGCGGCATCGGCCTGCACATAGATGTTGCGCGCCTGGCCACTTTCATAGGTGAGTCCTGAAAAGTTACCCCCGGCCAACACGGCAATCGTCTGCATCGCCTGCTGGAAATCCACATTCAGGCTGCCCATGATCGAGCGGTCGATCTTGAGGCCAAAGGCCGGTGCACTGGGGATGAACTGGGTGTAGAGAGTGGAGAAGAAACCACTTCCCTGGCCGCTGGCCACCAGTTTCTGGGCCAGGCCATCGAGCTCATTGAAGCTGTAGGAGCCGTTGGAGAGATCGTTGAACTGAAAATAGAAGCCACTCTGGGCCGAGAAGCCGGGAATCGCCGGCGGCTGGGCAGCCCGTGCCAGGCCGAGGCTGAGTTTGGAGAGCTTCGCATTGAGGCGATCCACAATGGCAGGGGCTTTGTGATCCGTACCGGAGCGCTCCTCGAGTGGCCTGAGTCCGAAGAAGAAGAGGCCCTGGTCAGGGCTGCTGCCATTGAAGCCGGCACCACTGATGATGCCGGCGCTGGTCACATCCTCCTCCTGCTTGAGCACGGCGGCGATCTGTTCACCCAGCTTCTGGGTCTGACTGAGGGACGCTCCATTCTGGAGCTGGTAAAAACCCAACCCGAAACCCTGGTCTTCCTCAGGGATGAAGGCCGTGGGCAGTGCGCCGAAGGCCACAACGGTGAGGGCGATGCCCCCCAGCAACGCCCCGAGGATGAGCCTGCGGCGACGGATCAAGGTGGCGATCAACCCCGCATAGCCTTTCTCAAGGCGGGCGAAACCGCTGTTGAACAGCGAAAAGATCGCCCCAAGCCGGCTGCCGGCAATGCCGAACACCAGCACACCGGCCACGTAGGCCCCCGGCCCGAAGGAGGCCGCACTGAAACGCCCGAAGGCCAGGCCCACCAGCACGCCAGCCAGGATCCAGCCCCATCCCCTCGGCTGCGGCGGCTTGTCGGCGCGCAACACCAGGGCCGCCAGCATCGGCGAGAAGGTGAGCGCATTGAAGGCGGAGATGGCGATCGAAAAGGCGATCGTGAGCGCGAACTGTCGATAGATGATGCCGATGCCGCCTGGGTAGAACGCCACAGGCACAAACACAGCCATCAGCACCAGGGCCGTGGCGATCAGGGCGCCGATCAGCTCTCCCATGCACTCCAGCGCGGCCTGCCTGGGGCGCAGCCCGGATTCGATGTTCCTGGCCACAGCCTCAATCACCACAATGGCGTCATCCACCACCAGACCGGTGGCTAGCACCAGCCCCAGCAGGGTGAGCTGGTTGATCGAAAAGCCGAACACCTTGATGAAGGCGAAGGTGCCCACCAGGGAGATCGGGATGGCCAGGGTCGGCACCACCGTGGCGCGCCAATCCTGCAGGAACAGAAACAGGATCACCAGCACCAGCACGATGGCCAGGCCGAGAGCATCCACCACACCATCCACGGCCGCCTCAATGAACTGACCCACGTCGTAGATCTGGGTGAGGATCACACCAGGTGGTAACCGGTCAGTGAATTCAGCCATCAACGCCACCACCGCCTGGGACACCTGCAGGGCATTGCTTTCCGGTGTCTGATAGACGCCGATGGTGATGGCAGGATGGGCCTCGATATCCACGCCCTGGGTGGCGAAGGTGTTGAAGCCATACCTGGCCTCACCCACATCCTGGAGGCGCAACAGATTGCCCTGGGGCGACCGGCCGATGATCAGTTGATTGAGATCATCAACCGAAATCAGATTGCCGTTGTTCTCCACCAAGATGGGATAGGTGAAGGCCTGATTCCCACTGGCGGGTGGCCCTCCCACCAACCCGCCGATCGCCACCGTGTTCTGGCTCTGCACAGCAGACACCACCTGGTCAGCGGTCAGTTGATTGGCTGCCAGCCTGACGGGGTCCACGAACAACCAGAAGGCTGGGTTGCTGCCTCCAAACAGGGTGACCTGGGCCACTCCTGGAACACGGCCGAGCTGGTAATAAAGCTGCTCGTAGATCAGGCCATTCAGATAGGCAGCATCAAATTGCCCCTCTGTGGAGGAAACCTGATAAGCCAAAAGAATAGAAGGAGTGGTCTGAATAACAGACACACCCGTGCTGGACACCTGGGATGGCAATTGAGGCATTGCCAGAGACACCCTGTTTTGCACATTGACTTGGTCAATGTTGATATCAGTTCCCTCATCAAAGAACACATTCACGGTGCTCTGACCGGTATTCGTCGTGAGCGAGGAAATATAGGCTGCATTGGGAACCCCGTTGATCTGCTGCTCGAGCACATTGGTCACCGCCTGCTCGGTGACCAGCGAGTTGGCCCCTCCATAGGTGGCCGTGACCTGAATCTGGGGTGGCGCAATCGCTGGCAGATTCTCGATCGGCAGAGTTGGGATCGCAATCAGCCCGATGAGCACGATCAGGATGCTGCAGACCGTCGTGAGGACCGGTCGCTTGATGAAACGATCTGAGAGTGACATGAACCCTCAGCTGGCTGCAGCAATGCTGACGGGCATGCCGTTGCGTAACAGGGCTGTATTGCTCACCACCACCCGATCACCTGCAGAGATACCAGACAAGACCGGATAGCTGTTGCCCTGCAGCGGCCCCAGCTTGACGGCAGTCTGCACAACCACTGTCGTGGAGGGGGGCAACTTCTCCAGTCGCTCGCGGCTGGCCTCGGGGATGTCTTTCGAGCCGCGGATCTTCGGCAGAATGGTGCTCAGTTGCTCAATGCGGTAGACAAACGGCTGCTGGGCCTGCATCGATACGGCTTGCACCGGAACGGCCAGCTGCTGACTCACCTCGGTGATGATCCGGTTCTGCACAAACTGGCCGGTTTTCAGCTGGTCAGCGGAATTGGGGAACTCGGCCTTCACCAGCACCGTGTTGGGGGACGTGCTACTGCCGCTCACCCCGAAGTAAGGCGAGATGAACACCACCCGGCCCTTGGCGGTGATGGGCGGGTTGCCCTGGGTGAGCAACTCGACCTGCTGACCCAGGCGGACCCTGGAGGCTTGGATCGCCGGCACGTCCATCAGAGTCCAGAGTCGCCGGTTGTCAACAATGCCGGTGATCGCCTGGCCCTTTTGCACAAAGTCGCCGAGCTTCACAGAGTCGAGATCACCGATTTCGCCAGCGATGGGCGCGCGCACCACCTTGTAGCCGAGATTGGCCGCCTGCACCTTGACCTGATCTCGACTCTCAATCGCCTGGGTGACATAAAAATCACGTTCTTTGGTGGAGACCGCGCCTTGCTGATTCAGAAAGATGTAACGCTCTGCATTCACCTGATTCTTGCGGGCCTCGGCCTTGCTGGCATCGAGGGTGGCGCTCTCCTGGGCGTTGTCGAGCACCAGGATCGGCTGGCCAGCCTGAACCTGCTGGCCCTGCCGGGCCAGGATCTGCACGACCCGTCCCTCGGCTTCGGGTCGCAACGACACATCCGTGGTGGAGGACAGCCTGCTCATGACCTCGATCGCCGGACTGAAGGTGTCCTTGCCCAGGGTGGCCACCTGGACCTGCAGCGGTGAACGGGCCTGGGGAGGCCGCGCTGCGCAGGCACTGCCCAACAGCACCACAGCAGCAACAGTGACGCGGAGCACAGGTGGTTGGCAGGCTGCTGCCCAAAGGTAGCCGCGTCGGGCGGACCTGGCCCTCCACTGTGCTGAGACGACGCGCTCAGCGGCGCAGCCGCCTGCGATTGCGGTAGGCAGGGTCGGTGCAGGCGGTCTGCAGCTGGCGAACGGATTCGATCGCCAGGCCGCTCAGCCCCCCGGCCGCAGCCAGCAGGCGGCGGAGCCAGTGGAGCTGCTCGGAATCGATCTCGCTGGGGGTGTTGGCCACGATCGATTCCATGAAGATGCCGATGGCGCCACCGATCACCACTCCCACCACCAGGGCGATCAGAACCTTGCGGCCATTCATCCCCGTCGAACGACGCGGGGCTGGGAGCTGGGGATTGGAATTGATCTCAGGCATGCTCGGGCTTCAGGGTTGCAGCCCTGGGGTAGGCCCGGACCCTGCCTCAGGCTCAGCATCGCCGCCCATCAGCGCCTTGACAACCACATAGAACACCGGCACCACCAGCAGGGAGAGCACGGTGGCCACCAGCAGACCGCCAAACACCACCGTGCCGAGGGAGGCCTGGCTGCGGGCACCGGCACCACTGGCCACCACCAGGGGCAGGAAGCCGAACAGCGAAGAGATGGCCGTCATGATGATCGGCCGCAGTCTGGAGCGGGCCGCATCCCTGGCCGCCTCCAGGGCCCTGGCGCCGGCGGCCATGCGCTGGTTGGCCAGGTCCACGATCAGGATGCCGTTCTTGGCCGCCAGGCCGATCAGCATCACCAGGCCCACCTGGGCGTAGATGTTGAGCACCTCGCCGCGAATGGCCAGGAAGGCCAAGGCCCCCAGCATGGCCGTGGGCACGGTCATCAGGATGATCAGCGGGTCGGCGTAGCTCTCATACTGGGCCGCCAGCACCAGATACACCACCAGGATGCCCAGGGCGAAGATCACCACCGCCAGGGCGCCGGCTTTCACCTCCTCCCGGGAGATGCCCGTCCAGTCAAAGCCCAGGCCCTGGATCGATTGAGCCTCAAAGATCTGGCGCATGCCGTTGATGGCCTGGCCGGAACTCTTGCCCACCGCTGGCTGGCCATCGATCTTGATCGAGCGGTAGAGATTGAAATGCGGCACCACAGCGGGGCCCTCAATCGGTCGCACCGTGAAGAATTCGGAGAGGGGCACCTGTTCGCCGGAGCTGTTCACCACATAGAGGGCCTTGAGGCGCTCGGGGGTGGCCCGCGTGATGTCGTTGGCCTGCACGAACACCCGGCGCACCTTCCCTTCCTGGAAGGTGTCATTCACATAGAGGCCCCGAAGTTGATGCTGAAGGAGCGCATCGCCTCGCCGAAGTCGACCCCGAGGGAAGCCAGCCGATCCCTGTCCACATCGATCGCCAGCTGGGGGGCCGCCGGCGAGAACTGGGTGCGCACGGGCGGTGCGGAGCTGAAGGTGGGGTCGGCGTTGGCCGCTTGAATGATCTGACCAGCCGCAACGGCGAATTCCGGCAGATCAAAGCGCCCCCCACTGCGATCGAGCAGCTGGAACTCAAAACCGCCGGACTGGCCATAGCCCGGAATCGAGGGAGGCTCCACCACCACCACCCGGGCCTCCTGGATCTCCTGGGCGAAGCGCCGGTTCAGCCGCGCCACAATCGCCTCCACGGACTGATCCGGATTGGTCCGCTCGCTCCAGTTCCGCGTTCCCAAGAAGAACAGCCCATTGTTGGGAGCATTGCCGTCAAAACTGGCGCCACTGAACAAGGCCGCCGTTGTGATCTCCTTTTCCTCGCGCATGATGGCGGCCACCTTGGCATTGATCCGGTCGGTGACCTGAATCGAGCCCCCATCCGGCGCTTGCAGCACACCGATGGCATACCCCTGATCTTCCACCGGCACAAAGCCACCGGGAATGGCGCTGAAGGCCACCCCAGTGAGCACGATCCCTCCCGCCAGCACGGCCATCACCAGGCCACGACGACCCAGCACCCAATCCAGCAGGCCGTGATAGCGACGCTCGAGGCCGGCGTAAAAGCCGTTGAAGCGCCGGAAGATCACTGGGGTCAGCCAGCCCAGGGTGATGCCCAGAGCGGTGAACAGCAGCACCACGATCGGGCTGGTCCCCCCGGCCAGCAGCAGCCCGCTCACCGCGCCGCCGATCACAAACGGCAGGCGCAGGGGCAATCCCGTGATCAGGAGCAACGCGTAGCCCACCACCAGGCCTACCGCGAGGGCCACCAAGGTGCCGAAAACACCGCTACCGGCGCTGAGCACGCCGTAGACGAAACCGATGGCCCCACCCGCGATCGCATAGGTGCGCCGCCCCGGAGGCTCGCTCTCCTGGGCCAGCAGCAGAGCCGCCAGCATCGGCGAGAAGGTGAGGGCATTGAAGGTGGAAATCGCCACCGAAAAGATGATCGTGGCAGCGAACTGCTTGTAGATGGCCCCGGTGGCGCCGGGAAAGAACAGCACTGGCAGAAACACCGCAAACAGCACCACCGAGGTGGCGATCACCGCGGTGAACAGCTCATCCATGGTGCCCATGGCCGCCTGCACTGCCGTCTTGCCTTCGGCTTTCTTGGTGGAGGTGTCTTCGATCACGGTGATCGCGTCATCCACAACAAGGCCGGTGGCCAGAATCAAGCCGAACAGGGTGAGCTGATTGAGCGAGAAACCAAAGACATTCACCAGGGCAAAGGTGCCGATCAAGGCCACGGGGATAGCGATACCCGGCACCAGTGTGGCTTTCCAGTCCTGGAGGAACAGAAACAGGATCAGCACCACCAGCATCACCGCATCGCGCAGTGAACTCACAACTCCTTCAATAGAAGCGTTGATGAAATCAGTGCTGTCGTAGATCTTCTCCATCTTCAGGCCCACGGGCATGGTAGCCTCGAACTCATCGAGCACCTCCTTGATCCCCTCCGATGTATCCAGGGCATTGGTGCCCCCCAACTGATACACCGCCATGCCAACGGAAGGAACACCATTGATATCGGTTGCCTGGAGCGCATAATTTTCTCCGCCCAGACTGGCCTCACCCACATCCCGAAACCGCACCACACCACCCTCAGGCGTGTTGCGGACGATCATGTTGTTGAACTCCTCCACGTTGATCAACCGACCCTGCAGCTGCACGGTGAAGGTGAATTGCTGTCCTGCAGGGGCAGGCTCGCCACCGATCTGGCCCGCCGGCACCAAGCGGTTCTGGCTCCTGAGGGCATTCACCACATCGTTGGAGGTGAGCCCGAAGGCAGCCAGCTTGTCGGGATCGAGCCAGAGCCGGAAGGCCAGGCGGCGTTCGCCGAAATAGGTGAGGTCTCCAACCCCGGGAACGCGCCTGATGGAATCGGTGAGATTCTGATCAAGCAAGCCACTGATGGTTTCAGCGGAGTAACTGATCTTGTCTGGATCTTCGCTTACAAAGTTGTAGACAAGAAGAATCTGGTTGGAGGCCTTGTTCACCACCACGCCAGACTGACGCACCTCTTCCGGCAGTGAAGGGTTGGCCAGGGCCACCCTGTTCTGCACATTCACCTGGTTGATATCCGGATCCGTGCCGCTGTTGAACGACACCGTGATCTCACTGCGGCCATCGGCGGAGCTGCTGGAGCTGATGAAGTCCATCCCCTCCACCCCGTTGAGCTGCTGCTCAAGCACGTTGGTGACGCCCTGCTCCACCGTGATGGCATCAGCGCCGCCGTAGAGGGAGCTCACGTTCACCGTGGGCGGGGCGATGTCGGGGAGGCTCTCGATCGGCAGCACGGGGATCGAGATCAAGCCGGCGATCACGATGATCAGGCTGCACACCGTGGTGAGCACCGGCCGAACGATGAAGGAGTTGGAGGGCGACACAGGGGAAGATCGGCAGGTCCGGAAAGCTCAGCGGTTCAGGAGCTCAGGGGTTCAGTTGAGCTTCACCGGGGTTCCGTGGCGCAGGTTCAGCAGGTTGGTGGTGATCACCTGCGCTCCGGGCCCGACCCCCTCCAGAACGGCATAGCGGTTGTTCTGGAGGGGGCCCAGCCGCACGGGGGTCTGCAGGGCGAAGCGGGTGCTGGGCGGCAGCTTGCTCAGCTCTTCCAGGGGGGCTTTGCCGGGCTGGCGGCGCAGGTCGCTGAGGGTGCCGAGGCGATACACGAAGCTCTGGCCGGACGACTGGGTGACGGCCGCGAAGGGAACCGCAGGCAGGGTCTGACGGTCCAGCTCCACCAGGGTCTGGAGACGCAGGCCAGTGCGCAGGGTGCCGGTGGGATTGGGCAGCTCCGCCTTCACCAGCAGGCCCTGGCTGGAGGAGGTGACCACAGGATCGATGAAGTCAATCCGGCCCCGCACCAGGGTGCCGCTGGCATCGGGGCGCCGCACGGTGACGGCCTGGCCCACCCGCACCCGGGCCGACTGCACCGCCGGGATGTCGATCCGCATCAGCAGCCTGTCGTTGCGGATCACCTTGGTGAAGGGGGTGCCGGCCTGCACCACATCCCCCTGCCTCACCTCCAGATCACTGACCACGCCGGTGATCGGTGCCTGCAGGTTGCTGAAGGCGAGGTCGGCCTGGCGGGCCTTGACCTCCTCGTTGGCCTGCAGGCAGCGGGCCCGGAAGCTGTCGCGCTGCAGCGCACTGGCCGCCCCCTTGGCAGCCAGGAAGTCGAAGCGGCGGAAATCGATGCAGAGGTTGTCGCGCTCCTCGCTGGTGGCGGCGAGCTGGGCGCGGGCCTGGGTCTGGTCAAGCTGCAGGATCGGCTGGCCCTGCTGGACCAGTTGCCCCTCCCGCACCAGCAGGCGGTCGATGCGACCCGTGGCGCGGGTGGCCAGGGACACTTCCTCGAGGGCCTCCAGGGTGCCGATGGTGTCGACGGTGTCCTGGAAGGGCGCCGACTCCACTGGCACAGCGGCCACCCCCACCACCCGGGGTGGCGGCGGCGGCGGCTGGGCACAGCCCGCAAAGATCACGCCCGTGGAGGAGAGCACCAGCACCACAGCGCTCCGGGCCCCATGCCGTTCCCGCAAAAGAAGCCCAAGCCACTGAGTCACAGTCTGGAGGATGGCGGTGACGGATGCCTGCCGCCGGGACAGGCGCCAGGATCGTCCACAGCGCACCCTTGCCCCAGCACCCTTTGAGCGACCTGTTCAGCCATCACGGTGAGCAGCAGCGCCGGGCCCTGGCGCCGCTCGCTGATCGCCTGCGCCCTCGGGCCCTGGAGGAGTTCGTGGGCCAGGAGGCGATCCTGGGGCCAGGCCGGCTGCTGCGGCGGGCCATCGCCGCCGACCGGGTGGGGAACCTGATCCTGCACGGCCCCCCCGGCACTGGCAAAACCACCCTGGCGCGGATCATCGCCGGCAGCACCCGCGCCCACTTCACCAGCCTCAATGCCGTGCTCTCGGGAGTGAAGGACCTGCGCAGCGCCGTGGAGGAAGCCCGCCGCCGACTCGATCAGCACGGCCTGCGCACCCTGCTGTTCGTGGACGAGGTGCACCGCTTCAACACCGCCCAGCAGGACGCGCTGCTGCCCTGGGTGGAGAACGGCACGGTGACCCTGATCGGCGCCACCACCGAAAACCCCTACTTCGAGGTGAACAAGGCCCTGGTGAGCCGCTCGCGGTTGTTTCGACTGCAGCCGCTGGAGGCCCCCCAGCTGCGGCAGTTGCTGGAGCGGGCGCTCCGCGATCCTGAGCAAGGCTATGGCCAGCTGGCGGTGCAGCTCAGCCCCGAGGCCGCCGATCACCTGGTGGATGTGGCCGGTGGCGACGCCCGCAGCCTGCTCAATGCCCTCGAACTGGCGGTGGAGACCACCCCGCCTGGACCCGAGGGGACGATCCCGATCGATCTGGCGATCGCGGAGGAGTCGATCCAGCAGCGCGCCGTGCTCTACGACAAGCAGGGGGATGCCCACTTCGACACGATCAGCGCCTTCATCAAGGCACTGCGCGGCAGCGACGCCGATGCGGCCCTGTTCTGGCTGGCCCGGATGGTGGAGGCGGGGGAAAACCCCCGCTTCATCTTCCGGCGCATGCTGATCGCGGCCGGGGAAGACGTGGGCCTGGCCGATCCCCAGGCAGTGGTGGTGGTGGAGGCCTGCGCCGCCGCCTTCGAGCGGGTAGGCCTGCCCGAGGGCCTCTATCCCCTGGCCCAGGCCGCGCTCTACCTGGCCTCCACCGAGAAGAGCAACAGCGTGCTGGGGTTTTTTGACGCCCTCAAGTGCGTGCGGCAGGCCAACCGCCAGCAGGTGCCAGCCCATCTGCGCGATGGCAACCGCGATGGCGAGGCCTTCGGAGACGGCATCGGCTACCGCTATCCCCACGCCTACGCGGAGCACTGGGTGGCGCAGCAATACCTGCCGGACAGCCTGCAGGGACAGCTGTTCTGGCAGCCCGGGGGCCTCGGCTGGGAAGGGGGGCGGCGGCAGCGACTGCAGCAGCGCCGTGCCGCCCAGCTCGCCGCCGCCGCTGAGAACGCAGCCGAGGGGGGCGAGATCCTCAGCGGCAGTCCGGAGGACCCTCAGCTGGAGCGCTGGCTGCAGCGGCAGGCCGGGGCCGAGGGCGCCCGCCTGGATCAGCTGCGGCGACGGTTCTGGGCAGGGGCACGCTGGCAGCGTCACGACCGTGTGCTGGTGCTGGAGGCCCACTCCCTGCTGTGGGCCCTGGATCCGCTGGAGGCCACCCCCGAGGGCGGGGTGGTGATGACCGTGGCGAGCGAGACCGAACGGGAGCGGCTCGGCGCCCAGCTGCAGGTGCTCGATGCCCTGCGCCGCCCCGAGATTCTGGTGGTGCCGCCCCACCACCCCACAGCCCTGCTGGAGGCCCTCGGCGCCGGGGCCTCAGGGCGTTTCGAGTGGATCGCGGCGCGTCATCCCTGGCGACAGGCCAGCGCTCCGGTGCTGGCCGACTGGATCGGAGCCCTGGTGCCCTTGCTCAGCGAAGGTGGCCGGGGCAGGCTGCTGTTCAGCCAGCCCCGGCTGGGGCCGGCGGAGGCACTGCAGCGCAGCTGGCCCAGCGGGGCCCCACCGGCAGCGCTGGCCAGGATCGTCAGCGCCGAACGGCAGGCCCTGGCCCCCAGCCAGCCCCCCCTCGCAGCGGTGGAGGAGATCCTGCAGGAGCACGGAGCGAGCGTCGGCCGGGAGTGCTGGGACGAGGCCCTCCAGCTCAGCCTGGACAGCGGCCGCATCGAGCGCTGGCTGGCGCCTGAGAGCCGCTACCGCGAGGGCCTGCGGGCGCAACTGGGTGCGGCCGGCGCGGCGGCGGCCCTGGAGACGATGGCCACACTGCTGCGCCAGAACCTGGGGCGGCCGCTGCCCCAGACCCTCAGCCACACCCTGCTGCTGGTGGAGGCACCCAAGGGCGCTTGAACAGCAAAAAGCCCCGGGGGTAACCCGGGGCTGAAAGAAGCACTTGAAGCAGGCCCTGGGGCCGGGGCTCACCAGAGGCCGCGGATGGGCATGGGCTGAGCCATCGGAGCGGGGGCGGGAGCGTGGTGCGCACTTCGGCCACGGGGTCGGCCATCTGGTTGGCCTGGATGCAGGCCGGCAGGAACACATACCAGGAGAGCAGGGAGGTGCACTGGGCATCACCCTGGCAACGTCCCTCGGCGCAGACGTTCTGGGCGCCGGTGTAGGTGCCGCAGAAATCAGCCAGGCGCATGTCGGTGGGCAGGGCGGTCATGATGCCGGCCGAGGAGATTTCGCCGTCGCGGGCGTCCTCGATGATCGCGGAGCGCAACGCCTGCACGGCGTAGGTGTTCATGCTCCAGTACGGGAAGTAGCTGGTGGACTGGTTCTTGAGAAACTTGACGCCTTCGTCGGAGTAGAGGAAGCGGGTGACGCCGATCAGATCCACGTCGTAGGTCTTCTTCATGCCGTCACGCACCTCATCGGCCGTCCAGCCGGAGTTCTGGAGGCCGCCCTGGAGGCCGCGGTCGGTGACATCGCCGGTTTCCAGGTAGGTGTCCACAGCGCCCTGGTTGGTCGACCACACGGCACCACCTGTGTTCCAGCGAACGGGCAGATCGTTGTCAACAGCAGCTGAAACGGGCAGGGCGGAAGAAGTCAGGGCCGCACCAACGAACAGTCCGGCCAGCAGGCTCTTGATCACGAGAGTTGAGTCAATTCATTCATCAAAGTAGCCCTCGCTGCCACCCTTGCCCGCAAGGCGCAAGACGCGTCAACAAACCGACACCCTCGCTCCAAGCGGCCTGGCACGGCGGACCACCGAGCCACCTCCTATCGGGGCGAGCCCGTAATCTCTCCCCACTGTCTGTTGCCTGCACGATGGCCCTCGCGATCGGCGATGCCGCCCCGGATTTCACCCTGCCCGACCAGAACGGCACACCCGTGAGCCTGCAGAGCCTCAGGGGCCAGAGGGTGGTGGTGTACTTCTACCCCAAGGACGACACCCCGGGCTGCACCAAGGAAGCCTGCAACTTCCGCGACCAGTGGAGCGCCTTCGCCGACCACGGCATCGCCGTGCTGGGGATCAGCAAGGACGGCGCGGCCAGCCACGCCAAGTTCATCGCCAAGTACACCCTGCCCTTCACCCTGCTCAGCGACGCTGAGCCCTGCCCCGTGGCCACGGCCTACGAGAGCTACGGCCTCAAGACCTTCATGGGCCGGGAATACATGGGAATGATGCGGCACACCTTCGTGATCGATGCCGAGGGCAAGCTGGAGCGGATCTACACCAAGGTGAAGGCCGACAGCATGGCCGACACCATCCTCAGCGACCTGGGGCTGGCCTGAGCCGGGCCAGGGCCCGCAGCGCCAGATCCGGCTCAGCGTCACGGCCCAGCAGGGCGGCGAGTTCAGCTCCATCCCCGCCGGTGATCCAGAGCGAGCAGCCAGGCGAGAGCCGGCAGGCCTCCCGCCAGGCCAGCTCCACAGCCGCGGCCAGGCCGCGCAGCACACCTGAGCGGATCGCCTCAGCGGTGTCATGGGGCCAGGGATCCGCAGGGAGCTGGCCGCAGCTGGCTGGCAGGGTGGGCAGCTGGGCCGTTGCGGCGGCCAGGGCCCGCCACTGGAGCGCCGCTCCGGCGAGGATCCGGCCGCCGGCGAAACGCCCGTCACCCCCCACCCGGGTGAGGCTCAGGGCCGTGCCGGCGTCGGCCACCAGCACTGGCCCAGCGCTCTGCTGCCAGGCCTGCCAGCCCACCAGGGCCCGATCGACGCCCAGCCAGGGGGGCGCCGCAACGAGCGGCACCTGCTTCAGACCCAGCCGCGTGGTGGGATCCAGTCCTGACTGGGCCGCCACGGGACCCACGGCCGCCCAGGCCGTTGGCGCGTGGCCCGGACCCGCCTCGGCTCCGGGGGCAACACTCCAGCAGCGCCACTGATCCAGGCTGCCGCGGGCCCAGTGCCAGCGGCTGTTGCCGATCAGCAGCCAGAGGCCTGGCGCCTCCTCCGCCGGATCAGATGCCCTCACCCATCAACCCGGGCAGATGGATGCCGCACTCCTGCTGAAGCCCACCGAAGCGGCTGGAACGACCAGGGCTGGAGCCGTCGTCAGGACCACTGGAGTGCCAGTCACCGACGCTGGAATAGCCCTGGGCAAAGAGGGGGTGCTGGGGCAGCTGATGCTTCTCCATGTAGTAGTACACGTCGCGGTTGCTCCACTGGAGCAGGGGCCGCAGGGCCCAGCGGTTGCGCACGGCGTCGAGCACGTCCATGCCGCGGCGGTGCTCGGTCTGGGATCCGCGCACTCCGCTGGCCCAGCAGGCCACTGCGAGCTGCTGCAGGGCCTGGTCCAGGGGCTCGACCTTGCGGATGCGGTGGTAGGTCTCCATGTCCTCCACCCGGCCTGTCTCCCAGAGACGGCCGTGCAGGGCCTCCATGCGGGCGGGGCTGAGGCTGGCCTGGGCCACGTGCAGGTCGATGCTGAGCAGCCCGAGGAGCTGTTCGGCATAGAGGTAGGTCTCGGCGGGGAGATAGCCGGTGTCAACCCAGATCACGGGCACCCGCAGATGGCGCTGCTGCCCCAGGGCACTCACCATGTGCAACAGCACGGCCGATTGGATGCCGAAACTGGTGGTGATGGCGAAGCCGTCGCCGAACATGTCCAGCGCCCAGGCCAGCTGTTCCAGGGGGGACAGCCCCACCAGACAGCGCCGGGACGGCTCCAGAGACACCACCTGGCCGTTGCGGTCGGTGGGCAGGGTTGGGGCCTGTGCAATCACCATCCGTTCATCATCGCTCCTGGGCCAGAGCACTGGTTAGGGTTCCGGCCGTGTGTGGGCGCCCCCCTACCGAGCCATGACGGCCACCACCGTGACCTCCCAGCAGCGCCCTGCCGCCCAGGCCAGTGGCCCGGTGCTGATCGTGGGTGGGGGCTTCGCCGGTCTGTACACCGCCCTGGCTCTCGCCGAGCAGCGGCAACCGCCGCCGGTGCTGCTGCTCGAGCCGAACGATCGCTTCCTGTTCCTGCCGCTTCTCTATGAGTTGCTGAGCGGCGAGCTGCGCGGCTGGGAGATCGCGCCCCGCTACGACGCCTTGCTGGCCAGCAAGGGCATTGCCTGGATGCGCGATCGGGTGACCCACATCGACAGCACGGCCAGGCAGGTCACCACCCGCGGCGGCCGCCGCCTGGACTTCGGCCAGCTGGTGCTGGCCACCGGAGGAGACACCAGCAGCTTTGGCATTCCAGGAGTGGAGGCCCATGCCCTCAGCTTCCGCAGCCTCGACGATGTCGAGCGCCTGCAACAGCTGGTGCAGCAACTGCGCGCCCAGCAGCGCCCCCTGCAGCGACTGGCAATTGTGGGGGCAGGCCCGAGCGGCGTGGAGCTGGCCTGCAAGCTGTCCGACCTGCTGGGCGGCACAGCCCTGGTGGAGCTGATCGAGCAGGCCGGCGAGCCGCTGCAGCAGGCCAAGGCCTTCAACCGGGAGCAGGCGGTGCGGGCCCTGCAGCTGCGCGACGTGCGGCTCCGTACCCACACCCGGGTGCGGGAGGTGGGAGCCAGCCGGCTGGAGCTGGAGGGGCCCACCGGAGCCGAAACCCTGGCCGTGCAGGCCACGATCTGGACCGCAGGCCTGGCCTTCCAGCCGCCGACGATTGAACCGGCGCCGACGAGCGACCGCCGCGGCCGATTGCTGTGTGACGACACCCTGCGCTTGCAGGGCTACACCGATCTGTTTGCAGCGGGGGATATCGCCTGTGTGAAGAGCGGTGAGAACGACCTGCCGGCCAACGCCCAGGTGGCCTTTCAGCAGGCCACCTGCCTCGCCGCCAACCTGGTGCGCGCCAGGGCTGGGGAACCGCTGGAGCCCTTCGGGTTCCGCGACCTGGGCGAGATGATGAGCCTGGGCGTGGGCGACGCCAGCCTGGTGGGGGGCGGGGTGACCCTCGCCGGCCCGGCCGCCTTCCAGTTGCGTCGCCTCGCCTACCTCACCCGGCTGCCCGGCCGCAGCCACCAGCTGCGGGTGGCCGCCGGCTGGCTGGCCGACTGGAGGCCTGCAGCCGCTGCCATGCATGGGAGCTGAGCGCCCGCGGGGCCTGTTGCTCGATGCCATGGGCACCCTGATCGGCCTGCGCAAATCTGTGGGGCACACCTACGCCGAGGCGGCCTGCCGCCATGGGCTGAGCCTCGATGCTGAGGCCCTGAACGCGGCTTTCCGAACGGTGTTTGCGGCTGCGCCGCCCCTGGCCTTCCCCTCGCTTCAGGGCGCTGCCCTGCGCCAGGCTGAGCAGGATTGGTGGACGGCACGGGTGAACGCCACCCTGGAGGCCGTGGGGGTGGAGCGCCCCCCCGCAGAGCTGGGGCCTGAGCTGTTCCACTGCTTTGCCGATGCCGGCCTCTGGCAGCCCTATCCCGAGGTTCCCGCCCTGCTGCAGCGCTGGCACGGACAGGGCCTGAAGCTGGCGGTGGTGAGCAACTTCGACAGCCGCCTGGAGCCCCTGCTGGAGCAGCTCGGGCTCCGAAGCTGGCTGCACGCCGTGGTGGTGTCGAGTGCCGTGGGAGCCGCCAAACCGGAGCCCGCGCCGCTGCTGCTGGCCCTGGAGCAGCTGGCATTGCCTGGCTCAGCCGTGTGGCACGTGGGCGACAGCCACGACGACGAAGCGGCCGCCGCCGCGGCGGGACTGCGCTGTGTGCGGGTGCAACGACCGTGAGACAGGGGGTGCTCTCGGGGCGGACCGTGGGGCTGAGGCCCGCCCAGCGGCGGCGGCTGGAGCAGCTCTGCCACCGGCGGCACCCGGAGGATGGCGTTGCCGAGCTGCTCTGCCTGCAGCGGTTGGCGGCCGAGAGTCGGGAGTTGAACCTGCCGCTCACCTTGGTGGTGGATGGGCGTGGGCTGTGCCGGCTGCTCTGGGTGGGCCCGCTGGAGCAGTCGGGCCAGCTGCTGGAGAAGCTGCCGGGCTCCCAGCGGCGCCAGGGCCGCGCCCTGCGGCTGCTCACCTGCTGCGGCCGGGCCCGCCATCTGGACCCTGGCAACCAGGAAGGGGTGGTGGGGCTCGACCTCCAACCCCAGCTCTGGCTGCGCTACGGCGACCAGGCCGAGGCTGGGGGCCACTGGAAGGGCGCCCTGTTCGTCCCCAGCGGCCAGCAGGGCCAACCCTGGAGCAGCGAACAACTGGGGGAGCTGGGCGCCCTCTGCGCCATCGACCCCGGCCTCTGGGCCCCGTCCACGGGCGAGCCGGGCAGCACTGCCGCCGAGCCCGTAACGGTGCGAAGCACGGGCGGCCAGGAACGGGTGCTGCTGCTGGCCCTCACGCCGGGCGACCGGGCCGCCGCCCAGCGGCTGATCGGCGAACTGGAGGGGCTGGTGCGCAGCGCCGGCGCCCTGGCCGTGGGGGTGGTGGAGCAACGCCGCAGCCAGGTCTCGCCCCACACGGTGTGGGGCGAGGGGAAGCTGGCGGAGGCCGCCCTGGAAGCCCGGCGCCTGGGGGCCAGCCTGGTGGTGACGGATCGGGAGCTGAGCCCACTGCAGGCGCGCAACCTGGAGCGCCTGCTGGACCTGCCGATCAGCGATCGCAGCGAGCTGATCCTGGACATTTTCGCCCAGAGGGCGGCCAGTGCGGCCGGGCGCCTCCAGGTGGAACTGGCCCAGCTGCGCTACCGCCTGCCCCGGCTCAGCGGGCGCGGTCGCAGCCTCTCGCGCCAGGGGGGTGGCATCGGCACCCGGGGGCCGGGCGAAACCCAGCTGGAGAAGGATCGCCGCGCCATCGCCCGGCGGATCGAGCGCCTGCAACGGGATGTGCGTCAGCTGGAGGCCCACCGGGCCAGGTTGCGTAGCGGAAGGCAGGCCCTCAAACGATTGGCCCTGGTGGGTTACACCAACGCCGGCAAGAGTTCCCTGCTCAACGCCCTCACCCGGGCGGAGGGAACGGAGCCGGTGCTCGCCGCCGACAAGCTCTTCGCCACCCTTGATCCCACCACCCGCCGGCTCGGCCTGGGCGGGGCGGGCGGCCTCCCCGGCGAGACCCTGCTGCTCACCGACACGGTTGGATTCATCCGCGAACTGCCCCCCGCGCTGATGGAGGCCTTCCGCTCCACCCTGGAGGAAACCCTCGACGCCGATGGCCTGCTGCTGCTGGTGGACCTGAGCGATCCGGCCTGGCCGGAGCAGCGCCGCACGGTGCTGGCCATTCTCGAGGCGCTCGGGGCCGCGATGCCGCACCGTCTGGTGGCCAACCAGATCGACCGCTGTGCCGCCACCGAGATCGAGCGGGCCCAGGCCCTTGAGCCCGATGCCCTGTTCGTGTCCGCCACCGAGGGGCTTGGGCTGCAGCGGCTGAAGGAGGCCCTGCGGGGCTGGCCCCCGCCAGCGGGTGGGGGGGCTGTGGCAGCATCGAACGCTACGGGCGAAGGCGCCCTTCCCTTCCCTTCACCCCATCCCGACCCCCTCCCTGCCATGGCGCTACAACTCGGCGATACCGTTCCCGATTTCACCCAGGAATCCCAGCTGGGTCCGATCCACTTCTATGACTACGCCGGCGAGAGCTGGGTGGTGCTGTTTTCCCATCCCGCCGACTACACCCCCGTCTGCACCACTGAGCTGGGGGTCGTGTCCCGCCTGCGCCCCGAATGGGAGAAGCGCAACGTCAAAACCATCGCCCTGAGTGTCGACTCCGCCGAGAGCCACAAGGGTTGGATCGGTGACATCAACGAAACCCAGAGCACCAGCGTCGACTACCCGATCCTCGCCGATGCCGACAAGACGGTGAGCAATCTCTACGGGATGATCCATCCCAAGTCGCTCAACAACCTCACGGTGCGCTCGGTGTTCATCATCGACCCCAACAAGAAGCTGCGCCTGCAGATCACCTACCCCGCCAGCACGGGCCGCAACTTTGACGAGATCCTGCGCGTGATCGACTCGCTGCAGCTCACCGACTACCACCAGGTCGCCACGCCGGTGAACTGGAAGGACGGTGAGGACTGTGTGGTGGTGCCCTCCATCTCCACAGACGAAGCCCGCGTCAAGTTCCCGAAGGGTGTCACGGAAGTGAAGCCCTACCTGCGCATGACCCCTCAGCCCAACAAGTGAGGCTGACCTGAAGCGGGGCCGTCATGGCCCACTCTTCCCCCATGAAGGTGCTGGGCCTGATGAGCGGCACCAGTGCCGATGGCGTTGATGCCGTGCTGGCCAGCTTTGCTGGCCCCGCCACCACACCCCGCTGGGAACTGCTCGGCCGCGCAGCGGTGCCCTACCCCGCCGACCTGCGCCAGCGGCTGATCGCCTTTGGCCAGGGGGATCCCTGCAGTGCCGCAGCCATCCTTGAACTGGCCGAAGCCGTCACCGACGTGCAGGCGGAGGCCGCCCTGGCCTGCGATCCCCAGGGCCAGGCGGAGCTGGTGGGTTGCCACGGCCAGACAGTGTGGCACCGCCCTCCAGCGCCTGAGCACGAGGGCAACAGCTGGCAGTTGCTGCAGGCCACCAGGCTGGCCGCCCGGTTGGGACGAGCGGTGGTGCACGACTTTCGCGCCGCCGACCTGGCCCTCGCTGGCCAGGGGGCCCCGCTGGTGCCTCCCGCCGATGCAGCACTGCTGGGGCGCATCGACGGCTGGAGGGGGGTGCTCAACCTCGGCGGCATCGCCAATCTCACCCTGATCCCGCCGGCCCACGGTCCCGAGCGTCACGCCAGCCTGCTGGGCTGGGACTGCGGCCCCGCCAACACCCTGGTGGACCTGGCGGTGGAGCGCTTCAGTGGCGGGCGCCACAGCTTTGATGCCGGCGGCGCCTGGGCCAGCCGTGGCCACATCGATCACGCCGTGGTGGAGACCTGGCTGCAGGAGCCCTATTTCCAGCAGGCCCCACCCAAGTCGACCGGGCGGGAGCTCTTCGGGCGGACCGATCTGGAGCGGCGGCTGCAGGATCTCAGGGTCTCAGCTGGCCTCGCCTCAGCCAGCAGCCCCGCAGCCAGCAGCGCCCCGGCCGAGCTGGAGCCGGCCGACGTGCTCGCCAGCCTCACCGCCTTCAGTGCGGCTGCCGTGGCCCAGGAGCTGAGGCATGGCCCCCAGCCGGTGGAGCTGCTTCTGGCCGGCGGCGGTGCCCGCAATCAGCTGCTGGTGGCGCAGCTGCGGCAGCGCTGCCGGGGCGTGATCGTGCGGCCGCTGGCCGACTTCGGCCTGCAGGACAGCGACCGTGAGGCCCTGGCCTTTGCCCTGCTGGCCTGGTGGAACCATCGAGGCCATCCGGGCAACGCCCCTGCGGTGACCGGTGCCCGGCGCTCCAGCCTGCTGGGGGTGTGGGTGCCTCCCCCCGGCTCAGCTCCCGGCTGACGGGCCCGGCCGCTGCAGGCGCAGCCGCTTCGGGGCGCCCCGCAGTCTTGGGGTGCGCTGCTGTCCCTGGGTCTCCAGCTGCTGGCGCAGGGCGTCGGCACTGACGGGGCCCGCGCCCTCACCGCCGCGGCGGGCTTGCTCCAGCCGGGCGACCCCCTGCTGGATCAGCACCTTGGCCATGTTGCTCACGGTGCGGGAGTCCTGCTCGGCCAGGGCAGCCAGCCGCTGACAGAGCTCCTCAGGCAACACCACCTGGATCCTGGGCGACTTGGGACGCCCGCTGGAGGAGGTTTGCCGGGTCGGCACGCCAGGAAGCCAGAAAGGGTGAGCTGAACCAGGGACGGGAGGGCCAGGGAGCGCGCCCGTTCAGCGCACCCGTTCGGCGCGCCTGGAGCGCCCCGGAGGTCCAGCAGGATCCTAATGGCAACTCTCGGGTGCACATGGATACTAACCATGCCTATGGTGGAGGCAGCCCACCCGTTCCCCGATCCCCCGGAGCTGGCCCCATGCCCCAGAGCCGTAAGCGCCGCACCGCCGAACGCAGTGATGTGCTGGTGTCCGCCGTGATCAGCACCTACCTGCTCACCCACCTGCACCACGTGCTGCAGCGAGCTGAGTACGGGGCCCAGCAGGAAGGCCGCACCGCCCTGGCCGACAACTACGCCGAACTCCGCAAGGTGCTCTGCCTCGATGCCCGCACGATGGAAGATGCCTCCGCCTGCGGCACGCCGGTGAACGACAACCCCAAGGCCGCCTGAAGAGCAGGGATTCCAGCCGCTTGGCAACAGGCCGCTACGGCCTCCTGCCGATTCGCTCTGGCGTGCATAGCCTCGAAGCAGTTGGACCGCCGTCATGGTCGAGAGCTCCATCAGCACCGGCGAAGGGTCGAGCGACCACGCCAGGGCCCTGTATGAGCGCATCAGCGCCGACGCCGAGCTCACCCAGAAGCTGTTCCGCCAGGCCCTGCAGGATCCGGGCGGCGCCCTCGATCAGATCGTGACCCTCGGGACCGAGTACGGGCTGCCGGTGAGCCGCGAGCAGGTCAAGGCCCACGTGGCCTCCCTCGAGGACGGGGCCAGCAAACAGTGGCTGCTCAAGGCCCGCGGTGGTCTCTGAGCCTCCGGGGTAGTTCGCTCGGCTCCGGAATCCAGCCTGGCGGTGCCGGCTGCGCTGCAACCAGCGTGACTCGATGCTGCGGCAGGGCCGACCGCGGTGACTCGGCAGGACGGCGGGCGCCTCCTCCCTGGGCCCAGCTGAAGAACAGCCAGTAGCTCACGATCGCCAGGCCCGCCGCCACCACCAGAGCCGCCACCTGTTCCAGACGCCTGATCATCGAGAAGCACTGCCGGCTGGATCGAGTCTGGCCGAGACGGCTGCGGCCAGGTGGAGGGCTGCGGCCGGGCAGACTGCCTACCCCAGCACAGCGCCGGCTGCACCGCTGCGGCAACGATGCGAAATGATGAGGTCACTCCGCCGTCGCTGCGGCGCCCGCCTGTCCCCCTCACCCCGCTCCGCCCCGTGCTCCGCCTCGAACGCCTCGGCAAGATCTATCCCACCGGGGAGGTGCTGCGGGATGTCACCTGGGAGGTGAAGCCGGGCGACCGCATCGGCCTGGTGGGCGTGAACGGGGCGGGCAAGTCGACCCAGATGAAGATCATCGCCGGCCTGGAGGAGGCCAGCAGCGGCCAGGTGGTGAAGCAGGGCGATCCCCGCATCGCCTACCTGCAACAGGAATTCGATGTGAACCTGGAGCGCACCGTGCGCGAGGAGCTGTTCCAGGCCTTCGGCGAAGCGGCCGAGGTGCTGGTGCGCCAGCACGCCGTGGAGCACGCCATGGCCAGCGATCAGGCCGCCAGCGACCCCGATCACCTCGACGAGCTGATCCACGAGCTGGGCCGCCTGCACAGCCGCTTCGAGGCCCTGCACGGCTACGAGCTCGACGCCCGCATCGACAAGCTGCTGCCCACGATCGGCTTCAGCGCCGAGGGGGCCGAACAGCTGGTGGGCGACTACTCCGGCGGCTGGCAGATGCGCATTGCCCTGGGCAAGATCCTGCTGCAGGAGCCCGATCTGCTGCTGCTCGACGAGCCCACCAACCACCTGGATGTGGAGACGATTCAGTGGCTCGAAGGGTATCTGATCCAGCAGAGCGCCGCCCAGGTGGTGATCAGCCACGACCGCACCTTTCTGGATCGGGTCTGCACCCAGATCGTGGAGACCGAGCGCGGGGTCTCCCGCACCTACCTGGGCAACTACAGCCAGCACCTGGAGCAGAAGGCCCTGGAGCGGGAGGCCACCCAGGCCGCCTTCGAGCGCCAGCAGAAGGAGCTCTCCAGCCAGCAGGCGTACATCGACCGCTTCCGGGCCAGCGCGACTCGCTCCACCCAGGCCAAGAGCCGCGAGAAGCTGCTGGAGAAGGTGGAGCGGGTGGAAGCGCCGATCGAGAGCATCGGTGGGCCCCGCTTCCAGTTCCCCGAAGCGCCCCGCTCCGGCCGCCTGGTGGCCGAGATCGCCGACCTCAGCCACAGCTACGGCGATCAGATCCTCTTCCTGGGAGCGAGCCTGGAGGTGGAACGCGGCGACCGCATCGCCTTCGTGGGCCCCAACGGCGCCGGCAAGTCCACCCTGCTGCGCCTGGTGATGGGGATGGAGCAGCCCAGCGAGGGCCACGCCCGCCTCGGGGAACACAACGTGATCGCCGGCTACTTCGAGCAGAACCAGGCCGAGGCCCTGGACCTCAGCAAGACCGTGATCGACACGATCTTCGAGGTGGTGCCCGACTGGACCCAGACCCAGGTGCGCTCCCTGCTCGGCAACTTCTGCTTCAGCAACGAGAGCGTGTTCAAGCAGGCCGGCAAGCTCTCCGGCGGCGAGAAGGCACGGCTGGCCCTGGCCCTGATGCTGCTGACCCCCTGCAACCTGCTGGTGCTCGATGAGCCCACCAACCACCTCGACATCCCCGCCAAACAGATGCTCGAGGACGCCCTGATCGCCTACGAGGGGGCTGCCTTGCTCGTGAGCCACGACCGCTACTTCATCAGCAGGGTGGCGAACCGCATCGTGGAGATCCGCGATGGTGAGCTCGTGCTGTACCGGGGCGACTACGCCTACTACCTGGAGAAAAAGGAGGAGGAGGCGGAACTGGCGCGCCAGCTGGCCATCAGCGAGGCGAAGGCGGCGAAGACAGCAGCCAACCGGGAGAAACAGCAGGCCAGGGCGGCTGGCCGCAAGGGGAAGGGCAAGGCCGCCTGAGGGGCCGCCGCCGCGTCCGACATAACAGGAAACGAGGACAACAAAGCCCCCCTGTTGCAACGGCTACGAGCAGGACTGAAACAGTTTGTAGCTTTGGCCTGGTCCATCGCCCCTTCGCGACGCCTTCCATGTCGGAACCCCTCTCCCTCAGCCTCGGTCAGCAATTCGAGCTGGAAAGGATGAGCCGTGCCATCGACGACACCGCCGACCTCCAGGCCCTGCAAGGGATCGCCAAGCAGCTCCTGCAGGCGTGGCACAGCCAGAAAGCAGCCACCCAGTGGGTGATGCGTCAACAGCTCGGTGCCCCCTCCCAGTTCGGCGGCGGCCAGCCCAACACCTGGGGGCAGGAGGCGTGAACCGCTCAGGCCGGGGGCGGCGCTGTCAGGCTCCGCCCATCTGCACCGGCACCAGCGTCACATTCCGGCTCTGACCCTGCCGGCTGATGTTGAGGGTGATCTCTCCGCCCACGCCGGCCCGTTCCACCGCAGCCACCACCTGGGAAGGCTCCAGCACCGTTTCCCCGCCGGCCGCCACCACCACATCGCCCTGCTGCAGACCCGCTCGCTCGGCAGGCCCGTCGGCCAGCACCGAGGCCACCCGCACCCCCCTGGTCAGCCCCGTGCCATCGCCCGGGCGCACCAGGTCCATGACGATGCCGATCATCGGATGGCTCACCTTGCCGGTGGCGAGCAGCTGTCTGGCGATGTCACGGGCCCGGTTGATCGGAATCGCAAAGCCCAGCCCAGCGCCCGGCCCCTGCCGCACGAGCGTGTTGATCCCGATCACCTCACCGTCAGCGTTGAGCAGCGGTCCACCGGAGTTGCCGGGGTTGATGGCGGCATCGGTCTGGATCAGCTCCAGCCGCTTGTCGGTGATGCCCAGCTTGGCGGCGTTGCGGTTGAGATTGCTGATGATCCCCATGGTCACGGTGTTGTCGAGGCCGTAGGGGTTGCCCACCGCGATCGCCCAGTCACCCACCTGCAGGTCCTCTGAATCGCCGAGGGGGGCCACGGGCCAGGGTCCCCGTCCAGCGAGCCGCACCACCGCCAGGTCCGTGAGGCGGTCGAGCCCCACCACCGTGCCCTCCACCCGCCGGCCGTCCTGCAGCCCCACCGTCACCCTGTCGGTCTTCTCGACCACGTGGGCGTTGGTGAGGATGAGGCCGTCAGGCTGAATGATGAAGCCACTGCCCTGGCCTCGCTCGGTGCGCTGGGAAGGGGGTGCGGCCCGTTGCTGAGGCAGCCCGAAGAACTGGCGAAAGGCCGGATCGTTGAGCAGCGAGCTGGAGGCGCCACCCCGGCCGCCCCGCACCAGCACGGTGCGCTCGGTGTCGATCGTCACCACGGAGGGGCCAGCGCGGCGCACGGCTGCGGCCACGAACGACTGACGGCCCAGGGCCGCCCCTGCAGCCGATCCCCTGGACTGGGCCGAGGCGGCGGGCGCCAGCGGCTGGCTGAAAGGCCTCAGCGACCCCGGAGGAGCGACCAGGACAGCCAACATGGACCCCGAAACCAGCAGGGACGCTGTGAGACCGGGCAGAGCAGCCCCGGAGCGGCTGGCCCTGGCTCGAACGGCCCGGGAGCGGACGGGGATGGAACGCAGGCGCAGGTGGGCCATGGCGATCAGATCAGAACATCTGGGGGCGGTGAAGGCAACTCGGAGCCAGCGATGGGCTGACCAGCGAAGGGAAGCGGCGAACCGACAGGAGATGACATTCCAACCGTAGGCAGGCCAGCAGACGGAACGCTCCCTGGCGCTCCAGACGCCGCAGCGCCACACCACCCCCTAGATTAAGCAAAGATTTGTATCGACCCATGGACACCGAGCGACTGCTACTCGCCTTTCTGACCTTTGGCGCTGCCTGCACCACCCTGTGGGCCTGGATGCTGGCCAACAGCGGAGCCAATTCCAGTCAATCCAGGCAATGATGGGGCAGACGGTCCGTCCGAGTCCAACTGCAGCAGGCCCCAGGCCATGAACGCGATCCTCTCCCAGATCTTTCCGATCCTCTACGGCATCTGTTTCCTGGCCCTGCTCTGGCAGGCCTTCCGGGTGATGGGCCAGGGCTTCAGGGCCGTCTCGGCCCCCGGGGATCGCCCGCCGCAACGCGCCAACGCTGGCGCCCCCTCCGTTCCCGGGGCCGCCGATCGCACGGGACGGCTCACCATCCACCCCGAACTGCTGGACGCCCAAGGCCAGCTCACCGATGAAGATCTGCTCACCGTGCGCTTCAGCGGTGACAACGAGCGGCCCGCCTTCCCCGGCGATCCCGGCTGAGGCCCCATCACTGAATAGGCTCACCGTTGAGCACGTGATTTCAGGGAGGGCGAGCATTTGGATCCACGCACGCGCATCGTGGCGGCACTGTTGCGGAACCTCAAGCTGCCTCCTCGCTTTCGCCTCAAACTGGTGAAGGACGATCCGATCCGGCTGGAGCTGAGCCTCACCCCCGCCTATGGCAAGGCGCCAGTGCTGGTGGGCCTGGTGGAATCCCAGGACCTGGTGGCCCGACGCGACCGGGAAGGCCGCATTCCCAGGGATCTCCAGGGCACCTGGGACTGGACTGTGCGCCACGGCAAGGTGAGCACCGGCGGCTGGAACCCTTACCTCAAGGAGGCCCTGCAGACGATGTTCGAGACCGGGCTGCCCGCCGTGGTCTACGAAGAACTCACCGGCGAGGCCTACCACCCGGTGGATGGCGTGAGGCACGTGCGCTGACGCCGGAGTCTGCGATCAGGCCGCCGGCGCGGCCCCGGCCTGGACTGGCAGGCTGATGGAGCCGCTGCCGATCGATGCTCTGCTGGGCAGCATCGAGGCCACCCTGGCCCTGCCGGGCGCCACCCTGCTGCTTCAGGCCCCACCCGGTGCCGGCAAGACCACCCGGGTGCCGGGAGCCGCGCTGGGCGCCCTCAACACCGGCGCTGGCCCGGCCACGCCACGGGTGTGGATGGTGGAGCCACGGCGTCTCGCCGCCCGGGCTGCAGCCCAGCGGCTGGCTGCTGAGCTGGGCGAACCGGTGGGCCAGCGGGTGGGCTACAGCGTGAGGCTGGAGCGGCGCGTCAGTGCGGCCACCCGCATCGAGGTGCTCACCGGCGGCCTGTTCCTGCGCCGGCTCCAGGCGGATCCGGCCCTGGAGGGAGTGGGTTGTCTGATACTCGATGAGTTCCACGAGCGCCATGCCGACACCGACCTGGCCCTGGCCCTGGTGCGCCAGGCCCGGGAGCTGCTGGCTCCCGACCTGCGCCTGGTGGTGATGTCAGCCACGCTGGAACTCGAGGCCCTGGCCGCCCAGATGCCCGAGGCCAGCGTGTTGCGCAGCGCCGGCCGCAGCCATCCGGTGAGCGTGGCGCACCAGCTGCCCCGCCCAGACGAGCCCCTGGCCCGGCAGGTGGTGCGCGCCCTCGAAAGCCAGGGCTGGCCCCATGACCCTGTTGCAGCCGATGCCGCACTGGGCACCACCGCCCTGGTGTTCCTGCCAGGTCAGGCGGAGATCCACGCCTGCGGGCGGGCCCTGGAGGCCTGCGGCTGGGGCGATGCCATCGACTGGGTGGCCCTGCACGGCAGCCTGCCCCTGGAACAGCAGAGCATCGCCATCGCCGCCGCCAGGCCCGGGCGCCCCAAGGTGGTGCTGGCCACCAGCCTGGCCGAGAGCTCCCTCACCATCGCCGGTGTGGGCCTGGTGATCGATGCCGGCCTCAGCCGCCGTAGTCGCTTCGATCCGGGTACCGGCCTGGAGGGCCTGGTGACCCTGCCGGCCAGCCAGGCCAGTGCCGAGCAGCGCACCGGGCGGGCCGGCAGGCTGGGACCGGGGCACTGCGTGCGGCTCTGGTCCCCCGCCGAGCAGCAGCGACGCCCCGCCCACGACCCTGCGGCGCTGCTGGAGGCCGACCCTCTTCCCCTGGCCCTGCAGCTGGCCAGGTGGGGCGATCCCCTCGGCACGGCGCTGGCCTGGCTCGATCCGCCGCCCGCCGCGGCCCTGGCAGAGGCCCTGCAGCGGTTGGAGCAGCTGCAGGCCATCGAGGCCAACGGCAGGCTGAGCCGCCACGGCCGCCGCCTGGCGGAGCTGGGCCTGCACCCCCGGCTCGGCCACATGCTGGTGGTGGCGGAGCAGTGGGGAGCGCAGCCCCTGGCCAGTGCCCTGGCCGTGCTGCTGAGCGAGCGCGACCCCCTCGGCCGCCAGGAGGCCGGCAGCGATCTGCTCGCCCGGCTGGACTGGCTGCGCCGCCAGTCGAGCGGCCACCCCCTGCGCCGGCTCCAGGCCCAGTGGCTGCGCCTGGCCGCAGCGGGCAAGGCCTCGGATCCCGCTATGCATCTGTCCGGGCTGCCCGGCAACACCCCCGGGGATGACGCCACGCTCACGGCCCGCCTGGTGGCAGCCGCCTATCCGGAACGGCTCGCCCTGGCCCGGCCCGATGGCCGCGGTCGCTTCCTGCTGCGCAGCGGCCGCGGAGCCACCCTCCACCCCCAGGACCCGCTGGTGGGGGAGCCGGCCCTGGCCGTGGCGGTGCTCGATGGAGCCCAGCAGGATGCGCGCATCCTGCTGGCGGTGCCGCTGCCGCTGGAGCAGCTGCAGGCCCTGGCGGAGCAGCAGGGGCAGTGGCTGGAGCAGGCCCGTTGGGATGCCAGCGCCGGCAGGGTGCGCTGCGAGCGGACCCTGCGGCTCGATGCCCTGGTGCTGGAGCGCAGGCCCTGGCCCCAGGCCGACGCCGCCGCGGTGGCGGCTGCCCTGCAGGAGGGGCTGTGCCAGCGGGGGCTGACGGCCCTGCCCTGGACCGCGGCCACACGCCAGCTGCAGCAGCGGCTCAACCTGGCTCACCAGTACCTGGGGGCGCCCTGGCCAGACCGAAAGGACAGCGCCTTGCTGGAGCAGCTCGGCAGCTGGCTGGGGCCATCCCTGGTGGGGATGCGCAGCCTCGGCGACCTGGCCCAGCTCGACCTGGCCGAGGCGCTCTGGGCTGAGCTCCCCTGGTCGCGGCGGCGCGAGCTGGATCAGCTGCTGCCTGGAAGCCTCACCCTGCCGACAGGGCGCCAGGTGCGCCTCGACTACAGCGGCGGAGCGCCGGTGCTGGCGGCGAAGCTGCAGGAGTTCTTTGGGGTCGCAGAGGGGCCGACCGTGCTCGGCGGCAGGCTGCCGGTGACCCTGCACCTGCTGAGTCCGGCGGGGCGGCCAGCGGCGATCACCTCGGATCTGGCGGGGTTCTGGGCCGCCGGCTATCGGGAGGTGCGACGGGAGCTGCGTGGCCGCTATCCCAGACATCCCTGGCCCGAGGACGGTGCCCGGGCCCAGCCCACCCGCCTCACCAAGGCGGCCCTCGGTCAGAGTGGTGCCACGTCGTAGTGATGAGTGGTGGTGGCGATGGCGCGCTTCCTGGCCGGCAGGCCGTTGTTCCCGGGGAACCGGCGGGATGGATCCAGGCTGCTGAGCAGTGCCCTGGTGATCTGCTGCATCGGCCTGGTACGGCTCGACCACCCCGCCGGCCAGCTGCTGGCCCTCCTGGCGGGCCTGGTGAGCCTCTACTGGTGGCGCTGTTACCAGCAGCTGCAGTCCTGAGCCGATGCTGGCGGTCCCTTCCCCGGCCCCCTGGCCCCCAGGCCAGGCCCTGCCGCGCTACAGCGTCAGGGAGCTCAATGCCGCCATCGGGGCGCTGATCGAGCGGGGCTTTGCCCCCCGCTTTCTGCTGGAGGCCACCGTCAGCAGGCCCCAGCTCAAGAAGGGGCACCTGTGGATGACCCTGGTGGATGAGCAGGCCTCGATCTCGGCCGTGGTGTGGGCCTCCCAACGACAGAAGCTCAGCCTGCAGCCCGCTGATGGCGATGGGGTGGTGGTGGTGGGCAAGATCAACTTCTGGGCCAGCCGCGCCTCCCTGTGCGTGCAGGTGCTGGACCTCAGGCCAAGCCTCAGCAGCGTGATGCGCCGCTTCGAGCAGGTGCGGGGGGCGCTGATCGGTGAGGGGCTGTTCGATGAGGAGCGCAAGCGGCCCCTGCCCCACGCCCCCCAGCGCATCGCCCTGCTCACCAGCGTGCCCAGCTCCGCCCTGGCCGACATGCTGCGCACGGCGGCGGAGCGCTGGCCGGCCACGGCCGTGCTGCTGGTGCCGATCCCTGTGCAGGGAGGCGTGGAGGCCCGCATCTGCGCCGCGCTGCGCAGCCTCTATGGCCGGGTGGCCCGGGAGGGCATCGAGGCCATCGTGCTGGCCCGCGGCGGCGGCAGCCGCGAAGACCTCGCCGTCTTTGACGGAGAAGACCTGGCCCGGCTCCTGGCCGAGAGCCCGGTGCCTCTGGTGAGCGGCATCGGCCATGAGGACGACACCACCATCGCCGATCTGGTGGCCGACTACCGCGCCGCCACACCCACCGCCGCCCTGGTGGCTCTGCTGCCGGAGCGTCAGAGCGTGCTGGCCAGCCTGTTGCAGACGCGCCGACAGCTCGGACAGCTGATCCGCTGGCACCTGCAGGGCCAGCGCCAGCAGGTCGGGCGGCTTGAGGAACGCCTGCAGCAGCTGCACCCCCGCCAGCTGCTGCAGCAACGCCGCCAGACCCTCCGGCAGACCCAGGCCCTGCTGCGAGCCCTCTCCCCCGAGCAGGTGCTCAGGCGGGGCTTCAGCCTGATCCGCTCAGCTGAGGGGGAGCTGCTGCGGTCGGTCGGGGCGGTGCGACCTGGCTCCCAGGTGATGCTGGAATGGGCCGATGGTCGGGCCGTGGCCGAGGTGCGCGAGATTGGGCCCAAGCCCTCTGCGGACCAGCCCCGATCCTGACCATGGCCAGCAAGAGATCCCGCAGCGCCGAAACGATCGCGGCCGGCCTCAGTTACCGCGAGGCCCACACGGCTCTGGAGCTGATTCTGGCCGAGCTGCAGAGCCCTGATCTGGATGTGGAGGAGATGACTGGCCACTACCGGCGGGCCCAGGCCTATGCCGAGCGCTGTGAACAGATCCTCAGCAAGGTGGAGCAGGAGGTGCTGCTCTGGGATCCCAGCGGCGATGACAACAGCGACCCCACCCCCTACACGCCATGACCCCGTCTCCCAGCCCAGCCCCGGCTGCCCTCAGGCCCGAGCAGCCCCCCAGCGCCTGGCTGCGTTGGCTCTACCTGGGCCTGGCCGTGGCGGGGGCGGTGCTGCCCTGGCTCGCCAATCTCGACTACATGCGCGCCTATGGCGGCAGCTTTGATCTGGGCCAGTTCATCGGCCTGGCCAACGCCAACCCAGCCGCCGCCTCCCTGTCGCGGGATCTGGCGATCGGGGCCACGGCGGTGCTGATCTGGATCGTGCAGGAAAGCCGCCGCCTGAAGATGCGTGGGCTGCCCCTGGTGATCGCGGCCTGCCTCCTGATCGCCTTCGCCTGCGGCGCCCCCCTGTTTCTCTATCTGCGCGAGCGACGGCTCGACGAACTCTCCAGTGCCTGAGGGCGTTGTGAGCGCCTGGACCGGGCCCAGCGATGGCCCGCTGCTCAGCTGTCGAGGCTGCATCAGCACGGAGATGCATGATCAGCGCGGTGACGTTCCCTCGTCATCCAGGTCCTGGGAGGACACCACATCCACATCGATCGTGGCCGAGGCGGCATCAACGCCTCCAGATGCACGGCACGTGAAGGCATCACCCCCGAACACCTGGGCCTGCTCAACGCCAACGGCGTCAGCGTCCAGCCCGGTGCCGCAGGCCGGGCAGACAGGGGCCCCGAAGCTGGTCAGGCCGCAGCTGGGACACACCCTGATGCGCCGCTTCAACAGCTGCCAGGCCACCACACCCGCGCCAGCCAGGAACAGCGGCAACAGCAGCAGGGTGAGGGTGATGCCACCGAGCACGTCCAACAGCACGCGGCCGGCGGGAGAGGGCGCGAGCAGCAACAGCCCCAGCAGGCCGATCCACACCCATGGGAATGACCTCGGCATGATTCCAGGACGATGCAAGGGGCTGGCGGTGTCAAGCCTTGAGCTCCACACCGTTCCATCCTGGCCTGGCAGGGCCGGCGCAGCGGGCATCGACATGATCGGGAGCCCTGGCGTCGCTGCGTTGGGAACGTGAGCGGGGTGCTTCAGGGCCGCGCGCGGCTGGGGCGGCGGATGACCACACTGAGGCACTGGGAGTAATAAATGAGCACGCCGATCAGCCACACCCAGAGGCCAAACACCAGCACGCCACCCACCAGCCCATAGGCCTGAAATCGCAGACCAAGGGCCACAAGCACCCGGCCCAGCAAGAGGTTGAGCAGAGTGAATGAAGCAGCGAGAAAGCCGGCTCCAGGCAAGAGATCACGCCAGGGCACATGACGCGAAGGAAGCATCCAGAGCAGCAGAAGCGACGCCAGCAGACTAAATCCCAAGGTGCTGAGAAGCCCCACCCCTAAATCGAAGGGACGCTGAAAGTCCAGCATCCGGGGAAAGATCGTGGGCAGCAGATCCCTGAGCACCAGGCTGCCGGGGAGGGTCGATTGATGAGCCAGCCGATCCATCACGATCACCAGCGCCAGCAAGCCCATCAGAGCCAGGGCCTTGAGCCGCAGCGCGAAGAAGCGCCAGAGCAGGCGGCGCCAGCCGATCTCACCAGGACCATCGGGTCGACTCCACCAGATACGGTCAGCGCCCCGCTGCAGGGTGAGATAGGCATTGCTGGCCGTCAGCACCAGCACCACCACACCCAACAATCCAGCCCCCCCGCCCTGACGCAGGAAGGCATTCAAGCCTGAGGTCACGGCAGGCATGGCCGTGCCGGGCAGAACTTGGCGGGCTCCGCTCAAAAGCCGATCCACCAAGCCTTCATCCTGGCCCAGCACCCGCGCAGCCAACGACAAGGCAATCAGGCCGATCGGAAACACCGACTGCATCGCGTGATAGGCAAAGGCCGCACTGAGGTCCACACAATCGTGGTGAAACCACAGGCGCAGAGCAGCCCAGAGGGCCCGCACCCATCTCATGGGCAGTCTCATGGGCAGCTTCGATCGAACCGAGCCTGGGCTTGCGGGCAACGCTTCCTCCCATGGACAGGTGTCCACCATGCCGCAGCAACCAACAACCGATGGGCGCTACGGACAATCGGCACAAAAAAAGGCCACCCACAGGGTGACCTTTTGATCATCGGAGCAAAGCACAAAAAAGGTTTTACCTGGCATCGACCTATTTTCTCAGGGGGCTTCCCCCCAACTATCGTCGGCGCTGCAGCGTTTCACAACCGAGTTCGAGATGGATCGGTGTGGTTCCACTGCGCCATGGACACCAGGATAGAAGACTCATGATGGAGTCTTCTGCTTCTTGTCTTGCTCTCAGGTTGAACCCTGAGAACTGCATAGGTTAGATCAGCTCCAGACAACCTTGATGGTCATCTCTTGCTCATCCTCTGGAAACAAGCTGTTAAGAGCTCGAGTTGATGGTCAAGCCCTCGGTCTATTAGTACTCCTCCGCTTCACACATTACTGCGCTTCCACGTAGAGCCTATCAACGGGTGTTCTTCCCGTGACCTTACTGGGTTAACCCATGGGAATACTCATCTTGAGGTGGGCTTCCCACTTAGATGCTTTCAGCGGTTATCCTCTCCGCACATGGCTACCCAGCGTTTACCGTTGGCACGATAACTGGTACACCAGAGGTGCGTTCCTCCCGGTCCTCTCGTACTAGGGAGAAATCCTCTCAATATTCCTGCGCATGCACCGGATATGGACCGAACTGTCTCACGACGTTCTGAACCCAGCTCGCGTACCGCTTTAATGGGCGAACAGCCCAACCCTTGGGACCGACTTCAGCCCCAGGTTGCGATGAGCCGACATCGAGGTGCCAAACCTCCCCGTCGATGTGAACTCTTGGGGGAGATCAGCCTGTTATCCCTAGAGTAACTTTTATCCGTTGAGCGACGGCCCTTCCACGCAGAACCGTCGGATCACTAAAGCCGAGTTTCCTCCCTGTTCGACTTGTAGGTCTCACAGTCAAGCTTGCTTCTGCTTTTACACTCGTCGCTGATTTCCAACCAGCCTGAGCAAACCTTTGCGCGCCTCCGTTACCTTTTAGGAGGCGACCGCCCCAGTCAAACTGCCCACCTGATACTGTCCAGCCCCCGGATAACGGGTGGCTGTTAGAACTCTAGCTCGGAAAGAGTGGTATCTCACCAGTGGCTCACCATCACCCACAAGCAATGGTTCATAGCCTCCCACCTATCCTGCGCATTCCGAGCCCGAGCACAATACCAAGCTACAGTAAAGCTTCATAGGGTCTTTCTGTCCGGGTGCACGTAGTCCGCATCTTCACAGACAATTCTATTTCGCCGAGCCTCTCTCCGAGACAGCGCCCAGATCGTTACGCCTTTCGTGCGGGTCGGAACTTACCCGACAAGGAATTTCGCTACCTTAGGACCGTTATAGTTACGGCCGCCGTTCACCGGGGCTTCAGTCGCTAGCTTCGCTTACGCTGACCAGCTTCCTTAACCTTCCGGCACTGGGCAGGCGTCAGCCCCCATACATCGTCTTGCGACTTAGCGGAGACCTGTGTTTTTGGTAAACAGTCGCCTGGGCCTCTTCACTGCGACCACCTTGCGGTGGCACCCCTTCTCCCGAAGTTACGGGGCCATTTTGCCGAGTTCCTTAGAGAGAGTTATCTCGCGCCCCTCGGTATTCTCTACCACCCCACCTGTGTCGGTTTCGGGTACAGGCCATCATGCCTTAACGGGTATAGGGCTTTTCTTGGAAGCTTGACGTCACCCACTTCGCTGCCGTAGCAGCTCGTACTCACGCCTCAGCTCAGGATGTTTTCTCCACCCCTCAACGCCTCGAACGCTTGAACCAGTAACCAACGTCTGGCTGGGCTAGCCTTCTCCGTCCCCCTTCCCAAAACATGACAGGTACAGGAATGTTAACCTGTTGTCCATCGACTACGCCTTTCGGCCTCGCCTTAGGTCCTGACTAACCCTCCGCGGACGAGCCTGCCGGAGGAACCCTTAGGGTTTCGGGGCATGGGATTCTCACCCATGTTTTCGCTACTCAAGCCGACATTCTCACTTCCATGCAGTCCACGCCCGCTTACGCTAACGCTTCACCCCACATGGAACGCTCCCCTACCACTTGATTGTTCCTAAGAACAATTAAATCCGCAGCTTCGGTACAATGCTTAGCCCCGTTCATTTTCGGCGCAGGATCGCTCGACCAGTGAGCTATTACGCACTCCTTTGAGGATGGCTGCTTCTGGGCAAACCTCCTGGTTGTCTGGGCAATCCCACCTCCTTTATCACTCAGCATTGATTTGGGGACCTTAGCTGGCGGTCTGGGCTGTTTCCCTTTCGACCATGGAGCTTATCCCCCACAGTCTGACTGCCTTGCTACACACAGGGTATTCAGAGTTCGTCTCGATTTGGTACCGCTCTCGCAGCCCGCACCGAAACGGTGGCTTTACCCCCCTGCTGGAGCACAAGACGCTACGCCTCAACGTATTTCGGGGAGAACCAGCTAGCTCCGGGTTCGATTGGCATTTCACCCCTAACCACAGCTCATCCGCTGGTTTTTCAACACCAGTCGGTTCGGACCTCCACTTGGTATCACCCAAGCTTCATCCTGGCCATGGTTAGATCACCCGGGTTCGGGTCTATAAACACTGACCAACGCCCTATTCAGACTCGCTTTCGCTATGGCTCCACCATTTCCGGTTTAACCTGCCAGTGCCTATAAGTCGCCGGCTCATTCTTCAACAGGCACACGGTCACCCGATCAGTCGGGCTCCCATTGCTTGTAAGCTCACGGTTTCATGTTCTATTTCACTCCCCTCCCGGGGTTCTTTTCACCTTTCCCTCGCGGTACTGTTGCGCTATCGGTCACACAGGAGTACTTAGCCTTACGAGGTGGTCCTCGCGGATTCACACGGAATTTCACGTGCTCCGTGCTACTCGGGATTCAGCTAGGCCAGTTTCGTTTTCGGTTACGGGGCTTTCACCCTCTATGGCGCGCCATTCAAACGCTTCTCCTAACGTCCCTGGTCCACGTTGCTGTCCCACAACCCCGATGCTCGAAAGCATCGGTTTAGGCTCTTCCCCGTTCGCTCGCCGCTACTGAGGGAGTCGTTTTTACTTTCCTTTCCTCCAGCTACTAAGATGTTTCAGTTCGCTGGGTTGGCTCGCGCCACCCTATGGATTCAGGTGGCCGTTCTAGGGGTTGCCCCATTCGGAAATTCCCGGATCAATGCGTGTTTCCAGCTCCCCGAGACTTATCGCAGGTAACTACGTCCTTCATCGCCTCTGTGTGCCAAGGTATCCACCGTGAGCCCTTTGTAGCTTGACCATTTCATCTCCCAGTGCTTCAGGCTGTTGAGGCCTATTCTCTCAACATTCACCTGCTCCCTTGCGGTTGCGGTTTGAATGAAGGATCAAACTCTTCACTCCTCGGCGGAGTGCTAAGAACACTGGAAGTTCTCGGCTCTTAACTTCATAGAATTGATTTGATCTCATCTGGATCTTTCAATCCATCTGAAATCAAACATCCATGAGATGCTTTATTTCCAGATTCACCTATGCAGTTGTCAAGGTTCTTCGCCAAACCCTCAGCCGCTAAAACATCTAAAATGCTCTAGCTACTGGGAGTCCAGCATCATGCCACCACCTGAAAAGATGGAGGCATGAGGCTGGAGTCGCGCTTGGGCTCACACCAATACCGGTTTACCGATACTGTCCTGTTACCGATACCGTCTTGGTCACGTCTCCCTCAGGACTGATCTCCTGTTTCTGAGAACTACTCTGAGAATTGATCTGAGAACTAGTCTGAGAACCTACACTTGAATGGAGGTTAGCGGACTCGAACCGCTGACATCCTGCTTGCAAAGCAGGCGCTCTACCAACTGAGCTAAACCCCCAGACATGAATGGGCCATCCTGGACTTGAACCAGGGACCTCACCCTTATCAGGGTGCGCTCTAACCACCTGAGCTAATGGCCCAGGAGATTTCCAAACCGATCACACGGCTTGGGCTTACCCTCAGGGGGTGACCTAGACAACGTTTAGGAACTGAAAAAGGCTTCACGCTCTCCCACACCACAACACTTCCACCAAGGCATCACCTGATCTCAACTCACCTTGCGGTGTGCTGATCCCTGATGACAACCTGGCTTGCATGCCGGATCTGTTCTGCGCTTGCC
>NZ_JADEWM010000016.1:0-20292 GCF_015207615.1 Cyanobium sp. LEGE 06113 | reverse complement strand
CCACGGCCTCCGCTTTCTGCTGCGCCGTGAACCGACGCCTGGTTCTGGTGGGGTTGGTCATCGATGGACAGTCTGGTGGTCATGACGTGACCCTTACCGACCTGTCCTCAAAACCGGGGGAACCCCAGTTCGTGGCGTCGGTTATTCTATCAACGCCAATGTGGATCCTTCTCCTGCCGAATGAGTTGGCCCTCTGATGCCGTTTTCTTCCATGCCTAGATGCTGATGAAGCCGCGAAAGCGCCGGCAGAGTCTGCGCCTGAGGCTGGTGGTCTGGTACAGCCTGCTCGCGGGTGTTTCGATGCTCGTTTCTGATGGTTACACCTATCTTGAGTTTCGGCAGACCCTGCTTGCCCAGATTGACCGTTCACTGGAAGTCAGTGCGATTCAGGCACGCAAAAACCTCGATGATGAGGTTGATGCCCTGGTGTTTGATCCTCGCCGGGATGCGCCGCTGTTGGCCTCCCTGCTTAATGATGCAGCCGTAGAGATCTATCTGATCAGTCTGGATGGTTCTGTGAAGGAGCAGTTCGGAGATTCGCTCTCATCCCTCAACACATCCAACCTCAAGCCTGGGTATAACACCCTGGCCAAGCCCAGTGGGCGCTGGCGAATCTATACAAAGGAACTTCTGAGCAAGGAGGGTGAACCCTCAGGCTGGCTGAAGGTGGCCCAATCTCTCAGGCCCATGGACGCCACCTTGGCCAGGGTATTTCAGCGCAATCTCCTCAAGCTACCCATCCTGCTTGGCATGATTGCCCTTGGCGGTCTGTTCCTCGCTAACCGTGCCCTGCAGCCCATCGCCCAGATCACAAGAACGATACAGCGTATCCGGGTGAGTGGTGATCTTGCCCAGCGCATCCACTACAAGAGCAGTGCGGATGATGAACTGGCGCGGCTGGCCACGCTCTTTGACGGCATGCTGGATTCCATCCAGGCGACCTTTGAGCACGAGAGGCGCTTCACGGCAGATGCATCCCATGAGCTCCGCACCCCCCTGACGGCCATGAAGGGGCGGTTGCAGGTCACCCTGAGCCAGCTCCGCACCGTCGACACCTACGAGGAGACGCTCAGGGCGATCGGGCTGGAGGTGGACCGCTTGATCCGGCTCAGCAATGATCTGCTGCTGCTTTCTCGCCTCGAGCAGAATCACATCGGTGGACCGATGGAACCGGTTGACTTGGGAACCCTATTGGCTGAATCGGCTGCCCAGATTCAACCCCTGGCTGATCTGCGCCAGCTTCAGCTGACCACAGACCTTGCTCCTGCACTTCAGATCCAGGGATTCCCTGATCATTTAATCCGCTTGTTTCTGAACCTCCTGGATAATGCTGTGAAGCACACTCCGGCTGCTGGTGAAGTCAGCTTGCAGGCACGCGCCACTGAGGCCGGCGTCCAGGTCATCCTTCGGGATACGGGCATCGGCATCTCGCCAGAGCACCTGCCCCACTTGTTTGAGCGCTTTTACCGCGTCGAAAAGTCCCGTTCCCGGGCCCTGGGTGGCACCGGCCTGGGCCTGGCCATCGCCCAGGAAATTGTTCTCCGCCATCACGGCCAGATCTCAGTGGCCAGCGAGCCTGGTGTGGGCACAACATTCACGATCACCTTCCCGCGGCATGGCGATCAACCCGTGGCCAAGCCATGAGACGCTTCCGGGCGGTGCGGCAGGCCCCACCGCCGAGGGCTTCATGACACCAGGCCTGAGCTCAGCGACCCAGGCTGTGGCCACGCCGTTGCTGGTAGAGCAGCAGCCCCAGCAGTCCCAGCCAGCCGATCGCGCCCCCCAGGGGATTGGTGCCTGAGGTCATTCCGCTGGGCCCGGCCCACCAGCCCGGCGCCTGGGCAGACACCGTCAGCAGCCCGTTCTGCAGCAGGAACCAGCCGCCCACCAGGCCGCCGTGCAGCGCCGCCGGCCCCCACAGCGCGCCCTTGCCCAGCTCCCGCTCCCTGGCCAGCACCACCCCCAGCAGGGTGAGGGCGCCCAGCAGGCTGAGGGCCAGCAGGCCGGGTTCCCGGTACCAGGGGTGCACCAGGCCGAACACCAGGGCCTGCGCCAGCAGCGCCCGATGACCGTTCAGCCGCAGCCGCAGCTCCCCCCAGAGCCAGCCGCGAAACAGCAGCTCCTCGGCCAGACCCACCCCGCAGGCCAGCAGCAGAGCATTGGCGAGCAGGCCAGCATCCGTTGCCCCCTGCCAGCGGGCCTGCTGACTGAACAGCAGCGCCAGGCTCACCAGGAGCAGCAGGGCGATGGCCTTGGTCAGCCCCATGGCGATGCCGGCCAGCGCCTGGCCGGGGCTGACGGCCAGACCGAGGGTCCTCCAGGGCTGCGTCGCTCCCCAGGCGGTCCGCAGCCGCCAGGGCAGGGTGGCCAGCAGCAGGGCAAACGAGAGCGACACTCCGGCCAGGTCCACCTGGTCGGGGCGCCAGGCTGGGGCCACCCAGGCGAGGGGCCTGGAGAGCAGGAAGCCGGTGATGTAGAGCCCCGGCACGTAGAGCACCGTGCCCCACCAGCGCAGCATGGGTGCAGGCCCGGCTGGGCCTGGCGCCGCCATCAGGTTTCCGGTTCGAGGCTGCTGGTGAGCCCCTTGCCTTTGAGGGTTTCGCAGTAGAACTCCGCCGGCTCCAGATCGCACACGATCACCAGGCCCACGCCGGTGTTGTGGGCCTCCAGCATCACCGCGATCGCATCCTGCTCACTGAGCGAGGGCACCACCTGGCGCAGGGTGGTGACCACGTAGTCCATCGCGTTGACGGGGTCGTTGTGGAGCAGCACCTTGTAGCGGGGCGAGGGTTTGCGCACCCGCTGCGGTGCCTTCTCCATCACCGCGGCACCGCCGCTCTCGCGGCCCGGGGCCGCCGTGGCTGTGGTTCGCATGGCTGCCTCCTGGGTCACGACTGCTCTATTTAAGGACGGGATCACAGGCTGTGGATCCGCTGCATGGCCTCATCCACATTGGCGCGGCTGTTGAAGGCGGAGAGGCGGAAATAGCCCTCCCCGGCGGCGCCGAAACCGCTGCCGGGGGTGCCCACCACGTGGGCCTGGCTCAGCAGCTTGTCGAAGAAGCCCCACGAGTCAAGTCCGGCGGGCGTTTTGAGCCATACATAGGGCGCCTGCTCGCCGCCGAACACCTGCAGCCCGGCTGCCGTCAGCTCGCGCCGGATGATCGCGGCGTTTTCCATGTAGAAGGCCACCAGCGCCTTCACCTGGGCCTGCCCCTCGGCGGAATACACCGCCTCGGCCCCGCGCTGCACGATGTAGCTGACGCCGTTGAACTTGGTGCTCTGGCGCCGGTTCCACAGGCCCCACAGCTCCACCGCTTCGCCATTGGCCGCCTGGCCCATCAGCCCACGGGGCACCACCGTGAAGGCACAGCGGGTGCCGGTGAAGCCGGCGTTCTTGGAGAAGGAGCGGAACTCGATCGCGCACTCGCGGGCCCCCTCGATCTCGTAGATCGAATGGGGCAGCTCCGGATCCTGGATGAAGGCCTCGTAGGCGGCGTCGAACAGGATCAGGGCGCCGTGGGTGCGGGCGTAATCCACCCAGGCCTGCAGCTGCTGGCGGCTGGCCACCGCGCCGGTGGGGTTGTTGGGGAAGCAGAGATAGATCAGATCAACTGGTTCTGCGGGGATCTGGGCCGTGAAGCCGTTCTCGGCGTTGATCGGCAGGTAGGTGAGGCCGCCGTAGCGACCACCGGCATCGGCTTCGCCGGTGCGGCCCGCCATCACGTTGCTGTCCACATACACCGGATACACCGGATCGGTCACGGCGATGCGGTTGTCCGGTCCGAGGATGTCGAGGATGTTGCTGCTGTCGCACTTGGAGCCGTCGGAGACGAAGATCTCCTCGGCACTCACCTGGCAGCCGCGGGCCTGGAAGTCGTGGCGGGCGATCGCCTCGCGCAGCCAGCCATAGCCCTGTTCCGGGCCATAGCCATGGAAGCCCTCGGCGGTGCCCATGGCATCGATCGCCAGCTTCATGGCGTTGCGGCAGGCCTGCGGCAGCGGTTCGGTCACATCGCCGATGCCGAGGCGGATCAGGGCGGCATCGGGATGGGCTTCGCCGAAGGCCTTCACCCTCCGGGCGATCTCTGGAAACAGATACCCCGCCTTGAGCTTGAGGTAGTTGCCGTTGACCTGCACCACAGGGTTGCTGCCGAACTCCAGGCGGCATCCTGCTACGCCAGGTGGCTGTCGCGTGGTCCCGGGCTGCATACCATCGGGCCAGGCCTGCCTGCGCCACCATGACTGCCTCCTCGACTGTCGTGGCCGCGGCGACCGAGCCGATCGACTTCGACGCCCTGATCGACCTCTCGATCAGCAAGCCGGCCCGTTACCTCGGCAACGAGCTCGGCGTGGAGCCCCGCGACTGGCAGGCAGCCACCGTGCGCTGGGCCCTCACCTACCCCGAGGTCTACGAGGTGGGGGCCAGCAACCTGGGCCACATCATTCTCTATTCCCTGCTCAACGCCGTTCCCGGCCAGCTCTGCGACCGCGCCTACCTGCCGGCGCCCGACCTGGCGGAGCGGCTGCGTGAGCGGCAGCAGGCTCTCTTCGCGGTGGAGAGCCGCCGCCCCCTGCCAGCCTTCGACATCCTCGGATTCAGCCTCAGCTACGAGCTCGGCGCCACCAACATCCTCGAGATGCTGGACCTGGCCCGCTTGCCCCTGCGCGCCGACCAGCGCGGCGATCTGCCCCTGGGCCACCCGGAGGCGCCGCCCCTGATCTTCGCCGGTGGGCCCACGGCCACCAGCAACCCCGAACCCTTCGCCGCCTTCTTCGACTTCATTGCCCTGGGCGATGGCGAGGAGCTGCTGCCGGAGATCGGCCTGGTGGTGGCCGAGGCCAAGGCGGCCGGCCTCAGCCGCCGCGACACCCTGCGGGATCTGGCCCAGGTGCCGGGCGTGTACGTGCCCGCCCTCTACGGCCCGGGGCCCGATGGGGTGGCGATCGTGCCGCTGGAGCCCGGGCTGCCGGCGCGGATCCAGCGGCGCACCGCCACGCCCATGCCCCACTACGCCATGGGGCTGGTGCCCCACATCGAAACCGTTCACGACCGCCTCACGGTGGAGATCCGCCGGGGCTGCACCCGCGGCTGCCGTTTCTGTCAGCCCGGCATGCTCACGCGCCCGGCCCGGGACGTGGAGCCCGAGGCGGTGATCGAGGCGGTGGAGGAGGGGATGCGCCGCACCGGCTACAGCGATTTCTCCCTGCTCTCGCTCAGCTGCTCCGACTACCTGGCCCTGCCGGCGGTGGGGGTGGAACTGCGCAACCGCCTGGCTGAGCAGAACGTGAGCCTCACCCTGCCCAGCCAGCGGGTGGATCGCTTCGACGACGACATCGCCCACATCCTTGGTGGCACCCGCAGGGCGGGGCTCACCTTTGCCCCGGAGGCCGGCAGCCAGCGCCTGCGCGACATCGTCAACAAGGGCCTCACCGACGCCGAGCTGCTGCGCGGCCTGCGCACGGCCATGCAGAACGGCTACCGCAAGGTGAAGCTCTACTTCATGATCGGCCTGCCTGGCGAGAGCGATGCGGATGTGCTCGGCATCGCCGACACCTGCCGCGCTCTGCAGGAGCAGTGCCGTGATCTGGGCCGCCTGGAGCTGAATCTCACGATCAGCACCTTCACGCCCAAGCCCCATACCCCGTTCCAGTGGCACAGCGTCAGCGGCGAGGAGCTGCGGCGTCGCCAGGGGCTGGTGCGCCAGGCTCTGCGCCAGCTGCGCGGCATCAAGACCAACACCACCGACCTGCGCCTCTCGGCGGTCGAAGATTCGTGGGCCGCGGCGATCGGCGCCTGGCGCCGGTGATCGAGGCGGCCTGGCGGGCCGGCGCCGGCCTGGATGCCTGGTTTGAGTCGGCGGAGCGCAGCCATGCCGCCTGGACCGCTGTGATCGAGGCGGCGGGCCTGGGGGGCCGTTACCGCGCCCTGGAGATGGGGGCCTGGAGCGCCGCCGAGGCCCTCAGCCCCGATGATCTCGATGCCTTCTGCCGCCAGAGCCTGCCCTGGGATCACATCGACACCGGCGTCGACAAGCGTTGGCTCGCCGAAGACCTGCAGCGGGCCCTGGCCGCCACCGTGGTGCCGGACTGCTCCTTCGAGGGCTGCAGCAGCTGCGGGGTGTGTGGTCCGGAGCTGGGCCACAACGTGGTGATCCCGGCGCCTCCGGTGCCACCCCAGCTGCCGCCGCGGGCCCCCGCCTCCGAGCGGGTGCAGCGGCTGCGCTTCGGCTTCGCCAAGACCGGCAGCCTCGCTCTGATCAGCCACCTCGACACCCTGCGGCTGCTGGAGCGGGCCCTGCGCCGCAGCGGCCTGCCGGTGAGCTTCAGCGGGGGCTTCCACCCGCTGCCAAGGCTGCAGCTGGCCCTGGCGCTGCCGCTTGGCGTGGCGGGCCTGGGCGAATGGCTCGACCTCGAGTTCACCGAGCGGCTGGATCCCGCTGAAGCGCGGCTGCGGCTGCAGCAGCAGTTGCCGGGCACGTTGCAGCTGCTCTCGGTGGCCGAGGTGCCCAGCTTCGGCCCCAGCCTCTCCCAGGAGCTGGAGGCCTCCCACTGGCGGCTGGAGCTGCGGCCGCCGGCGGGGGTGGCGCTGCCCGGCCCGGAGCGCTGGCAGCAGGCGATTGCCGCGCTGCTGGACGCCGACACCCTGCCGTGGCACGACACCGACAAGAAAGGCCGGCCCCGCAGCCGTGACTGCCGCCCAGTGCTGCGGGATCTCCGCTGGCTCTCCCCCCAGCCCGGAGCTGCTGCCGGCTCAGGCTCGGCCTGGTTCGCGCTCGAGGCCGCCATCGATTCCAGCGGCCGCAGCCTGCGGCCGGACCAGCTGGCCCACTGGATGGCAGAACAGCTGGGGCTACCCCTGGCCTGCGGCAGCATGGAGCGCACGGCCCTGACGCTGCGCGGCCCTACCGCCTGAACGCGGCGCCAGACCGACGCAAAAGCGGCCAGGCCACCATGCTAATTTGCAGCCAAGGCGACAGGCCGTTTGCCTGTAAGCTTTCGCCGCGATTCCGCAGCACCCAGAGCTTTTTCAGCGCAGACCGCAGTCGGCAGGCACCTCCGTTGGCCCGTCCTGCTCCGGGGTTCAGTCCCTGGATTTCGCCCCCCGCTTTCATGTTTTCAACCCATTGAAAGCAGCCGTGCCCAAGGGGCATGGAGATCTTCCAGCAGCATTGCGCAGCTTCGCGCCATTCCCGCTCCATGGCGGCCAAGGCAGGGCCTGGCCCTGACCTCCCGCATTTCGTTCAGCCCTCTGGTCCGCAGGTCTGTCATCGGCCTGCAGGCCTGCCTCATCCCCTGGCAGGACCCCGATCGGGTCCACCCCATTCCCCATGCCCCAGCAGATCGTCATTGCCGAGCAACTGCGCATCGCCGCGGTGCTCAACGACGAACGTGTTGATGAATTGATCGTGGCCCAGGGCCGCTATCAGATCGGAGATGTTTACCTCGGCACCATTGAAAACGTGCTTCCCGGCATCGATGCCGCCTTCGTCAATATCGGCGAGAGCGAGAAGAACGGCTTCATTCATGTCACCGACCTCGGCCCTCTGAAGCTCCGCAAAGGCGCCCACGGCATCACCGAGATGCTGGAGCCCCGCCAGAAGGTGCTGGTGCAGGTGATGAAGGAGCCCACCGGTAACAAGGGCCCCCGGCTCACCGGCAACCTCTCCCTGCCCGGCCGCTACCTGGTGCTCCAGCCCCACGGCCAGGGGGTGAGCATCTCCAGGCGCGTCGACGGCGACAACGAGCGCAACCGGCTGAGAGCCCTGGGGGTGCTGATCAAGCCCCCCGGGGCCGGCCTGCTGATCCGCACGGAGGCCGAAGGGGTCAGCGAGGACTTGCTGATCGACGACCTCGAGTCGCTGCTGCGCCAGTGGGAGGCCATCCAGACGGCAGCCGAGGACGCCACCCCACCGGTTCTGCTCAACCGCGACGAAGACTTCATCCATCGCATCCTGCGCGACCTCTACAGCCCCGACCTGCTGCGGGTGGTGGTTGACAGCAGCGAGGGGGTGGGCCGGGCCCGGGCCTTCCTCGGCTCTGATCACGGCAACGTGCTGGTGGAGGCCCATGCCGCTCCCACCGACATCCTGGATGCCTTCCGGGTCAACGCCGCCATCCACGACGCCCTCAAGCCCAGGGTGGACCTGCCCTCGGGCGGCTACGTGATCATCGAACCCACCGAGGCCCTCACCGTCATCGACGTGAACTCGGGCTCGTTCACCCGTTCGGCCACGCCCGCGAAACGGTGCTCTGGACCAACTGTGAAGCGGCCGTCGAGATTGCCCGCCAGCTGAAGCTGCGCAACATCGGCGGTGTGGTGGTGATCGACTTCATCGATATGGAGTTGCGTCGCGATCAGCTGCAGGTGCTGGAGCACTTCACCCAGGCGGTCCGCGATGACGCGGCCCGCCCCCAGATCGCCCAGCTCACGGAACTGGGCTGGTGGAGCTCACCCGCAAGCGCCAGGGCCAGAACGTCTACGAGCTGTTCGGCCGCGCCTGCCCCAGCTGTGGCGGACTGGGCCATGTGGCTGTGCTGCCCGGCCGGGACAGCCTGCAGCCCCTGGCCAGTGCCGCTGGACTGGTGCGGGCGGCGGCACCGGCGGCCCGCGGCGAGACTGCCACCACGGCCGCGCCCTCGGAGAACGGCAACGGCCATGGCAGCCGGCGGCGCCGCGGCGGCCGGGGTGGCGGCCGCAGCCAGGGCGAGCCCTCCGATGCCACGGTGTTCGTGCCTGTGGCCCCGTTGCTCGACCAGGACGCCGCCTACGCCACCGCTCACAACACTTCTGACAGCCCCAGGCCCGCCACGGAACCGAGCCAGCGGCGCCCGGAACCGGAGGTGCTGGTGGTGTCCATGAGCGAAGACCAGGAGGAGGTGTATGGCTGGCTGGGTCTGAATCCTGCCCTGCTGCTGGACAACCCGGAAGCGGCTGAAGCAGCGGTGGTGCGGGTGGTGCGCCCCGGCGAAGATGCCAACACCGTGCTGGAGGCGGCCCGCCAGGATCTGGCCGCCAGCGGCTCGCGGCGGCGGCGAGGTCGGGGCGGCCGAGGCAGCCGTGACGGCCAGGGCTCAGCCGAGGAGTCGGCCCAGGGCGGCACGGCAACGGCGGCGGCCCCTGTTGCTGCTCCGGTGCCCGCACCCGTGGAGATCACCCCCCTGCCGGAGCCCGGGGCGACTGAGGAAACCGTGCTCACCGTGTCGGTTCCGAGTGCCGCCGCCGGCGAAGCTCCAGCCGACACAACCGCCCCGGTGGCCGCTCCCAGCCGTGGCCGCAGCCGCCGCAGGGCGGCTGACGCCTCCGCGGCCCCCCAGGCTGCGGCCGTGCTGACGCCCACGGCGGAAGCGGCGGCTGATGGGGGCGAACCACGCCGCCGCCGCCGCCGCTCCTCCGCTGCCGTCTAGGCACGTTGGCCGAGGATCCCTGGCTGGGATGGCCTCCCGGCCGTTGCGCCGGGGTGGATGAAGTGGGCCGGGGCTGTCTGTTCGGCCCCGTGTTCGCCGCCGCCGTGGTGCTCGACTCCACTGCGGCGGTCACCCTGCTGACCCAGGGCCTCACCGACAGCAAAAAGCTCTCCCCCAGGCGCCGCGCCATCCTGGTGCCTCAGATCGAGAGCCTTGCGCTGGCCTGGGGGCTGGGCCAGGCCTCGGCCGCCAGCATCGATCAGCACGGCATTCGTGACGCCACGGAGGCGGCCATGCTGCAGGCCCTGCAGCGGCTCCCTGCGGTGCCTGGCCTGGTGCTGGTGGATGGGGTGCTGCCCCTGCGGGGCTGGCCGGGAGAGCAGGTCTGCCTGGTGCGGGGTGACAGTCGCCAGCCAGCGATCGCCGCGGCCAGCGTGCTCGCCAAGCAGGCGCGCGACGGGCTGATCCGCCAGCTGGCGGCCTCCTATCCGGGCTACGGGCTGGAGCGCCACGTGGGCTACGGCACGCCGCAGCATCGGGCCGCCCTGCTGCAGCTGGGGCCCACGCCCCTGCACCGCACCAGCTTCCTGCGCAAGCTCTGGCCAGGCCAGGCTGCCGGGCCTCAGGGCAGCCGCTGATGCTCGAGGCACCAGCTCTCGAAGTCGGCCACCAGCTGCTGGCCCACCCGGGCCTTGATACCCAGCAGGATGCTGGCGAGGATCGAGCGCCCCGTGGCCTCCAGCACCTTGTGGGGAATCAGCCGCAGCAGCTGGGGCTGGCCCACGCTCACGGCCAGGTTGGCCTCGCCCTCGAGCCCCTCGTCACCCGCCTCCAGCCAGGAGCCCAGCCTGAGCTGGAAGTCCTCCACCAGGCCGAGGCCCTCCAGCTGGCAGTCGCTGGCCACCAGCTCCAGCCGCCCGGGCTGGAGCTGGGTGCGCAGGTCCACCACCGGCTGAACCTTGAGCTGGAACACCTCAAGCCGACTCACGGCATAGCGGTAGTGCCCCGGCCCCAGGCGCTCCAGCTGGCTGGGGTCGAGCAGCGCCTTCACGACCCGGTCTTCATCCGCCAGGTATCCGGCGAGCCGCTGCTGCTCCTGCCGTACTCCAAGTTGCAGTTGCTGACTGGCTCGAAAGGCCAGGGGCATGGCCTGAGGGCCGGCGCGGCATGATCTTATCGGTCGCCCCGCGGGGCTCCTGTCCCCCTGACGGTTGTGATGCGCGTTGCCTTTCTGGGTCCCAGCGGCACCTATGCCGAGCAGGCCACCCAGCAGCTGCTAGCCCTGGAGGCTCTCACGGAGGCGGAACTGATGCCTCAGCCAGGGATTCGGGCGGTGGTGCAGGCCCTGGCCCAGGGCGACTGTGATGCCGCCGTGGTGCCGGTGGAGAACTCCGTGGAGGGTGGGGTCACCACCTGCCTCGATGCCCTCTGGGAGCATCCCGACCTCACCATTGCCCATGCCCTGGTGCTGCCGGTGCGCCATGCCCTGCTGGGCTCCGGCAGCCTGGAGGGGATCAGTGAGGTGCTCTCCCATCCCCAGGCCCTGGCCCAGTGCGCCCAGTGGCTGGCCGAGCACCTGCCGCGGGCCCTGCAGCTGCCCACCAGCTCCACAGCCGATGCCGCCAGGATGGTGGCCGGCAGCCGCTTCCGGGCTGCGGTCGCCTCGCAGCAGGCTGCCGCCGAGCACAACCTCCAGGTGCTGGCCTACCCGGTGAACGACGTTCCGGGCAACTGCACGCGCTTCCTGCTGCTGCGCCGCGGCAGCCGCTCCCATGCCGGTGCCCTGGCCAGCCTGGCCTATTCGCTGCACTCGAACCAGCCCGGCGCCCTGCTGGAAGCCCTGGCCTGTTTTGCCCGCCGCGGTCTCAACATGAGCCGGATCGAGTCGCGCCCATCGAAGCGGGAGATGGGCGAGTACATCTTTTTCGTGGATCTGGAGCTCTCCGGGGGACCTGAGCTGCTGGAGGCGGCCCTTAACGACCTGCGCCCCCTCTGCGAGCACCTGGCCCTCTTCGGTGCCTATCCGATCACCAGCCGGGTGTCGGAGTCGTCGTCGTAGTTGCACCAGCTGTCCGGGCGCTGCCCTCCGGCCGCTCCAGGGGCTTGTGGCCGCGGAAGACGCCGAACTGCATCAGCCCGCTGCGAAAGGCCCAGTCCATCAGCAGGATCGTCGGCGTCTCGCGCAGGCCCTGCAGCACCGCTCCTGGCCCCAGGCCGAGGATGGCCCCAGGCCGGCGCAGGCCCTCCAGAATCGAGTCGATCCAGGAGGGCAGGGTGGCCGCCGTCCAGTCGGCGCTGTCCACGGCCATCCCGCCCGCCCAGGGGCTGCCGCCGAGATTGGCCCGCAGGGAGCGGATGCTGGCGAACTCCGGATGGGCCCACTGCTCCAGCAGTTGCCGCATCACCCAGCGCTCGCGCCGATTCATGGCCCCGTCGCGGGCATCGCGCCGGTTCCAGTCGGCCACGGCCAGCAGGCCTCCGGGCCGCAGGCTGCGTAGCAGCCCATCGGCGTAGCCCTGCTTGTCGGGCATGTGGGGTGAGGCCTCCACGCTCCAGACGGCGTCAAAGCTGGCGTCCTGCACCTCCAGGGCCATGGCGTCCATCACCGCGAAGCGGCAGTGCTGGCTGAGGGGGGCTGGCGTGAGTTGCCGCGCTCTCTCGATCTGCAGCGGGCTGATGCTGATGCCGAGAACATCGAGGCCATAGTCGCGGGCGAGGATCCGGGCACTGCCGCCGATGCCGCAGCCCACATCGAGCACCCGACTGCCTGGCGGCAGCTGGTCCAGGCCGCTCCAGCGCACCAGTGCATGCACGAAGTCGGCCTTGGCCTGGCGGAAATCCCGGCTGCCGGGCCGGCCCGGCGGTTCGCCGTAGTGGCCCAGGTGGATGTGCTCGCCCCAGAGCCTCTCGAGCAGGGCGTCCTGGGTCCAGCGGTCGTAGGCCGCGGCCACGCTGGCGGAATCCTGATAGCGGCGGTTGCGGCGCAGCCAGATAGCTGCCGCCGTGGCGGCTGTGGCCAGGCCCACGCCGGCTGCCACAGGCCAACTGATCAAGGGCATCGCGGATGCAGAGGGATGGGGGGTGGCAGGGGGAGAGGCGCTACTGGGGCTGAAAGGTGTCCTTCAGCACCGTGCGGGCTGCCAGCTGACGCCGGGTCTGATCCAGCAGGTCGTACTCCTGGCGCAGCCGTTCGCCCGTGTCGGTGAGCTCCAGCAGGGCCTGCTGGTGGTCGGCGACGGGGCCGCCCAGGTGGGAGCCGATCCAGAAGGAGAGCTCGCGGGGCAGATCCGGCAGGTCGCTGGGCAGGCTGGCCGGCTTGCCCACCAGCTTGGCGGTGAGTTCCACCACGTCGCGCAGGGCCTGGTCCACGCTGCCGGCCAGGGTCTTGAGGGCTTCGGGGGAGTCGGGGTCTCCGTCTTCGATCCAGCTCACCAGGCCCACCCGAAACGGGGCTTCCCGCACGATGTCCAGCACCCGGAAGCGCTGCTGCCCCATGGTCACAACGTTGCTGCGGTCGTCGTCCTGGGTCTGGCAGTGGATGATTTCGGCACAGCAGCCGATGTCCGCCATCTCCTGAGATTTGGGATCCCAGCGCACCACCCCGAAGCGGCGGTCTTCGGCCATCACCGTGCGCAGCAGCATCCGGTAGCGGGGCTCGAAGATATGCAGAGGCAGAACTTCCTGGGGGAAGAGCACCACGTCAGGGAGGGGGAAGAGCGGCAGCTCCCTTACGGCCAGTTCACCCATGGCGAGTTGAGGAGTTGCCGAGCCATCCTAGGAAGAAGGTCCGGGGCCCGCGCCCTGGAAGGCGCGGCAGGGGCCGCAGGATCTGGCTCAGAGCTTCACTTCGATGTCCACACCACTGGGCAGATCGAGCTTCATCAGAGCGTCGATCGTCTTGGCCGAAGGGCTGTAGATGTCGATGATGCGCCGGTGGGTGCGGGTTTCAAAGTGCTCCCGGGAATCCTTGTCGACGTGGGGCGAGCGCAGCACGCAGTAGATCTTGCGCTTGGTGGGCAGTGGGATCGGCCCGATCGCCGTGGCGGCTGTGTGGTCAGCCGTTTCAATGATTTTTTCGCAGGAGAGATCAAGCATGCGCCGATCAAACGCTTTCAGGCGAATGCGGATCTTCTGCTGGGGGATGGCGGTGGACATGGAGATCAAAAGCTGGCCGGATGGCCAGGAGGAAACGTCCTTGGACGGAGGGGATGGCTAGGCAGTGGATGTGTCGACCCCTAGGGGATCTGCACACTGAATTGTCGATGTTCTGGTCACGAAGACGCTGAGCTGACTCAGTGCGTCATTCGAGGCTGAAGCCCAGGGGACAGCTTGGCAATGTCTGCCTGGCTGCCCCCTGTCGCCATCAGGCGATGATCTTGGACACCACGCCGGCACCGATGGTGCGACCGCCCTCACGGATGGCGAAGCGCATGCCCTGCTCGATGGCCACAGGGCAGATCAGCTCACCGGTCATTTTGATGCGGTCGCCCGGCATCACCATTTCCACGTTGGAGCCGTCATCGGCGGTGAAGGCGGTGATCTGGCCAGTCACGTCCGTCGTACGGATGTAGAACTGCGGCCGGTAGCCGGCGAAGAAGGGAGTGTGGCGACCACCCTCTTCCTTCTTGAGCACGTACACCTCACCCTCGAACTTGGTGTGGGGCGTGATCGAACCGGGCTTGATCAGCACCATGCCGCGCTCGATGTCCTCCTTCTGGATACCGCGCAGCAGCAGGCCCACGTTGTCACCGGCCATGCCTTCGTCGAGGAGCTTGCGGAACATCTCCACCCCGGTCACGGTGCTCTTCCGGGTGTCCCTGATGCCCACGATCTCGATTTCCTCGCCCACCTTCACCTTGCCGCGCTCGATCCGGCCAGTGGCCACGGTGCCGCGACCGGTGATCGAGAACACGTCTTCAACAGCCATCAGGAAGGGCTTGTCGATCTCGCGCTCCGGCTCGGGGATGGAGGCATCCACGGCTTCCATCAGTTCGCCGATCTTGGCCTCCCACTCGGCATCGCCTTCGAGGGCCTTGAGGCCGGACACCTTGATCACGGGGATGTCATCGCCGGGGAAGTCATAGCTGCTCAGCAGCTCGCGCACTTCCAGCTCCACCAGCTCGAGAATCTCCTCGTCATCCACCATGTCGCACTTGTTCAGGGCGACCACCAGGGCGGGCACACCCACCTGCTTGGCCAGCAGGATGTGCTCCTTGGTCTGGGCCATGGGGCCATCAGTGGCGGCGACCACCAGGATGGCGCCGTCCATCTGGGCGGCCCCGGTGATCATGTTCTTCACGTAGTCCGCGTGACCAGGGCAGTCGACGTGGGCGTAGTGACGGTTGTCGGTTTCGTACTCGACGTGGGCGGTGTTGATCGTGATGCCGCGCTCACGCTCCTCAGGAGCTCCGTCGATCTGGTCGTAGGCCTGGGCCTTCGCGAAACCCTTTTTGGCCAGCACGTTGGTGATGGCGGCGGTGAGGGTGGTCTTGCCGTGGTCAACGTGGCCGATGGTGCCGATGTTGACGTGGGGTTTGTTCCTTTCGAACTTTTCGCGAGCCATGGGAGGAAAGAATCGGGGGGTTGTTGGATAGGGTGAAGATCAGGACTTGCCCTGATTCTTGGAGATGATGGCCTCGGCCACATTGCGAGGAACTTCCTCGTAATGGCTGAACTCCATCGAGAAGATACCCCGACCCTGGGTCATGGATCGGAGCTGGGTGGCGTAGCCGAACATCTCGGCCAAGGGCACCTTGGACTGGACCTTGGACCGTCCATCATCGATGGACTGTCCTTCGACCTGGCCGCGGCGGGAGGAAAGGTCGCCGATCACGGATCCGAGGAAGTCCTCGGGGATCTCGACCTCAACCTTCATCATCGGTTCAAGCAGCACAGGATTGCACTTCTTGACGCCGTCCTTGAAGGCCATGGAGCCGGCGATCTTGAACGCCATCTCCGAGGAGTCGACGTCGTGATAGGAGCCATCCACCATGGTGACCCTCACGTCGATCATGGGGTAGCCCGCGATCACGCCGGATTCGCAGGTTTCCTTCATGCCGGATTCAGCCGGGCCGATGTACTCCTTGGGCACAATGCCGCCAACAATCTTGTTGACGAACTCGAACCCTGTGCCCGGTTCGCCCGGCTCCATCTCGATCACGACGTGACCATATTGGCCCTTGCCGCCCGTTTGCCGGGCGAATTTGCCTTCGCCCTTGGCGCTGGCGCGGATCGTTTCCCGGTAGGACACCTGGGGAGCACCGATGTTGGCCTCCACTTTGAACTCACGCAGCATCCGATCCACCAGAATCTCCAGGTGGAGTTCACCCATGCCGGCGATCACGGTCTGGTTGGTTTCCGGGTCAGTGGACACCCTGAAGGTGGGATCCTCTTCCGACAACGACTGCAGGGCCTTGGACAGTTTGTCCATGTCACCTTTGGTCTTGGGCTCCACGGCCACCGAAATCACTGGCTCGGGGATGTACAGCGATTCGAGAATGATCGGATCGCTTTCTACGCAGAGGGTATCTCCAGTGGTGGTGTCCTTGAGGCCGAGGACGGCGCCAAGATCGCCAGCGCGAAGTTCATCCACCTCTTCTCGATCATCGGCTTTGAGGATGATCAGCCGTGAGATGCGTTCCTTCTTGTCTTTCGTTGAGTTCAGCACATAGCTGCCCTTCTTCAGCGCACCGGAGTAAATCCGCACAAAAGTGAGCTTGCCGAAGGGATCGGCCATCACCTTGAAGGCCAGGGCACTGAAGGGGGCGCCATCCTCTGCAGGCCGGAGGGCCTCCGTGCCATCGGGCAGCAGGCCCTGGATCGGCGGCACGTCAATCGGCGCGGGGAGGTAGTCGACCACCGCATCCAGCAGCAGCTGCACGCCTTTGTTCTTGAAGGCCGAGCCACACAGCATGGGCACCAGGCCGTGCTTGAGCACGCCGGTGCGGATGCCCTGGCGCAGCTGCTCATCACTGAGCTCGCCGGTTTCGAGGAACACCTCCACCAGGTCTTCGTCGGTTTCAGCGACCGACTCCATCAGCTTGTTGCGCCAGTGGGCGGCTTCCTCGGCCATGGAGGCGGGGATGTCCGTCTCCTCGATGTCCTTGCCGAGCTCATCCCTGTAGATGAAAGCCCGGTTCTTGACCAGATCCACGATGCCGCTCAGTTCGCCCTCGGCGCCGATCGGCAATTGGATCGGGGCTGCGCTGGCCTTGAGGCGATCCTTGATCTGCTCGTAGACCTTGAGGAAGTCGGCCCCGGTGCGGTCCATCTTGTTGACGAACACCATGCGGGGCACTTTGTAGCGATCCGCCTGGCGCCACACTGTTTCGGACTGGGGCTGCACGCCGCCCACGGCACAGAAGACGGCGATCACGCCGTCAAGCACCCGCATCGAACGCTCCACCTCAATGGTGAAGTCGACGTGACCAGGGGTGTCGATGATGTTGATGCGGTGGTCTTTCCAGCTGGTGGAAATGGCCGCTGCCGTGATCGTGATGCCCCGCTCGCGCTCCTGGGCCATCCAGTCGGTGACGGCGGCGCCGTCATGCACCTCGCCGATCTTGTGGACCACCCCGGAATAGAACAGGATCCGCTCGGTGGTGGTTGTCTTGCCCGCGTCGATATGGGCGGCAATGCCGATATTTCTGACGCGTTCCAGTGGAAAGGCGCGAGCCACGAGGAATGTCTCCGAAGGGTCTACAAAAAACGGTTGGTATCCTACTGATCAGCCTGCAGGCCCCGAGGCCACACCACGCTGTCGCGATCAGTAGCGGTAGTGGGCGAAGGCCTTGTTGGCCTCGGCCATCTTGTGGGTCTCTTCGCGCTTGCGCACGGCACTGCCGGCCTCGTTGGCGGCATCCATCAGCTCACCGGCGAGCTTCTGGGCCATGCTGCGGCCGTTGCGGGCCCGCGAGAAGTTGACCAGCCAGCGCAGGGCCATGGCGGTGCCCCGCTCCTGCCGCACTTCCATCGGCACCTGATAGGTGGCACCACCCACGCGGCGGGCCCGCACCTCCACCAGCGGGGTGGCGTTGCGAACGGCGGTTTCAAACAGCTCGAGGGGATCGGAGCCGGTGCGCTCGTTGATCATCGAGAACGCATCGGAGAGGATGCGCTGGGCCGTGGACTTCTTGCCGTGCTTCATCAGACGGGCCACGATCATCGAGGCCAGTCGGCTGTTGAACTGGGGATCGGGCAGGATCGGTCGCTTTTCGGCGGCGTTGCGGCGGGACATCGGGATTGCGAGGTGCTGAGAGAATCAAGGGGAGCCTGCAGGAGGCAGCGGCCCTGGGCCGTGCCTGCCGCCTGCTGGGGTCAGGTCACGACTTCGGCGTCTTGGCGCCGTACTTGGAGCGAGACTGACGCCGGTCCTTGACACCGGCGGTGTCCAGGGTGCCGCGGATGATGTGGTAGCGGACACCGGGCAGGTCTTTCACCCGGCCGCCGCGGATCAGCACCACGGAGTGCTCCTGGAGGTTGTGGCCGATGCCGGGGATGTAGGCCGTCACCTCAAAGCCGGAGGTGAGCCGCACGCGGGCCACCTTGCGGAGCGCCGAGTTCGGCTTCTTGGGGGTTGACGTGTACACGCGGGTGCACACCCCACGGCGTTCCGGGCAGGAGCGCAGGGCGGGTGACTTCGTCTTGCGGGTCAGACGCTGCCGTTCAGTGCGGATCAGTTGCTGGATAGTGGGCATCGAGGGCCGGAGAACACAGGTCGGACGTCGACCGATTGCGACAATCCGCCACCTTACTGGGTCGTCCGTCACCGCTCCGGTGAGCGGCTGAAGGCGGCTCCGCAGGCGCAGCTCGCCACCCCGTCGCCGGGGCGCACCAGGAAGCCGCCGCCGCTGAGGTCGCCGCGGTAATCGAGGGTGAGGCCGGTGAGCAGCTCCTGCTGCTCGGCCGGCGCGTAGAGGGTCACCCCGTCGGCCCGGGCAATCGGCACCCCCGCCAGGTGGCCAGGGCGCACCCTGATCGTCCAGCGGGCGCAGCCGCCCTCCACCAGATCCAGATGGATCAGGCCGGGGGTGCCGGCCACGGCCGCCTGGCGCCCGAGCTCGGCGGCGGCCCTGGCCGAAAGGCGCAGGCTGTGGCCCTTGGGCATCGGAGCGATTGAGGCGATCACAGCCACTCTGACAGGGGTGGATCCCGGTTTCAGCGCACCAGGCCGACGCCGTTGTGCACCGAACCGGCCACGCCGCGGCCCTTCACCTGGTGGCTGCCGCCCAGCACCAGGCCGGTGGAGCTGCCGCCGTCGAGGTTGAGGGCGTCGCGCAGGCCCAGGCCCAGCAGCAGCTGGGCGGCCTTGGCCAGGGTGGGGCCACTGTCATTCACCCCTTCCAGGGTGATCAGCCACACCTCACGGCCATCGCTGCCCAGCACCGTGCGGGGTGCCCCCTGGCGCAGGAAGCTGGCACTGAAGGTCTCGGCCGCCCCATTCAGCACCACCCGCCCGCCCTGCAGCAGCAGGGGACCCCCACCGACCACCTGGGGCTTGGCGCCCAGGGCCGCGCTGGGGCGGCTGCTGAGCGCCAGGCGGCTGCCGGGGGCCCAGGGCAGGGTCACGCCGCCGCGCCCCACCAGCAGGGTCTCGCCCGGCCGGATCGCCACGCCCCGGGCCAGTTCAGGGCTGTCGATCCGCCGCAGCACCTGGTTGTCAGTCCCGAGCAGCAGGGCGGTCTCCGAGCCGCTCAGCGCCCGGTAAACCGGGCCCCAGTCGGCCGTGTAGCGGCTGACGCCGCGCTGCACGAAGCCGCTGTTCACCACCACGATCGGCAGGCGCGGAGCACCGGAGCCGCTCACCCACTCCTCCAGCCTCAGCCGGCCGAAGCTGGGTAGCTCCCGGCCGCTCCAGGCGGCGACGCCGCGGCCGAGGATCGGCCCGGAAAGCCAGCGGCCATCGCGCTTGAGGGCCCCCAGGGGCAGGCGCCGCACCCGGTTGAAATAGCCGCCATTGATGGCCACCACCGCCTGGGTCTGCCCGGCCAGCTGGGTCAGGGAACTCAGCCCCTCCATCGGGCCGGGGCGCACCAGCGGCCGCAGCTGCAGGGGGGCCGTGCGCGGGTCGATCCGCACCGCATTGATGCGCACGCCATCCCGCACCAGCCGATCCCAGCGCAGGCTGCGCCCCACCATCGCCAGCACCTGCGGGTCGATTGGCGCGGGCGGCGCGGCGCCGCTGCCCGCCGTGCCGCTGGCGGGAATGTCGATCACCAGGCGGTTGGGTTCGCCAAGGCTGAAGGTTCGGTTCACGGAGCCGCTGCGGGGCCGCACGGCCACGCCACGGCCAGCACGCCGCACCACGACACCGAGGTTCTGGAGTTCGCGCAGCTGGCTCGGGCCCAGGTCCACATCCAGCAGCAGCTCGGCACCGCTGCTGCGCACCAGCGCCGGTCCGCCCAGATCCAGCACCAGCCGCCGCACGCCGGGCTGGCTGCCGCCGCGCACGCGCAGCACCTGGGCCGCCGGCAAGGTGAGGGACAGCTGGCCCCGCTGCAGGGCCACCCCGACTCCGACGGCCCGCAGCAGGGGCATGGCGTCCACGGCCACTTCGTCCTCGAGGCTGCGCTGCTGGGCGGGGGGCACCAGCAGCGGCTGGCCGAACCACTCCAGGTCCAGGCTGCCGTCCGGGCGGCTGCGGCTGCTCACCCCCAGCTGGTTCTCCAGCACCTCCAGGGGAATCCAGAGCTGCTGCGGTGGGCCGGCCTCGGCCCCGAGCCAGCGCCAGAGGGCCTGCTGGGGCTGGCCGTTGATGCTGATGCTCCTGCCCTCACGCTCAGCACCCGTGGCTGGCGCGGGGCGGCTGCGCGCTGGGCTGCCGCCGGCGATGGGGCGAGCAGCGGCGCCGCAGGCGATGCCGCCGCAGCAGGGGCTCCGCCAGGGC